>NZ_OVCN01000030.1 GCF_900406815.1 Acinetobacter haemolyticus
GTATAGTAAAAAAGTGGAATAGTAATTTATATTGATTGTATGAGATATTCTATAACGGTGCATTTTTCGCACCAATATAAATCACTTACTCGGGGGTGAATGTTGAAATACAATAGCTTAAATGACTTTCTAGCTTATGTGAAAGCGAGAGATCCTGATCAACCTGAATTTTTACAAGCTGTTGAAGAAGTAATGCTGAGCTTGTGGCCGTTTATTGAGAAAAATCCCCAATATGCTCAATATGGTTTATTGGAGCGTTTGGTGGAACCTGAGAGAGCAATTCAATTCCGAGTTTCTTGGATGGATGATCAAGGTCAAACTCATGTAAACCGTGCTTTCCGTATTCAATACAATTCAGCGATTGGTCCATATAAAGGCGGCATGCGCTTTCACCCATCGGTGAATTTATCGATTTTAAAGTTTTTAGGCTTTGAACAAACTTTTAAAAATGCTTTAACTACTTTACCCATGGGTGGTGGAAAGGGCGGTTCGGATTTTGATCCAAAGGGAAAGTCAGAAGCTGAAATTATGCGTTTTTGCCAAGCCTTAATGATCGAATTATATCGTCATTTAGGCCCCAATACCGATATTCCAGCTGGGGATATTGGGGTGGGTGGTCGTGAAGTAGGTTTCATGGCAGGCATGATGAAAAAGCTCAGTAACGATACAGCTTGTGTGTTTACTGGTAAAGGCGTTTCATTTGGTGGAAGCCTCATGCGACCTGAAGCTACAGGGTATGGTGCAGTTTATTTTGCTGAGGAAATGCTTAAAACCCGAGGTGACAATTTCACTGGTAAAACAGTTTCTGTTTCTGGTTCAGGTAACGTCGCTCAGTTTGCAGCAGAAAAAGCGATGTTTTTAGGAGCAAAAGTCGTAACGCTTTCAGATTCGAACGGTACAGTGTATTTAAAAAATGGTTTTACCGACGAATTACTGGCAGAAGTTATGGAGCTTAAAAATATTAAGCGTGGACGTATTTCTGAGTTCGCTTCTAGACACGGTTTTGAATATTTTGAAGGTAAGACACCTTGGCACATTCCTGTAGATATTGCCTTGCCATGTGCAACTCAAAACGAATTAGATGAAAAAGATGCTGAGCTATTGCTTGCAAATGGCGTGATCTGTGTGGCTGAAGGTGCAAATATGCCGTGCACATTAGATGCAGTAGAAAAATTCATTACCGCAAAAATTCTTTATGCTCCAGGTAAGGCTTCCAATGCAGGTGGCGTTGCGACGTCTGGTCTTGAAATGTCACAAAATGCATTACGTCTTGGTTGGACACATGGAGAGGTGGATGAGCGATTACATGCGATCATGAAAAATATTCATGCTAACTGCTTGAAATATGGAACTAAAGAAGACGGTACAGTGAATTATGTAGACGGTGCAAATATTGCAGGGTTTGTGAAAGTTGCTGATGCAATTTTGGCCCAAGGTATTTATTAAGTCGGGTTTGAATAGATAAAAAGATCCGGTGAGAACACCAGATCTTTTTGTTTATAACAATGTATTAAGGTTTTTTAACTATTTCTTGTTCAACCACCATATCTAATACATCAGCTAGACTCGATTGATCTGCTGCTGGGTTTTTAACTTCAAAACGCTTAACACGAACGATCACACGCTGATTTGGGTTGTGTTCAAAACCTTCAATCTCACCGTAGTAAAGTGACCAGTCTTTATCAGCATAAGTTTTGATGCCTTTGTCGTCATATTTAATTTCACGAACTTGCATACAAGTTTGTGGTGCTACGCCAACACATGATTTCGTTTCTGGTGCAATTTCTAAGAATACGGTCTTCGGTTCAGTTTGGTATTTTGCTTCAGGTGTCATTTTACCAACAAATGTATATGCTTGACCTTTTGTATCACGTACGACTAGAGTCGGTTGATCTAAGTTGGTTACATTCATTTCAAATGGAATTTGACGTTTTTGTAATAGATCACCAGCAAATTGTTCTTGTTTCATCAGTGTAGGTTCACATGCCATAAGCGTAGATGTCATATCACCTGTAACAATCACATCATTTTCCACTTTCCAAGAGGTATTCTGACGATTGCAACCTGTGTTTACTGATAAACGGTTATTATCCAAGAAGCTTAAAACGATAGGTTTTTTGGTTTCAGTAGGTTGATAAGACCAAGTATAGTTCGTCAAAATCTTACTTTCAGTCATCTTAACACCTGTAAATACGTGTTTTTGACCTTTACTGTCGGTTACAGTCAAAATCGCTTGGTTATCTGTTGTGCTGACTTGGAACGGTACTTTTTTCTCACTAAAAATATCCGCTGATAAACGTTCTTGCTGCATTAAATCATCTGAACATGCCATCATTGTGGATACCAATGCAGAAGTTACAAGGGTATTTCCGCCTTCGATTTTCCAAGTGCCCCCTTGACCATTACAACCTGTTTGAATTGAGAGTTGTTGATCACTATTAAAGTTTAATACCAATGGTTTTGAGGCTGTCGATGCTTGATAAGTCCAGCGATAATCAGTAAGTTTTTTTGCAGCAGCAGTGTTGACTTCAGTGCTTACATGGTCTGCAACATTTTGTACCGTTTGACATGCCATCAAAGAAAAAGGGAGTAAAGCAAGGATTAAGTATTTGATTTTCATTTTGTAAACAACACATAAAAAATAGCAGCTATTAGCTTAAAGTATTCTTAAAAGAAGCGCATGACAGCACTTTATGCATTAAGTTCGTTAAATGTGTCAATTTGTAAAATACAATAAAAATATAGGAGTTTTAATGGATTAAGTCCCATAAAAATCTACTTTTTTAGAGTAATTGTTCAAGAGTAGAGCCAAATAATTAGTCTGATTTATGGGCTAATCAAAACGATAAATGTCCATTCCTAAGGAACCCATAGAAAAACTGCTGTGAACGATGTTAAAGCGCTTACCAGTTCCCATCGCAAAAAAAAGCGGTGCAAAATGCTCGAGTGTAGGATGGTTGCGCTGTACATAAGGCAGTGAAGGCCAATCTAGAACTGCATCATAATTTTGATGGGAAAGTTTATTTACAACCGCATTGCGGAAAGCACTCGCCCACAGTGGGACATCCGCATCGGCTTGCCATGAAAGTTCAGCAAGGTTGTGCGTAATACTACCTGAACCAATCAGTAAAATTTGTTGTTCCCGTAAAGGTGCCAGAACCTGACCGATTCTATAAATATCATCGGAACTCATCGAGATCGGAAGTGAAATTTCAATCACGGGAATATCTGCGTCTGGATACATATGTAATAAAGGCATCCAAACACCATGATCTCGGGGACGAGTACTATTTGCATGTGCCGATATGCCAGCTTCCGCAAATAATGCCAGTATTTTTTCAGCCATTTCAGGTGCACCAGCGGCAGGGTAACGAATTTGATATAAGGCGGGAGGAAAGCCTCTAAAATCATGCCAAGTTTGTGGGCGCGTTGATGTACTGACTTCTAAAGCCTGACTTTCCCAGTGTGCAGACATGACAACGATTGCTTCTGGTTTCGGAAGATTATGACTCAAACGATGTAAAGCTGGGCCAACTTGTTCAGGATCAAGTGCAAGCATGGGAGAACCATGAGAAATAAATAACCCTGGTAATGTTTGCAGATTCATAATCGGGCACCTGAATGGAAATATGTACTTATAGTGACAAATCTAAGCACAATTTAAAAGTCGATGGATTCAACAGGTTGTTCTATATCCAGAACACTGTTTTAGATTAGGCTCGATGATAGGGATGATTATGATTAATACTCATTGCCCGATATAATTGTTCAATTAGTAAAATACGTACCATTGGGTGGGGCATAGTGAGCTTTGACAGCGACCAATGCCAAGCTGCTGCCTTGCGGACCGCATCAGAATGTCCATCGGGACCTCCTATGGCTAGCACGATATCATTACCTTCCAGCATCCATTGTTTCATGGTATCTGCGAGCTTTTCAGTGCTTAATTCACGTCCTCCCACTTCTAGTGCGATTAAAATTTCATTGGGTTTAATCGCATTTAAGATACTATCTCCTTCGATTTGGCAGTATTTTAAAATATCTGCTTCAGAATCATTTTTGCCTCGTTTCGCCATCGGCAACTCAACAACTTGTGTTTGTACAAAAGGTTGAATGCGTTTGAAATAATCTTCAAATCCAGTCATCACCCATGCAGGCATTTTTTGACCAATGGTCAGAATACGAATTTTCATAGCTTCGTTTCATTTATAGAATTAAGTGCATTATAAAGCTTGCGACCATACCTAGGGGGATACACCAGTTTATCTTGTCATAAAAAATACAAATTATTGAGTTATCTTGTTCATAAAAAACGCAGCTCAAAACGCGTATGAGCTGCGATCAAAGTATCATCCGTCTGGAGTTCGGATGATACTAAAAAATGAGTTGCATATGAGCCAAATTTAACCTTTGTTTTTATCGACTCTATTTTATTATGCAATATGCAGGTTATTTTTCAACCAAATTATGTAACAAAAAAAGAGAGCCGTAGCTCTCTTTTTCGTAGATAAATGATTAGTGACGTGCAGCTTTTGCATCTTCGACTGGTTTTACAATCGGTGTTTTAGGCAAAGGCTTAGGTGTATCCGTCAATGCAAGAGGCAAGATTTCATCAATGCTTTTCACCGCTTTGATTTCTAAACCTTCTTTAACATTGGCTGGGATCTCGTCCAAGTCACGAACATTATCCTGTGGGATAAACACTAACTTAATACCGCCACGATGTGCTGCAAGAAGTTTTTCTTTTAACCCACCAATTCGCATTGCACGACCACCGAGACTAGTTTCACCTGTCATGGCGATGTCAGGACGAATTGCAATACCTGTAAATGCTGACACAAGGGCAGTGGTGAGTGCTAAACCAGCAGATGGACCATCTTTCGGTGTTGCTCCCTCAGGTAAGTGAACGTGGACATCGGTTTCCTCGAAACGAGAAGATTCGATACCTAATTCATCTGCTCGAGTACGTACCACAGTCATCGCAGTTGTAATAGATTCTTTCATCACATCCCCGAGTGAACCCGTAGTGATGAATTTACCTTTACCTTTTACTGCAGCAACCTCAATCGTCAATAACTCACCACCCACTGAAGTCCAAGCTAAGCCATTTACACGACCGACTTGCGCTTCTTCTTCTGCCATACCAAAGTCAAACTTGTGTGGACCTAAGTATGTTGGAAGGTTGGCAGAGTTTACCTCAATTTGTAAGTTTTTAGACTTCTTACTTACTGCCTCTTTTACAACTTTACGCGCAATTTTAGATACTTCACGTTCTAAGTTACGCACACCTGCTTCGCGAGTATAACGTTGCACGATGTCACGGATCGCTTCTTCGTGAACGGTTAACTCTTTGGTACGTAGACCATTGTTCTTGATTGCTTTTGGAACAAGGTAACGCTCAGCAATATTTACTTTTTCATCTTCGGTATAACCCGGTAGACGAATCACTTCCATACGGTCCAGTAACGCTTCAGGAATATTCATGCTGTTGGCTGTACAGATAAACATTACTTCTGAAAGATCAAGATCAAGATCTAAATAATGATCGTTGAACTTACTGTTTTGTGATGGATCAAGAACCTCAAGCAAAGCTGATGCAGGATCGCCACGATAATCTTGTGCCATCTTGTCGATTTCATCGAGCAAGAATAATGGATTCTTTACACCAACTTTGGTTAAAGACTGCACAATTTTACCTGGCATCGCACCAATATAAGTACGACGGTGACCACGAATTTCTGCTTCGTCACGAACACCACCGAGTGCCATGCGCACAAACTCACGACCTGTCGCCTTAGCAACCGATTCACCAAGCGAGGTTTTACCTACACCTGGAGGTCCCACTAGACATAGAATTGGACCTTTGAGTTTTTTCACGCGAGACTGAACTGCAAGATACTCAACGATACGATCTTTGACATCATCTAAGCCATAATGATCAGCATCGAGAATTTCTTGTGCTTTTGCCAGATTAATACTGACTTTGCTTGCCTTATTCCAAGGTGTATCTAAAATCACTTCTAGATAGTTACGCACCACAGCTGCTTCGCTTGAAGCAGGTTGCATTGCTTTTAGTTTACGGAATTCAGCTTCAGCCTTTTTACGTACATGCTCAGGTAAGTCTGATTCAGCAAGACGTTTCTCGATTTCAGCAACATCATCTTCAGCGCCGCCATTCATATCCGAGAGTTCACGTTGAATAACTTTCATTTTTTCATTGAGAAAGTATTCACGCTGATTCTTTTCCATTTGACGTTTTACGCTGTCATGTAGCGTTTGCTCAATTTGCTGTTCGGCAGATTGATTCATCAAATAGCTCATTAACTCTTGCAAATGTGCTTCAAAATCATCGTGCTCTAAAAATTTTTGTTTCACTTCAATATTTAAAGGCACACGAGTCGCAACGAAGAACATCAATTGTAATAAGTCTTCGATTTTATTTGCGGCTGCAACCAACTCACGCGCATTACGTAATTTTGCTTCAGCGTATTGAGCAAATAGGGTACGTAATTCATTCAAGCGAGTTTCTTGAGTCTCTTGATCCAATGCAACCGTCATCGGACTGAGATTATGCTCAGCAGTTAAATATTCTTCCCCGTCAATAATGCGTTCGAGTTTAGAACGGTGTAAGCCTTCAATCAGCACTTTAATACAGTTTTCATCATTCTCATGATTAACAACCTGTACGATCTTAGCCACGGTTCCATATTGATAGAGATTATCGTGATCAATTTCTTCTGTAAGCGAATCTTTTTGCGCAACTACAAATACTAAATTGTCACTGTTACGAGCCACATCCACTGCATTGATCGATTTTTCACGACCCACGAAAAGCGCAATTTGCATGTGTGGATAAACCACAACATCACGTAACGCCAATAGTGGTAATACACTTGGAACCTGCGGCTCTAAGTTAGTTTCATTATTCATAATATATTCAGACATGGGCACTCCTAATGAGTGACAACGGTGTTGCCATGTTTTTATAGTGATGTGCATTTTTAAAATTACAAGGGTTTTTAATTAGAAAATATAAAAAAAAGACTAATTTGGTCGGGATTTGGGCGAAATTCTATAAAGAAGATGTATTTAACGTTTGAAAAAATATTTTTGTGTCGGGGTGATTAAAGCATCCAGCGGCTGATCCCATTTTTGTCTAGTTATGGTCTGATCAATATATTGAAATGAATGTGCAATACCTAGACGAAAAGGTTGGCGTGGTGCTGTGGCTAAAGTTCGATCATAATAACCTCCTCCCATACCGATTCTTGTACCAAGATGATCGCAAGCAAGTAGAGGCATGATCAGTAAATCCAAATTTGATACTGGTTGACCACGACTCGCCATGGGTTCTTTCATGCCAAGAGGGTGATGGGAAAAACGTTTGCTTTTATATTGATTGGCGCTGATTTTTACCCAAACCAATTTTTGATTCATATTACAAATCATTGGGAGATAAACTTGTTTTCTGTTTCTAAAACAGAGTTCTAATAATTTTTGTGTATGAATTTCACCAAATGCATGCAAGTACAAACCAATTTTTGTTGCGGATTGAAATGTACTGAATCGTCGAAGCTGATTCGAAACTCGTTGCTCAGCTTGTTTCTGTTGAAAGTGAGAGAGGTTTCTTCTTTTTAAGCGGAGCTGTTTTCTTAGCGTAATCAGGTCTTGGCTCATGCTGTTAAGTAAGTCGTTTTGTTAGAAGGATCATAACCGATTTAGTGTCCCAATTCTTTGTCAATATTTTCCAGTGAGTATTGCCCTACATCGAAAGATGTATTCGTAGCAACAACTTAAAGTACCTCTATTAAAAGTTTCTCAATTGTATCCTAAACTGATTTTATCAGTGGTTTATCTTAGGAATTAAGCATTAAAAATGGATGTCAGTTATCCGATACAACGAAAAGCTGAAAATTTCATGTAACCTCAACAAACCGTGCAAATTAATACAAAAATTAAATTTTATGAGAACTGTCCTACAAAAAAAGCGAAATTGATCGAGAAATGATCTAAAGTTCCCAGTAGATTTAAATCTTTAGACGTCAATTTTATGAATGTTATCCAGTTGTGACTGACTTGAAAGACATGCACAAAAATTGCAGAACTGTTTTGAAGGGGAAAGTTATGTTGGAATCAAAAGATCTAATTGTTCTAGATCAAACGCTTATCTTAACAAAAGAGGGCAAAAATGATTTAGTCTATGAAAATGACACATTATTAAAAGTAAAAATGTTCTCAAATCAACATATTGTTGTAGAAGATGATCAGCAGATCAGTTTTGTACTAAAACAGCAAGACGAAAATGTGATTTGGTCTTTTGTTTAAATAATTAAAAGATAAGCATCTTATTCAGGTTATGTTTAGATGCTTATCATATTTGAGAAGTCAAATTGATTTCTTCAGCTCTATTAAAATAGGACAACATTCATTTTCTGTGGTTTTGCATTCATCTAACCAAGTTGCAAGACGCTGTTTTAGTCCTTGTAGTTCTTTGATACGTTCATCAATCTTATTCAAGCGTTGTTCTATTACATGGCGTACTTCAACACGATCCTCTAAATTTAAGGTGAGCAGCTCTTTAATTTCGTTGAGTTGTAAACCAGCATCTTTTGCCTTCTGAATAAAACTCAATGTCTCTACATCTTGTTGATGGTAATACCGATAGCTTTGTGTGCTTTCAGGGATACGTATTAAACCAATCCGCTGATAATACCGAATCGTTTCAACATTTAACTGACATGCTTTAGCCAGTTTACCTATAGTGAGGTTCATTTGTTGTTCCTCAAAAAATGCTAAAAATTGCTTGACTCTGTACCTAGGTACAGACTTTATCCTAAACCTATCAGAAAATAAAAGATAGGTGTAGCAATGGCACATCAACAATCTTCATCATGTTGTTCGGGTAACAAGTCAGCAATTGTTTATGAATATATTGACCCAGTATGTGGGATGCATGTTGCTGAAACATCTGAACATTATTTTGATTATCAAGATATTCGATATTTATTTTGTTCGGCTGGTTGTCAACAGAAATTTAGTACGAACCCAAAAGATTACTTAAAACTAGATAATGCATCATCATGCTGTTCCGAAGAAAAGCCTCAAAAGCAATCAAGCTGTTGTGATCCTCAGAAAGAAGAACTTACAGTTAATAAGGCAGAAACTGCTTCTTGTTGTGCACCCAAACCGAATGTAACTCAGGCAAGTACCTGCTGTGCGGAAAAAACGCCATCACAGCCGACGAAAGCAGAAGTGAAAAAATCTGCGTGTTGTGGTGGTGGACATGCACATCAAGTTGCAGATGGAGAGACACAGATTGATCCTGTTTGTGGTATGTCTGTTAAGACAACAACCGATTTAAAAACAGATCATGCAGGTAAGACTTATTACTTCTGTAATCCCTCTTGCTTAGAAAAATTTAAAAATGATCCAGAATTTTATCTCATTCCACTACATCAGCGTCCTGTGCCTGAAGGTGCGATGGATATGGATTATACCTGTCCAATGGATCCCGAGATTGTACAAAAAGGACCAGGAACCTGTCCGATTTGCGGTATGGCATTAGAGCCAATGCAACCCACTTTAGATGAGGGTCCAAATCCTGAATTGGTGGATTTTAGCAAACGCTTTTGGACAACTTTACCTTTAAGTTTATTGGTTGTGATCTTGGCCATGGGATCGCATATTCATGCTTTTATTTCTCCTCATATTCAGCCGTGGATTGAATTAATTCTCAGTTTACCTGTCGTCCTTTGGGCGGGTTATCCAATTTTACAACGTTGCTGGGTGTCCTATAAAACTGGACATCTCAATATGTGGAGTTTGATCGGTGTCGGTGTACTTGCTGCATTTATTTATAGTGTCGTAGCAACCATTTTCCCTTCATTGATACCCGTTGAAGCAAAAACAGGGCATGGTGTGGCCGTATACTATGAAGCTGCCTGTATGATTGTTTCATTAAGTTTATTAGGTCAAGTGTTAGAACTGAAAGCGCGTTCACAAACAGCAAATTCATTAAGAGCTTTATTACGCTTACAACCGAGTAAAGCAAAATTAGTTCAAGATGATCAAGTGGTTGATGTGGATATAGCCATGATCAAACAAGGGGATGTATTGCAAATATCCTCAGGTGAACAAATTCCTTTGGATGGTGTGGTGATTGATGGAAAAACCTATGTTGATGAATCCATGATGACAGGTGAGCCTGTACCTGTGAAAAAGGAAAAGAATGATCAAGTCATTGGTGGAACTATCAATCAACAAGGTTCGATTCGAATTCAAACAACGGCTGTAGGTACCAATACAACCTTGGCAAAAATGATTCAAACCGTTGCTGATGCCCAGCGTTCTAAAGCACCTTTGCAACGAATTGCTGACGTGGTAGCAAAATATTTTGTGATGGTGGTTCTCGCGATTAGTGTTTTGACATTTATTGCATGGATGATATTTGGTAAAGCCCAATTTGATTTAGCGTTAATGTGTGCAGTTGCCGTTCTGATTATTGCATGTCCATGTGCCTTAGGTTTGGCAACACCGATGTCTGTGATGGCAACAACGGGTCGAGCTGCACAGAAAGGTGTTTTGTTCAAAAATGCTGAAGCGATAGAAGCCTTGAGTAAAGTCACTACACTTATTATTGACAAGACGGGGACATTAACTGAAGGAAAGCCAAGTTTAAAGAACATTCAGCCATTGTCTAAAACATATACCCAATCGCAAATTGAATTGTGGATCGCATCTATTGAACAATATTCAACACATCCGATTGCACAGACACTCACCAAATTGGTCGAACCTACTCAATTATTGAATGTTATGGATTTCGAGGATGTTACGGGTTTTGGGGTAAAAGGAGAGATAGAGGGTAAGACCTTATACATTGGTAGCCAAAAACTTGTGGATCAACTCGGTTTAATTTTTAACGAAAGTTTAACCAAGGAACTTGATCAGAAGCGATCACAAGGCGAGGTTATTAGTTTCCTGATGTCTGAACATGAGGTGATTGCTTATTTATCGATTCACGATGCAATTAAACAAAATGCGAAAGCAGTGATTGATCAACTTCATGCGGATGGTATTAGTGTCATTATGGCAACTGGTGACCATGAGAAAAATGCGCAGATGGTAGCAGAGCAACTCGGGATCAATCAGGTTTATGGAAATTGTGATCCAAAGCAAAAACTTGAGATTGTGAAACAAGTGCAAGCTCAGGGGAAGGTTGTCGTAATGGCTGGTGATGGTATCAATGATGCACCTGCGCTTGCGCAAGCTGATGTGGGTATTGCGATGGGGACAGGGACAGATATTGCTAAACAAACTGCTCAAGTAACATTGGTAAAAGGAGATATTCAGGGCGTTGCACATGCGGTTCATATGGCAAAACTTGGTGTGAAAAATATGAAGCAAAATCTTGCTTTCTCATTTGTATATAATGGCTTGGGAGTGCCTGTTGCAGCAGGATTATTTTACCCATTAACAGGTTTGTTACTTACACCGATGTTTGCCGCTGTTGCGATGTCGTTAAGTTCCTTATCGGTTGTCGTCAATGCGCTAAGATTAAATCGTTCATAAATTAATAATTTTTAAAATAGGAAAGCTGTCGTGATATAGATCTGCAGCTTTTTTTATAGATTTTTTTGACTATTTTGACTGAATCAAAACGACTCAGGTCAATTTTATTTGCGGGGGTTTTACGTAAGGTAAAAATAATTCACAGGAGTGATAATAATGTTTAAACAACAAAAACAATTGAAATTGGGGAATTTGTTCAAATCTATATCCTTTACATCTACGTTGGTAGCTTCGTTATTTCTTGCCACGCCTGTTCAGGCAGCACCAGCCGAGAAGTTAGATCTGACATTGTCTCAACACTCGCAGAATAAAATCAAAACTTTGTTAAATGACCCTAAAATTTGGCAGCAAATCCCAAAACAAGTGACCTTATGTGTTTACTCACCTAATGGTGAGCATGGTGAGGCTTTCCAGCAAGCTACCAGCTATATGAGTGAGTTACCGCGTATTGTGCGAATCGCAAAACAGTATGGGGTCAATATGAACATCACTCGACCTTCCAATTTACAACTTAAAATTGATATTGATTATCCTAAATTAAAGCAAACTGCTTCTACGATGGTAACGCTCAAAGTGTATACCAATGAAGGCGTATTGACTGAGGATTTCCGTAGTAAACGTTGTGATGGAGCTGGGATTAGTAATTTAAGGGCACGTCAGTTCAACTCTTTTGTTGGAAGTATTGATGCGATTGGAGCACTGCAAAACTATAAGCAATTAACCTCAGTGATTCAGTTGTTAGCAGATCCAAAATTTGACGAAAAAATGGTGAATAAAGATTATGAAGTTGTAGGAATTGTACCGCTTGGTGCAGCTTATATTATGGTCAGTGACCGTAATATCAACACGTTGGCAAAAGCAGCAGGAAGAAAAGTTGCAGTTTTCTCATTTGATCCTACACAAAAGAAATTAGCCCAAAATGTTGGTGCACAGCCTGTGTCAGTAGATTTGGCGACAGTTGGACCAAAATTTAATAATAAAGAAGTTGAAATTATTGCTGGCCCTGCAATTTTATTTGATCCTTTAGAATTACATAAGGGTATGACTGATAAATCGGGTAAGGTGACAGGGGCGATTATTCGTTTTCCTGTGGTTCAGGTAACAGGAACCTTAATCATGCATAAAAATAAGTTCCCTGCGGGAATGGGACCGATTGCGCGCGAGATTATTTCTAAGCAATTACAACCTGCTTTTGATTTTGTGGATAAAATTGAAAAAGATATTCCTGAAAAATATTGGATGAATATTCATGAAAGCGATAAACCAGGGTATATGCGGTTAATGCGTGAAGCGCGTATTCAAATGACCAAAGAGGGTTATTATAATAAAGAAATGATGAAGCTACTTAAACAAGTACGTTGTTCAAAACAACCAACGCATTTTGAATGCTCAATGAGTGATGAGTAATTTTTTCTAAAAATAATTGCTACTCACGACTATATTTATTTTAAAAATCTCAGATACATATCTGGGATTTTTAATTATAAAGAACCTTTGGTTCCATTTTTCTATCATTATTTCGATTTAACCCAAACTCTACATTTCTTACTTTTAATAACTGAATGTTTCTAGTTCGATGGTATTTACCTGAATAAATTGATAGGTAATCAATTTTATTTGAGGGGAGACCACAAATGAATCCAATTGAATTTTCAGTATGTAGTAAAGCTTGTATGGATTGTTCAATGACATGCACCACATGCGCCTCTGCTTGTCTTGAAGAAAGTGGCATGGAAGGCATGATGAATGAATGTATCAAGAGATGTTTGGAGTGCGCTGATATTTGTGTGTTGTGTGCGAGAACAGACTTAAGAGGATCCGCTTTTTTTAGTGAAATTTGCAGTCTGTGTGCTGACATTTGCGAATATTGTGCCGCAGAATGTTCAAAACATACATCAACTCACTGCCAACAATGTGCTGAGGCGTGCCAACGCTGTGCATTAGAATGTCGTAAAATGGCAGTTTAATTTTTAATCAAATTGCTCGAATATATTTACGAAACATTCATATGTCAGAATTAAATAAAGATTAAAAAACCCATTAAAAAGATAAGTTTAAAAATTCCTTTTAATGGGTTTTTAGCAAGTTATTTTATAATGAAATATTTTTCGTGCTTCCAAGTTCTTCTGTATCACCAGTGACAGAGGCCTTAGCAAGCTTATATAAAGTGGCCAATGTGCCAGCACCTTTCCAGTATTGGGCTCCATTGCAAACGACTCTAATTAATTGAATATCTGGATCTGATTTTCCATGTTCGAAGAATGCTTCATAGGCGGGTGACCAAATTTCATCGAGTATGACAGGATCTACCACATTTTCAGCTATCCCATTGATTGACACATAGTCATTGTTGCTAGGATTACTATATCCCAAATTAACTTGAGGGTTGTAAGGGATATTTTTTACTAATTCTGATTTTTTTGAACCCAAAAACCAAACGATTCCATTGAATTCACTATTTTGTGTTGTCATCGGAATAGAGTGCAAATGACCCTCTTCAGTTATAAAAGTAATCATTGCAAATTTAATATCTTTAAGTAACTGATTTAACTCTTGATAATCTTTATTAGTACTGTTCATGCCGATATACTCCTTGAGTTTGAATTCCTAATATCTATTAAAAAAATAATTAGAAAGGTTTCCTTTTTGTGAGTAATTTGTTTTGGAGGTATAGGAGTAATTAAGAAATGTAATCTAATAAG
>NZ_OVCN01000004.1 GCF_900406815.1 Acinetobacter haemolyticus
AAATATGACTAATATTTTATAAATAATTCTACATAGTGATAAAAATACTCATGCAACATCAGCAGCCCCAACCCCTCCCAATAAACACACCGAGTCAATTAGTAAATTTTGGTTTTAGAGAAATCCAATGTGCATGGAATTATTGTTACCGTATGGGATGGATGCATCCAACATTAATAAATACAATTTCTTTAGAACAAAAAATGAATCACTTGGTAATTTACTTAAATAGTTTAAGCAATAAAGATTATTTTATTAATCAAATAATTTACCACCAAACAAACAATTTAATTGATAACAATTATTTCAATTGGATTAACAAAAAAGATAAAAGATTGATTATTCATTTAATTAACGCTTTAATAAATGAATTTAAAATACAAATCAACATAGGTTTTCTACCCAACCTATATGAAGAGTTTGTTATTAATTTTGATTCCATACTTTATGATACAAATACAAAAATAAGTTTTATAACGAATCAAAAAAATATATGGAGTCAAATCAAAACCAAGGATTCTCAATTAAAATGGCTAGAACAAAATAATACATCCCAATTAAATTGGGCATGGGATTATTTAGGTAAATTTAATAAAAGAAATAATGCCTTTTTTATACCAACTGATAATGATGACTTATTATTTTCTATACAAGCAGCTTTCGATTATATGTCATACGGAAATCCATCGGACAAGATTTTATTCCTTGAGCGTATGAAAAAAACATGGAGTCAGAAAAAATTTAGAGATTCTGGAAAGGCAAAAAAACCTTATCATCTCCCTTTAACAAAAAGCACTCAAAAGCAACTTGAGCAATTAGCTGAGCTAAAAAACTGTCGAAAAGAGCAGGTTATTGAAAAGCTAATTAAAATCGAATTCGAATTACTAAATTTAGATGAGAATGGTAAACCTAAATACAAATAGTAGTATCCCACTGATTGATATTGAATAGTGACTAAGATTAATTACTTAGTCACTATCTTTAAGGCAACTAGTTCATACTTTTTAACTCTATTATTTTATAGACGCTAACCACGACTATTTAAAATGATTAAATCCCCAAAACCATCTGATAATGCTTAAATCCATCCAGTACAACTCCACCAATCAGATTGATGAATGGTTCTGTATTACCATAAGCCATCCATTGATCTAAAGCCTCATAGTAGGCTAAACGATTTTCTACTGTAATCACACTGGGCGGATAGCCTGCTTTAAGCAGTTCCAGATTCATCAATAACCGAGATGTTCGTCCATTCCCATCGACAAAGGGATGGATACCTACGAATTCAGCATGAACTTTGGCAGCTCGTTCAACTGGATGCAATGTATGAGCTTCCGTATTATACCAATCTATAAACTGAGTCATTTTGTCATTAAGCAAAGTATGGTCTGGCGGATTAGTTGTAGCACCTGAAATTAATGCATTTTGCTGGCGATATCGTCCAGCATTTTCATCATCAATGTTTTTCAATATTAGTTGATGGATGTTCCGAATTTGCCATTCTGAAAATGGCTCTTCTCTTTTTATAATGTCTTCGACATACAAGATTGCATCACGATGATTGATCACTTCAAAATGCTCTCTTAATGCCTTACCACCTACCGTAATTCCTTCTAGAACAACTTTGGTTTCCAATAAGGTTAAAGTATTACCCTCAATCGCATTGGAATGGTAAGTCCATCGCAGGATTAAGTCTTCATGTAAATTTTTGACAATCGCAGGTGAAAGAGGTCGACGCTGATCTAATTTAGTTTTTAAATCATCAATGATCTCAAACATGCTTGTCTCTGTACGTACGTAAGTATCAAATGATCATACATTAAAAAACGATGGCAATAAAATCCGTCAGGTTAGTGCAAAGCTTTAATGATATAGTAAGAAAAATAGCTGTGTAGCTAAGGAAGTACCCTCATGCAGTTGGGGGTATAACTGGGGGTAAAACACAAAATACGTTTTTAAATTTTAATTAATTATCATACATTTAAATTAATAAGTTTATTCCCTCTCTCGCCAAGATTTATATGAATGAAAAGCTTAACTCGGAAGGGTTAGGCTTTTTTATTATTTATATCGCCTTAAATTTAATTAATTGAAAAGTAATAAAAATATATTCTAAGTAGATTAATTATTTAGCTAGAATTTTTTAAAGAAAATTTTAGATATTTAAATAATTGATTACATCACAAGGATTATCCAAATTAAAAGGTATTACTTTCAAAAGAGCTCTATTATGAGTTGCATTAAATGTGAATTGAGGTAACGGCTGATTAAATTTATCTTTACGATATGGATAAATAAGAATTACTTCACTACTGTGCTTTAAATAATGATGACTGTATGCAAACATTTGCTGAATATCACTATCTTTCAATCCATATCGCCCTGACAGATCGCCCTGATTAATCAGTTTCCATTTTGTATCTAACACAATTTTTTTATTTTGCTTTTCAATATAGATATCTGGTTTTAGTTTAAAAATTTTTCTATCTTCATGTGTACACATATGTTTACTTGATACTTGTGTCTTTACTTTCCAATCTTTTAAACTTCGGCGTAAAAAATAAGCAACATAATGCTCAAACAGTTTTTCCATAGGAAACAGTAGGCTCATCCCACGCCAACCGCCTTGAGTAGATACGGGCATGTATTCACTTAAAATCAGCTCAGTCCAAGGTTTTATATCTGCATATAGTGCGAGTAAACGCCCTGACTGCCACTGTTTAAAATCTTGAGTAATATTTTGACTCTTTGGAATTTCTCCAGTCATTAAGCGAAGCTCTTGAGCAAGTTTCCAATTTTTAGAACTTCGTGTTTTTTTACAAACGACTTCTAATGCCGTTTTAATTAACCTATTTTCAGGGCGATCAACTTCATAGATGTCGTGCTCAATCGGGAAAATATGCTTTCTTGCTGGGGATTGTCGCATATGCTTCACATGCTGCAATTGCCCTCTTAAGTACTTTTGCTCTTCTTGCACACGTTGATAATCAAAGCGTAAACCGCGTTGTATTAGTTTTTCAAAATTACAAAGAAACTGATCTATGATCCACTCATGTATAGGCTGTTTAAAACGACTTAAATTTGCCTCACCAGCATCCCGATATGGTAAATGCAAAGATATCCTAAGCATCTTTTTTAAAAGCTCACGTTCTTTTTCAATCACCGTTTCATTAGATTCACTAGGCTCTATATCAACATACTTCGGTAATATTTCAATACGCGTACCACATTTGGTTTCGAGAACTCCGACATATTGATCTAGTCTGAGTTTCCTACGCCCAGCTAATTCAAATACCTTTGCACCATGTCGAGAAAATGATGCTGAGAGTTCACACAAATGATCAAAAGCAGACGCAGAAATATAAGCATGGTCTATCGTTGATTCAGGGCATCCAGCATATGCAACACTAAGATATGCATATTCTCTGACGGTTATCAGATCAGACATATTTGCCCCTATCAATGCTGAATAATCTTTGCAAAACTTTCAATAGACTTGAATGATGTCGGGACCAACTCCCAAGTTTTTTTATCTTCAAAGTAACCTAAATCTTCAGAATCTACATTCGGAAATATTGCTGATTTTTCTACAGGTTTTGGTTTAAGCATTCCATTACCATTTAAAACTAAATTGATCTTTGCCCAGTCATCAAAAAAGTATTCTTGTAATTGTGGAATGACCTTCTGCTTAAAAATATCTGACAAATTATCTAAAGTTGGTTTCTCTTTTAAATTCATAAAATTAGCATGACCTAAGCAATGATCACGATCAATTAAGATTTCAATTCTTTGGTTGATAACAGTTAATAATCGTTCAATATCTACACCATCAACACTCACATCTCTCAATAGATTTGGTTGAGGTGGCATCTCAATAAAAGTGAATCGACGACGTAAAGCAATATCTAAACCTGTTAAAGAGCGGTCAGAAGAGTTCATCGTACCAATAAGGTAAAGATTCTTTGGAACAGTAAGCTCATATTTAGAATATGGCAAAGTAACAGATAGTTCTTCTTCTGCACCTTGACGCTTTGAATCCTCAATTAAAGTAATCAATTCACCAAATATACGGGAAATGTTGCCACGGTTGATTTCATCGATGATCAGTACGAATTTCTTATCATTGTCTTCCTTTTGATGACTCTCCAAAAGATTTTTAAGTTTAGTAATATTTATTGCATTTGCTAAGTTGTAAATTGTTTGTTGCGAAAGAACTTTATCAAATAGTTGTTCTACATTTAGGCTCGGTTTGAACAATTTAAGCCATTTAACAGATTTCTTTTGAACGTATCTAGGTGCATCATCACTATCAGGTAATAGTTCATAATTACCACTTATTTCACCAATAGCTCTAAATTTATAATTCCCATCAGAAATGATGATTAAGTCACCAACTTTCGTTTTGTTTTTAAAATCATTTACAAATCTTGAAGCTGAAGGATATTTTTTACGATAATCCTCATAACCTTGTTCATCCATAATCTCCTCAACTTGCTTACGGTTAGTAGTACTAGAAAAGTTTATGTCATCTCCCCATCCAAGAAGTACACAATGATTTTTGACGCAGTAATCGAAGATATCCTCATCCTCTCCTGCTCTTCCTAAAGACATTTTCCATATTTCATTTGCACTAGAATCAAAATTGTTCTTTTGACTTTCTAAAATTACTTTTGATTGAGCAGTATCACACAACGATTTAAATACCCCAGAAACTACAGGATATTCGATATTTTTTTTACCCTCATTATCTTCTACTGTTTCAGCTCGAATGCCCTCTACAAAATCCTCGTAACTGAAACTCTGATGAAAAGTTACAAACTTAATCTGTCCTTTATTCTTATACTGATCAAATCTATTTTTTAGATCTTCACGCTCTTCTTTTTCCAAATCTTCTAGGGACTTATCTTCAATAATCGAAAGTGCATGATTGATTGTATTAAAAGTTTTCCCAGTCCCAGCAGCACCAAATAAAATACGATTTAATGGTTGTACCATCTTATTCGACATTTCTTTATTTTCCTTTGAATTACTCTTGTCTAATGATTGAAGTGTATCCAATTCATACCATTCACAAAATTTTTCTAAATCATTTAAATTATTTATCTCAATGTAATATGCCTTATTACCCTTATACAAACTAGGAGCATGAGACTTCAAACCATCATGACGTCCTTCGTTTTCATCATATTTACCGAATATTTTTGAATTATTATCAATAAAATTAAATTTAAAGTATTGGTTGTCTTCTGGGTCTACACCTATAAACAAAGAAGGTCTAGAATTTTCTAAAATCAAAGCTAACTCTCGATTAGAATTATTTCTAAATCCAACTATTTTCTTAGTTGCTTCCTTAATTTTCTGATATTTTGTTTTTAAAAAATTGTAAGCTTCTAAAGTTGTAAAATAGTCTTCTACTTCATAATTTACAGGGTATAAATCTTCACCTGAATAATCTAAGTCTAACTCCTCAGTGAATGTCTTTACCTGATCTAGCCAGCCTTTTAAATTTAATTCTTTTTGTACAGATTGATCATATCCTTGTGGTAGGACATCCTCATCAACACGTAATAATCTATATGTTTGATCTGCGATGTACAGTATAAAATTTCCATTCTTTTCTAAATGAAGTACAAATAAGAAATCTTCTACTCTCTTCGCTTGAACTCTTTTTCTACCAAAACCTAAATACCCATACTTAGATGCTCCAGCATGGTAGATATCAATATTTGGAAATACTTGCTTTATTTCCATCAATTGTTCCCAAAACCAATTCTTCTGTGATTCCGATAAAAGTGCTACATAATCGTTAATACGAGGCAAATTAAATTTTTGCTTAAATTCTTCTAATTCCATGAATTAAATAACCTTATGCTTTATCTATTATCTTCTTGTTTTTTGCTGGCTTACCAATACATCATAAATAATATTGGCAAACTGCTTCATTTTGGCTGGATCACTCATCAGCTGTGTCATTTGTTCAGTATGTGCAGTATTACTATCGAGTACCGCATCATCTAAAGCACTATCAAACTCACCCAGCATCGCTTGTTCACGGGTATTGTTTTGAATCTGCTTCATCATCTTGGCGTTTTCAGACATCTTGTCTGCCACCGTATAGACATAATTAATCATGTCCTGATCTGTCAGCTTATCGGTAATAAAAACATCATTTACACGCTGTAAGATGACCGATAAAAAATCCTCTTGTTTATTTTTTGCTTTTGCCGAACCGAGATCATTAGCTGGTTCTAATTTATGTTCAGTACTATCTGCTTTAAGTTGAATATCCTGTTGACGGATTTTAGAGAGCCGATAATGACTCATTGCCACATTACTCAAATCAATCACATCTTCATCTGCCGCTTGCTCACGTAATAACGGCCGCAAAGTACGAGCAAACAAACTGATTTTTTCGAGTTCTTTATCATCATATTCTACAATCTGTGACATAAACTCATAAAAACGACTAAAACTACCTAAATCCTTTTTAAAGATTTCGAGTGCATCACGTGCCTTTTTCGCTTCGGCAAATTCATTTTCAGCATTTGCAATCAACACAGGTTCACCTGTCCGTTTGCTAATTTCCAAACGATTCTTGGTCACGTCATAATCATTGATTGCTTGAGAATAACGTTGCTGCCAACGTTGCATCGCTGGTTTACAGATATTGGCAAGTGCAGCATTGGATTTATTTTTACTATAGAAAGCATCAACAAATTGCTCGACTTCAGTCATGAGAAAAATGCGTGCTGCTTTCAGCTTTTCAGCAAGGTCATAGACAATATCAGGATTAGAAACATCTGCCAGTTCTGCCGTTTGATAGTAAGGCTGGAATGCATCCAAAATTTCTTGTGGTTCATTAAAGAAATCTAGAACAAATGTGCCTGATTCTGCTTTGCCAGGATAGGTTCTGTTTAAACGCGATAAGGTCTGCACGCACTCAACACCACCTAGTTTCTTATCGACGTACATAGCACACAATTTTGGTTGGTCGAAACCTGTCTGAAACTTATTCGCCACAATCATTACTTGAAAGTCATCACTATCAAATGCTTTACGCATTTCACGCCCTTTCAAATTTGGATTGATATTAGTTTCAGTAAACTTCTGCCCGACCAAATGGCTGCTGTCTGCATCGTGATCAGCAAATTCGACTTCACCTGAGAATGCTACTATCGCTTGAATATTGGCATAGTTTTGCTGTGACACATATTTATCAAAGGCTTGTTTATAGCGTATGGCTTCTTTACGTGAGCTGGTCACGACCATGGCTTTGGCTTGACCACCCAATAAGCCCATCACATTCTTTTTAAAATGCTCAATAATCACGCGTACTTTTTGCGAGATATTGTGGTCATGTAGTCGCACCCATTGATTAAGCTTAATCTTGGCTTTTTTGGCATCGACCTGATCGTCTTTTTCCTCAATCTTTTGTTTGAGCTTATAGATAACTTTATAGTTGGTATAATTTTTTAAGACATCCAAAATAAAGCCTTCTTCAATCGCTTGGCGCATTGAATAGACATGATAGGCTTCGGGCTTATTGATTTTGGATGGGGGTAGTTCAGGATTCGGCAAACACCCAAACAGTTGTAATGTCTTATCTTTTGGGGTTGCAGTAAAGGCGTAAAAAATTAAATTATCACTCCCTTTACGTGAAGCCATGACCGCATCTAATACATCTTCTGACGTGAGCTGATCATCTTCATCACGCTCATCAAGCATCAGCGTTTCTTTGAGTTGTCGTGCCGTTGAGCCACTTTGCGAAGAATGTGCTTCATCTGCAATTACGGCATATTTACGTTCTTTTAAACTGGTACTGTTTTCAATTGCTTTGAGCACATGAGGGAAGGTCTGAATGGTGACAATAATAATCGGCTGTGCCATTTCTAATGCTTTTGCCAATTTTTCAGATTTAGAGCCATCGCCCTCTTTATTGTTAATTCGTCCAACCACGCCATCCGCATGTTCAAACTGATAAATAGTATCTTGTAGCTGTGCATCCAGAATAGTTCGGTCAGTCACTACAATCACTGAATCGAACATCTTGTTATTGTTGGCATCGTATAAGCTAGACAGTTGATGTGCTGTCCATGCAATTGAGTTGGACTTGCCTGAACCCGCACTGTGCTGGATCAGGTATTTTTGCCCTGTTCCTTCAGCTAGTGAATCTTCAACCAGTTTGGTTACAACTTTCCATTGGTGATAACGCGGGAAAATCAGACTTTCTTTTTTATATTTACGCCCTTCCCAATCTTCTTTTTCTTCAATCTGTAAGTGAATAAAGTTACCAATAATATTGAGTAAGCTATTTGGGGTTAAAACCTCATTCCACAGATAACCTGTTGCATATTCATTTGTATCTTCAGGTACATCATTGCCTGCACCTTGTTCTTTAGTGCCTTTGTTAAAGGGCAAGAAATAGGTGTTGTCGCCATTGAGATGAGTTGCCATATAGACTTCATACTGACTCACCGCAAAATGCACTAATGCACCACGTTTAAAGGTCAATAATGGTTCTGGCTTATTGATTTCAGGGTCTTTGGGTAGGCGTGTTTTTTTGTACTGTGCCATGGCATTTTGTACGGCTTGTTTAAACTCTGACTTGAGTTCTAGCGTTGCCACAGGAAAACCATTAATAAACAGGACTAAATCGATGCGCCATTTTTTGGCTTGTTTGCCTGTGGCTTCGAGTTCGGCTTTATTGGCATATGGGCTATACACCAACTCAGGTACAATACGACAAACATTCTGTTTATAGATGTCAGTTAATTCAGGGTTTAAACTATGTTCAGGTTTAAACTGACAAAATGAAAAGCGTGTACCACGGGTTTTCAGTCCATGACGTAATACACCCAAAGTCCCATAACTACGAGATTCAATATCCGTAGCATTAATATCGGCTTTTTTAAGCTGAGCCACCACCGTATCTAAAAAATGGCGTTCTGTATCATTCGGAAAAATACTTTTAAACTTTTGCCATTCTTTGTCTTGGGTCTTTTGTACAAAATCTAAAACGTCTTGTTCATAGAGGGCTTTTTCACGGTTGTAGCCCTGTGGTGAACCAACCTGCCAACCATGACTTTGCATTTGCGTAATAATATCTTGTTGAAAAATCGTTTCTAACGTTACATCCGATCTCATTGTTTCCGTCGCCCTTTTAAATTCTAAATATCTTTTCTATTGTTTTATTTGCCAGATTGGATAAGTTTGCCAATCTTCAGGAAAGCCCATAAATGCTTTTGATATGTTGTTATGCGACAACAAAAGATCAATCAAACGCTGACGCCATGTATGTTGTAGAGTAATTTTATCTATAAAGTACAGTAGAAAAACCAAGCTATTATACAATTTACGATCTGCCGAGGTTTTTTGATCAAAATTGCACTGCTGAGCTAAGCCCAAAGGTTTATTTCGAGGTTTCGCAATGGTTTTAGTAAATTTACGATTCCATAACCGTGAGTGATGTGCACAGGTATTTCGCAAATATACGAGATGCTGTAATAAACCCTCAAATTGTTTTTCATCGCAATCAAAATGACTCGAAATTGCTGTGCGTGTTTGTTTCGGAGCCAGTGACTGATACCATTTAGAAAGTTGCCCGAAACTCATCACTTCACAAGTTGCCCAAATCGGTGGCAATGCAGGCTGATCATAAGTACGTTGGTAATGTTCTATAAATACTTCATCAGCTCGGTCTATTTCTCCCTCTAACGACTCTAATAATTTTTCCCATCTAAACAGGGGTTTAAAATATTGCGAATGCATAAAAGCATGTGCACCGTGCCGATGCGCAAGTTCATAAGCAAATTGGGTACGAATTGCTACCTCAATCCGTTCGATTGCATCGAGCACCAATAATCTGAGTTCACGGTCAAAAACATAGATTTCCCACACCTGTTCAAAATGCGTGTTTTGTTTAAAACAGTGGGGGGAATGGGTCTGTTCAAAGGGTAACCAATAGGCACCTAAACGGTAATAATTGACTTGGGCTAAATGAAAAATGGCTTTTTGTTCATCGGAAACGACCATCCCGCGAGATTTTAAAATCTCCAGTTGTTCAGAAAATGTTTTAGGCGATTTATTAAATGCTTTCATACGGCCTTACCTGCACATCGAGGTAATTGCCTGTATGTAGCGTCATGATTATGTTTTGGTATAGCAGAAAAAAGTAACCCGACAGTTTGAGGATGCAATTGCTTGCCTAGCCTTGTCGGGTGTTGTTGTGAGTATTGTGCAGCTTTGTGCGTTTTTGTGCAATGACTTTTTGTTCGCATTTGCGAACAAATTTGTATAAAACACATGGAGAGCATCATGCACTTAACTCCATATTCACCTCATTATTTTTATTCGGATTTTGCCAGTTGCGAACATCGATTTTACCTGTTACGGCTGCTGAAATTAGTGCTGTACGGCGTTCTTGCATAAGTTGAATTGCGTTATGGGCTTTAACTTCTAGCTTACTAAATTCAAGTACCTTATCTTCAAGATATTTAACAAGCTCTTTTTGTTCTTCAGTAGGAGGTAAAGCAAAATAAAAATTTGATATTTGCTCGAAATTCAATCCCTCTCTATTTCCACCTGTTTGAATTGATTGAATTTGTGCTTGAATAAGATCGGATTGAATTACCAAAGCCAAAAACTCTTGTAAATACTTACTTACCCTAATAATGCATACATGTTGATTTACATTTGCTTCAGGGAATTCATCTGGAACTAAGCAACTACGTCCAATCGAACCACCTGTGATATTCAGGAGAATGTCACCTGAATAGACCTTAGATGTTGACATATCATCATGAATGGCTTCTGAAATATAAGTACTTTCTGAACTTTCAACTCTTAACCCATCATTGTAAACATTTTGACTTCTTATAAATAAGATACCTTCATCTTGATATATTTCAGCTCCACCTTTAGGTGTTTTACCACTGCCAATTTTTAATGTATGGAATCCAAATTTTGTTACAATCCAATGGTCAGGCACTTCCCCTAACCATTCCACACCTGAATCTTTCATTGCTATATTCGGATTTAAACCTTTAGTCACCGCATGACTAATCACCGCTTGGCGTTTTTCTTTCAGCAGTTCAATCAGCTTTTCTTGTTTGGCAATGAGGGTGTCAATTTGTGCGGTTTCGTGGTCGAGGAAAGCAGCAATTTTATCTTGTTCAATTATTGCTGGTAATCTAATCAAGATATTATCCATATCTGATTGATTCAACTTATCTCTAGTGCTTCCTGAAATATACAAAGAGTAATCAGTACAATTTAAGGCATATGTTAAAAATTTAGTATTAACTAGTTTTTTAAAAGGTCTTAAAACATGTACATGGTTATTAGGCCAAATTTTTCCATTTACAGCAAAAGCAACATTTTTTGATTTATCAAAAAATGGAGCACCATCCTCACCCAACAAAATAAGTTCCTCATCAAAAATCCAATCATTGAGGTAATCAACAACTTTATTTGCTCCCCAATATGGAATATCCCCTTGTTTTTCACCTCGCTCAGTACCATTCAGAGGAATTCGCTGCCCATCTAAACATTTTGTAAGAAATTTAATTTTTGAAATATTCCAGTTAATTGGTATTTGACCAATTTCTTTTAAACCCGAATCTTTATATTCAGCATACTTCTGATACTTTGCCATTAAGAATGCACCTCTTGTAAAAGTGCCATAATTTCACGGCTCACAGCATCCAAATCGGCATCAATCTCTGCTAAATCACGTGGCGGTTGGTACACTAAAAATGACGGTTAAACGGAATCTCATAACCAACTATACCAATCTCTCCATCCTGTGCATCACGCTTATCCGCATTGATCCACGCATCAGGCACATGTGGTAGTACTTCACACTTAAAATAAGACTCAATTAAATCGGTGGTGCTTTGGCTTGGATCAAGCGCAATATTTTCTGCATCACGCAAATCGCCATCCTGAACAAACTCAACCACTTTGCCCTTGTAATTAAACTGACCGTATAGCGGGTTTTCTTGTGCTTTAATGACTTTATTAATTACAGGTTCAGCTTCAGCATTCTTCCAAGTTACCGCATCCAAGAACTGCTTTTTCTCTTTCGCTTCGAGTTTAATATTGCCATCTTTTAAAGCCTGTTTAAGTAGCTCATCAAAGATATTAAAATCATCAAACTGTGCTGTACTGATCTTGGTTTGTAAGCTTTGTGCTTTACGCATTAAAGCCCGTTGTTCAAGCCAGAGTTTTGGCTCAAGTACAGTTTTAATATCTTTTTCTTTCAGTTCGCTAAATTCAGCTTTGATCAATGTACGAATTTCAACTTGAGCATCGTCACTCAACTGACAATAGTTCGTGTCAGTCCAATCATTGCCGTAATCATCGTAAATTTTCTGCATCACCGTATTAAACGGCTTTGGTGCAAAACGTAAACTGGCAATTCGTTCATCAGACAATTGCGCAGATAAACGTAGTGGACGTTCAATAGTCACACGGCGATAGCCAAATTCATAACTATTAAAAATTTTGCTAGAGAATGGCTTTTGTTGCTCGCTTTCACCATCTAAAGTCAGTGTATCTACCGCTTCAAACGCGCCATAGTTTTGTGTGATGGTTTTAATTTCTGCATCAGTAAGGTAGTTACGCTTCGAGCCAAGCGACTTACGCATTTTCGAACTGAGGTTTGTGGCATTAATTAAATGCACTTTGCATTTGCGCTCTGCGTCTTTCTTATTACTGAGCACCCAAACATAGGTCGCAATACCTGTGTTATAGAACATATCGGTTGGTAAAGCGATAATCGCTTCAAGCAAATCCGCTTCTAAAATATAACGGCGGATTTCACTTTCACCACTACCTGCACTACCCGTAAACAAAGGTGAACCATTTAAAATGATACCAATACGACTGCCCTGACCTGTGCTATCCACATCGCGCATTTTACTGATCAAATGCATCAGGAATAGCAATGAACCATCTGAGACACGGGGTAAACCAGCACCAAAACGGCCATTAAAGCCCTTTTGCTGATGCTCATCTTTAATCTCATCTTCGATCTTTTTCCAGTCCACACCAAATGGCGGATTTGAAAGCATATAGTCAAACTTTTCATAGGCAAGCTGATCATTAGACAATGTATTGCCTAACTTGATACGGCTGACATCCTGCCCTTTAATCAACATATCCGCTTTACAAATGGCGTAGGATTCTGGATTCAGTTCCTGACCAAATACACGCATCACTGCTTCAGGATTATGCTCATACACATATTCAGTACCTGATGATAAGAATCCGCCTGTCCCAGCAGTAGGATCATAAATGGTACGAATCACACCTTCTTTATTTAGGGCATCATCATCTTGGCTAAAAATCAAACCTGTGGTGAGTCGTACAATATCTCGTGGGGTAAAGTGTTCCCCTGCGGTTTCATTTGAACTTTCAGCGAAACGACGAATCAGCTCTTCAAATACCAAGCCCATGTCATGGTTTGAAATACTTTGTGGACTTAAATCCGTGCTCGCAAATTTTTGCACGACTTTATAAAGTAGATTGGCATCGTCCAATAAGCCTGTGAACTCATCAAACTTAAAGTGTTCAAAAATTTCACGTGCATCTTTTGAAAAGTGCTGGATGTAATTACTGATATTCGCTCGAATATTTTTTTGCCCAAGGCTACTTAAATCAAGCTCTGAAGTATTAAAAAATGACAGGCCTTCTGTCGCCCTTAATAACATTCTTTCTTTAGCCTCTTCTGGCAGAGGCATCGCCTTCACTTTTTCATTTGCTTCAAGCACTTTAGCTTTGCTTGGCTCAAAAACACACTCTAAACGACGTAGTAAAGTAAATGGTAAAATCACACGTCCATATTGAGATTGTTTAAAGTCACCACGAAGTAGGTCTGCGACTGACCAAATGAAAGCTGCAACTTGAGAAAAATTGTTATTTGTCATTGAAATATACCACTTGCTTTACAGCTTAAAACTGAAAATTTATGCGGCTAATTGTGCCTGATTTACAATGGGTTTTACCACCCGTAGAATGTCTTAAAAACTGATTAATTCTTATAAATATAGGTTTCTTAATGGTGTTTGAAGAAAAAGAAACTTATAGTTTTATATTCAAAGACAAATAAGATGAAAAACTAACATCAACTTTTATATTAATTACTGACTAATATAGGTTATTCAGAAAAGAGACGTTAAACGCTAGATAAAGCCCCATCCAACAACTTATTAAAATTATTTGTTTGCTCATTTTTTCGCTTGTCTTTTTAGCTAGATTAGGTAAAATGCTCGCCACGTTGCCGGCATAGCTCAGTTGGTAGAGCAACTGACTTGTAATCAGTAGGTCCACAGTTCGAATCCGTGTGCCGGCACCATCAAATTCAAAAAAGGCTTAAACTTTCAGGTTTAAGCCTTTTTTATTGCCTCGCATTTCACTGCACTGATTTGAACATAACGCACCAAACCATCTCGGTAGAGTTTTCGGCACAGCTTGGCAGTCATATTGATTTTCAACTGAGCAAAATCCACTACTTTTTTTTCGATTTGCTGCATTTCAATATATCGCGCAAAACCATTTAAAACAGGTTCGGAGAAATCCTGAATGTCGATATCACTTAAACCATGCTGTGCTAAGGCTTGTCGAAGTTGTTGCTCATTCATCAAATGCTGCCAATCAACATCCGCCCCTTTTAATAACAAACGATATTGTTGCTTTTGCATATAGGAACACTGTTGCCAAGCGTCAGACCACATTAAATAGTGAAAAACAACACGACCTTTTGAATTTAAAACGGGAATGACTGAATTCAGAAATGAATTCAAATGACTGTGATACGCCGCATCAATGCAGATCACGGCATCAAATGAATTTAAAAAATAAAGGGTGTTTAAATTCAAAAAAGATTGGCAATAGCTTTCAATCTGTGGCAAGTTTTTTTGAATTTGTTCAATGCAGGCGGGTTGTAATTCAACTGCACAGAGCTGTTCGACGTGATAACGCTTGAGCCAATGCAACACACTCGCACCTTGCCCACAGCCGAGGTCTAAAACACGATCCTGCTGTTGCAATTGGATCGAATCTGCGGCTTGATCAGCGAGACTTTGGCATGCGAGTGGATAATCATCATATTGGGCTTGCCAATATCCTAAATTACTCCAAGCAAGCGTGGCATCATCACCGAGCCGTTTGGCATCAATGGCATACTTATGCCCGATGAATTTTTCAATCCATGCCTGCTTGAAGCGGGTCATCTTAGTAACCGAGTTCAGGTGCAACGGTAACCTTCGGTTTAAGCCCAACAAAAGGTAACGGTGCACCTAAGATTCCAGAGATATGCATCGCCGAAGTCACAGCTGATTCCAAGATTGGTAGACCATCACATGACCAAGAACCACAGTAGAAAACTTTACGATTTTGGTCTAAATGACGTTGCTGAATTTGCTTATTCAACGCCACCGTTTCTGAGTCCACCACCGCACGAGTAAGTTTTACTTTAGAAATAATTTTCTTTGGATCAATATCAATCACAGGACACCATGTTTGGAACACGGCATTTTTACCCACCAAAGTCGGTTCAATCGCGTTGATCCACACCGTAAACTGCTGACGGGTAAATTTACGATCCATCATATAGCTCAACACTGCCCAATCTTTACGGCGTGGTGGCATGACCACAGAATCGGTATGAATGACCAAATCGCCTTGCTCAAATCGAAATTTCTTTAACAGAGCAATATCTTCAGCAAATTGTGGCTGTTTCAAGAAATTTTCAATCGCAGGAGTCGGTGTTGCGATGACCACACGATCAAACAACTGGCTTTGACCGAGTGCATTTTCTACCAAAATCTTGTCACCTTGCTCTTCGACTTTCTCAACCGCAGCGCCACTATGGATCTCAATACCTTCAATCAAGCGGCTGACCAAAGCAGGCGTTCCCCCTTTCATTCGCAATAACGCCTCACCTTCAGTCAATTGGCGAATAAATTCTAATAAGGGTCTCGCTGGCCATTCTCCAATGGTTTTTGGATGGCAAGTGCAAATAGTATAAAGAACGGGCATAACCGTTCCGTGCCAAAATACTTCTTCAATATGATATTGATTCATAAACTCCGCAAGCGTGATGTCTTGATTCTCAGATTTAAAGAACTGATTCACTGCTGTTTTGAGCTGCAACATTCCTTTGACCAAGCGCCAACCGTATTGCTGAATACCTTTGCGGTTATTAATAATCGGAAAATTACCGATACGACTACGAGATGTCGTCAACCATGTGTCTGTTCTGTCTTCAAATAACCAACTGCAGGCCATAAAAGTCCGAACAGGAAAAGTTTCAATGCCTAAGTAACTGGCTAAACTTAAAGTGTTCTTCCAAAGCTTTGGATTCATCACACGCAAGGGAGCATCAATGATACCGCCATCAAAATCTATACTATGACTATCCATACCTCGACCTGCGAGTGCTTCGAAGATCGTTACTTTATGTCCTGCATCATGTAGGATTCTGGCTGCAGCAAGCCCTGCCATTCCACTGCCGATAATTGCAATATCCAAAATTATGTCCCATCAGTTGATGATTTTTATTGATTATGACCGATCATTAACCTAAACACCTTATTAAAAAATACCAGATTCAGCATTTAAGTCAGACTTTTGTCTAAATATTTTATCTTACTATAGTTACATTTTATCACAATTCATTTTATGAATATAAATAACTGAAATTCATAAATAAATTTCAAAAAAAATCCAAAAATATACAGATCCTTCTATATTTTTCCATATTTTAGTTTTGAAAGGCTTTGCAAAGTTCAAAATTCAGGCTATTCTGTTTGTACAACAATGAGAACTGAGTCACATAATAAGCTGTATAATTATAAGTGACCTAACATTAAAAAAATCAATAGAGAACGTTATAGCCGAAGCCCATAACTCTAGCGGAGTTATGGGCTTTCTTATAAGCAATTGATAAGTAAAATAATTTAAACTACATCGCTCCAAATTTACCACTATTGAAGTCATGTATCGCTTCGGCAATCTCAGTTTTACTGTTCATGACGAATGGTCCATATCCTTCAATCGGTTCATTCAGTGGCTGACCCGTTAAAATCAAGAATTTACTGTTCTGCTCAGCTTTGATTGAAAACTCAATCTCTTCTCGGCTGAGTACCACTAAACTTGGTGATTGTACCTGTTGCGTTTCATTTAAAGTCACTTCACCTGCAAGTAACACCAACAACGTTGTATGGCCTTCAGTCACATAAAAATGATGTTGCTGACCTTCAACAATTGTCCCATCCCAAACATTGACAGGACTGAATGTCGTCGCAGCGCCTTGGGTATCTTGATATTGCCCGGCAATCACACGTAACTCACTGCCCACGTCATCCAGTGCAATATGTTGAATCTGTGCTGCATCAATCGCTTGATACTTGGCAGGGGTCATTTTGGAATGAGCGGGTAGATTCACCCAAAGCTGTACCATTTCAAAGAGACCGCCTTGCTCAGCAAAGGCTGGTGAATGAAACTCTTGATGCAAAATTCCCCCACCTGCAGTCATCCATTGCACATCACCCGCTTTGATGGTGCCACCACCGCCAGCAGAATCTTTATGCGTCACTTCACCTTGGTAGGCAATCGTCACCGTTTCAAAACCACGATGTGGATGAGTTCCCACACCATGTTGTGCATGGGTCGGTTCAAAGCGATAAGGTGCAGCATAATCTAATAGCAAAAATGGGCTAATGCTTTGTCCTAAACGGTCGTAGGAAAATAGGTTATATACTGGAAAGCCATCACCTACCCAATGCATGTGTTTATTTTGATAAATACCAAGAATCTTTTTCATCTATGTACTCCTATAACGTAGAAGTTCTGATCTTGGTTATTATTTTACGCCCCTCTACTCAAAGCTTATATCATCAGATTGACAACACATTATTCCATAAATAGGACAAACGACTATATAAAATACGAGATAATTCCAGTAATTGTCTCTTATCAAACGCACCTAAATCTTAATCATCCTATTTTTAGTATTGTTTATCCTATTTTTTAGACTTCATTCCGCTTCGTAATTTCACTAGCATTATTTTCAGAGATACCCATAGGGCGTTTTACCTTCGTATTTATTTTACAACAACATGAGGATACAACAATGGCTCAAGACTATATTCGTCTAGACAAAGACAACGCAGCAGTGCTTTTAGTCGACCATCAAACAGGTTTACTATCATTGGTTCGTGATATTGATCCAGATAAATTTAAGAACAATGTATTGGCGCTTGCAGATGCCGCAAAATACTTCAATTTACCGACAATTTTAACCACAAGCTTTGAAAATGGTCCAAATGGCCCACTGGTTCCTGAACTCAAAGAAATGTTCCCTGATGCACCTTATATTGCTCGTCCTGGTCAAATCAATGCATGGGACAATGAAGATTTTGTCAAAGCAGTGAAAGCAACCGGCAAAAAACAATTAATTATTGCCGGTGTCGTGACCGAAGTTTGTGTTGCATTCCCAGCACTTTCGGCCCTTGCAGAAGAATTTGAAGTGTTTGTGATTACCGATGCTTCTGGTACATTCAATGCATTAACACGTGATGCAGCTTGGGATCGTATGTCTAAAGCTGGCGCTCAACTGATGACATGGTTTGGGATGGCTTGTGAACTACATCGTGACTGGCGTAATGATATCGAAGGTTTAGGTACATTATTCTCTAATCACATTCCTGATTATCGCAACCTCATCAATAGCTATAATCAAAATACATCACAAAAATAAAACACACGGGAGGTTAGAGTCCTACCTGCGACTCTAATCTTCTCTCTGTACAGGACTACATCGATCTTGATTAACTCATTTGATGATTTCCATTATTTCTATCTCGTGGTGAAACACGGTGGCTTTAGTGCTGCCAGTGAAGCAGAACATATTAGCAAGTCGAAGTTAAGCCGTCGGATTATTGAACTGGAAAATAAATTTAATGTCAGTCTCATCCAACGGACAACCCGCCACTTTAAAGTGACTGAACTCGGACAGGAGTTTTATGAAGAGTGCTGCAAAGTGATTGCACAAGTTGAATGTGCTGAAAATGTGTTACTCAAACAAAAAAGTGAACCTCAAGGTTTGGTCAAAATCAGTTGCCCACCATTGATGATGCATTTCCAAATTCGCAAGTTATTAAATGAATTTCTAAAAACCTATCCCAAAGTTGAAATTGCCTTAGAACTGACTAGCCGTCGTGTCGATCTCATGCATGATGATATTGATATTGCCATACGAACCAGCTTTGAACCCAATGAAGACTCAAGCCTCATCGTTCGTGATGTGATTCAGACTGAACATTGTTTGGTTGCTGCGCCTGAACTTTTGCAGGGTCGACAGATTCAACATTATTCAGAATTATCCCATTACCCGAGTGTGGCTCTGGGTATCCAGAAAAGCCAATACTTTTGGCATTTATGTCATGTGAGCGACGATAAAAGCGTGGATGTTCCCTACACGCCTCGGGTCAGAAGTAATGATCTTGCTGGCGTGTATTATGCTGTCAGCGATGGTTTAGGTATTGCAGATTTGCCCTACTTAACCGTGCAAGCAGATATCGAAAAAGGCAAATTGATCCATATTTTACCCGAATGGAAATCCAATCGGGGTACGGTGCAATTGGTCTATGCCTCACGCAAAGGACAGCGCCTAGTGGTTGAAAAACTGATTGATACCTTGATCGAAAATTTAAGACGTCTGCCTGAAAGCCAACACCAGCATGGCTATCTTTCGACTTAAAAAAACGGTCATGAATGGGCATGACCGCTCTTTAACAAGTTTGGATCTTCAGATATCCAAGATCTACTCAGATAGATCCACACAGAGATATTTCATCTCGAGATATTCTTCAATACCAAATTTTGAACCTTCACGTCCCAGACCTGATTGTTTTATGCCACCAAATGGCGCCACTTCATTCGAAATTGCGCCCGTATTAATGCCAACCATGCCATATTCAAGCGCTTCACCAACACGCCATTGACGAGCTGTGCTTTGAGTAAACACATAGGCCGCCAAACCAAATTCCGTATCATTTGCCAGTGCCACTGCTTCGTCTTCAGTGTTGAAACGGAATAACGGCGCAAGTGGACCAAACGTTTCTTCTTTAGAGACTTTCATGTCTTGAGTGACGTTGGTGAGTACCGTTGGTTCAAAGAAAGTGCCACCGAGTGCTGAACGCTGACCGCCAATACGTACTGTCGCACCTTTTGAAGTCGCATCAGTAATATGAGACTGGACTTTGGCAACCGCATCTTCATCGATCAATGGGCCTTGGGTGGAAGCTTCCTCACGGCCATCGCCGACTTGTAGCTTGGATACTGCTTCGACTAAATGATCTGCCAAGGCATCGTAAATACCCTCTTGCACATAAATACGATTCGCACAGACGCAAGTCTGACCACTATTGCGATATTTGCTCGCCATAATGCCCTGAACCGCTTGATCGAGATTGGCATCATCAAATACCAACACAGGCGCATTACCACCCAATTCGAGCGATAGCTTCTTAATGGTTGGCGCACATTGCTGCATTAAAATGCGTCCCACTTGGGTTGAACCTGTAAAGCTCAACTTACGTACAATATCGCTCTCGCACAGGGTTTTGCCGACTTCAATCGAATCCCCGCTGATATTTAACAAAATATCGGCAGGTAAGCCTGCTTGCAAAGCCAACACTTCCAGTGCATACGCAGTCAAAGGGGTTTGTTCAGCGGGTTTGACCAACATCGAACAACCTGCCGCAATTGCTGGTGCAGCTTTGCGTGTGATCATCGCCGCAGGGAAATTCCACGGCGTAATCGCAGCCGTTACCCCAATCGCTTGTTTAATCACAAGCAAACGTTGATTTGGCAATGTTGGCGTTAACACCTCACCATCGATACGACGAGCTTGCTCTGCAAACCAACGGATGAATGAAGCCGCGTAACCAATTTCACCTCGTGCTTCAGCCAACGGTTTGCCTTGTTCTGCAGTTAAAATCTGTGCGAGATTTTCTTTATGCTCAAGCATCAATTGATACCACGTCAATAGCACGTCAGCGCGCACTAAAGCGGTTTGCTTTTTCCATTCGGCTTGAGCTTGGGCTGAACGCTGAATTGCTGCTTCAACACCTGCACGGTCATAGCTTTTCACCCATGCCAATGTTTCACCTGTCGCAGCATCTTTCACTTCGATATCCTTATGCGCGGCTGGTGCAGCGAATGAAATATCGGGATGCTGTAATAAATACTGCAAATTGTTTTGAATCATGCAGATTGCTCCACGGCTTGTGCACGGTCTGCTGTTAATGCTGCAAAACCTTGTTTTAAAATATCGAGACCTTGACGGAATTGCTCAGCAGGAATAGTTAACGGATATAGGAAACGAATCACATTACCGTATTTACCACAAGTGAGAATCAATAAACCATGTTCCATTGCGTAATTTTGTACTGCTTTTGCTTGTTCCGCTGTTTCTAGTTCAGCAGCCACCATTGAACCCAAAGCACGAATTTGAGTAATAACATCACCTGAAGTGTCTTGAATTTCTTTTAAAACAGTAACCAACGCTGCACCCAGCTGATTGGCACGATCACATAAGTTTTCTTCTTCGATTGCATCAATCACAGCATGCGCAGCAGCAACCGCGATTGGGCTACCTGCATAGGTACCTCCCAAACCGCCTGGGTTTGGTGCATCCATCACTTCGGCACGTCCCACTACACCTGAGATTGGGAAACCACCACCCAAGCTTTTCGCCATCGTGATCAAATCTGCTTTGGTTTCATAATGATTCATGGCAAATAATTTGCCTGTACGGGCAAAGCCAGATTGCACTTCATCTGCAACCAATAAAATACCGTGCTTATCACACAAAGCACGTAAGCGTTTTAAGAATTCGGCAGGTACAACGTTGAAACCGCCTTCACCTTGTACAGGTTCAAGCACAATCGCAGCGACATCATGTGGTGCAATATCTTCGCTAAAAATATCTTCAACACTTTCAATCGCCGCTGCAACCGAGATGCCCTTTTCTGGCACTGGATAACGCGCATGAAATACACCTGCTGGCATCACACCAAAGTCACGTTTATAAGGTGCTGTTTTACCTGTCATTGCCATCGTCATAAATGAACGACCATGGAAACCATTACCAAACGTAATGATGCCATGACGACCAGTATATGAACGTGCAATCTTCACCGCATTTTCAACAGCTTCTGCACCTGTGGTGAAAAATGCCGTTTTCGCTGCACCTGCGATCGGCGCACGTTGATTAATGCGTTCAGCCAAAGCCACATAACTCTCATAAGGCGTAACTTGATAAGCAGTATGGGTAAATTTAGTCAGTTGCTCTGTTACGGCAGCGATCACTTTCGGATGACGATGGCCTGTATTGAGTACCGCAATCCCCCCTGCAAAGTCGATGTATGGTTTACCTTCTTTATCCCAAATCGTTGCATTTTCAGCTGTTTCTGCATACCACTGACACATCACACCGACACCACGTGGCGTTGCTTGCTGTTTACGTATATTCAGTGCAGAATGTTGAGTGTCCATTTGATTCCCTCATATTTCATCATCAGTTACAGCTTTGGTCTTACATCCTAGGAGTCGATTTTTGGGATGCGATACAATGGCTGCCTATAGCTGTAATTTCGCTCGTCTGATGGCAAGTGACGAGAGCCATTTTTAAACTGTAGGAGAGAGCCAATTGCGTAGCTTACTTGGAGATCATTTACTGCAAAGACTCCAACAAGACACTGAAGGGAAACTCCATCAACGTCTTTTCCGTTGTCTGCGCGCTGCAATTATAGATGGGGTGATTCAGCCGATGACGCGCTTACCTGCGTCACGTGATTTAGCCAGCGAAATTCATGTCTCTCGAAATACCGTGCTCAGCGCTTATGAGCAGTTACAAGCGGAAGGTTATTTAGAAGCACGCACAGGCCATGGCACTTGGGTCGCTGAAAAACTGCCTGAAACTTTTTTAAACAGCAGAAATAAAAATAAAAATTCTGAGATACCCCACATTGAAAGCTCTTATGCTTTATCACAGCGTGGTTCAAACTTATTGGGTTATGCGGCAGCTTCACCCCATCAATGGGGAGCATTTGTACCAGGTGCACCCGATGTGACTGAGTTTCCCCACCATATTTTTAGTCGCATTCAAGCACGTTTGAGTCGTGAACCTGATGTCAATCGACTAATTTATAGCAATGCAGGGGGATGTATTGAACTTCGAAGTGCCTTGGCGGATTATTTAAAAGTCGCACGCTCAGTGCAATGCGATGCGGATCAGATCATAATCACCGAGGGTATTCACCAAGCCATTGATTTAGTGTCTCGTGCCCTCAGTGATATCGGGGACCGTATCTGGATCGAAGATCCTGCCTATTGGGGCATGCGGAACACGCTCAGGATCAATGGTCTGGATATTCAGCCTATGCCTGTCGATGCAGAAGGTATTATTCCTGAAAATAACCCGACCCAGCCGCCAAAGCTGATCTTTGTGACACCCTCGCACCAATATCCATTAGGCTCCCATCTCAGTTTAGATCGACGTCGACAATTGATTCATCTCGCACGCCAGCACAACAGTTGGATCGTGGAAGATGATTATGACAGTGAATTTCGATTCTCTGGGCAACCTTATCCAGCCCTGCAAGGTTTAGAACATAACGCCCCCGTGTTATATATGGGCACCTTTAGTAAAACCATTTATCCCTCATTGCGGATCGGTTATTTGGTAGTGCCTAAACCGCTATTTTCACCGTTACGCATCGTAGCGGCTGAACTTTATCGTGGTGGACATTTACTGGAACAAAAAGCTTTAGCCGAATTTATTCGTGAAGGTCATTATGAAGCGCATATTCGGCGTATGCGCCTACTGTATGGCAAACGTCGGGACTATTTGGTGAGCTTGATTCAACGTTATCTAGGCGCTGAGTTTTTACATGAATATGATGAAGCTGCGGGCTTACATCTGGTTTTAAAATTACCCGATTATTGTGATGATGTTGCCATCGCAGCAACTGCGTTGGAACGTGGGGTCAAAGTCCGCCCTCTCTCCCAATACTATATGCAGTCCCATGCTCGTGCACAACGCGGTTTGCTCATGGGCTTTGCCTGTGTCAATGAAAAAGACATGGTGATGACGTTTGGAGTCTTGCTGCAATGTCTACGTGAAGCAAAAGTACCGACGCTTTCCGCATAAATTCAATAAAAAAAGAACCTCGATATGAGGTTCTTCAATTCGCTTCAACGTTTCGGATTAAAGCGATGGCTTTTCTTGAATCATTTCACTTTGTGCGCTTTTTCCCCAGTTGAATTTCTGAACCAGAAAACCTACTGCCACAATGAATAAGGCCAATAATGAAGTATAGGTCACTTCTTTAAAATATGTGCCTTCAATCAACATGGTAATGATCGAACCAATGATCGCAAAAATCACCAGGTAAGTCAGCCAAGGAAATAGCCACATTTTAAAATCAATTTTAACACCTTCAGCTTCAAGTTTTTTACGCATCCGTAGCTGTGAAAAGGCAATGGTCAAATACACATACAACGCTGCCGTACCCGTTGCCAGCATGAAAATATCATAGACATTCATACTCTCTGTGGCGGTCAAAAAAGTTGCGAACAAGGCAAATAAACATGATGCAATTACACCAATGCCTGGACTGCCTTTTTTATTTAAATAACCAAAACTTTTGGGTGCATCACCCCGTTTAGATAATGAAAATAGCATCCGTGAACAGGTATACAAGGCCGAGTTAAAGCAACTACACACCGAAGTCAGCACCACAAAACTCACAATATGACGTGCTTCTGGGACGCCCAAAGCATTCAAAGTTACACTATAGGTTCCCCATGTCGGGTCTTTTAACAACGGGTTGTTATAGGGAATCAAACACACGGTAATCAGCATCGAACCCACATAAAACAACATAATCCGCCATACAATCGAGTTGGATGCTTTGCGAATTTCCTTAGATGGATTTTTCGACTCTGCAGCGGCAACGGTGACGATTTCAGCCCCGATATAGGCGAACATAACCCCAAGTAAAGCGGTGATCACAGAGGAAAAACCATTAGGCATAAAGCCTTGTGCAGTGAGATTACCCACACCTGCGGCAGAAACCTCTCCCCAAGGCCAGAGGTGCATAATGGCTAAACTACCGATCACTAAAAAGATTACAATCGCAATGACTTTAATCAATGCAAACCAAAATTCAAACTCGCCATAATTCTTTACGTTTTGTAAGTTGATCCAAACCAGTGACCCAATCACCAACAGCATATAGCCCCAAATCGGGATAAAAGGAAACCAGTTGTTCAAGATTTTGCCTGCAACATAAGCCTCCCATCCCATGAGTAATGCCCATGAACACCAATATAACCAACCAATGGTAAATCCCGCCCAGCGACCAATGGCACGATCAGCATAGGTTGAAAAGGAGCCGCTGTCAGGGTTTTGAACCGCCATTTCCCCTAACATACGCATAATAAATAAAACCAGTAACCCACCTAGGGCATAAGCCAAAACAGCCGCAGGTCCAGCGGAGTAAATCACATTGCCCGAACCGATAAATAATGATCCACCAATCACGCCTGCAATAGAGATCATGGTCAAATGTCGTGATTGCAATCCATGTTTTAAATTTTGGGAGAGATTGGCTTCAGAACCGTGTTGATGTGCTGCCATATCATTTTCCTTAACCTATTGGGGATATTTGCAACCTGAGAACTGTTCATCTCAATGCCCCATATATCCCTTAAAATGGTGTTGTTCAAACCTGCTCTCCTCAAATAAAAGAAAGGACGAATGAACAACGCTTCCGTATGCATACTTGCTATGGCTTTAATTTGTCGTTTCGACCCTGAAGAAACGAGAGCCATTTTTAGAATAAAAGAGAGAGCCAATTGTAAAAATTATGCACAGTTTTGGCGAGTTTTATGATCAACCCAATCTAATTCTCAATCGGTGATTTAGCGTTTTTATGGAAGTTTATATAGGGGATATATTCGTTGAGATGACATAACAAAAGCCCCTTTCCAATCGCTGAAAAGGGGCTTTCGAGAAACTTGTTCAGTGAATATTACAAGTTAGAACGGCAAATCATCATCTAAATCCGCAGGTGCTGTTGCAGCAGGCTGTGGTGCTTTAGGCGAGTTAAAGCCATTTCCAGCTTGTGGGCTGCCAGCATAATTGCCTTGGTTTCCACCATTAAAACCACCACCTTGACCATAACCATTTTGATTGTTGTTATGACCTGTGTTTTGGTATCCACCGCCTTGATTATTGTTAAAACGTGGTTGATTGAAGTCACCACCGCTTTGTTCGCTCTGCTGACGTGAATCAAGCATTTGCATTTGATCACCGCGAATTTCAGTGCTGTAGCGCTCTTGACCATTTTGGTCAGTCCACTGACGAGTACGTAGCGAACCTTCGATATAAACCTTCGAACCTTTGCGAAGATATTGCTGTGCAATTTCACCTAAACGGTTATGCAATACAATACGATGCCATTCCGTTTGTTCTTTACGTTCGCCTGTATTTTTATCTGTCCAAGATTCACTTGTTGCAATCGAGAACTGTGTTAGCGAGCCACCATTCGGAAAGGTCTTTGTTTCTGGATCTTTACCCAAAGTACCAACTAAAATAACTTTATTCACACCACGCATTAGCTGTCTTCATCCTATCTATTTCTATGTTTTACTTTATAAGAGTTATGCTTAAATGGCTACCTCTTTGCCAATCAAGTGCGTTAAATCTTGTCGCCCAGCATCATCTAGACACTGTTTATCGACCTTAATATAAGCAACCTGTTGTTCGGGCATCACCACCACTTCTTCAATACCACGAATTGCCAAAAGTTTTGAAGTCCACTCGTCCGTTTTTTGGATTTCAGGCAGTGCAAGCACCACTGATGTCAAATAACGCGGCTGAGTCAGACGAAAACTGATGAACAACCATAGTATAGCAATGACCGTGAGTACACTCCAACCCAGTGCAGTATTCTGTAACATGATCAATTGACCACCTAGAATCCCACCACAGAATGCCCCTAAAAATTGGGCGCTGGCATTGATGCCCATGGCAGTGGCTTTGGATTGTAAAGGTGCAGATTTAGACAGCCACGACGGCAATAAAGCCTCCATGACATTAAATGCAATAAAGAAAATACCCAAACCTGTGAGTAATACATATTTTGATTCATAACCAAAAATCAAAATAAATAAACCAACGATTACCCCTGCAATAGCGGAGAGAAAAATGCCACGCATTTTTCGATATTTCTCTGCCACAATAATGCTTGGAAAAGCAAAGAACAGACTGATCAACAATAATGGCAAATAAACCCAACCATGTTGTGATAATGGAATTTGGGCGTACTCAATCAACTGCGAAGGCGCATAGATAAACATTGCGGTTAACAGCAAATGTAAGGCAAATACAGAAATGTGCAGACGATTCAAGTCTGCCATCTGAATCACTTGTTTAAGTTGGGGTAAATAACCTTGTTGGAAGTTGCGATGATGGCGTGTGACTTTTGGAACCAGTAAGAGCATGACTATTGCAATCAAGCCCATTAAGGTGGTTACCCAAAACAAGCCTGAAATCCCAACCAAACTGGTTAACCAAGGTCCTAAACTAAAGGCAACCACAAAGGATAAACCAATACTCATACCCATGATGGCCATGGCTTTGGTTCGTTGCTCTTCACGCGTGACATCTGCCAACAGTGCCATTACTACAGCAGAAACGGCTCCTGCACCTGCAATCGCACGACCAATAATCACGCCATAAATGGTTTCAGACATGGCCGCAATCGCGCCACCTAAAGCAAAAAGTAATAAACCAAGCACGACCAATGGTTTACGACTAAAGCGATCTGCGAGCAGGCTGAATGGAATCTGTAACAGTGCCTGAGTCAGCCCATAGACACCGACAGCCAAACCAATCAATGCAGGCGTTGCATATTGATAGGACTGCCCTGCTACTGCAAATACAGGAATAATCATGAACAGGCCCAACATGCGTAAGGCAAAAATGCTACTTAAGGCAAAGGTTGAGCGGCGTTCTAAAGCATTCATCATTTTAAGACACTAAAACTGGCTGAACGGATTATAAGCCATCCGCTCACAAAGCGTTGAAAAAAACATAACCAAAAAACAAAAAGGGACGTTGCCGTCCCTCATCATCTTAGTCGTTTGAACTGAACTCAAACTTAAGAGAGTTGCTGTTGTCGCTTGCTATACTGTATCGAAGCGATTACCGCCCAAACAATAAAGGCAACGCCAATCAAACCTGTTACAACTTCGGGCACATGTAAACCTGTACCGCTTGCAATCATAATAAATGCTAAAGCACCAATCGCATAATGTGCCCCATGCTCCAAGAAGATATAAGCATCTAAAGTGCCTTTTTCGACTAAATAAATAGTCATCGAACGGACAAAGATTGCACCAATCGCAAGACCCAACATAATGATCACAACATCACTGGTAATCGCAAACGCACCAATTACACCATCAAAACTGAATGATGCATCGAGGACTTCCAAATACAAGAAACCACCAATCCCGGCTTTTACCACACCTTTTGCTGCCCCATCTGCACCTTGTGTTACGGCATTGCCATTGTCATCCACCTCAGGCTCTCCACCCAATAAGTGACTTAGAACTTTCACGCCGATATACACCACGATGCCCCAGATCCCCGCCATGGTCACCACGAGACGTTTCACTTCATCAACATGCGCAGCCATGATTAACATCGCCACCAACGCAATAAAGACCGACATCGCAGGTATACTGGCTAAATCTGCCAGTTTAGACTCAATCCAGCGGAACCAATGGGTTTCCTTTTCATCATCAAAAAAGAAGTTTAAAAACACCATGAGTAAGAATGTTCCACCAAAAGCTGCGATCTCTGGATGATGCTCCATCAAACGTTCAGAATAGGTCTTTGGATCATTCAATGCCATTTTCACCACTTCCATCATGCCCATGTCTGCAGTGACAGCAACGATCAAAATCGGGAAAATCAAACGCATCCCAAATACAGCAACGAGAATACCCACGGTTAAGAACAACATCTTCCAGAAGTGATCCCAATTACGGAGGACGGAGGCATTCACCACGGCATTATCAAATGACAAAGAAACTTCCATAATCGCCAAAATGACAGTAATGGTGAGTGCCTTTAACATGGTTGAAATGCCTGCTTCTGGGCCATGGGTGTAACCCCAATATGCAGACAGTGCCAAACACACGATGGTGAAAAAGATGGAAAAACGGAAATGCTTCATGAGCTGCCTTTTAGACAAAATTATTGGGTTATAAAAATGTGTCTATTGTAGGCGAGTTTTGACCGAAAGACAGAAAAGATTGTTGGACTTGTTTGCAGATTCAAGTGAAGTAAAACTAACTTCTGTTATAGTTTGGACAAAATTTATTTTTATCATTTTACAGGTTCATTTCATGGCATTTTCACAAGCGCTTTGGCAGCAAAACGAAGATTTATACCAAAAAATATTAGCTCTTCCCTTCAATCAAGAACTGGCAGCAGGCACATTAGACCCAAAAACATTTTGCCATTATGTGATTCAGGACGCGCATTATTTATTAGCGTATGGTCGCGCACTTGCGATAGCCGCAGCCAAGGCGTATGAAGCCGATGACGTGATTCAATTTTCTGAAGCTGCAAAAATTGCCATCATTGTTGAACGTAGCTTGCACAATGATTTTATGCAGGAATTTCACATCAGCAAAACCGAGTTTGAAAGCACGCCATTGACATTGGCTTGCCATCATTACACCTCTTTCTTGACCGCAACTGCATGGTCAGAAAGTTACCCTGTGGTTTTGGCCGCCTTACTGCCTTGTTTTTGGATCTATGCCGAAGTTGGTAAGGATATTGTCAATCAATCCGTCGCTAACAATCCCTACCAAGCATGGATTGATACCTATGCAGGTGAAGAATTTAATATCGCCGTTGCGAATGTGATTGCGACCGTGGATAAAGTTGCCGCACGTTGCGATCAAGATACTTTAGCGAAGATGCATGCGGCCTATACCATGGGTGCAAAACTCGAATGGTTATTTTGGGACAGCGCCTATCAGCAACGCCAATGGTTAGGTCTAGACCAAGCCTAAGCCATTCCGTTATTTTTTAGTTTTTAATCGACATAAAAAAGCCCCGATGAAGGGGCTTAGTCGTATATCGTATCGTCCGACATACTGTATGAGGCTCATCTCAAACTGGCGCCATTAAAACACAAAGCTCAAACGCTGCATAGCTCCAGCATTAAAATAAATTGACGACAATTAAAGCAACCAAAGCTGGCAGCGCTTGGATATAGATAATATTCTTACTAGCAGTCAACCCACCATAAATTCCAGCCACCAACACACAAGCTAAAAAGAAATTCGCCAAAGGCAATGCATAGCTGTCAGGTGCATACAATGACCAGAATAAACCTGCGGCAAGGAAACCATTATAAAGCCCCTGATTTTGTGCCAGTACCTTGGTGAGCTGTGCTTTTTCAGGCGAATTTCCAAATGCTTTCAAACCTGCTGGTTTATCCCACAAGAACATTTCCAACACTAAGATATAAACATGCAACAGACCAATCAACGCGATTAAAATATTTGCTAGCATTGTTCTCGATTCCTTATTCTGCTCATCCTATGATTGAGATGAATGTAGCACTGATCTAGCGATTTTGCTCGATCGGCAATTGGATTTGTGTGACTTTCCAGCTCAAGCCCGTTCTTTGCAAGATAATTTTGGTCGGCAAATGATTGTGTGGATGCTGAATTTGCACGGCGAATTGATTGAAAGACTGGTAACGACCTTTATAGCTCACTTTTTCTGCACGAGATGAAAACGCCGATTCGGATGAATGTGTCGTTTGAGACGTTGTGTTTGCTTGCAGTGGCAAACTGTCTTTGAGCTGCTTACCTTGCATAAGCAGGGCCACTCCTTGTGGTGACACCATAACATCCACTACTTTATCCAGCATTGATGAAGCTAAAATTGCCCCGAATGCAGCGAGTCCTCGCTCCGAAGAAGGCACTTGAGGCATATCTTGCAACATTTGTGCATTGACCTGATCTTTTAAACTCTGGCGTACACTTGGAAAATCAATATAACTGGTCAAGGCTGCACTATCCTCTTGTTCAATCGCTTGACGAATTTGATAAATCGTTAAATAAGGTGAAGCAAATAAATAACCGAAGACCAATAACACCAGCATAATGCTGAACATCTTAAATTTTTGTGACATCTTATCCTCAGCAATGAACAATTTTTTTACTAAATGGTTTGTGAAAACTCACAGATAAACACTTGGGCAATATAAAAATTTCATGTTAAAACATTAGGCACATCATTTATCCGACACAAACTGACGCTTAAAATCGTTTTGTTACAGCTTGAACAATTTTAAATCGCTATTATATAGAGGGTTTGAGGAAACTTCACAAATCCTAGTAGGAATGAAGATTACACTCCCTATTTCAATTTCCACATTACTGAGATGTATTTATGAGTCAAAGTCATATCCGTATTCGAGGCGCACGTACCCATAATTTAAAAAATGTGTCACTCGATATTCCACGTGACAAGTTTGTGGTGATTACGGGACTTTCAGGCTCAGGAAAATCATCCTTGGCATTTGATACCTTATATGCTGAAGGTCAACGTCGCTATGTTGAATCACTTTCAGCCTATGCACGTCAATTCCTTTCGCAAATGGAAAAACCTGAAGTTGATTCAATCGAAGGTTTATCCCCTGCAATTGCGATTGAACAAAAATCGACGAGTCATAACCCACGTTCAACTGTCGGAACGATTACCGAAATTTATGACTATTTGCGCTTACTCTATGCGCGTGTCGGTACACCTTATTGTCCTGAACATGATTTGCCGATGGTCGCGCAAACTGTTTCGGAAATGGTTGATGCGGTAAAATCGCTCGATGAAGGTACAGCACTAATGTTGCTCGCACCTGTGGTTCGTGAACGTAAAGGCGAATACAGCAACTTATTTGAGCAACTACAAAGCCAAGGTTTTGTACGCGCACGTGTCGATGGCGAAATTATTGATATTGATACCCCACCTGAACTGGATAAAAAGAAAAAACATACCATCGAAGTCGTGGTCGATCGTTTCAAAGTACGTGATGATCTTGGCAATCGAATTGCAGAATCCTTTGAAACAGCCTTACGTTTAGGCGGCGATATTGCGATTTTATCGTGGATGAATGGCGAACATCCTGAACGTGTCTTTTCAGCGAAACACTCTTGCCCTGAATGTGACCGTGCGGTTGCTGAACTCGAGCCTCGTTTGTTCTCATTTAACAATCCTTTTGGTGCTTGCCCTGTCTGCGATGGTTTAGGGACGCGTAGTCATTTTAGTGCAGACAAACTTATTCCAAATCCAGAAGTATCGATCAGCCAAGGTGCAATTCGTGGTTGGGACAGACAGCGACCGTATTACTATACGATGCTTCAAAAAGTCGCAGATCATTTTGATATTCCACTCGATACCCCGTGGAATCAACTGGATAAAGAGACACAAAAGAAATTCTTACAAGGTACAGGCAAAGAAAAAATCGATCTGAGTTATATCGATGAACGTGGTCGTAAACATAATCGTGTGCAACCTTTTGAAGGAATCTTGCCACATTTAGAACGCCGCTATCGTGAAACGGAATCGAATTATGTCCGTGATGACTTAGCTCAATACTTATCCAATGCCGCTTGTGATGCGTGTGGTGGTTCTCGTCTCAATGAAATCTCGCGTCATGTTCGCGTCAAAGACAAAACCATTGCTGAAATCACCAAGATGTCGATTGGTGATGCTGAAAGTTATTATCAAGACCTCAATCTTGAGGGGGCTAAAGGCGAAATCGCGGATAAAATCTTTAAAGAAATTCGTGAGCGTTTACACTTTTTAGTGAGTGTGGGACTCAATTATTTAAGCTTAGCACGTTCGGCTGAAACCCTTTCAGGGGGTGAAGCGCAGCGTATTCGCCTCGCTTCGCAAATCGGTGCAGGTTTGATGGGCGTGATGTATGTTCTTGATGAACCATCGATTGGTCTGCATCAACGAGATAATGATCGCTTATTACAAACCTTAATTCGTTTACGTGATCTCGGCAATACCGTACTGGTCGTTGAGCATGATGAAGATGCGATTCGTGCTGCGGACCATATTATTGATATCGGACCAGGTGCAGGGATTCACGGTGGTGCGATCATCGCCGAAGGAACCTATGATGAATTGGCAAGCCATGCCGATTCGCTTACAGGTCAATATCTTTCAGGCAAATTAAAAATTGCAGTGCCAAAACAACGTACCCAATCACCACGTCCTGATGAAGTGATTAAGCTTTCAGGCGCAAGCGGACATAATCTTAGAAATGTCGATTTGACTATTCCTTTAGGCATTATGACCTGTGTCACTGGTGTTTCAGGTTCAGGAAAATCAACCTTAATTAACCGTACTTTATTGCCTTTAGCAGCCACTCAACTCAATGGTGCAACCACTCTTACCGCAGAAAAATTTGATTCGATTGATGGGTTGCAACACTTGGATAAAGTGGTTGATATTGACCAAAGTCCAATTGGTCGTACACCACGTTCGAACCCTGCTACCTATACGGGGTTATTTACCCCGATTCGTGAGTTATTTGCACAAACACCTGAAGCCAAAGCACGTGGTTATAGTGCAGGCCGTTTCTCGTTTAACGTGAAAGGCGGACGCTGTGAGGCCTGTGAAGGCGATGGCATGATCAAGGTCGCGATGCATTTCCTGCCTGATATGTATGTGCCTTGTGATGCCTGCCACGGCAAGCGTTATAATCGTGAAACGCTGGAAGTGGGCTATAAAGGTAAGAATATCTCTGATGTGTTAGAAATGACCGTAGAAGATGCAGCAGAATTCTTTAGTGCAATTCCTGTGATTCATCGTCGTCTAGAAACCCTGACGCAAGTGGGTCTTGGTTATATCCGTTTGGGTCAAGCCGCAACAACCCTTTCAGGTGGTGAGGCTCAACGCGTGAAATTAGCGCGTGAGTTAGCAAAACGTGATACAGGGAAAACTTTATATATCTTGGATGAACCAACTACAGGTCTGCATTTCCATGATATTGCCAAGTTACTCGACATCTTGCATGAACTACGCAATAAGGGTAATACCATTGTAGTGATTGAGCATAATCTGGATGTGATCAAAACTGCCGATTGGGTGATTGATCTTGGACCAGAAGGTGGTTCTGGTGGTGGTCAAATTATTGCAGAAGGTACACCTGAGCAAGTGGCTAAGGTTGAAATCTCACATACTGGTAAGTTCTTAAAACCGATGTTGAAATAAATTTAATTGATTCTCCAAAACTGGCGTAAATTTAGGCTGTACTTGTCTCTCTAGCTTGAATTTACGCCAACTTCCTAAATGCGGAACAGATGCATATTCAATATTATCAAACAAAGAATACTGTGTTTTCTGTAATTTCTCAGCACGCTTTATGCATTCCCTCAACCATGAGTAAGACATTTTCATATAGTCAGCGACATTCAGATATGTATATTTGAGTAATTTGGGTTTTAGACTTTCAAATAATTGAACATATGCCAAAGCCATCGAGAAACTATTTTCTTGAATCTGTTTTACTTGTTTCTTTTGGAGGAAAAGTTGTTCTTCATCATCAATCATTCCCTGTAATGGCTCAGTTGATGCTGAAGATGATATGCTCAAAAGAATCGGATTAATCGCTTCATCTGGATCATTTCTAGAACTTTGATCAAAACTCAATGCATATTTAATTATACGATCCGTACCATGAACAAATAAATTCCACATTTTGTGTTTTAATTCAACCCAGTGTTCGGGATTGTATGAGTCAAATTCACCAACCCACTTTTCTACAATAAATAAAAAGGCATCTTGAGCAATATCTTCCGCTTCACATTGTTTAGAAGAAAGAGTTATCTTCTGCCAATCTTTGTAATGTTCAACAGAATAAATCAACTGATATAATTTTTTTTGGTCTTTTGCTAGCACAGATAGAATCTAATATTCGAATTCATTTAAACTATCAATTCTAAATTTAAATTTGATGACGAAATAAAAATAACCGCGGTAAATCGCATGATAACGTTTGTTTAACCCTCCACCACATTCTTCCCTTTTACCTTCGCTTTCAATAAAGACTGATCCGCATTTTCTAACAGTTCAAGCCAGCTTTCTGCACCAACTGCGACACCAATACTCACCGAAACTTGAATGATCTCACCCGAACTTGAAACCACAATCGATGCATTAGAAATTTCAGTACGAATACTTTCCGCAATTTGTTTTGCAGCATCCATTTCAATATTTTCAATGACCACCAAGAACTCATCACCACCATAACGGACGATTAAATCCGATGCTCGTACATTGTGCTTTAACTGATCAGCGATCATTGTAATCACCTGATCGCCAACAATATGCCCATACTGATCATTCACAAATTTAAAATTATCAATATCAATCACAATCACAGCTAAATGCCTAAGAAGCTCAGGTTTAGATTGAAGTAGATCAAGATACTCATCTAGAGCAAGGCGATTGGATACCCCTGTCAACGCATCCGAATTGGCAATCTGTTTTAATTGCAACTCCATCGTATCCCGTTGAACCAGCATAACTTTGAGTTTATCTATCGCCTCAAATAAAGAATAAAACTCATTTTGGGATTTGTTTGAATTTACTGGTTCATCACTGACATCAGATAATTCAAGAATCATATTCCGTGCTTTGATCAAAGGACTAAATACTTTTTGCTTGGCATAAATCATCGTAAAGAGTGCGATTAGTAAAGATAAACTCGATATACCGAGCGTAAAAAGAAATTGTTGTTGGGCATGCTTTTTTTGGTTGATCGCAAATTCAATACTGTAGTCCAGAATATAGTTTTGCAAATCCATCACTGTCGTGAATTTATCTACAATTTGCTCAGTAAGTTCCGTTCCAGAAATAAAATAATCTTCGTTATTTTTACTCTGTAATAATAATCGAGTCACAATTGGAAGCCCTTGATCCAAGAACTCAGTTTTGACTCGTTGATGCAACCGACTATATTCAGGCGTTTTGGATTGCTCTAAATGAATCGTATCGACCAAAGCCCATAAGTAATAAGTTTGATGTTGGGTTTGTAATGAACGAGCGAGATTCTCATCTGAGATTTTTTCATCAAAGGTCACGGGAGCCATGATATTAGAAGCAACCCGCCCTGCCTGATCTCGCATGTCAGTTAAGATCAAAATAGACGTAAAATAATTTGAAATTTTACTGTCCTTACTTTTTGACTGGATCATTAACTTGTTCAAAAGTTCACGTGCTTCATCCCACGCAGCAAACATGGATAAAATCGCTTGATCAAACTGCAACGATGTTCGTTGATGAGGTGGAATTAATGCATAAGCATCCACAGTGATTCGAGCTTGGGCCAATTCTGCTTTTAAATCAGTCTGCAAAGATTGAGCTATTAACGGAAAACCACCTTGCTCTAAAATTGTAATGGTTCGATCAATTTCAGCATCAACAACACGTCTAAAAGCACGTAACTCCGCTTGGTTTGCCACCAATTCATCTGGTGTACTAGACATTACTTTATTGGAAGGTGCACGTTCTCTAGAAATTTTATTTACGGTCTTGACCAATGCCCTTAAACTTGTTGTTTCTGTGAGCACCTGTTTAGTTTCAATATATTCTTCATAGCTGCGAATAATCAGCGGTATAGAGATATATAAAATCGATAGAATAATCACAACCATACATGAAAATAAACGAAGGCTAATTTGCTCAGAACGTAGTTTTGAGTTTTTTAAATCACGTCCCATGAACACACCTTGCTTTTCTCACCCATCATTTTGATCAATTCACAATCAAATAAACATTTTAGCGATGTTCTTACAATCACCAGACCTTTAAGCGATCGACATCATATACTTCTACTCACACTATTGCCGAAACAGATTGTAAAAATGAAAATTATCAATTTTACAAATCAAACATCAAACTACATACTTTGATTAAGCAATATGAATGAGTTACTACTCACCAATTACCCTCTAGGATGTTTTCTCCCCCAAGCGTAAACATCCTATTTATCAGCCCAACTCAAACCAAGAGAGTGGGCTTTTTTAATAAAATCAGTATATTACCTACTACAATAACTTTAGTTGCGTTAATGCCTGATAAACAATTTCTTTACGTGCAGCTGCATGTGTAGGTTGATTCATTTCCATATTGAGAGAAAAAGCGGTAACTTTTCCGTTTGGATCTTCAATCCAGCCTGTCCACCATCCTACTTGCGGGGTAATATCCATCCCCCAGCCACTTTTGGCGTAAATTTTGGTTCCTCGGACTTCATCAACCAACAACATATCAATCACTTGCTTTTGAGTGTTTTGGGTAAACGGTAACTCCCGTTTTGCAAGCCTGTAAGCAAATTGTGCTTCTTCAATTGGCGTAATCTTTAAAGGGCCAACGAGCCAGAAATTATCAACTTGTGTTCCGATGAGCGTATTACCGAAGTCTACTCTTTTGACTTCTTTTGCCATGAGATCTAAACCAATCCGCTGAGCAAGCGTTTGATAAACAGGTACAGCTGATGCTTGCATGGCTTCAGCTAAAGTCAGGTCTTTTTCCCAACTTTCAAAAGCACGTTTCTGACCATCCCACTTAAACATTTCATTTGGAAAGGTCTTATCATGTTCTATACCAATCAAAGCATTTAAGATTTTGAAAGTAGATGCTGGGACATATGCAGTCTGGGCACGATTGAGATCATTACCGTATGTTTTAAGCACCTGCCCATCAAAGGTAATCAAAACACCTGTTGTTTGAACATCTTGAAATAAAGACGCGATCTTTGAGGCTTGATCATTTTGAACTTGAATGAATGATACTGGCGTGGGATTATGCTGGCAGGCGACAGCGGTTAATCCAACACCAATGAGTGCAGCGAAGATAAATAATTTTGATTGCTTCATTTTCTGTATTTAAGTTATCGGACTTTAATCGTTACTATAGAGCTTTTATACAAATTACTTTGTGATATTTCTTGATTTGGATCTTCTACTATAAGTGAATAAAAAAAGCTCGACCTTGGGGAAAGCCGAGCTAGAAAACTTAAAAAATACACAAGGAAAATGTTAGGAGATCGTAAAATGCAAATTACATATCTCTTGATTCGTATTATGTGAACTATACCTCAAAAAGTAAAGTAAATTAAATAAATTATTTTCTATTTTTTAATCGGTTTATTAAATAATGACGATAATTTGAGCTTTCTTTAAGCGGAATTGGCCGTTTTTTCAAACAAAATCACTGCTATTTTTCTGCTACATTGATCGCATAATTGTGAAAAAAACGCATCAAAAACACATTTTTTATGGCAATTTCATGACAACTGATTAAGCACATTAAACGTAAAAATCGATTGTATTAATCGTTTTAAACAATCTCATCCCTCTTATTCTCAATCTTCTAGTAACGTGTATTTTTGTAACAAAACCCAATCATCTCATTGTTAATTATATATTTTTTATCAGGTTGACAAGAAAGGATGCTTTTGTTCGATTTTTAAACAACCTATTGTACTGATTTTACCCTTGGTCGAGTAATTCGATTTATGACATTGACAACATACTTTGTTACAATACAATGACTCCAACTTAACTCAATCACTGTTAAAGCTGGAAATTATTATGAAAAAACTCGGTTTAGCCACTGCTTTATTATTAGCCATGACCGGTGCCAACGCTTACCAAGTAGAAGTTCAAGGTCAATCTGAATTCATCAATGCAACTGATGCAAATGACAAAGACTTCACAGGTGCTGGCCAAGCAACTTATTACTTCAAAGATGTAGACGCTTCTAAAGGTCCTTTAGCAGAAGCTGCGTTCTTAAACCAAGCTTCTAATGTTTCTGCTGCTTATAGCTTTGCAAAATTAAGCGGTGATGAAGTTGTAACATCTAAAACTCAATCTTATGGTGCTAAAGGTGAAGCGTATATTCCAACACCTTACTTACCAGTATATACAAGCGCTTCTTATAGCCACACTAAATCTAAAAGTGATGATGAGCGAGACAATGGTGACCGCTTCGCATTAGAAGTGGGTACTATGCTTACACCTAACTTCTTAGTTGCTGTTGGTTATACCAACATTGCTGACCAATTTGCTTTAGATGCAAACAGCGTACTTTCTAGCGGTATTGCTAAATCATTTGCTCAACCTTTAGTTATTGGTGAAGACCAAGATGCGATTACTGCACGTACTAAATACGTTGGTAACATCGATGGTACAAACATGGCTGTAGGTTTCGAAGCTGGTCTTGTTTATGGCGATACAACTGCTTATGAATTAAAAACTGACTTCTATGTAACACCTAAGTTAAGCGTTGGTGCTTCTTATGCAGAAGTAAGTGCAAGCTCTAACCAAGCAAATGACAAATTCTCTCCAATCAGATCGGCTTGGGGTGCAAATGTAAATTACTTCATCACTCCAGCAATTGCTGTTGGTGCAAGCTACGTAAATGCAAACGCAAAAAGCTTCCTAGATGAAGATGCTGAAACTGTTAACTTAGATACGCAAACAATCGGTTTAAACGCGAAGTTCCGTTTCTAATTTTGGATTTTGGTTCTTTCTATAGAACACATGATTCATAATAAAAAAACCAGTTCTTTTGAACTGGTTTTTTTATGCAACGTTTACAAAATACGTCGATACCACCAAAGAATATAAAAATCAGGAAATTTTCTTCTCATCAATATTTAATGCACTGATCGCTAAAACGGCTTGAGTACGATTTTGCACGCCCAGTTTACGGAAAATCGCGGTCACGTGCGCTTTAATAGTTGCCTCAGATACATCCAATTCATAAGCAATTTGTTTATTTAACAACCCTTCAGCAACCATCATGAGTACGCGAAACTGCTGGGGCGTTAAAGACTGCAAGCGTTCTGCCAAAGCCGTCTCATCTGCTGCTCTTGGATCAAAGCTCGCATGGGTCGGTAGATTTGGGGGTAACCAGATTTCTCCATCTAAAACATGCTTAATGGCTTCACCAATATGACTTGGATGAGATGATTTCGGGATATAGCCCATCGCCCCATGTGCAATGGCACGTTGAATAATCGAAACTTCTTCATGTGCTGAAACCACGATAATTGGAATCGCTGGGTATTGCGCCCGCACATAAACAAGAGCAGAAAAACCCGATGCACCAGGAAGGTTTAAATCAAGCAAAACCAAGTCAGGTTCTGCACCATGCTCTAAACGCTTATAAAACTCATCTACATCAGCCGTTTCTTGGATCTGCGCTTGGGGCAAACTGTAACGAACCGCTTGAATTAAAGCGTGTCTAAAGAGAGGGTGATCATCTACAATTAAAATATTCATAAGCGCTATAAGCAATCTGCTGTTTTAGTACGTCACTGTACGGTGTTTATTAAAATTAACCTATCTAAGCCTATTTTTAAATAAACCATTGGTCAAGCACTCTGACATTTTTTCTTTCTTTTTCCAGTAAAATAAATCACATATTCGTATAAATCAAAGCGATTACGACTCTATTTTAAAAATTTTGAATAGAAACATAGAATTAAATCACGGTAAATTTTCGATTTTACATACTTAGGCGATATATCTTTAAAACAGATAAGCTTGCAGCATTTCCTTATTTTACAGAATGAGGACAGATGTCGATAAATAAAAGCCATTGGTAATGAACTTTTATTTAGGCGATCTCTATGTCCAAGCATCATACGCTCTCAACTCCGCTCAATATCGTTGCTGTTTCAGGCGGTTTAAATAGTCCATCAAAAACAGAAAGCCTCGTCCAAGCCATCCTTGATGAGCTTGCAGAAGCAATTAATATCCAAGTCCATTTTGTAAAACTCAGCGAAATCGGCCCCTTATTGGGCGGCGCAATTTATCGAAACCAATTACCCCAACGCGTCCAAGATGACTTGGCTGCGGTGGAAGCTGCAGATGCATTAATTGTTGGAACACCCGTTTATCGTGCTTCGTTTACAGGGCTATTTAAACACTTTTTTGATTTTGTTGAACAAACTGCCCTAGTTGATGTTCCAGTACTGTTGGCTGCTTCAGGTGGTAGTGACCGCCATGCTTTGGTACTCGAACATCAATTACGTCCTTTGTTTAGTTTTTTCCAAGCGCAAACCTTACCGATCGGTGTTTACGCGACAGATCGTGATTTCACAACAGCATACACGGTCAACAGTGAGCAATTATCTAACCGCATCACTTTAGCCGTTGCACGTGCCTTACCTATTTTGGAGTGGGTTCCTGCCAAAGGACAACGTGCAGCGGTTATCAAAGCCAAAACAGAACAAGCCAACCAAAACTTGGGGATCAATAAACAAATTGAACAGGCAGAAGTTTTACCCTCAGCGGTTGTGCCTGACCTCACTACTGCCGAATCTCGCTTACACCCCAAGCTGACAAAAAAATTAACCCACGTCGCTTAAAAAGAAAATCTGGAGGGGCGAAAAATGACAATTTCATCAGCAATTAAATTTGCCTATTGGGTTCCCAATGTCAGCGGCGGACTTGTGGTCAGTAATATCGAACAACGCACTGATTGGAGCTATGACTACAATATCCGTTTAGCACAAACCGCAGAAAAAAATGGATTTGAATATGCACTTACCCAAATTCGTTTCACGGCAGGTTATGGTGCAGAAAATCAGCATGAATCCGTGAGCTTTAGTCATGCGCTATTAGCCAAAACCGAAAAACTCAAAGTGATTGCAGCAATTTTACCTGGCCCATGGAAGCCTGTACTGGCTGCAAAGCAACTGGCGACTATTGACTACTTAACCCAAGGCCGCATCGCGATTAATGTTGTAAGTGGTTGGTTCCGCGGCGAGTTTGATGCAATTGGTGAGCCTTGGCCTGAACATGATCAACGTTATGTCCGTTCTGAAGAGTTTATCCGCACACTCAAAGGCATCTGGAGTACTGATAATTATAGTTTTGAAGGTAAATATTACCAATTTCAAAACTACACCCTAAAACCTAAACCCCTACAAAAACCTTATATTGAAGTCTTTCAAGGCGGCAGTTCCCGTGCAGCACGTGATATGGCAGCTCGTGTCTCTGATTGGTATTTTACTAATGGCAATAGCGTCGCAGAGATCAAAAAGCAAATCGATGATGTACGTGCCAAAGCAAAACTGGAAAACCGACAAGTTAAAATTGGAGTGAATGCTTTTATTATTGCCCGAGACACGGAACAAGAAGCCCAAGCTGTGCTAAATGAAATTATCACGAAGGCAAATGTAGAAGCCGTCAATGCCTTTGGTGATGCAACACGTGAAGCAGGGGCAGCAGCGCCAGAACAGGAAGGCAATTGGGCTAAATCAAGCTTTGAGGATCTTGTGCAATACAATGATGGCTTTAAAACCAATTTGATCGGTACGCCACAGCAAATTGCTGAGCGAATTGTGGCTTTAAAACAGGTCGGTGTAGATCTGATCCTGTCTGGTTTTCTACATTTTATTGAGGAAGTGGAATATTTTGGTGAAAAAGTATTGCCATTGGTGCGGCAACTAGAACAACAGCAACTGCCTCACGTCACCGCGAAATCAGCTTAAATTTCAAACATTTTTTGAATAAGAAGAAAAATAAAGATAAAGGCGCAAAAATTACCCCCAAGACTCGGCTTGGGGGCTTTTTCAATTTAACCTTCTACCTTACTCATTTCTGGGTAAACCGTTGCGATTAACGCATCTACCACTGCTGGTTCAGCAAGGGTTGACGTATCGCCTAAGCTATCCAGTTCATTCGCTGCAATCTTTCTCAAGATACGGCGCATGATTTTACCAGAACGTGTTTTTGGTAAAGCAGGTGCCCAGTGTAAAGCATCTGGTGTTGCCACTGGCCCAAGAACTTTACGAACCCAATTGACCAATTCCTTACGTAATTCCTCAGACTCTGACACATCGGCTTGTAAGGTCACAAAGGTACAAATCCCCTGCCCCTTAATATCATGTGGCATACCTACTACAGCAGCTTCAGCTACTGCTTCATGGGCAACCAATGCACTTTCAATTTCAGCAGTGCCTAGACGATGTCCTGAAACATTGAGTACATCATCAACACGACCTGTGATCCAATAATATCCGTCTTCATCACGACGTGCGCCATCGCCAGTAAAATAGCAGTTCTTGAAGGTTGAGAAATACGCTTCAATAAATCGCTGTGGGTCCCCCCAAATCGTGCGCATTTGACCCGGCCAAGAATCCTTAATCACCAGATTCCCTTCATTCGCGCCTTCGAGTGAGTTACCCTCACCATCAACCAAGGCAGGTTGTACCCCAAACATTGGACGTGTTGCCGAACCCGGTTTTAAAGCTGTTGCTCCTGGTAAAGGTGAAATCAGAATACCGCCTGTTTCTGTTTGCCACCATGTATCGACAATCGGGCAACGTCCTTCACCAACCACTTCGTAATACCAGTTCCATGCTTCAGGGTTAATTGGTTCACCCACTGAACCGAGTAAACGTAGGCTACTACGATCACTCTCACGAACATAAGCATCGCCCTCACGCATCATGGCACGAATGGCAGTTGGCGCAGTATATAGAATCGTGACATTATGCTTATCAATCACATGACCAATACGCGCCCATGTTGGGTATTGAGGAATCCCCTCAAACATCACTGTGGTGGTTGCATTACAGAGTGGACCGTACAATAAATAGCTGTGTCCTGTAATCCAGCCTACATCTGCTGTACACCAATACACGTCCTCTTCTTTGAGATCAAAAACCTCTCTAAACGTGGTATTCACATAGACTAGATAACCACCCGTTGTATGTAGCACACCCTTAGGTTTACCTGTCGAACCAGATGTATACAGAATAAATAAAGGATCTTCCGCCTTCATTGGTTCAGGTGGACAATGCTCATCCACTTCCATGATTTCTAGGTGATACCATAAATCACGTGCTTCATTGAACTGGATCGGGTTACCTGTACGGTGAACCACAATGACATGTTCTACACTTTCCGTACCCTGAATTTCTAAAGCGGCGTCCACATTCTCTTTCAATGGAATCAGTTTACCGCCACGCATACCTGCATCAGCAGTAATCACGAGTTTGGCTTGACTGTCTTCAATACGGCTTGCCAATGAGTCAGGTGAAAATCCACCAAAAACCACACAATGTACAGCACCAATACGGGCACAAGCCAGCATCGCAATTGCTGCCTCAGGAACCATTGGCATATATAAAACAACGCGGTCACCTTTGCTAATGCCTTGTTTCTTCAACACATTGGCAAAACGGCAAACCTCATCATGCAACTCGGCAAATGAAATAATCTTATGGCGTGAAGGATGGTCACCTTCCCAAATGATTGCAGGCTTTAATGCATTGTCTTTCAAATGGCGATCTAAACAGTTTGCCGAGACATTTAGTTCACCATCTGCAAACCATTCGATTTTAAAGTTCGCTGGGTCAAAATTAGTATTTTTGACTTGAGTAAAAGGTTTTATCCAATCAATATTTTGTGCTTCTTCTGCCCAAAATTCTTCAGGCTGCTCAATTGAATATTGATAACGATTGAAATAGTCTGCTTCCGAGATCCTTGCCGTTTCTTTAAATTTTTCAGGCACTGGGTAGATTTCTTTCATAACTTACTTCCTTGGTCTTTTATCTCATACCTTAGATGTACTCATCTATTTCTTTGGTATGTCTGTGCTCATTTGCAGTATGGCGATCATCTATAAGGGTAAACAATGCGGCTTTGGTCGTAGGAGTGCGCGCCCTATCCGCTCACTTGACTATAAAGTCCCTCAAAATAATTTAAATATTAACTGCTTGTCGATGTTTTTTATTTTCAAAAAGGATCATTATTTTGATCATTGACCATCAATCAACCGACCAAAGTATAAAAAAATAAACTGATAAAATTGTTTATTTTTTGACAACGAAACTTCTAACAATCATCATAAACGATCATGCTCAATACGTTATAAAATAAAACCATAAAGTTGTGAACGAATTTCTCATGCGAGCCGATTGCAAATTGATTATGATGACGCACCTGATTCCACCTCACCATGACATAGAGATCTTACCTTGGCAAACGAACAAATCACCTTAACAAGTGTCGCCAAAGATACAGGCACATTGATCCAACAAGCAGGCAGCAAAACCACCGAAACGGTCTTGGCGCATACTGAAAAATATCAGGATGCGTATAGTGCCATCGACAAAATGATCTATGCATTTTGGGATCGTATTCCTTATATCGGTCTTGCGATTATTGTTTTTGTCATTTTTTGGTTGCTGACAAAATTATTTAAAGTTTTTGTGAATAAAACGCTTAGCAACCGTTCTTATACACGACAAAATTTGGTCTTGGTATTACACCGTGTCGGTAGCACTTTTATTTTATTTTTTGGTTTCTTGATTGCTTTAGTAATCGCCATTCCAGGTTTTACGCCGAGTCAGCTCATTGGGGCTTTGGGGATCGGTTCAGTCGCGATTGGTTTCGCATTTAAGGATATTTTTCAGAACTTACTTTCTGGTGTATTAATTTTATTAGGCGAGCCATTCCGTATTGGTGACGCGATCATTGTCAATGGCATGGAAGGCACGGTTGAAGATATTCAAATTCGCGCTACTTTCTTACGCTCTTATGATGGTCGTCGAATTGTGATTCCAAATGCAACGGTGTATACCAGTGCTGTGACGGTTAATACAGCTTATCAACAACGTCGCTGTGAGTTTATCGTTGGTATTGGTTATGATGATGATGAAGAGAAAGCCAAACAAATTATATTGGACATTCTAAACAACGACCGCAACGTATTGAGCCAGCCAAAATTTACAGTCAATGTAACAGCACTTGCGGATTTTTCAGTTACCTTAACTGTTCGTTGGTGGATTGATACCACAGAAACTGATATTGCTACCTCTACAAGCTCTATCCAAGCTCAAGTAAAACAAGCATTTAATGCTCAAGATATCAATATTCCTTATCCGATCCAAGAGCTCAAAGTTCAGGCAAATCAAACTGCAGAATTGCCACCAGCGATACAATCTTCAGATAAACAGCCGTCCTAAAATATTCGACACAGCTGTTTCTGTTCGCAAAATTCGGTTGCCTAAGCATACTGCTTGGCAACCATTTTTTTGTAGTAATTCAACTTCATATGGAATGAATCCTCCCTCAGGTCCAACGATCACACTACATCGATGTTGAATCGCATGAGGCATAACCGCTTCAGCATAAGGATGTGCGACATATGCAGCGGCCTCAGTCGTGATAAAGCAAGGTAAGATATCCTCAACAAAAGGCTTGAACCGCTTATACAATTGAATCTCAGGAGCAATCGGATCACCTGCTTGTTCTAAGCCAAGCGTCACATAATCATCCAATTGTTGCAAAAAAGGCGTTTGCCAATAGCTTTTATCCACTCGATAACTATGGATTAAACTGATCCGTTCCACCCCCAAAGTCACAGCATCCATCACCATACGGCGCAACACTTTAGGACGAGGTAAAGCCAAAATCAGATGGACTGGTAATTTTTCAGGAATTGCCTCAACTCGAATCGGTTTAACAATGATTCTTTGCTCGGAAACATACAACACTTCTGTTAAATAACGCTGCTCGTTGCGAATACCTATTTTTAATGTATCGCCGGCACTTAATTGCAGATGTTGCTGTAAATGTTTTAATTGACGTGGGTTGTCGATTAACCATTGATCAGCACTAGCCGTTTGATGTGGCTCCAATAAAACCATGTTCATGACAAATTAGTTTGCTTCAAATAATGATCAAGTAATTGAATATGCTTTTGCAATGAACCCTGATTACGCTGTAACACCACTTGAGCCTGTTCGATTAACTGCTGACGTTGCGTTGAATCATTCAAACAATTGAGAAGTTGTGCCGTAACCTGCTCAGCATTCTCGCCAATCAAAATCGCCCGCTCTGCAACAAACTCATCCACGATCGTTTGGAAATTAAAATAACGGGGACCAATCACCGTTGGGACATCTAAAACCATCGGCTCTAGAATATTATGCCCACCACCTGGTTCATTCAATGATCCACCTACAAAGCAGGCTTGACTCAAGGCATACCACAACCACATTTCGCCCATACTATCAGCCAAAAAAACTTGCGTATCTGCTTGAATCATTTGCTTAAGACTACGACGTTGCGTATTTAAATTTAAACTTTGGCAAGCCTTATACACTTCCTCGAAACGCTCTGGATGACGAGGAACAACGATACAAAGTAGATGAGGATTTGAATTTAAATATTGCTGTAATTGTTTAAGTAAATTTTCTTCCTCAGGGGCATGCGTACTGGCTAAAGTGATAATTTGCCGCCCAAGTAAATTCCAGTCTTGTTTTAATTGTTCTGCTTGCTCGACAAACTGCTGGGGAGCAGTAATATCAAATTTTATATTTCCTAAGACCTGACTTTTTGTTCGATCCAGACCTAACTCAATATAGCGTTGTTGGGTAGCTTTATCTTGTGCCAACAGCCAAGTCAGCTGTTGTAACATCGGTCGAGTTAAACGACTCACTTTTCCATAGCCTTTGGCTGATTTTTCCGAAAGGCGTGCATTGAGCAAAATACAGGGAATTTGTTGTTGTCTTGCTTCAGCAATTAAGTTCGGCCAAATTTCAGTTTCAACCAAAGCCAAGAGTTTTGGTTGATATAACTCAAAAAACTGTTTGAGTAATGACTTTTGATCAACGGGTAAGTAAACCGCCTGAAATAAATCAAGATAAGGAGCTTTTAAAAAAAGTGATTTTGCTCGAGCTTGACCTGTCTTGGTGGTATTGGTGACCAGTACTGGATGACCTAATTTTAAATAATGCTCAATCAAAGGCTGTGCAGCATTGGTTTCACCGACAGAAACCACATGAAACCAAATGGTCGCTAAATTTTTTGGTGGCTGGAAGGGACCAAACCGCTCCACACATTCTAGCTGATACAGCGCATCACTTTCTGCACGTTGTTTTATTTTCCAACGATATAAGGGTTTGAGACAGGTCAATAAAAAGTTATACCAAAATGGTGTTTGCTGTACTGCGTTTTGCTGCGCCATCCTAGACCATATTTCACGATTTAATATGTGCTTATTATGCGGAATTTCAATAAAAAACTCATGCCATTTTTGTTGATTCTGTTAAGACGATTTAACAACCATTAATGACATGAGTGTTCGAATAGAAGCTTATGCTTCTAGTTTTTCAAATACAGGATAATCCGTATATCCCTCTGCACCATCAGCATATAAAGTTTGAAAGTTTACCTGATTTAAAGGTAAATCATATTGTAAACGCTCGAATAGATCTGGATTGGCAATATACGCTAAACCAAATGCCACAGCATCCGCTTGCCCAGTCGCCAAAATGCGTTTTGCTGATGCAGGCGTTAATTTTTCGTTGGCAATCCAAGTACCTTTGAATTTAAGGCGTAATTTTGGCATTAAACTGTCTTCTGCTTCATATTCACGCGTGAAAATGAATGCAACATGACGTTGATCTAACTGCTCCACCACATAACCAAAGGTTGCCAATGGATTTTCATCCCCCATATCGTGCGAATCAGCACGTGGTGCTAAATGTACACCGACACGACCTGCGCCCCACACTTCAATAAAGGCGTCCACGACCTGTAATAACAAACGTGCACGGTTTTCGATAGAACCACCATACTCGTCATCACGTGTATTGGTCTTACTTTGCAAGAATTGATCGATCAAATAACCATTGGCTGCATGTAGCTCCACCCCATCGAAACCTGCTGCTTTGGCTTGTTCAGCAGCATGTTTATATTCCGCTACAATTTCTTGAATTTCTTCATGTGATAAAGCACGAGGTGTGACGAAAGGACGTTTTGGACGAAGTAAACTCACTTCACCAGCAGGTTGAATTGCACTTGGTGCAACAGGTGTATCGCCATCCAATAGGTCAGGATGCGAAATACGGCCCACATGCCAAAGTTGAACAACTATTTTTGAACCTTGTGCATGTACGGCATCAACAATCTTGTGCCAAGCTTGAGCTTGTTCTTGTGACCATAGACCTGGTGTCTTGGCATATCCCACGGCCTTAGGACTAATCACCGTTGCTTCAGTAATAATTAAACCCGCATTCGCACGTTGTTGGTAATATTCCACCATCAAATCATTTGGAATACGTTCTTCACCACTACGTGCACGGGTTAATGGAGCTAAAACCAAACGGTTTTTAATTGTAAAATCACCTACTTGTAAGGTAGAGCTTAATTCTGCCATGATCGCCTCAACTTCACTATGAACCGAAGCTTAAAGACCAAGTCTTGACTCACGGCTATAGTGTTTGTTTTAAATATTCGATGTATTGCTGAATCAAAGCTTCATTACGTGTGAAGTATGACCATTGCCCATATTTTTCAACTTTAATCAAACCCGCTTGCTGTAATACAGACAAGTGATTCGACATCGTCGATTGCGCAACTTTGCCTAAACGTTCGATGTGTCCTGCACATACACCGCGTTCAAAACTGCCACCACATTCTTGTACAGGTAAAAATTGCTCAGGCTCTTTTAACCATTGCAAGATCTGTCGACGTAATGGATTGGCTAAGGCCTTGCTTATAACATCAATATCCATAGACTCACCATGTTTCTCAACAGGCAAAGCTTTGTTCAGCACCTAGAATCAGTATATCGAATTTTATAAATATTAATATCTATTTTTTTCGATATTAATATCATATTTTTCCGATTAACCTTAAGGTACTGAACGAGATTGCCGTTCTGAATTTCTTTATCCCCCTCCTTTTGCTCTCTCAGAATACTGAGAAAGTTCATCTCTTCAAAAGAGAGGACACTCGATTAGACCATCGAAGACGTCTCCCTCTTTTAAGAAGTGATTGAGAGAGGTTCTTATAAACCTTGTTTCAAACTCGCTTCAATGAACTTATCTAAGTCACCGTCTAGCACAGCTTTAGTGTTGGAATTCTCCACACCAGTCCGTAAGTCTTTAATTCGTGAGTCATCCAAGACATAAGAGCGAATTTGACTTCCCCAACCAATATCAGACTTCGAATCTTCCAATGCTTGTGCAGCTTCATTACGCTTGCTCATCTCTAACTCATAGAGTTTGGCACGTAATTGCTTCCATGCATGGTCACGGTTCGCGTGCTGCGAACGCTGGTTCTGACACGCCACCACAATTCCTGTCGGAGCATGCGTTAAACGCACCGCAGAATCGGTTTTGTTAATATGCTGACCACCTGCACCCGAAGCACGATAGGTATCAGTACGAACGTCAGAAGGATTAATATCAATTTCGATATTGTCATCAATCTCTGGTGAAATGAATACCGCAGAAAATGAAGTATGACGGTTATTGTTACTGTCAAATGGCGATTTACGTACTAAACGATGCACACCACTTTCAGTACGTAACCAACCATAAGCAAACTCACCATCGACACGGATTGTTGCTGATTTAATACCCGCAACATCACCATCTGAAACTTCCATCAACTCGGCCTTAAAGCCATGACGTTCGATCCAACGTAAATACATACGCAATAGCATAGACGCCCAATCCTGTGCTTCTGTTCCGCCAGAACCTGACTGAATTTCAAGGAAGCATGGATTCGGATCCATAGGATTGCTAAACATGCGACGGAATTCTAGATTACCTAAAGCTTGTTCTGCACTGTCCAACTCAGCTTGTACATCGAGCAATAGACTTTCATCATCAGCTTCAACAGCCAAATCAAGCATTGCTTTTGCATCATCAAGCTGTTCAGCAAGACGATCAAACACTCCAATGGTATTTTCTAAACTGCCCTTTTCTTTGGCGATGGCTTGAGCGCGGTTTTGATCGTTCCAAATCGCAGGGTCTTCTAATTCTCTTAAAACTTCTTCTAAACGCTCAACTTTTAGATCGTAGTCAAAGATACCCCCGTAGTGTTTGGCTACGATCAGATAAATCTTTCAATTGAACTAAATACGGATTAATTTCCACGTGTGTTTTCTCACAAAAATTTTTCACTCAATTTGATATTTTAACATAACTGATATAGCCGACACAGCCTCTATCAGGTGAGAGCAATAATTGCGAAACAAGATCAACATCAACATTTTTTCTTATCGGTTTTATAACTCTCAAACGACACATTTAGCGACAATAGTGTTCAATAATTACACGAAGAATACCTAAACACACAATCCATCCTATGTTTTAATAAATCAAAACATTAATTTTTCACAATAAAAATCAGTATGTTAAATAAAAAAACTTACAATACACTTACATTTGTACCATCTGATTACTGACGAAGGATTGACGCATACTGGTTTTAGCCTAGACTGGAAGTTGTAACAAAACATGTAATCGAAATTTCATTTGGTTCATTATCTCAAAGGGGCATAACCATGAAAAAATTAGCAATTGCATCAGCACTTTTATCTGTATTTGCAGTAACAGGCACTGCTCATGCGTATCAAGCTGAAGTTGGGGCATCTGTAGGTTATATCGACCCTGACAAAGGTAGTTCAGGCAGTGACTTCGCGATTAATGGTAAATACTATTTCAATCCTGTACAAACTCGTAACGCGCCACTTGCTGAAGCAGCATTTTTAGATCGTGCAAGTAACGTTAGCGCTGAAGCAGTTTGGAAAGACAAAGGTGATACTGATGACAATACCTATGGTGTTGGTGTCGAGTACTTTGTTCCTAACTCAGATTTTTATGTCAGTGGTGATGTGAGCCGCAACACCTTGAAGTTGAAACAGGCACGTGATATCAAAACCACTTATTATGGTGCTGAAGTCGGTTATCTACCTGCACCAGGCTTCTTAATTGCAGTCGGTATGAAAGGCTATGACAACAAGTTTGACGATGGTGTTGATCCAACTATTCGTGCGAAATATGTGACTCAAGTCGGCGGTAATGACATCAACTTAGAAGCTGGTGCAGCATTCGGTGACTTAGATGAGTTTAACCTAGCAGCGGATTACTACATCGATAAAACATTCAGTGTTGGTGCTGATTACTACGACAATGATCTCTCTAAACAACGTGAATTTGGTGTGAATGCACGTAAATTCTTCAACCAACAAATGAGTTTAGAAGGACGTATTGGTTTCGGTAAAGACAGAACCGTTGCTAAAAATGACTACAATACATTTGGTGTTGCAGCAAAATATCGTTTCTAATGTAATTACTAAAATAGACTTTTTCGTCTAATACATAATCGCTCTGAAATAGGAATATTTCAGGGCGATTTTTATATACATAATTTCAACCAAATCAGAATAACAATCCAACTTCCCTAAAAGCATAAATGTCTTTTTTAAACGATAAATATATAATCGATTTGACCATTCATTTAATAATTGACGTATCTATTTTTTTCACTAAACTACTCCCCTGTAACAAAATATCAATAAATGACTTATTTTAATAAGGGGTTATCAATGAAAAAACTAAGTTTAGTTACTGTTCTTTTATCATCATTCATCGGCTTTAATGCAAATGCATATCAAGCCGAAGTCAATGGTGCTTATGAATATACAGATATTGATGGAGGGGTAAAAGTTAATACAGCGACTATTAGTGGAAAATACTACTTTAACCCAGTTCAAACTCGAAATGTACCTTTAGCAGAAACCGCTTTTTTAGATAAAGCATCAAATATTGGTCTAGGCTATACTTATTCTAAACAATCAATGAAAATTGGCTTTGAAGAAAATGAGTTATTTTGGAATAGCCCTGCCGTAATCGCCAACTTAAAACAAGAATTTAATACGATAGGTATCAATGGTGAGTTTTTTATTCCAAACTCACAGTTCTACATTTCTGGTAGTCTCCACAGAACTGATGTAAAAGATACTATTAAAGCTTATGGATATTCATATAGTGAAAGCATAGATGGCACTGGTTACGCTTTGGAAGCAGGTTTTTTACCAATCAATGGTTTATTATTAGCAGTTGGTGTTGCTGATTTGTCAGAAAGCTTTGACCCAATCCAAGCAGCAAAATATGGTTTTATTACGACTTATTCAAATGCAGCAGTTGTTACTGGCGAAGATGATGATACTGCGGTGACTTTACGTGCCAAATATGTTTCACAAATTGGTGGTTATTATACTAACTTTGAAGCACAAACTTATATCGGTGATGAAACCACTTACCGTTTAGCTGCTGATCTCTATCTAGATCCAACACTCAGTATAGGTATTTCAATTGCTGATTCAACTGCAGATGACTCAGATAGTATTTTCAATATTCGTGCACAGAAATTCATTACACCTGAATTTGCTTTAGGTGTAGGTTATACGACTGTTGATGGTGCAGATTCTTATGGCATCAATGGAACATTCCGTTTCTAAAGCACACAATAAATAGTCAATATCCGCTCCATATGAGCGGATATTTTTATTGCTGAAGATGCACAATCTGCAATTGCAGACTGGTACTGCCATTAAATACATTACGCTCTAAACTATAGACTAAATCGACATACCCTAGCATTGGGTTAAATTCAAAACGATCTATTGCGTTAAAAGCAATCGCGTCAATTGAGTGTGACCCTACTGCCAATTTCAGTTTTAAATGCTGATCTTTAAGCCAACGATAATCAACCACTTGGAATCGTCCTTCAAACTGCGGCAAAGGGAACTTTTGCCCCCAAGGTCCAAGCTGCTCAATCCAATCCAAAGAGCTTAAATGCAAAGCTGAATCATCTAACTCTCCATCGGTCCATAAGGTGGCTTGAAATAAATCAGAATCCATCTCAGCGATCATTTGAGTAAAAACGCTTTTAAACTCATCAAAATGTTCTTTCCTAAGCGTTAAACCTGCTGCTGCTGCATGACCACCAAAATGGCTCAGTAGATCTGGACGCTGCTCTGCCACGGATTCAATCATATCTCGGATATGAATGCCATCAATAGAACGTGCAGAACCTTTGATGTGTATCCCATCTTCATCAGGTGCAAATACCAAACTTGGGCGATAAAACTGTTCTTTTAGTCGCCCAGCGACAATACCAATGACCCCTTGATGCCATTGTTCATCAAACATCACTAATGCTGGCGGTATTTGCTCAGCTGTTAATTGGATATGTTGCAAGGCAGAAAGTGCTTGTTGCTTCATCTCTGTTTCAACTTGCCGACGCTCAAGATTTAATTGATTGAGCTGCTGTGCGATTGGATAAGCGGTTTGCATATCGTTTGCAAGTAAGCATTCAATGCCGATTCGCATGCTTTCCATACGCCCTGCGGCATTAATACGAGGCCCAAGGACAAAACCTAAATCCTGTGCACGTAAACTCGCAGCATCACGTCCCGCAATATCTAATAGAGCCAGAATTCCTACACGACATTGATGCTGCTGAATCCGTTTCAGCCCCGCATCAATCAATATACGGTTGTTGTAATCCAAGGTTGCGACATCAGCATAGGTTCCCAATGCCACGAGGTCTAAATATTGAGTGACTTTACAGCTACTTTTTCCATACTGAGCACGGTAACTGGCCAATTTTGCCAATACATAAAAAGCAACGCCCACCCCAGCCAAAGCTTTACTTGGGAAATCACATCCAAGTTGATTTGGATTGACTACCGCTTCAGCAGTCGGCGTTGGCTTTGTCGTGAGGTGGTGATCGGTAATAATCACCTGCATAGCTAAAGCTTGTGCTGTTTCTACACCAGCATGACTGGAAATGCCATTATCGACCGTGATCAGCAAATCAGGCTGATAACTCTGCTTTGCCAATTCAGCAATTTTGGGCGTGAGCCCATAACCATACTTAAAGCGATCAGGGACTAAATACTCTACTCTTGCCCCCATTTCTTGTAGAGCCAAAACCATCAATGCAGTGCTGGTTGCCCCATCCGCATCATAGTCACCGATAATCACTATTTGCTTTTGTTGATCAATCGCTTGATCAATCAATTCAACTGCGACATCAATCCCTTTTAAAGTAGGGGGCAATAAATGTTTTAACTTGAGTTCAAGCTCTTGCTCTGATTGAACACCTCGTCTTGCTAATATTTCAGCAATAAACGTAGGCACGCCCTGAAACTGTTCAGGGCGTGTAAGCAAAGGTCTTTGTTGAATTTTTATCTGTGTCATTTATAAAATTAATCAACCTTTAACTTACAAATAATTGAGTTACATGAAGAGAATGAGGCGCTGAAACCAAATTAATATCAAACTTTAACGAGGGCTCAATTCTTGAACTTGCATTATGAATTCTAAAAGAAATTTGCCATCCTTCATTTAATGTGACTAGTAAGGTTGTTTGTGAATTTTCCTTATATACAACTTCTATTAATCTATTTGGGAGTTTAAGTTTTGGAACTTTAGCTTTAGGTTTAATACTTTTGAATGGTAGATTCAACGTACCATGCAAGTTATAAGATTGAATTTCAACCTTATTACTTCCCTTAATCACTTTATAAAAATCTTTGTTGCCTATTAAATACTCTACCAATCTTGCAGCAACAATCCCTGGATTTTCCTTGTCTAAGCGAATTAACTCTTCCTTAAAAGCGTCCAAAACCGGTATATATACAGAACTATGATAATCTCCTAACGTTTCCCATTTTTGTGTTGATCTACTGGCTTTCTTGATTTGAGCTAGATTATCAAAGATTGGCTTGATTTTACTAAAATAAGCATTAGTACAAGATAAACCTAACCATTTCTTACCAAAATCAATATCATTGGATAAACGAGAATGTTTTACTGCTCTATGATTATTCTTTGCAGATATACCAATTTCCCAATTTTGTGAAGAACGCAATGCTAAAACATCACGAACATCACCTGATTCTCCAGCCTTATCAGCAACAATTTCTAATTGTAATACATCATTTATATCAATTTCATTAGAAAGACGCGGCTCTAGATCAATCAAATAATTAATAGCAAAACTTGCAATCAATCTAAATTTATCTTGTTCAGCTTCAATAAAACTATTAAAACAATTCAGTGCTGTTTTATATGGTTCATTCTCAATAATTTCTATTACTGAAACAAAAGGTGTCAAACGAGCCTGAAATTCAAGTAATACCGCATATTCAAAAGCTTTCCCATTAATTGTTTGCTTTGCCACTTTCACCATTATGCAGACATCCTGTTTACAATCTCACTTAATTTTTCTTTTACAACAGTCCCATTAACCTCTTCAGAAAACGTCCTATTAGTTGATATCTTTATTGCATTTAAATCACTATAAATTTTTTCTGCTAAAATTTTTCCCATTCTTACTGGAACAGCATTTCCAATCATTTTATAGGCGGCACTAACTTTTGTATAATCAAAGAAAAATTTGTCAGGAAATGTTTGAATTCTGGCACATTCACGAATACTTAATCTGCGATACAAATGCTCTTGTCCTTTAATAAATTCACGAACATTTTGTTCTACAAACCTCATCTTAGGCGCTTGTGGATGCAATGGAGCATGCCGACCGCCAGCTTGAATTGTAAAAGAAACCTCATCCCACGATCTAACTCTATTTCTTGACATATAAATGGATGAAAAGCCACCAGTCATATATTCATGATTTAGTATTTTGCAATCAGCTCCATTAGTGAGGTTTCCATCTTTCGCAGGTAAGACATTTTCACTTAAATCACCAATTGCTTGTGCTAATGTAATTTTATCAACAGGTGTTATTGGTTTAGGAAACTCAAATCTCTTACCTAAATCTTCTCTATAACCTACAAAAAAAACTCGCTTTCTATCTTGGGGAACACCAAAATCTGCAACGTTCAAAAGCTCAAAAGAAAGTTGATACCCAATGTCTTGAAACATTTGTTTGATATGTTCCAAAGCCTCCTTATGTGCAGGTAATAACATTCCAGAAACATTCTCTGCTAGAAAGAATTTTGGTTTTTTGTCAGCAAGAATTCTCATAAATTCATAAAAAAGCTGTCCTCTTTTATCCGTAATACCACGTTTTGACCCAGCTTCTGACCAACTCTGACAAGGTGGACCACCAATGATTCCATCACAATCAGGTACTTCATCTGATGAAATATCAACGATGCTTCTCTTATCTAAAATTGTATTCTTATGATTTAGCTCGTAGGTTGACCAAATTTCTTTATCATATTCATTCGCCCAAACTACATCAAAGCCAGCTTGCTCAAAACCTAAATCCAGACCACCAGCTCCTGCAAAAAACGATACGACTTTCATAAACTGATACTTTATACTGAACAACTTGTGTAATGATCTAACCATTATCGCCAAATTGCAATTTAAAACTGAAATCATTGCGACAAAGAACGTCGTTTAATACTAAAAACTTATATCAATAGCTTAAAAAAATAATCAGACAACCCCATTCTCAGCAATAAACGTAGGCACGCCCTGAAACTGTTCAGGGCGTGTAAGCAAAGGTCTTTGTTGAATTTTTATCTGTGTCATTTATGGCATCAAACGCTGTATAACCCATTGCCCATCCTGTTTTTCATAACTCAAGCGGTCATGTAAACGATTTGGACGCCCTTGCCAAAACTCATAATAGTCAGCAATTAAACGATAACCGCCCCAAAAATCAGGTTTAGTGAGTTCACCGTGTTCACCCACTTGCTGCTGTAAGTCATAAAAACGCTGCTGTAACTCTTCTCGACTCGCAATTCTACCGCTTTGTGGGGTGCTGATATGCGCGGCGATTTGACTATCACGCGGACGCTTTAAATAATACTCAGTTGATTCATGTTCAGAGATCTTGACCACTTGACCACTGATACGAACTTGGCGCTCTAAACTTGGCCAGTAAAATAACAACTCAGCGAATGGATTTTCAGCAAGGTCTATCCCTTTTTGGCTGTCATAATTGGTATAAAAATCATAGCCTGCTTCTGTCGCACCACGTAATAACACAGTCCGTACATGTGGGCGACCTTGTGCATTTGCAGTGGCCAAAGACATCGTATACGGCTCATGTAAATGTGCCGCCAAAGCATGATTAAACCAATTCAAGAATTGCAGGTGAGGATGATCGCTGATCTGTGCTTCATGCAACTCACCTTGTTCATAACTTAATCGTAATTCACTCAGATCCTTAATCACATCACTCATTGGTATTCTCTCTTAAGCAACTTGAGCTTGCGCACGCACAGCATCAGCTAAACGGTTTGCTAACGCTTCAACTTCAGGTAAGTCATCACCTTCAACCATTACACGAATGACTGGCTCTGTGCCTGATTTACGAATTAATAAGCGTCCACGACCTTTCAACTGTTGTTCTGCTTTTTCAAACTCTTCAACTAAAGAAGGAATTGAATATGGATCAATCATTTGTTGTAAACGGACATTGACTAATACTTGCGGAAATAACTTAAAACCATCTACTAACTCATGTAAGGCTTTACCTTGTTCAACCATGACGGTAAGTACTTGCAGAGCTGCAATAATTGCATCACCGGTGGTACTTTTATCTAAAGTTAAAATGTGCCCAGATGGTTCACCACCAATACTCCAATTCTGCTCCTCAAGGGCTTGCAATACATAGCGGTCACCCACTTTTGCACGGACAAATCCAACATTGGCTTTATCTAACGCAAGCTCAAGTGCCATATTGCTCATCACTGTTCCAACCACACCTTCTGGCTTATGGTTGGCTTGTATTGCAAGAATATAAAGAATATGGTCTCCATCAATGAGATTGCCATTTTTATCCACCATTACGACACGATCGGCATCACCATCAAAAGCAATACCAAGATCTGCTTGATGCTTAACTACCGCTTTTTGTAAATGCTCTGGATGTGTAGAGCCACAGTTTTCATTGATATTTAAACCATCAGGATCATTAAATAGTGGAATAACTTTGGCACCTAACTCGCGAAACACTGATGGTCCAACACTGTAGGCTGCACCATTGGCACAATCCACGACAATTTTTAAATTATGTAGGTTGAAATGATATGGGAAAGTTGATTTGCAGAATTCGATATAGCGACCATTGGCATCTTTTACACGAACACTTTTACCTAAGTTCGCTGTATCATCAATAAGCAAATCTTGTTCAAGCTCTTGATTAATTTGATCTTGTATATTATCAGGAAGTTTCTTACCTTCACTTGAGAAGAACTTAATCCCGTTATCAAAATAAGGATTATGTGAAGCAGAGATCACAATGCCCGCGTGTGCATGCAGAGCACGAGTAAGGTGTGCAATTGCTGGAGTCGGTAATGGACCAAGCAAATGCACATACACGCCAGCCGCATTTAAACCCGCTTGTAATGCAGCTTCTAAAATATACCCTGATAAACGTGTATCTTTCCCCAAGACCACAATTGGCTTATTTTTTGGGCTATTACGTTTTAATACTTTTCCTGCAGCAAAACCCAATTTTAAAGCAAATTCTGGCGTAATCGGCAATTGTCCAAATTTGCCTCGAATTCCATCAGTACCAAAATAACTCATTTTCTACTCACTTTCTTATCGTAATATGACGCTAAGCCACATCATTTATCATCTATTTCACTTTACACTAAAACAAAAAAACCGTCAGCGAACTGACGGTTTTTCCAGCGACAAAATTACCAAAAATCAACCAACACGGTAGTTTGGCGCTTCTTTAGTAATCGTCACGTCATGTACATGTGATTCAGACATACCTGCTGAAGTAATTTTTACAAATTTCGCATTTTGACGAAGATCTTCAATCGCAGCTGAACCCGTATAACCCATAGATGAACGTAAACCGCCCATCATTTGATGTACGATGTTACCCATTGGACCTTTATAAGGAACACGACCTTCAATACCTTCTGGTACTAATTTTTCAGCACTTGCTTTTGAGTCTTGGAAATAGCGGTCAGCAGAACCAGTCGCGCCTGCCATTGCTCCCAATGAACCCATGCCACGATAGGCTTTATAGTAACGACCTTGGAAAAACTCAACTTCACCTGGTGCTTCTTCTGTACCAGCAAGTAGCGAACCTACCATGATCGTGCTTGCACCTGCGCCAATCGCTTTCGCCATATCACCAGAGAAACGAATACCACCATCCGCGATCAAAGGAATTTGATCTTTTAAGGCATTTGCAACACTATCAATGGCAGAAATTTGTGGCATACCAATACCAGCAACAATACGCGTGGTACAAATAGAACCTGGACCGATACCCACTTTTACCGCATCTGCACCTGCATCAAGCAATGCCAATGCCGCATCACCAGTTGCGATGTTTCCGCCAATCACCTGAACTTGTGGGTAATTCGCTTTTACCCAACGTACGCGCTCAATGACGCCAGCAGAATGACCATGTGCTGTATCAACAACAATCGCATCTACACCAGCATCGACCAATGCTTCTACGCGGCTTGGTGTCTCAGCACCTGTACCAACTGCTGCACCTACACGTAAACGACCGAGTTCGTCTTTACAGCTATTCGGGTAGCTTTCTGCTTTACGGAAGTCAGTCACCGTAATTAAGCCTTTAAGTTCGTTGTTTTCACCAACAACTAAAACTTTTTCAATACGATGCTTTTGTAGCAATGCTTGGATATTTTCTTTCGACTCGTCTTCACGTACAGTGACTAAGCGATCTTGACCTGTCATGATGTTACTAACAGGTTGCTCTAGATTCGTTTCAAAACGTGTATCACGTCCTGTCACAATACCGACAACTTTGCCGTCCTTAACCACAGGTACACCGCTAATATTATTTGCTTGTGTAATTGCAATCAGTTCACGAACCGTCGTTTCTGGTGTTACTGTGATTGGATCTTTCACCATTCCAGCTTCAAATTTTTTCACACGGCGTACTTCAGCGGCTTGCGCTGCGATATCCATGTTTTTATGCAAAATACCAATACCACCATTTTGCGCCATTGCAATCGCCATACGTGACTCAGTCACTGTATCCATTGCAGCCGAAACGAGAGGGATATTGAGTTGAATTCCGCGAGTTAAACGTGTCTTTAAGGAGACATCTTTTGGGAGAACAGTTGAGTAGGCAGGAAGTAATAAGACATCATCGAAGGTTAGCGCTTCTTGAACGATGGTCAGCATAACAATCTCACTGGTAAATTCCGTGAGCTATTATAAACAAATTTCACAGTGAATTTCATTTTCTAGGATGAAATAATTTCAGAAAAACCGTTACCATCACGTTTCCCTGTTTTTTGAATCCAGTTTCACAGACTTTTAATCAACCCACCTGATCATAATCTTCATTATTTGCAGCATCTTGTTCTTCAATTTGAATCAAAGGAATCATATTGTGTGCAAGTCGAGCTTTATGACAATGTTCATCACCAACCTGTACTTCTCGGCAGGTTGAGCTACGCACCGCATAAATTGAACAACTCACCTGCTGTCCAACCACGCCTTCTAACGCAATACATCTAACCTGAGTTTGATTTGTTCCTTTCATGCATGAATAAACAGCTGTGAGCGGCTCAATCATCTCACTTGGCATGACTTCAGCCTCAGCCCAATAAAACGATACACGGTAATGCGCACAACATGCGCCACAATGGACACATGTTTCAGAGGTCACAATTTGAGACAACATTTTTGTTAAAATTCTCGTTATCAAAATAAAACTCTTTAAAACGCGAATCCTAAAAAAACTTATCTACAAAAACAAGAGAGATGAACCCTATTTTTTGTATTCGACCGTCATATTTATCCTATGTTTAAGCGATTTCTGTGGGCATACTAAAAACATATTCATTCATCAGATCTACGCCACATTCCAGTGTTTCGATCCAGTCTAGAAATTGATTGATCATCTCTTTGCCAATAAAAGCTGTCCCATGCTGTGGCACAATCATCTCCAGATCCATCTGCCGAACCATACTGACCCACAAACGAATCACTTTATTGGAACACATATAGCGTTGATGAAAGCCTTTCATTTTTTTGATATGCGCATCAAAGTCAGCAATTGGCTGGCTGGCATCGTCAACAATCGAAGCACCCATATCCCCTGAAAATAAGATTTTTGCTGTCGGATCATAAAACTGGAAATTACCGACAGAATGTAAGAAATGTGCAGGTACTGCGACAATCGAGGACTGCCCTAAAGGAATAACTTGTCCCGTATCAGACAGCTCGATCAGTCGCTCTTCCCAATTTCCCTTCATGCGATCACTCATAAATGCTGAATTGAGATGCGGTAGAAAACGTGCCCACAACTTTGATGCGACAACTTTGGCATCGGTATAGACCAACCAACGAGGCATCGAGGTAATAATGTCTGGGTCCTGATGAGAAGCCATCACATAATCAAGATTTTTCAGTTTGGTGTAGCGATTAAGCTCCATGGTTAAAGGCACATATGTGAGATCACCGCCTGGATCTAAAACCGCAGCTCGCTCATGATCAATAATCAAAAATTGATTTGCTTGAATGCCTTCCCCTTTCACCAAACTGGTAAAACTAATGCATTTATGCGTACCATTATCAAATAATATCTGTGATGTTGTCCGTTCAAAACTCATAGAAACCCCAAAAAATCTTTTAAATATGAATTATTTTAATTCCATAATAAAATAATGGGATTTAAATCTAGATTCAATCATATATTGGATATTTATCATAATTTATCCAACAATCAGCTTTAGATTTATTGCTTGGTTTTAGAAAACGGATCCCTTAAAATAATAACCATTCTCATTCATGGCATTCACCTGCCATTTTGCTCCCTCCCTTGGACATCTCTATGCTTGTTACGCATCGTACTTTACTCGCAACACTTATCTTAAGCACTATGACCACGGCATATGCTAAAGAAGATCAAGACTTTATACTCCCAACTATTTCGGTCAAAGCCCAACAGCAAGATCAGGCCTATGCCGCCACGACAGCGACTTCAGCACTCAAATCCAATGCACCTCTATTTAAAACTGCTCAATCAGTTTCTGTTGTCACCCGTGAACAACTTGACCAAAAACAAGCAAGAACTCTTACGGATGCACTTGAAGGGGTTGCTGGTGTAGAAGCTGGAAAGCTTGGTCGCCGCGGTTGGGATGATTTTATTATTCGAGGCCAAACTTCTTCTGACTCGGTGTATGTCGATGGTTTAAGAATTGGGCAAAGTTCACCTACGCCTTCTGTAGCTGCTGAAATTTCGGGAATGGATCAAGTACAAATATTAAAAGGCCCCGCTTCGATTAATTTTGGTTTGGTTGCTCCGGGAGGTATGGTCAATTTAGTCACCAAACGACCTGAAGCAGAAAACTTTGCACGAGCTAGCATGACTTATGGTAGTTACAGCCTTAAAGAAGGGACTTTCGACTTAAACTATAGCCCAAATAAGAGTGAAAAAGGTGCCTTCCGTTTAAATGGTCGTATCTCTGATCAAGATGATCCAACTGACTACGTTTATTTTAAAAATTACTACATCTCCCCCTCTTATAACTTTGACTTAGGGGATAACACTGATCTTTCTGTCATCGCAAGCTATCAGCATCGAGAATATATTCGCCAACAAGGTTTACCTGTCATTGGTACATTAAAAGATAACCCTAACGGCGCTATAGACCGAAGTTTATATATTGGCGATCCTCATTTTGGTAAATATGAAGCAGATGTATATCGTACTGGTTATATGTTTAAGCACGCCTTTGAAAATGGATGGAACTTTAACCAAAACTTTGCCGTACAAAAAACTGAAATGGATGGTCAAGCAGTCTTTGCCCGTACAGGTAGTAACTTTTGGGCAGATAAAAACTACACCACGATCAGCCGTAAAAATAACAGTCGCCACCAAATTATTGATAACTTAAGTTATGCAATTGATAATCGTTTAAATAACCAATTTGAATTATATGCCATGCAGCACGACATCAATATAGGTGTTGATGCCTTCCAAGAAAAAAGTGATTACACCAACAACCGTTGTAATGTCGGTGATTTAAACATATACACTCCCGTATATGGACAAACTGTTATTTGTTCCAATCCTGTCAGCAACCACGATATTAACCGTTTAAAATACGCAGGTTTATATATTCGTGACCGTATTCAACTCAATGATCAATTACTGTTAAGTCTATCTGGTCGCCAAGATTGGGCACAAACTCAAACTACAAGTTTGATTACGGGAAATAGCAGCAAACAGTCTGATGAAGCATTTACTGGTAGTGCTTCTGTCATGTATACCCTCAATGACATTGTGGCGCCTTATGTCAGCTACGCGACTTCATTTACTCCAAACAGTGGTACTGATATCAATAGCAATCCGTTTAAGCCAGAAAAAGGAAAACAGGTAGAAGTTGGGATGAAGTTACAAAGCCCAGACCAACGTATTCAAGGTGCTATTGCTTGGTATGACTTAAAACGTCAGAACGTAGTTGTTAATGATTCAGTAAATTCAAATGAAAAAGTACAACGTGGTGAACAATTAACTCGTGGTATCGAAACTGAACTCAGCTCAGAAATTTTAGAAGGCCTAAAATTAATAGCTGCCTATACCTACACAGCCGATGCCAAAATTAGTAAAGACGCCGATAGTAGCAATATTGGCAAAGCACTTAATAATGTCCCAGAACACAGCTACAGTTTCTCTGCACGTTATAAATTTGATCCCACATCAAAACTTGGCTGGTATGTAGGTGGTGGATTCCGCGGTGAAACTTATAAAACTATGGATAAACTAGATGTCCATATTCCAGGTTATACCGTCTTTGATACTGAAGCAGGCTATGATGCGGCACATTGGGGTGCCCAATTGGCAATTCGCAATATGTTTGATAAAGACTATTATGCGGGTGCGCTCAATGAGAATCTCATCACCTTAGGCAATCCACGACAGATTAATTTTACTGTGAAATTTAACTATTAATCATTTAAAGCCCCTTTGATCAAAGGGGCTTTAAAATTGTAATACGCTCTAATCAACAAAAACTCAACAACTTCTGCCAAAGCGTGTTTTTCAGATTACAACCCTAAAAGAAATAATGCTGAAGCAAAGTAGACACACCGATAATCAAGAAAATGGCAGCACCGACTTTATGAATCAATGAAATCGGCAATTTATCAGCAATCTTGTGCCCAATGAACACCGCTGGCGCATTGGCAATCATCATCCCTAAGGTTGTACCCATCGTCACCCAAAAGATACTGTCAAAACGTGCAGCTAAAGCAACCGTTGCAATTTGGGTTTTATCTCCAATTTCTGCCAAGAAAAACAAGATAAAAGTCGCACCAAATACACCAAACTTTTGCCATTTATTAATGTTCTCTGATTCATCGCCCAATTCATCCGGAATCAGCATCCAAATCGCCATTCCAATAAATCCAAGCGCCAGAATCCACAACAAAATTTCAGGGCTGAGTACAGTTGTAATCCACTGACCTAGTACAGCAGACACACCATGGTTGATCAAGGTCGCCAATAATATAGCAATTAAAATCGGAATCGGCTTACGGAATCGCGCAGCAAGTAACAATGCCAAAAGCTGAGTTTTATCGCCCATTTCTGCAAGGGCAACAATCGAAGTTGAGATGAGAAATTCATACATAATGGATTGCTCTGGCTAGCATATATACCGATGACCTATCCCTCCTGCTAGCCAAAATCAAATGAATTGATGCAGAGTGATAAATCAAAGGTCTTGCCAACAAAAGCACAGCGTGAGCTGCTTTGGTTCTTTGCTATGATGACCATGTTCGGTTGAACAATTATGTTGATCATCACCTCTTTACTTTGCGTAAAGAGCGGCTACTCCCCAATGAAGTTTAATTATTTTAACAAATCCCTTCCCCATTTAAAATCTCTAAATTTAGATTTTTTGATAACACCATAATCCATAACGTAATATACCCAACACACAAGCAAAAAAAAGATTACTCCCTATAAAACCCATACTGCCCCAACTGCTTACACCACCCACTTGCTGTGCTTGATATTCCATTGTCATCGCGACTGTAGCAACCATTACTTCTAACCCCATCACCATATAGAATACCCATTCCCACGGGAAATGCAGAACACTCACCCAGAGCCCCATAGCAATAAACATAACCAGCAATAACGGCAACATTATTTTATATACCGCGAACATTATTACTCCACATCAGATCTCCTTATTTAGTATTCATTTTAGATAAAAAATTGCACAAATAAAGCACTACATTGATTCAGGCTATTCAAAAAAAGAAAACCCCGCAATTGCGAGGTTATTCCAAATCAAACCATTGAAATTACAGTAACAAAGTACGAATATCTTTCAATAATTTAGTCAATTTATTGGTAAAGCGTGCTGCATCCGCACCATTGATCACACGATGATCATAAGACAATGACAACGGCAACATTAAGCGCGGATCAAAGTCTTTACCATTCCATACTGGCTGCATGGTGGCAGGTGAGATACCCAAGATTGCAACTTGAGGCCAGTTCACCAATGGCGTAAAGGCCGTTCCACCAATTGAACCTAAGCTGGTAATCGTGAAGTTCGCACCTTGTAAATCTTTTGGTGATAACTTGCGATCACGCGCTTTTTGACTAAGTTCAGCTAACTCCGTAGCAATTTGCTTAATGGACTTTTGGTCTGGATTACGTAGTACAGGCACTGTCAAACCATCTGGTGTTGCAACCGCAATACCCATATGGATTTCATTACGAAGCAATACAGACTTTTGATCATCCGCCAAATGACCTGCAAAATAAGGCTCATCTTTTAACAAGTGAGCAACCGCTTTCGCGATGAACGCTAAAATAGTTAAACTAACGCCTTGCTTCTTAAAGCCATCTTTCAGTTCGCCACGCCATGCTTCAAGCTCAGTGATATCAGCCAAGTCAAACTGAGTCACTTGCGGAATGAAGTTATTCAATGACAATTGCGGTACCGAAACCTGTTGCAAACGCGTCATTGCTTTTACTTCACCACCACCAAATGCGGTGAAATCAGGTAGCGATGGCAAACCTGAAGCCACAGGCGCTGCTTGTGTGCTTGGAGCAACTTGCGGTGCAGTTAAACGAGTTTTTACATAAGCAAAAACATCATCTTTCATCACACGACCATGTTCACCAGATGCTTTAACTTGGCCAAGTACCACACCCAATTCGCGTGCTAATTTACGCACGGCAGGACCAGCGTATACCTTGGCATTTTCAGCTTCTTGCTCTTTAGTTAACTTGTCAGTACCAGATGGTGCCGCAGGCGCAGACTGAGTTGGAGCAGGAGTTGCCGCTTTAGGTGCCGTTGCTGGTGAAGTAGATGCTACTGCTGCTTTTGCTGCTGGAGCTGCCGCAGTTGCTTGACCTTCAACTTCAATTGTTGCAAGCAATATACCTTGCGAAACTTGTTGACCTGCTTGTAAATGAATTGCTTTAACAACACCAGTAACCGTACTTGGGACTTCTACAGTCGCTTTATCTGACTCAACCACAACAAGGCTTTGGTCGACATCAACTTTATCGCCAACTTGGACCAAGATTTCAGCAACAACTGCTTTATCAACACCTAGATCAGGAACATTGATATCCACTGGACCAGATTGAGTAGCCGTCGCTGCTACAGTTTCTTGCTGAGCTGGTGCAGCAGCTGTGGTAGAAGCAGGCGCCTCAACTGGTGCACTAGATGCAGACGTTGTTTTCACTTGAAGAAGCACAACACCTTCTTTAACGGTATCGCCTTCTTTCACTTGAATGCTTTCCACAGTACCCGCAACACTACTTGGAACTTCTACAGTCGCTTTATCTGACTCGACAACCACAATACTTTGTTCAACATCGATCTGATCACCCACTTTAACGAGGATTTCACCAACCAATGCTTTTTCAACGCCGATGTCAGGCACAGTTACGTCAACAGTTGCAGTTGATGTAGCAGCAGGTTGGGCTGAAGCTTGAGTTTGTTGTGCAGGTGTTGGAGCAGTTGGCTTTTCTTCAGCCGCAGGAACTGGAGTTGGCGCTGCTTGTGCTGCCCCTTCTGCTTCGACCTCGATCAAAGCCACACCTTCAGTCACATCATCACCTTGATTAATCAAGATACTTTTTACGACACCTGCCGAAGTACTAGGCACTTCAACAGTTGCTTTATCTGACTCAAGCACAACAATACTGTCGTCAACTTCAACACGGTCACCAACTTTTACTAAAATTTCAGCAACGTTTGCTTTATCTACACCAATATCAGGGGTCTTAATTTGCATACTTAGTTCCCCTCACCTGTTTGCGTTTCATTGTATTCAGCAACTGGCTGAACTTCTGGATGTGCTTGTGGAACCCAGGCTACTGGACGATCCGTATCTAACTCAAAGTTAGAAATTGCATCTTTCACCAAACGTGCATCCACCTCACCTTCATCCGCTAATTTTTTCAAAGTCGCAACAACGATATGCGCAGCATCAACACCAAAGAAACTACGTAGGTTCGCACGGGTATCTGAACGACCATAGCCATCTGTACCCAATGCTACAAATGGGCGACCATCTGGAAGATAGGCACGAATTTGTTCACTATAAGCACGCATATGATCTGTAGCAGAAACGACGATACCTTCCGTACCTCGTAATTGTTTAGATACCCAAGATTCTTTCACTTGTTCAGCAAGTGGGTGTAGGCGATTGTATTCTTCACATGCCATACCATCACGTGCCAATTCGTTGAAGCTTGTGACACTCCACACATTTGAATGAATTTGGTATTCATCACGTAAGATTTTCGCAGCTTTAATCACTTCACGAAGAATTACACCTGAACCAAGTAATTGGACAGTTGCTTTTTCATCTTTTTCGAATAAATACATACCACGTTTAATGCCCTCTTCAACGCCTTCTGGCATTTCAGGATGTTCGTAGTTTTCATTCATTACCGTTAAGTAATAGAACACACGCTCTTGGTTCACATACATACGTTGTAAACCGTCGTGTACGATTACCGCTAACTCATAACCAAAACATGGATCATACGATACGCAGTTTGGAATCGTGTTCGCCAAGATATGTGAATGACCATCTTGGTGCTGTAAACCTTCACCGTTTAATGTTGTACGACCCGCAGTCGCGCCCAACAAGAAACCTTGAGCCTGTGCATCACCAGCAGCCCATGCAATATCACCAATACGTTGGAAACCAAACATTGAGTAGTACATGTACATTGGAATCATCGGCAAGTTATTGGTTGAATAACTGGTTGCCAAAGCAGCCCATGCGCTCATCGCACCTGCTTCATTGATCCCTTCTTGTAACATGTGACCATCTTTTGCTTCACGGTAATGCATGAGCTGTTCTTGGTCTTCTGGTGTATATTTTTGACCGTGAGCGGCATAAATACCAAGCTGACGGAACATACCCTCTAAACCAAACGTACGTGCTTCATCTGGAACAATTGGCACGACGCGATCTTTAATTGCTTTTTCTTTGAGTAAAGCAGCAATTAAACGAACCATCACCATCGTGGTGGATTGCTCTTTGCCACCCGAACCTTTCAACACTGCATCAAATACAGATAAATCAGGAATCGCTAAAGATTCACTCTCACGACGACGTGCAGGTAAGTAACCACCTAACGCTTCACGACGCGCTTTCATATATTTCATTTCTGGAGAGTTTTCACTTGGACGATAGAATGGAAGTTCTTCTAACTGCTCATCCGTGAATGGAAGATTGAAACGGTCACGCACATATCGTAACGAGTCAATTTGCATCTTTTTGATTTGGTGCGTTTTATTAACTGCTTCAATTTCTTCAGACAAACCATAACCTTTAATGGTTTTTGCCAAGATTACTGTTGGCTGACCCTTCGCTTTCATTGCTTCTGCATACGCAGCAAAAACTTTGTACGGGTCATGACCACCACGGTTAAGGTTATCAATGTCCTCATCACTTAAATCTTTTACAAGTTCCGCAGCTTCTGGGTACTTGCCAAAGAATTTCTCACGCGTATAAGCACCACCTTTTACTTGGTAGCGTTGGTAATCGCCATCAACGGCTTCTTCCATACGTGCTTTTAAGGCGCCGCTTGTATCTTGAGCCAGTAATGGATCCCAATGACGCCCCCAAACCACTTTAATCACACGCCAGCCTGCACCACGGAAGATCGATTCAAGTTCTTGAATAATTTTACCGTTACCACGTACAGGACCATCTAGACGCTGTAAGTTACAGTTAACCACCCATACTAAATTATCGAGCTTTTCACGGCCTGCCAATGAAATAGCACCTAAACTTTCTGGTTCATCCATCTCGCCATCGCCGAGATATGCCCAAACTTTACGATCTTCTTCTTTAATCAAACCACGGTTCATCAAATATTTTTGAATGTGCGCTTGGTAGATCGACATGATTGGACCAAGACCCATTGATACCGTTGGGAATTGCCAATAGTCTGGCATCAAATATGGATGTGGATAGCTTGGTAAACCATTGCCGCCAACTTCACGACGGAAATTACTTAACTGCTCTTCAGTTAAACGTCCTTCAAGAAATGAACGTGCATAAATACCAGGAGCACAGTGTCCTTGGTAATAAATCATATCTCCGCCAAAGTTATCACTGTTAGCACGGAAGAAATGGTTAAAACCAACATCATATAGGGTTGCACTTGATGCAAAACTTGCAAGGTGACCACCTAAATCATCACCTGTTTTATTGGCACGAAGAACCATCGCCAAAGCGTTCCAACGGATTAAAGCACGAATACGGCGCTCCATGTCCTGATCGCCTGGCATTGCAGGTTGCTCTTCAACTGAAATAGTATTGAGATAAGGTGTATTTAAGCGTTGAATAGGAACATGTTTGGCAATGGCACGTTGATAAAGTTTTTCAAGTAAGAAAGCAGCGCGTTCCGTGCCCATATGTTGTAATACTGAATCAAAAGCATCTTGCCATTCTTGGGTTTCCTGCGCGTCTGAGTCGCCATAAAACGCCATATAATTCACCTTTTCCCTTAAGCTATATTGGTTATTGCTATATTTATCATGTTTTAGCTACATAAAGATATTGCCCTAAATGAATACAAAAGCACTTAATATTTTTTTTCTAAATAGTCATTGACCCAAATCAAACAAAAAACATAAAAAATCGCCAATAAAGGCGATTTTCTTAAATATTTATATACAACTGTTAACAAATTACATTAAGGCAACATTGCAAGGTAAGTTGAAGGGTTTCGACGTTGACCATCTTTTACTACTTCAAAGTGTAAATGGGGTCCAGTACAACGCCCTGTACAACCCACGTTGGCAATATGCTGACCTGCACCGACACGCTCACCTGCATTCACCATCAAACGTGATGCGTGCGCATAGCGAGTTACATAACCATTGCCATGATCGATTTCAACATATTGACCATAACCCGTACCCCAACCTGATTTAGTGACAACTCCAGGACCTGTAGCATAGATAGGTGTGCCCGATGGTGCTGCAATATCAACACCTGAGTGATGGCGAGTAGAACCCAATAAAGTACGGTTGCCCCAAGTCGAACTCACTCGACCTTCTTGTAATGGGTGACTCACTAACCATGAATGACCCGTACCGGCTGAGAATGATGGCTCACTTTCTTGACGACCGTACTTCTTCTCAATGCTGGCATTGTTTAATTCAATAGTTTTTTCGCGTAATTTAACAGAGACATTTGATACAGCGGGCAAATCAATATCATCAGGATGGGTATAAGAACCTTGCGCTAAGGTTTTAGATAACTGCTCTAGACGGTCTGCAGCAGTGGCTTGATTGATATTTTGATAATCCGCAAAAGCAACCGAAGCAGCTGAAGCAGCAAGTGAAAATGCAAGTAAAATACGACGCGTATGCATAAAAAACCTCTTGAAACCGTCCTTAAATTGTTCCTTTATCATCTCTTCCTTGATCACAGCCGAACTAAACGCTTAAGATGGACAGGTAACCTCGAAGGAAGTTGACATGTCTGAACCTAACAACGTTTTCCAACAGAAAGGACAACATACAAAAACTGGAAACTTAACGTTTCTGACTACGCAAGTCACACAATGGCAAAAACTTACGAAAATTATTCAACCATTATTGCCCCAACCAGAGCAATGGCAGGTTGTTTGTTATCAACATGGCGTTTTGATCATAACAGGTGAAAATCAAGCGATGATTAGTCAGCTTAGTTACTTACAAAGTCACTATGTCGCGCAGTTCACTCAACTAGAAGCATTCCGAGATTTACGTAAAATCCAAGTTCGATTGAGAAACAAAAAATATGTTCCTGTAGAACCTGCTCCCGCATCAAAGAAACTTAATTCAGAGACCCAAGAGCTTTTGCGCAGTGCCGCCGAATATGTGAGCGACCCTAAGCTTAGCCAAGCTTTACTATATTTGGCAAGCAATAAAAAATAATTACCAAGCATTACAGTAGGATTACGAACACATTTTTTGTGACAAAAATATCACTTTACATTGTTATAATATAACATATTCACTAAAAGACAATGACTTATGTCACGCTTACATATGGAATTGGACATTCATCCTCGTTAATAAATGTTACAATTTCATAACTACTTGGATCATTCTGAACATTGCGTAATAACTGATTGTTAAGCGCATGACCCGATTTATATCCATCAAACTTGGCAATAATTTGATGCCCTAAAAGGTATAAGTCACCCACTGCATCTAATATTTTATGGCGTACAAACTCATCCGCGAAACGCAAACCTTCTTCATTGACCACACCGGTATCATCTACGCCAATCGCATTATCCAAACTTGCACCTAAGGCTAAATTATTGGCCTTTAGGTAATCCAAATCCTTCATAAAGCCAAAAGTACGCGCTTCGCTAACTTCATATACAAAGGTTTCGGTTGAAAAATCGATGGTTGCCGACTGATATTCTTTTGCAAATGCAGGGTGATCAAAGTCAATGGTAAAGTTGAGTTGGAAACCAGAATGTGGGGTAAAAATAGCGCGTTTATCTTCGATTAGCGCTTCAACAGGTTTTAAAATTCTTATAAATTTTTTCGGGGCATTTTGCTCTGCCAGTTCACCTTGCATCAACAAATAGATAAAAGGTCCAGCACTCCCATCCATAATCGGAACTTCTGAAGCAGAGACTTCAACAATCAGATTATCGATCCCAAGTCCTGCAATTGCGCTCATGACATGTTCAATGGTACCGACTTTGATATCCTCTCGAACAAGGTTCGAGCACATAAAAGCCTCTTGGATCAGCATCGCATTTGCTGGAATATCAACAGGCGGATTCAAATCGATACGACGAAACACAATTCCTCCATCAACGTGATGTGGAACAAAATTAATCAGCACCTTTTGACCACTGTGCAGACCAATACCGCTCGCTTTCACTACACGTTTAAGAGTCCGTTGTTTCAACATGCCATGCCAACTTTATTTGGAAAAACCGATATAAGTTAGCATATTTGGGGTGTTTTGGCACTTGAAAAATCGAATCTGTTGTTGGCAGAAATGTCAATCAATACTTTATTTCAAAAAATGAAAAAGGGAGAATCACCTTCTCCCTCTTTTCAAGCATTTGATTTAATTACTTTCTTTGTTGGTTTTTCAAATAATCTTGAATACTCATCGGAGAAGAAAGTGGTGACGAACTTGGCGCTGCACTGCTTGGTGCTTCAGTATTTGAACGCTTACTGATCGCTGGAACATCATCTTCATCAACAGATTGTGCCCCTTGAGAAACGGCCTGAGCATGTGTGGTTCGTTTCTTGGTTTCTACTTCAGATGCATTACGGGTTAAGCCTGTTGCGATCACAGTGACACGCAGTTCATCACGTGCATCTGGATCAAATACAGTACCGTAGAAGATTTCGCCTTCATCCAAGTCAACGATTTGATTGACCACATCCGTAATAATTTCAGTCTCACGCAAGGTAATATCATCACCACCCGTGATGTTAATTAATACACCTTTGGCATTGATAATATTCACATTATCAAGCAGTGGACTACGAATTGCCTGTTCAGCTGCTTGACGAGCACGATCTTCACCACGCCCTAAACCAGCACCCATCATGGCGTAACCACGCGTACTCATTGCTGTTTTCAAGTCAGCGAAGTCAAGGTTAATATGACCACGATTAACAACTAAATCAAAGATACTACGTACCGCATTTAACAATACATCATCCGCCTTTTTATAGGCATCTTTCATGGATATATCGCCATAAACGCTGAGTAAACGTTGGTTTGGAATAATAATCAAAGAATCGACATGTGCTTCTAATGCATCAATCCCTTTCTCAGCAGACTTCTGGCGACGACGACCTTCAAAATTGAATGGTGTTGTTACCACACCAACAGTCAAGATGCCCATTTCTTTGGCAACTTCAGCTACAACAGGTGCTGCACCCGTACCTGTACCACCACCCATGCCGGCAGTTACAAATACCATGTCTGTACCTTCAAGGTGTTGACGAATCACTTCACGACTTTCTTCTGCCGCAACCTGACCAACCTCTGGATTTGCACCAGCGCCTAAACCACGCGTACTTTGTTCGCCCAATTGAATTTTGAATGGAGCATTCATACAATCCAGTGCTTGCTTATCCGTATTCGCACAAACAAATTTCACACCTTGAATATCTGACTGCACCATGTGCTGGACAGCATTACCACCCCCACCACCAACGCCAAACACTGTGAAACGGGCTTGACCGTTGCCATCGTCTAGTTCATCTTCTATAAATTCAAATGAGGCCATGACCTTTAGATTTCCTAATATATTAATGGCAGTTACTTCAGCCCGTTACTGCCCTGATTTTTAAAACTACTGATGTTTAGGATGCTGTTCAATAATCACTAGCTTGTCAAGTACAGTGACCTACTATTACAACTTCTTAACAAATTTTCCCAAAAAAAACTACAACTAAGGGTTTGTTTAGATTTCTACCCGGCCTTGCCTGATTAGCTAAAAAACCAATGTCGCAATGTGAGTTATAACGCTCAAGGTAGAATCTCAGCAAATCCTAAAATATAGCCTTTAATTTGCTATTCAATGCATTCCAACCATTGGCAACACGTTCGACAAAACTACGCTCGGTTGCTTCTTCTGGTTCTTCGACCACATCTTGCAAATCACTTTGGCTAAACATCAACAAACCTGCAGCCGTTGCATACATTGAACGACGTAGCGCTGGTAGATGTTGATCGTCGGCATAAACTTGTAACGGTGGATTGCCCAAATGAGCCGAAACGCCAAGCATACGACGAGCCAAATTCACCATCCCTTCAATCTGACATGCATCACCAGTTAATACAACACCATGATACAAACCATGAATCGCACCGCTATGCTCCAATTCCTCACGGATCATCGCAAAAATTTCTTCATAACGGGCAATGATGATTTCAGCCAATTCAATGCGGCTAATGGTTTGCGTCCCATCAATGCCTTGTACCTGAATCATATGATCAGGTTTCACTACGCTGAGATCGACACAACCATGTAATATTTTAATACGTTCTGCTTCTTCTGTGGTGGTTTGCAAAACAGCTGCAATATCACGCGTTACATTTTCCCCACCACGCTGTAAGGTCCGCGCCAAAGCTAAACGACCATCTAAATACACCGCAATATTGGTTATACCCGCACCGATATCCACCAAACAAACGCCATATTCTTTTTCGTCTTTGAGTAGACTTGCTTCAGCTGTTGCCAAGCATGATACGACCATTTTCTCCACCCCAATATTCGCTCCTTTCATCGCGCGATCGAGGTTTTGCATGGTACTGATTGGCATCATCATCAGCTGATAATGTCCCGTCATACTATGCGCTGACATATTCACTGGATTTTGTACCCATTCACCTGAATCGCCAAGCTCAAAGCCTAATGGCACAGCACTCGCCAAATAATAGTCGGGAGAAACATGGCTGGCTTTTGCCAGCTCTAAAGCACGTACCACTTCATTGGTTGTAATAATATGATCGTGGTTCGCCACAGGCGTACGGCCTGATGCATAAAAACTTTGTAATTCGGTACTTGGAATAGATACCCATGCACTATGAATACGGCACTCTGCCATATCCTCAGCTTCGGATACCGCATTTTTAATAGCCGCAATCACCTTGTCGAGACTGACAATCTTGCCTTTCACCATACCGCGGTTACGAGCAGACGCCATGCCAATCACTTGAATCTTATCGGGCGCATGGATTTTACCAATTAAAACTGTGACCTTATGAGTCCCAATATCAATCGTAACAACTGAGGGAACAGTTTCACTCATTACTTCAATACCATATCTTTTGTTGTTTAGTACGGGCAAACTGCCTGTTGTTTTCAAGCCACGTATTATGGCTTTGCCTGAATTCCACCTGCAAGGCTTGTGTCATCAATCGTTACAACAAACTGACCATTGATGATCTTAGGCGGCGTTGCATTTCTCCACTGGATTGCCAATCCATTTCGATAACGCAAATCGATCGCCGAGATCTTCGGCCATACAGGTTTAAGATCCGTTTGTGCCAAATGGCTTAAGCGCTGCAACTTATTCATGGTTTGATCTTGATCAACGATAATACGCAAACCTGAATCAAACTGCATAAACCATGTCATTCGCTCGGTTAAATACAATTCTTTCAGACGTAAATTGGCTGGCTGAAAGAGTTGATTAATTTCATTATAACGACGCATCATCATTTTGGATTGGCTGATGGGCCCATGTAAAAGTGGTAAATTAGGATGTGCTTTTGACTCAGCCTCACTAAATACCTCTCCATTGTCACTCAGCAAACGCCCTGTTCCCCAACGCGCAATCGGATGGCGCGGCATAACCCGCACTCGAATTGCATTTGGCCAAGCTCGTGACACTACCACACGGTCAACCCAAGACACTTTCAATGCATAATCTCGAATTTGCTCTAAATCCGAGGTGAAATAATTATCTTTAATTACTGGACTCAACTGCTGAACCAGCTGTTGATTTTCTTGTTCTGAATTTGTCCCAACGACCTGCAGCTCTGCCACAGTCGCATCAGTCATCACTTTATACAAGCCATAGATGCCCAATGCCAATACTGCGAATGCAACGACCAACAATATCCAACCACCCGCATTGACCATTTTTTGTTTTGGCGTAGGTGGTTTCTCATGGATTGAGCTAATGGCTGGTCGTTGTTTACGACGCATAGATGCAGGAAGTTGAGCCATAAAACTAAACCGACGCTACTAAGGTTTGCTCTAAAATCGCAACACAGAGCGCATCAAAGCTATAACCCACCGCTTGAGCAGCCTTTGGAACCAAAGAATGGCTAGTCATACCTGGAACGGTATTTACTTCTAACAACCAGAAATTACCTTGCTCATCCTGCATCGCATCAATACGCCCCCAACCTTCAGCACCAACAGCTTGAAAAGCGCGTAAACAAAGTGCTTGCAATGTCTTTTCTTCTGCCTCACTCAATCCACAAGGAATACCATACTCCACATCATTGCGTTGGTATTTTGCTTCATAGTCATAAAAAGCTACATCAGCAGGTGGTTGTAAACGAATCACTGGCAAAGGCTGACCATTTAAAAATGAAATGGTAAATTCACGTCCTGTAATCCATTTCTCTGCCATCACCACCGCATCATGTGCTGTTGCTTTCGCAATTGCCGCGGCAAAGTCTTCGGTTCTCTCGACTTTACTCATGCCAACACTAGAACCTTCATGTACCGGCTTAATAATGACTGGCAAACCGAGATCCGCAATCACCGCCTCTAAATCAGTATCTTTCGTAATAATACGATACGGTGCTGTAGGTAAATCACTGCCCTGCCAAATTTGCTTGGTTTTGACTTTATCCATCCCGATCGCAGAGCCTTGAACACCTGTGCCTGTGTACGGAATATTCAGCCATTCAAGCACACCCTGAATCTGACCATCTTCCCCACCACGACCATGCAACACAATAAAAGCACGATCATACGCAACCAGCTCTGTCACACTACGCTCTTGTGGGTCAAATGCCTCTGCTTGTACACCTGAACGCAATAGTGCCTCTAGCACAGCCTGACCACTGTCCAATGACACAGCACGCTCAGCCGACTTCCCACCCAATAACACAGCAACTTTGCCGAATTTTGCAGCATTTGACACGTTTATATCCTTAAAACTTTTAATATTTACAAAACAAAATTATTCGGCATACAGACGATGCTGAGCCAATTCTACTGAAATTGCACCGACGTTACCCGCGCCTTGTGTTAATAATAGGTCATTGCCTTGTAACACTTTTTGTAAAACACTTGGTAAATTTCCATCAACAAGATCAACCAAAATCGGCTCAACCTCGCCACGCAAACGAATACTACGTGCCAATGCCCGACTGTCCGCGCCAACAATTGGTTTTTCGCCTGCCGAATAAACATCTAATAATAACAATTGGTCCACTTGTGACAACACTTCTACAAAGTCATCAAAACAATCGCGCGTTCGACTATAACGATGTGGCTGGAATAACATTACCAAACGACGGTCAGGATGGCTGGCACGCGCCGCTTTAATGGTCGCTTCGACTTCTTTTGGATGATGACCATAATCATCAACCAACTTCACAAGACCATCACCGACTTCGAACTCACCTTGAACTTGGAAACGACGACCAACTCCACTAAACCCAGCCAATGCTCGACAAATCGCCTCATCAGAAACGCCTTCATCTGTTGCCACACCAATTGCTGCCAGTGCATTCAAGACATTGTGTAAACCTGGTTGATTCACAGTCACACGTAATGGTTCACGATCTTTGCGCAACACAGTGAAATGTGAACGCATGCCATCTTGTTCAACGTCGATTGCACGAATATCGTTGTCTTCATCAAAACCATAGGTCAATACTGGACGACCAACTCGCGGTAAAATCTCACGAATATTGGCATCATCGCCACAAACAACAGCTAAACCATAGAACGGTAAATTATGGAGAAATTGAATAAACGTATCTTTTAACTTATCAAAACTACCTTCATAAGTATCCATGTGATCCGCATCAATATTGGTCACGATCGCTGCCATTGGCTGTAAATACAAGAACGACGCATCTGATTCATCCGCCTCAGCCACAATGATACGACTGTCACCCAGTGCAGCATTGACACCCGTGCTATTCAACAATCCGCCAATCACATAGGTTGGGTCGAGATTGCCTTCCGCCAACATGGTAGTCAACAAGCTGGTTGTTGTCGTTTTACCATGCGTGCCCGCCACTGCGATCCCGTGACGATAACGCATGAGCTCACCCAACATTTCAGCACGGCGCACAATCGGAGTACGCTGTTCAATCGCTGCCTTTACTTCTGGATTTTCAGGATCAATCGCGGTCGATACCACCAGTACGTCAGCATGTTTAATATTGTCCGCAGCGTGGCCGATATAAACTTTAATATTATTCGCTTCAAGCTGTGCTGTAGTTTTCGAAGCCTTGATATCTGAACCAGACACTTTATAGCCTTGGTTACTCAATACTTCGGCAATACCACACATCCCCGCACCACCAATACCAACAAAGTGGATATGTTTAATACGGCGCATTTCTGGCACTTTAATCAGCTTTTTGGCTTGGTTTGGACTTGTTGGAGACATAAATAAACTCGAATTACAATTTTTGAATCAGATCAACCACATGCTGCGTTGCATTTGGTTGCGCCTGTTGACGTGCTTTGATTGCCATTTCAGAGAGTAGCTGGCGGTTAAGTAGATGCCCAAACAACTCATCCAAAGCCGCTGGTGTCATCTCCGCTTGCTGGCAAATCTTGGCAGCCCCCACATTTGCTAAAAATTTTGCATTTGCTGTTTGGTGATCATCGACCGCGATCGGTAAAGGAACAAAAACTGCTGCAAGTCCCGCAGTTGCCACCTCAGTTACAGTTAAGGCACCTGCACGACAAATAATTAAATCCGCTTCACTGTAGGCTTTCGCCATATCATGAATAAATGGCTCAACCGTAACTTTTAACCCCTCAGGTGCATCTTGATAACGTGCGCGTGTTGCATCTTGTTGATTTTGACCACATTGATGAAATACATTCAACGGGACATTGACCTTTTTCAAGACGTCGGGCAATCGTTCATTCAACGCTTGTGCTCCTAAGGATCCCCCAACAATCAAAATATTCAATGCTTGTTGTTCTTGCTCACGGGTTTGGTAACGCCATGATGGGTTTAAAATTGCAGTGATCTCAGCGCGCACAGGATTGCCTGTGGTCACCACTTTATCACTCGCGGTAAAAGTATGGGGAAAAGCCTGACACACGGTTTTAGCAATACGTGCTAACTGGGTGTTGGTAAAACCTGCGATCGCATTTTGCTCATGGATTAAAACAGGGATACCTAAGATACGTGCAGCTAATCCCCCTGGACCTGCGACATAACCACCAAAACCAGCAACCGCATCAATCTTGAGCTGCTTCATGTAGCGCATTGCGCTGAAGGTTGCTTTTAATATTTTAAACGGTGCACTTAATTTACGTAGCAAGCCATTGCCACGTACACCTTGAATATCAATTTGATAAATTGGAATATTTTGATCTTTGAGCAACCGATTTTCCATACCTGTTGGAGTCGCCAACCATGAGACTTGGCAGCCTTCTTGTTGAAGTTGTTTGGCAACAGCAAGCGCAGGAAAAACATGCCCGCCTGTACCAGCAGCCATCATCAAGACATGTTTAGGTTTGTTGTGGGGTGAATTGGTCACGGTCTAATTCTTCAACTCAAAAAAGAAGGTTATCGTCTATTGTTTTCGGGCGTTATTTTAATCCTAAAGTTTCATTCACGAAAAGCGAATTTCACTTGTTTACAACAGAAAGCTCGGCTTTTTTCAATTCTTTGCTAAAAACACGATGATGTCTACATTGAATTGCCCATTTAGTGCCAAGTTCGGCAAAAAAATACATGGGCAATTCGGTCAAAAACAAAGGGGCTATTAACATTGCAGCCCCTCAACTTTTAGTTGGTACGACCTGCTTCGAGCACAGCAAAAAGATCATCCGCAATCGAAGTACCATATTGCGCATCAATCTCACGAATACAGGTTGGGCTAGTCACATTAATTTCAGTGACATAATTGCCAATGACATCTAACCCCACAAAAACCAAACCTTTTTCACGCAAGAAAGGACCGACTTTTGCTGCAATCATTTTGTCATTCTCACTCAATGGTCGTGCTTGCCCTAAACCACCTGCTGCCAAGTTGCCACGCACTTCTCCATTTTGAGGAATACGTGCCAAACAATAAGGCACAGGCTCACCATTGACCATCAAGATCCGCTTATCCCCTTCAACAATCTCTGGAATATAGCGTTGTGCCATGATTGGGCGTGTACCCAATTCAGTCAACATTTCTAAAGTCGAACCGATATTCACACCATCTTGGTATAAACGGAAAATTCCCATTCCCCCCATGCCATCAAGTGGCTTTACGATCACATCGCCATGCTCAGTAATAAACTCGCGAATTAGATCTTGCTGTGACGTGACTAGAGTTGGCACTTGTAATTCTGGAAATTGGGTCGCGAACAGCTTTTCATTACAATCCCGCAGCGATTGCGGTTTGTTAATAATCCACGCGCCTTCACGTTCAGCTTGTTCTAAAATATAAGTGGTATAGACAAAATTCATGTCAAACGGTGGATCTTTGCGCATCAACACCACATCGTAGTCAGCCAATGACTCTTTGCGCTTCTCACCCAACTCATAATAATGATCGTAATCTTCAAAGACTTTAAGCGGTGCAATCAAACCAAACGCTTTACCTTGGTCGATATATAAATCGTGTTGTAATGCATAACCCAGCTCATGTCCTCTACGGTTTGCCGCCCATAACATTGCCATGGTTGAATCTTTCTTGAGATTCACGGTTTCTATTGGGTCCATCACGACAAGTACACGCATAATCTGACGCTCGTATTTTTAAATCTTGGCAAAAAGTATATCGAAGTTCGCAGCTGATCGTGCAACAAGTTGTGTAATTATTAAATCGAAAAAATTCCAATTGATTCAGATGACTACATCAGGTTTATTTTAAAGAAGATTTTTATCTTTCATTATAAATAAAAAATTACTGGCGAATGATTTCATCCCCAGTAATTCGTGCAACATTCGATTTCAGATTCAAATTAAGCCAAAAGTTTCTGAATATCTTTACCAATTTTTTCGGGCTTGGTGGTTGGAGAATAACGCTTGATCACTTTGCCGTTTTGGTCAATCAAAAACTTGGTGAAATTCCATTTTATGCTTTCACTGCCTAAAATACCTTTGGCTTCTGAAGTAAGATATTTATAAATCGGATGTGCATTTGAGCCATTCACATCGACTTTGGCAAACATGGGAAATGATACGCCATAGTTGCGCTGACAAAAACTACCAATTTCTTCATTACTTGATGGGTCTTGGTTAGCAAACTGGTTACAGGGGAAACCCAAAATTACTAAACCTTGTTGTTGATAATCTTGATATAGCTTTTCAAGTCCTTCAAATTGTGGGGTTAAGCCACACTGACTTGCAGTGTTTACCACCAATAAAACTTTGCCTTGAAAGTCTGCAAGGTTCTTTTGCTCGCCTTCTAACAATTCTGCCTGAAAATCATAAATTGTGGTCATACAACACCTCTCTTAGATTCAATCAATCTTATTTACCTAATCGCTGTTTGCATCTGTTCAGCTGTGCATATTAATATTGCACACAATTATATTGTGTGCAAGTTAATTACACACAATATACTTTTAATCATTTTCAAACTATACTGTCGCCTAGCAAAAGCGATGTTGAGGAGTGAAGCATGACCGAAATTTCTTACTTGGATAATCAAGTGTGTTTTGCGATGTATTCCGCGACCAATGCGATGATTCGTCAATATCGTCCTTTGCTTCAGGAATACGACCTGACCTACCCGCAATTTATTGTGCTGTTGGCTTTATACGAAAAAGACAATGTGACTTTGTCTGAAATTGGTCAAAAGACCTTTTTTGATTCGGGCACGCTGACACCGATTATTAAAAAACTAGAAGAAAAGCAGTTTTTAAAGCGTGTTGCAGTGAAAGAAGATGAGCGCATGAAGAAAGTGATCTTGCTGGAAAAAGCTCTTGCTGCAAAAAATGAAATTACGTTAATTCCTTTTAAACTCGCCTGCTCTTTGGGTATGGACCCGAATGATCTGCTAGCGATACACAACTTGTGTCATCGTTTTTTAAAGGGTTTAGAGCATTCTAAACTTGAAAGTTTGAGTGAATAAATGCAACAAGCCATTGTTGGATTTCACCTCGATGATGAGAATCATTGGGTTGCTGATCTCGCTTGTGGTCACACCCAACATGTGCGCCATGATCCACCGTGGCAAAATCGCCCTTGGGTGTTGACTGAGCAAGGGCGCAGTGAGAAATTAGGGGTAATGTTGGAATGTAAGAAGTGTGAGGACGAGTAATTCGCATAACGCCCCTTATGTTAAATGGCATGGTGCTATAAATATATTAGCTTTCGAAAAAAGTATTATTTTGAGGGTTAAATATTATTATATTCTCAATATCTTCCAAATAATCCAGCATCAAAATTGTGTGGTTTGTATAATTTTTTGATTTATCATCAGCAAACCTAACTACTATCCGCTTATTAATATTAGAAAAATCTCTCGCTCGACTAGGTTCACCATATGTTGCTATTTTTATTGAATCATCAATTATATGTTGGCCAGTTTCATAAAAAACTCTAATCCACCAGTTCTCCCAAGAAAGGAGTAAATGCTTTTCAGAAGAGTCGAATGGATCCTCTTCATATTGAACATTAAATCCCGTTGTCTTTGAAAAACAGCTTGTTAATTCTGTTTCAAGAAATTGTAATGAAAATTGATTTGAATTTTCATTAAGTAAACAATAAAGCGAAAAGGCCAAAATCTATTTCTCCATATATTGAATGTACTAATTTCAATAGTAATCTCCTAAAATTAACATAATTCGCCCTATGCGAAACACATTAACTTTTCTTTTTATCATCAATATCTTATCTAAATCCGTTCTAGGTTTCAGCACACTGGAACGGCTTTTTTGTGATTTTTCACGTTCCACGCTTAATTTTCAATAATTATTTCTAATAATCGATTAATTAAACTAAATACGGAACTCTCACATATTTTACCTAATAACTAAATTTAGTCCTTGACCTCAAGCTAAGTTGAGCTTTTATAGTTGCCTTTTAATTTTAGATACATGGAAAGAGTAATGAGCGATTCGAATAAAACATTTCTCATATACGGTGTTAGTAAAGGACTAGGAAAAGCCATTGCTCAAACTGTACCAAGGTCAACAGATACGATCTATGGCGTATCCCGAACTCAACCACAAGAAATTCAAAATTTAAACTGGATCTGTACTGATCTTTCCAAATCTGAACAAGCTGTAAGTGACGTAAAAACAGCAATTGGACAGCAAAAAGTTGATGTGCTGATTTACAACGTAGGCATTTGGGAACAACAGGCATTTAGCGAAAATTATAATTTTGCAGACGTTTCTGCCGCTGAAATCAACCAAATTATTAATACCAATATCATCACCTGTATCCAATCCATTCAATCATTGCTTGAAAATCTAAAGTGCTCTGACAATGCCAAAATTATTCTGATCGGTTCAACTTGGGGTGTTGATAACCATAACGGCAAAGAGCTTATTTTCTCCGCCACCAAATTTGCATTAAGAGGTATTGCACAATCCCTCAGAGAAATCTTACGTGAACATTTAATTGGAGTGAGTGTGCTTAATCTAGGCTACCTTGCGAGTGAATATGAGATTGAAAAACCTGTTGTAGAAATTTTAGAAGAAACAGAATATTCCTTAATTCCTTTGGCAGATGTTATTCATACGATTAATTTTATTATTTCAACCAGTAAAGCAAGCTGTGTAAAGGAAATACTGATGCCTGCGATGCTAGATCAGAATGTTTAATTTTTTACTTAAGTTTTAAGTACACCAACAACCATTCATGCTTAAGCATCAAATACACTCTCCATCAGCATATCGTTTTTCTTTTCTCATTATTCCAACCTCGCTTTAACAGAACGTCCCTTGATGATATGATATATACTAATGATACATACCGCAGTATTGGGAGGTAAATATGGAAATTGCGAAAGTATTTAAAACAGGCCGAAGTCAGGCAGTTCGCTTGCCTAAAGCTTTCCGTTTTAATGGTACTGAGGTAGCCATCAAAAGCTTTGGTCGTGGCGTATTACTCATGCCCATCGACAATCCTTGGGATGTAATGTTGGAAGCTGTCAACGAATTTGAGGTTGGGTTCCAGTTAGAACGAGCAGATCAAGGGGAACAAGAGCGTGAGGAATTTAGATGATTTACCTCCTAGACACAAATATTTGTATCTATGTGATTAATCACAAACCTCAGCACGTCTTTGACCGATTTAAACAGTACCAACTTGGTCAGCTTGCAATTTCGAGTATCACTGCATCTGAACTTGCTTTTGGTGTAGAAAAGTCTGGATCTGAACGCAATAAGCAGGCACTAAACAAATTTTTATCACCTTTAGACATCTTAGCTTATGATGAGCATGCTATTTGGCATTACGCTAAATTACGCCATGCTCTTCAATCGACCGGTAAATCTATTGGTAACTTAGATATGTTGATAGCTGCCCATGCTTTAGCGTTGGATGTTGTCTTAGTCACGAACAATACCAAAGAATTTGAACGTATTGATGGTCTAAAGTTAGAAAATTGGGTCTAATTTTATGCACCTGCTGAAGGGTTAGCATTCACATAAAAAATTTAAAGTTGAATCACTAGGTTAAAAAAAACAACTGTACCTTAAAAAGTAATGAAGAAGTGGATCTACCATATTTTTAAACGATTAGAGAGACATTATGATTAAAAAGTATGTGCTTAATTTTACTGCTAGTTATCTATTTATGATTATCTTATTGGGCATTATTTCTATTTTTGTTGATATTTCTGGGGCGATTAGCTCTATTATCATTCTTTTGGCAGCAGCTGCTTACACATCTGCAAAATTTGTAACTGATCAAAAACGTATTCCTGATCATTCTGAAAAAAGAAAACTTGTTTGGTGGTGTTTCTTTTCATCAATCGCCCTCAGTACACTATTAATATTAGCTTATTCAATTTTAGATATGGGTTTTGATTCATTTATTGAAGTTATTCAATCCATCTTAAGCGAAGTTCCACTTTGGATCTTAGTGATCAGCTTTACGATTTCATTACTCATTCAGTATTGGATACTAAATTATAGTTTTAGTCACATTGCACAAAAAAGATTGGAAAAAATGAGAAAAGATCTATTAAAAAGCCAATTTTAATCCTTTGTTTTGTAACAAAAAAGGAAGCCTTCGCTTCCTTTTCTCTTTCACTTAAAACTTAGATGCCATATTTTTCACGATAAGCCTGCATATTTGCCAATGCTTCTTTCTCGCCTTTTGCATCCAAATAATCCATCAAATCTTTCATTGTGATTAAAGCATGCACTGGGATTTCAAGTTCTTTTTGCACTTCCTGAATCGCAGAAAGCTCACCTTGACCACGTTCTTGACGGTCTAATGCAACCAACACCCCTGCAATCGTCGCACCTGCATTTTTTAAGATGGTCACAACTTCACGAATCGCAGTTCCCGCGGTGATCACATCATCAATGATCCAGACTTTTTGACCTGCAACTGATGCACCAACCAACACACCGCCTTCGCCATGATCTTTGGCTTCTTTACGGTTAAACCCCCACGGCACACTCTTACCATGCACTTGAGATAAAGCCACTGCTGCTGCTGCAACAAAAGGAATACCTTTGTACGCTGGACCAAAAATCACTTCAACATTGTCACACTGAACCAATTTATCCGCATAACCTTGTGCTAATAACGATAGTGCTTCACCATCATTGAGCAAACCTGCGTTAAAGAAATAAGGACTGACACGACCTGATTTTAAGGTAAACTCACCAAATTTAAGCACACCACGTGATAATGCGAGTTCGATAAAAGCTTGCGGATGAAATGACACAGGCGTTGTCATATAAGGTGCTCCAAATTCTTCAATTGAGGTTAAACAGACGTATGATACCAAAGGATAGCTATCCAAGTGATGTAAAAATTCTTCGAGTCGTTTCAATTAACGTGAATGGGCTGCGTGCATCCGTAACCAAAGGACTCTTGGAGTGGTTAGAACAATCCGATGCAGATGTAGTCTGTATGCAGGAAAGCCGTATTACTCATGAACAATGGACTGATAAATTTAAACCAGAAGATTGGTATACACACCTATTCCCTGCTGAACGTGCTGGTTATGCAGGTACAGCCATCTATAGTCGTCTACCATTTGTTTCGGTCACCAATGGTTTAGGTTTTGAACTGGCAGATTCTCAAGGACGTTTTATTACCGCTGAATTTGATTTAGGACTGTCACATCCTGTTCATATTGCCTCGTTATACTTACCTTCAGGATCAAGTGGTGATGAAGCTCAAGCACGTAAAGATATATTTCTCGAAGAATACGCAAAAATCTTAAAACAATGGCGTGATGAGAAGAAATCAATCATCGTGTGTGGTGACTACAATATCGTACACAAGCGTATTGATATTAAAAACTGGTCAGGTAACCAGAAGTCATCAGGTGTATTACCGCATGAACGTGCATGGCTCGATCATATTTATGATGAGTTGGGTTATGTTGATACCTTCCGTGAAGTACGAACTGAAGCAGAATTGTACTCATGGTGGTCAAATCGCGGTCAAGCGCGCGCAAAAAATGTCGGTTGGCGTATCGACTATCATGCATGCTCTCCAGATTGGAAAGCACGTACCGCAAATGCATGGGTCTATAAAGAACAATGGTTTAGTGACCATGCACCTGTGATTATTGACTATAAAATACACGAATAAGTGAACAGTTGTTCACTTTGACCGCTTCTTTAGCTTACATATCATGTCGCTTTTTGTGTATTTTTATTTAACAACTGTGACGGCATTATAGCACCACGGCACAGGGAAGCGGTCAGGATGACCACAAAGGGATAGGACGCCGTAGGAAGATAAAATAAACTTAGTTTAAGTTTATTTGCAAGGATGAGACATTGGACGTTGAAATGAGACCCGCATGATCAGGATGATTAAATGCGGGTTTTCTCTTTTTTAAATCTACAAATTTTTTCTTAGTCTTTTCCTTCGCCTGTAACTCAAACAATCAATCTGTTTAGACACCTCATTTGCTTCTTAAAAACACTGCATCGATTAACTTGATAAAAAAATCCGACTGGCAAATCACCTCACTTTTCAGTTAGGCTGTGAGGAAGATGATTCACTCTTTTTGATGGTTTTAGCATGTTTAAAATTTACGGTATTAAAAATTGTAATTCGATGAAAAAAGCGTTTGATGCACTACAAGCGAAGGGAATTGATTACCAATTTCATGATTATAAAAAACAAGGCATTGATGCTGAAACTTTAGAGATTTGGTTAAAGGAAATCGGTGCAGATAAAGTCCTCAATAAGAAAGGTACAACATGGCGTAAATTAACAGCAGATGAACAAGCGCATGCAAGCAGTAGCGAACAAAACCTGATTGAGACTTTAATTGCACAGCCAAGTTTGATTAAACGTCCTGTATTACAAACCCCGCAAGGTTTTATTATTGGCTTTGATGAAACAACATATCAAAACCTATCAGCTTAGAAATAGATATTAAAAAACCGAGTTCACGTTAGGCGAACTCGGTTTTTTTATTGGACAAATTAACTTAGTTAGAACGCACCCAAGTTTGGTTACGACCCAGTGCTGCAACGCCGATATAACCGCGTAATTTCAGCTTTTGACCACCATCAGTCAACTCAGCTTTAAGCTTATAAGTCTTACCATTTTTTGGATCCACAATAGAACCACCATCATAGTTTACGCCACCTACATTTTTAAGGTTACGTACAATGGTCACGCCATTCAGTGATTTGTTATGAAATGGGCCTTCACATTTCGTACAAACACTTTCCTGACCTGGAACTAAGTATTTCTGAATCGATGCAGTTAATGAACCATCTTTTTGCTCAGTAAACTTGACGATTGCTTTTGGTTGCTTAGTTTCATCGTCAATCGTTTGCCACACGCTACCGTGTAATGCGTCCGCCGCATTGGCAAATGCTGTCAAACTAAACAATCCTAGTGCTAAAGCTATTTTCTTCATTTTTGTAATATCCTTCGTGGGTCTTTTAAGACTAAGAGTATTGAAAACTTCCATCAATATTGCAATTCTTGATTGTGACTATTAGGTACAGCCTGATCAGGTGCAAAACACCGTACAGAACACCATTGAATAGGTTTTCAAATCAAGTACTCTCTTAGTTGTATACTGCTCTAACAATATGGAAAAATTATGAAATTTGGTACTGTTTGGAAATATTATTTTACTGAATCCCTACTCAAAGCCACCATCCGGACACCAAGTCAATTCAATTTAGCACCGAATGCTTTACGTCCGTTATTAGATCAAATGTGTCGTTTATTTCCACTCAATCCAAACGCTCGGATTCGACCACTGCGTCTTGCTGGTATACGTGGCGAAGAAATCAAAACGACTGCCAACGCAACACAGTTAATTTTTCATATTCATGGCGGCGCATTTTTCTTGGGTAGCCTCAACACGCATCGCGCATTGATGACCGATATTGCGGACATTACACAAATGCAGGTGATCCACATTAATTATCCTTTGGCACCAGAACACCCTTTTCCTGAAGCGATTGATGCGATTTTTGATGTTTACCAAGCGTTACTGGTTCAAGGGATTAAACCCAAAGATATTATTATTTCAGGTGATTCTTGTGGGGCGAATCTTGCACTAGCGCTGTGCTTACGTTTAAAGCAACAACCTGAGCTGATGCCAAGTGGCTTGATTTTAATGTCTCCTTATTTGGATTTAACCCTCACCAGTGAATCGCTACGCTTTAATCAAAAACACGATGCATTACTGTCGATAGAAGCCTTACAAGCGGGAATTAATCATTATCTGACTGCAGATATTCAAGCTGATGATCCTCGTGTCTCTCCTTTATTTGATGATTTAACGGGCTTACCACCAACATTGGTTCAAGTCGGATCCAAAGAGATCTTATTGGATGATTCCAAGCGTTTCCGCGAAAAAGCAGAGCAAGCAGATGTGAAAGTGATTTTCAAAATCTACACTGGCATGTGGCATAACTTCCAAATGTTCAATGCATGGTTTCCTGAGGCCAAACAGGCGTTGGCGGACATTGCAACTTTTGCACAGCGAATTGATCGCGACTAAGCTTTTTTACTGTGTGCAAAAAATGGTCAGCTATGGCTGGCCATTGTCATACTTAATTTATTATTGTCATTATAAAATAAAATTGATCGATTATTTAGATAATACTTTATTTCTCCAAGAATTTTTCCCGTTCTGTTTTGCACTCAAAGCGCAGAAGCCGCCTTTCTTCTCAATCTAAAGATGCTATTGTTAGTTAAATATGCTTTTGATAAAGATTTTGATACCGCATTTACATTTATAAAAGTTTCTTAGGAATCTCATTGCATAAAAGGATGCATGCCAATGACAAAGATTCATTTTAAGAGGACGGCGAATCGAGAGAAATGGAGTTTCTCACAACTTTGGGAACATGAACCACTGATCAACTGGAACATGTTAAAGAAGTCGATTCTATTACTGATCCTTGCTGCATTTATGACCCTTTTCGGAATCGTTTGGGATATCTTGGTTTTACTCAATCCCATAACATGGCAATGGGTCAATTTACCTTTGGTTTGGTCTAAACTTTGGACCAATCTGATCATGTTTTTTGTTTTTTTAGGTCTTATTGTGACCTGTTATCTTTTTAAAAAACGTGCTTGGGCATCTGAAGTTATTCCTATCTTGACCGTACAACTGTTTACCGCACTGCTGTGCCACACCAGCTATTTAATCGGAAGCTTTAGTCCTGCCACGATGGTGGTTTATGTCAGTGTCGTCGCCGTTGGCTTAGTCTTGTTTAACCGTAAAATGATTTACTGTGCGCTTGTTCCTGCAACGATCGCATTGTTGTTCTGTAATATTCTCAGTTTATATGGGTTACTTCAGTACGCACCGCTATTTAATCCGAAGATTTTAAATCAAGCTGAGATGCATCCGTTTTGGGTGGGAAGCATGTTGTTTTTCCTGTTGCCGATTTTAATCGCTTGTTTATTTTTATTTGAAATCTTACTTACACAATGGCGTACTCGTGAAACCGCAATTCAAGCGCTGAGTCGTCTTGATCCTCTCACCAATGTTATGAATCGCCGAAGTATTAGTAACCATTTGGAGAAGCTCAATAAACAGCCCAATTCGTTTTATTCGGTGGTGTTACTTGATCTAGATCATTTCAAAAACATTAACGACGAATTTGGTCATAGTATGGGCGATCAAGTTCTGGTACACGTGGCAAAGTGTCTTTGCAACAATGTCCGTGATCAGGATCTGATTGGACGCTTTGGTGGTGAGGAATTCATTTTATTATTTCCCAATACCACAGCCATCCAAGCCAAAAATGTAGCTGAACGTTGTCGTTTAGCGATTGCCGATATGTGTTTTATTTCTGAGGAACAACAACAATTTTCTGTCAGTGCAAGTTTTGGGATCAGTAGCTCACTCAATGCTGATGAGCCACATCTCGTTGTGAGTCAGGCCGATCAGGCACTTTATGCGGTAAAAGCTTCAGGTCGGAATAATATCCAGATTTTTGGAGATCTTTTGGCAGAGTAATGCAGAAGGGAAATTACCTTCTGCACGACATTTTCAGTGATTTAATCCCGCAAATATGTGTCACGATTTTGACGATATGGTTCATCAAAAGGGACAAACATTTGTTCTTGTTTTGCCTCGGTCACCCACTGTTGAACCGATGGCAAGGCCAAGATTTTTTGCATATAAGCTTGGCTTGATGCAGAGACAGGGAGCTGGAAACACACAAAACGCATCACTACAGGTGTATAAAATGCATCAGCAATACTAAAATCACCACATAAAAAGCTGTCTTCACTTGGGCGTTCTGACCAAATCTGATCAATTCGTGCTACTTCAGCGCGTAATTGTTCATGCTCAGCCCACAATTGCTGACCAATATGAGCCAAATCCGCTTCAATATTCATCGGACAAAGATTACGTAAGTTCTGAAAACTGCTATGCATTTCAGCGCTGATACAACGTACCCTAGCCCGTAATTTCTGATCTTGCGGCAACAGTTTTTTTCCAGGGTGCTGCTCAGCTATATATTCACAAATTGCTAAACTATCCCAAACCGTAATATCTTTATCGACCAGAGTAGGCACTTTTCCTGTTGGATTGAGCTTTAAAGTTTCGGTCTTAAACTGGCTATCCGCTTCAAAGCTATCAAATTGAATTAAATGCTCATGAAAATCAATTCCCGCTTGTTTTAATAAAATCCAAGGACGCATTGACCATGTTGAGTAATTTTTATTACCGATAAAGAGTGTATACATCGTTATGATTTCCCTTTAAATAAAGCCAGTTGTTGTAGTAACTCCGTTTTTTTAAATGCACCCGTTAAACGTAATGAACGGAGTTCTTGTTTTTGCTGATCTAAAAATAAATAAGTCGGTGGACCCAAGATATCCCATTGCTTTAATAAAGCCTGATGTGATGCATCATACTGACTCAAATCTAGCTTAATTAAATAATACGGCGCGAGCGCTTGCTGCACTTCTGCATCTTTTAAAATACGATGCTCAATAGGTTGACATGCCACACACCAGTCGGCATATACATCAATAACAATATTTCGATCTTGCGGCGCATTGGCAAGAATGGCTTGAAACTCATCCGCTGTTTTGGCGACATGCCATTCGGCCAATTTGTCTGCCTGAACTGAATTGAGATTTTGAATATGTTGATATTGATTGAATACAAGCCAGGGTGTCGTGATCATCAATAAGACAACATAAAGCCATTTCAGTTTACTGTTCTGTGCCAACAAACGAGAAACAGCATAAATAATAAATGCTAAACCAAGAATGAGACTGAGAATTTGTAATGCCAACTCAGGTAATAAGGGACGAATAAAATAAATACTTAGCGCCAACATTAAAAAGGCAAAAATTACCTTTATTTGATGCATCCACTCCCCTGCTTTTGGCAATACTCGAGCACCTAAAACTGTAGCCAATAACAGTGGAATCCCCATCCCAAAGCCCAAGGTAAATAGCAATAATGCACCTTGCCATTGGTTCTGTGTTTGCGAAATAAATAGCAACACACCTGCAAGAGGCGCTGTCATACATGGTCCGACCAATAACGCCGAAATCATCCCCATAACACTCGCACCGACCAGCGTCCCACCTTTTTGCGAGGCTTGCAGATGATCCAGTCGATTCACCCATTTCTGTGGCATTTTCAATTCAAATAAACCAAACAGGTTTAAAGCAAACACCACAAATAACAAGCTAAATGCAATCAAGGTGGCAGGCTGTTGTAACCAACGTTGAAAATTCAATCCAGCAGCGGAAGCAATAAGCCCCAGCAGGGCATAAATCATTGCCATACTGATCACAAAAGTCAGGGCAATCGCCCAAGCTTTGACTCCTTTATTTTCACGCACAATAAGTGACGTCAAAATCGGTAGCATGGGGAGTGAGCAAGGTGTAAAGGCCAGTAAAATTCCTAAACCTAAAAATAAAAGAATGCTATACAACAATGAATGCTGGGCTAAACGACTCGACCATTTTTGATCTTGTGCCATTTGACCGATGTCATTGGTTGAGCTTATTGCAGAGACTTGCTCTTGATCCGAAATATCAGCCAAGTCGGGTCGTTGGGTATTGATCGCATTGGCGGAACGTGCGACATCGAGAAAGCGTTTTTGTGCGTTTGGACTGAGGTTTTGTGTGTTTACAAGCCCATTGGCATCCGTATCAAATGCGATTGTTTGTGGTGGATAGCAAATACGGTCTTTGGCGCACCCCTGCCATGTTACTTGATAGTGTTGAGATGCTTGTGTAGGAATCTCGAATTCAAGCTCATGATAATACACTTGGCTATGACCATAATTTTCATCATATTGAGCCATCGCCTTGGGTAAGTTTAAAGCAACGGGTTTATTGCCTTGGATTACCTCAAACTTATGCTGATATAAATAATAATCCGGTTGAATTTCCCAATGTAATCGTGCTTGATCGGTACGAGAAGATTCTACGGAAAATACAAATGCATCCTCAGGGTTTAACAGTTGTGCGGAGATATTCTCTTGGGCATGGGTAAAACTCCCACATAACAACAATAAACTACCAAGAAAGTAACACACCAGTTCGCTACTGTAGCCACCCTGAGCATAAATTTTCATTCAGATTTCTCTTTTATCAACCCAATACTCCCGATGAGAAATGCAGGGATTCACGGAAGATGGAGAAGTCACATTGATTAAAATAAAACGGAAACGCCGAAGCCACCATTATAGCTTCTCGCATTGCCTTCTAAATCGACACCCACACTGGCATCGAGCTGCATACGATTATTGACCACATAGACCAGACCAGTACCTAAACCATATTCATAGTCTTGGCTTTCTGCTTTGCGATAAATAAACTCTGAATATCCAGACAATTTTCCAGCGATTTTATAATCAATCGTTGGAATGGCAGTGACTGCCCAATTGCTGTTTTGTGCTTCGTAACGCATGGTTATCGAGGTGCCAATGAGGTCACTAAAATCATAAGCCACCGCTGAAGTTAAGCTATAGATATCATCATGGGCAGTAAATTCATCATTTCCAGTCGCAAGAATCGCTTCAGCCAACAATGCCATGCTCAGACGGTCATCTTTTAAGTTAATGGCTTTTTTCAAACCAATGCTGACATCACCTAAGCCGTTATTTTCTTTCGTAGCACCCGCACGCTTGTGCTGCTGCCAGACTGGACCTTGCCAACCCAACTGAAGCTCTAACCCTTTCGCCAAACCTGTACGTAACAACATATCGCCATTTAAGGTTAAAGTTTTTTCCTTTGCCCCATCAATCGTTTGTTGCTGATAACTTACGCTTGGCAGACCTTGCTCCCAAGCCAGTTGACCGACTGGTGTAATGCCTGTGCCCATGCCAGCACCAGGACGATCAAAAGAAAATTCATTTGCAAAAGCTGTACTTGCTAGCATTGATAGCGCGATCAAGCTTAATGTTTGACGTTGTTTCATCATTATCCCCTTTTTATTCAATCGGCTAATCTCAAGTTGCTAGCTCTTTTGACATTTTTGCACCATGTTCACGTAGCAATTCAAGTGTTGCACGTTCCTCTACCAATGCTTGTAACCAATCAATTTCATCAAAATCACAATCAAAGAACAGCTGGCTAATCGAGGATAAAATCGTTAGACCTTCTTCATCACGTGTATTCGGGTCAACTTTTTCATCTAATAAGCGTTTTACCACTGGTGCACATGCTGAACTTGCGGCATCCCAAAGCGGTCCATAAAACTCTTCTGCATCCCAAAGATGTAAATTCGCTTTCGCTTGAATGAGCGCATCTAAAATATCTAAGTAGACTTGAAGTTGTTGTTGTTTTTCAGTTTCAGTCAGTGGTTGATTGGCTTCATATGCCTCACAAATCGTTTCCCACCATGCAAATAATCCATCACATATCACTGAAACGGGGGGTCCTTGTTCAGGATCGATAAAATTTGGGTCGAGTCCCTCAGCAAGTAAAGATCGCACTTGGTCTAAATCGAGTTGTTGTATGGCTTGCACCAAGGCCTGCTGCTGATTGCTTAACATGACCAATTCTCACAATATATTTAATGGTTCTATTATGCCGAATATCCCAACAGGTTTTTATAAAACGATCTAAAAATCATGTATAAATTTGATACAGGCAAAAAAAAAGCCCAACTTTTGGGCTTTTTCTAAGTTGTTACTAAGATGCTTCATCGTCTACATCAACGAATTCAGGTAAACCACCTCGATGATGTTCTTTTTTCTCATAAAGATGTTCCAGACTACGTTTTAATTTATCAATCGCACCATGAATCGAATGATCAATATTTGCAGCTTTGTGCGTTACTGCAACAGGCTTCATTCCTGCCGGACGGGCTTCGATCATACAACGTTTGTCATGTTCGCCCGTTTTGTCCCCATTTTCATCACTAATATGAACCGAAAAGTGTGTAATACGCTCGCTATAACGTTGGAATTCTTGTGTAAGCTCTTCACGAACATAACTGATTAAACGTTCACTACCTTGAATGTTTTTATCTGTACGGATTTCAATATTCATAAATATCTTCCTCTCTTTTCTGTGAGACGGTTCTACAAAATTATCTTATTGAGCACGCTTTTGAGCATGCATTCATTCAACGCAGTTGTATATTTTGTTTATGTAAATGCTTGTCGTCTCCTTGCTTTACATCTGTTGCTTTTCAGTGGGAAAGAAGATCTTCTATAATTCCAATATCCGTCCTTAATGAAAAATATGCAAGCTGATTTTTGACATTTTTATTAAATCTTGAGCAAATAATAGTTAAATGGCATGCAATTCCCTTTGATTTTCAGCAATACAATTCTTTTGAGCATTTGGTCAAATTTGGCTTTATTTTTGCTTAATTCCTTGTATGCTTTACACGCCTTTCAGGGGGGATTTTTAAATGCAATTGAAGCAACTTGCGGCGACATGTTTATTGGTATCTACAGCAGCTTTTACTCAAGCAAAACCGATTTGGCAGGATTTTAGCCTGACAGGTTTATATGGCGAAAACTATGAAGTTGTTGATGAAAAGCAAACAACTTTAACGGTTGAATACGCAGCAAAAGTAAAATACGCCGATGTATTTTTCTTTATGGATCGTATGCGTGGGAGTGATGACCATAAAAGCACTTATTTCGAGCTTTCACCGCGTTTTAGTCTAGGTGAAATTTCTGGCCAAAAATTAGCTTTGGGTCCAATCAAAGACGTATTGGTTTCAACAACATGGGAAAGTAATAATGATGATTTCTCTAGTTTTGATAACTTCTTATATGGTGTAGGCTTTGATCTTGATCTCCCATATTTCCAATATGCAAATATCAATTTCTACCGTGCAAACAATGAAAAAACTGCTGATGACTACCAGCTTACTTTTGTCTATGCATTGCCATTTAAACTCTCAACTGAAGAGTTCTTAGTCGATGGCTTCCTTGACTGGTCAACGGCTGAAAAGGATCACGCGAGCGAACTCAACTGGACCACACAGTACAAGTGGAATGTAGGTAAACACATTTCACCAGACACTCGCCTCTATCTCGGGGTTGAGCATTCGGTGTGGAACAATAAATTTGGTATCAAAGGCAGCGACGAAAACAACGTTAGCGCTTTGATCAAATACCATTTCTAAGCGTATTAGAATGAAAAAAACAGCAAGGTATTCCTTGCTGTTTTTTTTGATATGTAGAATAAAATAATCAAATCTATTTATTTAAATTTAAGATGTCATTTACTACCGTGACAGGCGACATGGATGTCGCCTTGTTGAGTTGCGGTATCAGGATGTACCGTCAACTCAACAGAAGATTTTTGTTACTTTTGATCTTTCAAAAGTAAGAGATTCCCTATACACAAACAATCCGCCTCATCATAATCTATGTGGCAGTAACACGATGTGAAATAAAATCAATTCACTGATTCGAGTTGATCTTCTACCTAATTCAACCTATGACCTATGGCTACTTCTACTCAATTTATGCCTCACATATTCAATAAGTATTACAAGATCCGCTCGGCAACAATTCATGACCTTGAGCAGATTCTCACCATTTATAACCATGAAATCATCACGGGCACGGCCAACTGGAATGATCAAGCAGTTTCCCTGACAGAGTATCAACAACGCTTCCATGATTTACAACAGCAACAATTCCCAATGATTGTAGTTGAGGATCAACAACTAGATCGGATCGCAGGATATGCCTATTACTCAGCATTTCGCTCGATTAGTGGTTATCGGCATAGCGTTGAGCACTCGGTGTTTATTGATCCAAGTTATGCACGCCAAGGGTTTGGTAAAGCCTTGATGCAACAACTCATTCATCTGGCGAAACAACAGCACATGCATATGATGGTGGCTGCCATTGATAGTGAAAATCAGGGATCAATCGTGCTACATGAGCAACTCGGATTCATCCAAACAGGCTATATGCCTCAAATCGGACAAAAATTTGGACAATGGCGGGATTTAGTTCTAATGCAATTACAACTTAATGCTTAAAAAGCATAACAATTTCATCACTGCTATATTTATATTGTTCGTTAAAATAAAAACAATCACCATTTAAAAATAACTGATGACAAGTATGAAAATATCAGCCTTATATTTACTCACTGCCGGTGTTTTAGTTACAACGACAAGTTTTGCAGAAACTTCTTTTGAACAAGAACTCCAACAAGGTTGTGCCAAATTAAAACAATATGCACAAACAGGAAAGAAGTTCTATGACCAAAAACAATATGCTAAAGCAGTGAAGCAATTTGAAGACCAAGCCGCATGGGCACACTTCTGCCAACTGAATGCAGAAGAAAGTGGTATTCACGTTACTGATCGAGACATTGAAATCGCCAATAACAATGTGGGATTGAGCTATGCCAAACTGGGTAAACCGCAATGGGCAAGAGTCTGGTTTTTAAGAAATAAAGATTCTAAAACAAGTCAATATAATTTAAAACAACTTCCAAAAACTCAAATCGCTAAAGAATTACAAGGCACCTATGTCCGTGCGAACGGTTTTGGACAATGGGATTACATCACGGTTAAAAAACAACAGAAAGGATATCTCATTGACTTTGAAGGTTACTATTTCGGACTACGTGGACTCATTTATGGTCCAAACCTAGGTTCATTTGAAACCACGATGCCAATTACTGCAAACCAAGCAAGTTATCGTTACGAAGACTGTCAAATCAAACTGCAATTTTTGAATGACACACAGAATGGACAAAAAATTCAGGTCGAGCAAAACAACGGTAATTCAAGCTGTGGCTTTGGACATAATGTTTATGCAGGTGGGACGTTCTATAAGGTTGAACGCAAATAAATCTAGTACCAACCATTTAGTTTTCTAAATTGTATTTACCCAACATTCACTATCGTGACAGGCGACATGGATGTCGCCATGTTCGACTGCGGTTACAAGGATGTACCGTCAGTCGAACAAAAGATTTTTGTTACTTTTGATCTTTCAAAAGTAAGATATATCACCAAGGTAGAGACTTAAAAAAACAGATAAAGAATCCTTAATTGAAGAATATTAAATCGCGACCAACTCTCGAATCCCTTTCTCAGGCATATCGCCCCCCTGTCCTTGTGCAATCACCTGACCACGTGCCATCACGGTATAATTATCTGCAAGCTCTTCAGCAAAATCATAGAACTGCTCAACCAGCACAATTGCCATCTCACCCTGATCTGCCAATTTACGAATTACTCGGCCAATATCTTTAATAATCGAAGGCTGAATCCCCTCAGTCGGTTCATCCAAAATCAAGACACTAGGCTCAGAAGCCAACGCTCTAGCAATCGCAAGCTGCTGCTGCTGACCACCAGATAGGTCTCCACCACGGCGATGTTTCATTTCATCGAGTACAGGGAAAATTTCATAAAGATGACTCGGGACTTTTCGTGTTTTTGCACCCGAAAATTTTGCCATCCCAATTAAAATATTTTCTTCCACTGTCAAAGTCGAAAATATATCTCGTCCTTGTGGCACATAAGCCAAGCCTGCACGTACTCGTTGCTCAGGTGACATCTTGGCGATATCTTTTCCATCTAATAAAATCTGTCCTGATTTAATCGGCAAAATCCCCATTAAGCATTTGAGCAAAGTGGTTTTCCCGACGCCATTCCTTCCTAAAATAACACTGCATTCTCCTTCAGGCGCTTGAAAAGACACGTCACGCAGAATATGACTGCCACCATAAAACTGGTTAATTTGTTTCACTTCTAACATGGCAGTCTCCTAGCGTCCTAAATATTTTTCAATCACATCTTCATTGGCTTGTACCTCTGCCAATGTGCCCTCTGCTAAGATTGCACCTTGCGCTAAGACCGTAACTTTCTCACTGATGGTGTCAATAAAGCTCATATCATGTTCAACCACAACTAACGTGTGATTCTTTTTAAGTTCTAAACATAGTTCGGCTGTTCGTTCAGTTTCTGCATCCGTCATCCCTGCCACAGGCTCATCCAATAAAATCAGTTTCGGTCGCTGCATCAATAACATACCGATTTCTAACCATTGCTTCTGACCATGGGACAATAACCCTGCGGGCTTTTGTACAAATTCCTTTAAACGAATTTGCTCCAAACTTTCATCTAGTGCCAACTGCGCTTCTGGATCAAGTCGGCTAAACAAGCTTTTTTTCACTCGCTTATCTCGTGGCGCAGCCAGCAATAAGTTTTCCATCACGGTGAAATTTTCAAACACAGTGGGTTTTTGAAATTTCCGTCCAATGCCCACTTCAGCAATTTGCTCGGTGCTCATTTTGGCAAGATCGTAATTTTGCCCAAAAAAAGCTGTGCCTGTGGTTGGACGGGTTTTGCCTGTAATCACATCCATCAACGTGGTTTTACCTGCACCATTTGGCCCGATAATGCAACGCAACTCACCCTCTGCGATATACAGCGATAAATCATTTAAGGCACGAAATGAATCAAACCACACACTGACTTTTTCCAGATATAAGGCAATACCATGACTAAAGTCTGCACCTTGTGTTTTGGCGCGTCCGTAACCCTCACCCAGTTGACCACCATGTTGAGCTGAGTTGTTGTGTAAATCACTCATTTAATTACGCTCCTTTTTAAAGCGGTCAAACAAACCAATTACACCTTTAGGAAGGAATAAAGTCACCACAATAAATAATGCGCCCAATATCAGCAGCCATGCTTCAGGTGCAGCTACCGTGAAATAGGTTTTAGCGGCATTGATCAGTCCTGCACCTAAAATTGGGCCAATTAAGGTACCACGCCCACCCGCAGCAACCCACACCGCCATTTCAATTGAGTTGACAGGATTCATTTCACTCGGATTGATGATGCCGACTTGCGGTACATAGAGCGCACCTGCAATCCCTGCGATCACAGCCGAAAGCACCCACGCTGACAGTTTGTACCACAGCGTGCGATAACCTAAATATTGCAAACGGTTTTCACTGTCACGTATTGCACCAAGTACACGACCATAAGGACGGTTCATCAATTGACGTAATCCAATAAAGCACAGCATCAATACCAAAGCAGTTACAAAACATAAGGTGGCACGCATCGGTGCAGAGGTAATATCAAAACCCAATAAGGTTTTAAAACCAGTGAAACCATTGTTTCCGCCAAAGCCTGTTTCGTTACGGAAGAACAAGAGTGCTGCGGCAAACACCATTGCCTGAGTAATAATCGAGAAATACACGCCTTTGATTTTGGAGCGAAATGCAAAGAAACCAAAAATAAAGGCCACAATGCCAGGAACTAAAATCACCAGTGCCATTGCCCAGAGAATATGCTCTGTTCCTGTCCAATACCACGGCAACTCTGTCCAGCTGAGAAAACGCATAAAATCGGGTAAGCCATCGCCTGCAGATTGGCGCATCAAATACATACCGAAAGCATAACCACCCAGCGCAAAGTACAAACCATGCCCTAAGCTGAGAATCCCTGCATAGCCCCAGACCAAATCCAATGCCAATGCCACTAAAGCGAGGCACATAATTTTGCCAATCAAAGTGATCCAATATGCAGATAAGTAAAATGCTGAATCCGAAGGCAGTAAATGTAGCCATGGTAAAATCATCATCACCGTAAAACACACGGCGATGGCAATACCGCTATAGGGTTTATCTGCAAATAAAGAAATGATTTTCATTGGCTTACTCCACAAAACGACCTTTGATGGCAAACAAACCTTGTGGACGTTTTTGGATAAACAAAATCACAAGTACCAGTAGAATAATTTTTGCCAATACAGCACCCATGCCGATTTCCAACACCGTGCCACTGATGCCTAAACCCAGTGCTGCCAAAACTGCGCCCCACACTTGTCCCACACCACCGACAACCACCACGAGGAAAGCATCAATAATGTAGTTTTGTCCGAGATCAGGACCGACATTGCCCACTTGTGCCAACGCACAACCTGCCAAGCCAGCCAAACCAGACCCCAGTCCAAATGCCATCATGTCAATCCGCGCTGAGCGAATACCGACTGCACGCGCCATCTGACGGTTTTGTGTGACGGCACGAACGAATAATCCGAAACGGGTTTTATTGAGCAAGAAAACCAACAACAGTAAAACTGCAATGGTGAATGCAATAATCGCAATGCGGTTATAAGGCAACATTAAACTCGGTGTGACGGCAATACCACCACTGAGCCATGAGACATTGGACACTTCGACATTTTGCGCACCAAAAACCATACGTACCAATTGCATCAAAATCAGACTGACACCAAAGGTCGCTAATAAGGTCTCAAGCTGACGACCATATAAAGGGCGGATCACCGTGCGTTCAATCAACATGCCGATCAGTGCACTGACGAGGAATGCAGCAGGAATCGCAGCCAGTAAATACCAATCGATCAATCCAACAAAATGGGTTTTGAAAAAGCTTTGTACAACATAAGTGGTATAGGCACCAATCATGATCAATTCGCCATGTGCCATATTAATGACACCCAGCAATCCATAGGTAATAGCAAGACCAAGTGCTGCAAGCAATAAAATACTGGCGGTGCTTAAACCTGAAAATACATGTCCAGACCATTCACTGGCTTGTATTCTGGTTTTAATTTTATTCTTGGCATCCAACAAAGCCGTTTGTAATTCTTGGTTGGCAATCGGCTGTTCTAAGGTTTGCTCAATCATTGCCAATACATCAGGACGATTCGACTCAGCGAGAACATTGACCGCCGCAACTTTTCCAAATACATCGGCATCTTTAAACTCTAAGCGTGCTTTAAGTTGTGCTAAACGTGCTTTGACTTTGTTGTTGCTCTCGTTGAGATAGAGTTGCTTGACCATTGCGACATCGATTTCAGCCAAGTTATTTTCCAAAATATCAACGGCTGCCAAACGCTGTGATGCATCTTCTGAATTGAGTTTCGCTTTGGCTTGTCCGAAATTGAGCGCTTTGCGTAAGGTATTGACCAAAGTCACTTGAGATAAATCGGCAGGCCAATCTTCCAATACCTGTTTGGCAGGATAACTGAGTAAGACCTCATCATTCTGTAAAATGTAAGTCTGTCCTGCATGATCGGTATACAACTCATTTTGGTCAATATACGCAACAAGCTGGTCTAGCTGTTCAATACTGGCTGGCCACTGATTCAGCATGGCACGACGCGTTGCAAAATCACCTTTAACGAAGGTTTGAATTGCATCTTGGGTAACCACAGCAGTTTCTACAGAAAGCGTGGTTGCTAAAGGATCTTGCTCTGCCCATGCAAGACTACAAAAAAACTGTGTCGTCACGCAGAGCAATGCTAAAACATAATGTTTTGCCATACGACTCGCCCTTATGGATCGTAGATTTTTACGAAGCACCGAAAAAGAAAATGAAGAAACCTGCCATCGAAATAACAGGTTTTAGAACAAGCTTATTTTGGGATATAAGGACTCCAAGGCTCTGCCTTGATGGTTTCTGGTGTTTTATAAACCACGTCAAATTGTCCATCTGCACGAATTTGCCCGATCATCACAGGTTTGTGTAAATGATGATTGCTTTCGTCCATTTTTAAGGTATAACCCGAAGGTGCTGCAAAGGTCTGTCCTGCCATTGCTTCGCGGACTTTATCGACATCCGTAGTCCCCGCTTTTTCAACCGCTTGCTTCCACATATTGATCCCAACATAGGTTGCTTCCATCGGATCGTTGGTCACGACTTTATCGGCATTTGGAAGTTTGTATTCCACCGCGAATTGTTTGAATTTATTGACAAACTCAGTATTTTTTGGATTTTTGACTGACATGAAATAATTCCATGCTGCCAAATGCCCCACCAACGGTTTGGTATCAATACCGCGTAACTCTTCCTCACCCACTGAAAATGCCATGACAGGAATATCAGCGGCTTTAACCCCTTGGTTGCCGAGTTCACGATAAAATGGCACGTTTGAATCGCCATTGATGGTCGAAATCACTGCGGTTTTTTTACCTGCAGAAAACTTTTTAATATTGGAAACAATGGTCTGATAATTACTATGACCAAAGGGTGTGTACTCTTCCATAATGTCTGCGTCGGCAATACCTTTGGACTTCAGGAATGCCCGTAAAATTTTGTTGGTCGTTCGTGGATAAACATAGTCTGTGCCAAGTAAGACAAAACGTTCAGCCTTGCCCCCTTCATCACTCATTAAATATTCAACCGCAGGAATCGCTTGCTGGTTTGGCGCTGCGCCAGTATAGAAAATATTCTTAGATTGTTCCTGACCTTCATACTGCACTGGGTAGAACATTAAACCGTTTAATTCTTCTACGACAGGAAGAACCGATTTGCGGGATACCGACGTCCAACTTCCAAAAATCACGGCGACTTTATCTTGAGTGATTAACTGACGCGCTCGCTCAGCAAATAACGGCCAATCTGATGCAGGATCCACCACCACAGGTTCTAATTTTTTACCTAAAACCCCACCGTTGGCATTGATTTCATTAATAGTCATCAAAGCAGTGTCTTTGAGTGAAGTTTCAGAAATCGCCATCGTTCCCGAAAGTGAATGCAAAATTCCGACTTTAATGGTTTCACCACTCTCTGGCGCCTTTTTTGTTTCTGTCGTGCTTTGTTCTGTTTTTTCGGCTGGCTTTGAACAACCGACCAGCCCTGCCCCCATCATGGCAGCCATAAGTACTGATATTGGCATCATTTTATTGTGCATCTTTGTTCTCCACAGTTTGATCTTATGATTCGACTGAATGGAGTTATTCAATTTTTATGCCAATAATTTAAGATATTGTTTTATATGTATTTTAAACACAACCATTTGATAAAAATTCTATCTTGTATACAACGTTGCATACAAAAAATACGCATTGAACTAAAATGATGCATTTTTGATCTTAATGAAAAAAGCCAAGCGGACGCTTGGCTTTTTCAGTTGAATTGAGCAAAATTTAAACCGCAATATCTGCCAAATTACCTTTTTGTTCTAACCAATGCTTACGATCCGCAGCTCGTTTCTTCGCAAGTAATTTATCTAATAAACCTGCGGTTAAATGTGCATCATCCAAGTCCAGCTGTACCAAACGGCGTGTATTCGGATCCATGGTGGTTTCACGCAATTGGCTGGCGTTCATCTCACCCAAACCCTTAAATCGGGTGATTTGTGGATTTTTATTGCCTTTAATATTTTTTAGAATTGCTTCTAATTCATCATCATCCAAGGCATAGTGCACGTCCTTTCCAATATCAATTCGATATAACGGCGGCATGGCAACATATAAGTGGCCTTCTTCCACCAAAGTCGGAAAATGTTTCACAAACAAAGCGCACAATAAAGTTGCAATGTGCAGTCCATCCGAATCCGCATCAGCAAGGATGCAAATTTTTCCATAGCGCAATTCAGATAGATCATCACTGCCTGGATCAACACCTATCGCAATGGCAATATCATGTACTTCCTGAGAGGCTAAGACCTCATCCGAAGACACTTCCCATGTATTTAAAATTTTTCCGCGAATCGGCATAATCGCTTGGAAATTCTTATCTCGTGCTTGTTTCGCACTACCGCCTGCAGAATCACCCTCGACAATAAACAGCTCACTATCTTCACGGGTTAAGCCGACACAATCTGCTAATTTTCCTGGTAAGGCAGGACCTGCAACGATCTTCTTACGCTCTACCTTTTTTGCAGCTTTTAAACGACGACCCGCTTTGGCGATCGCCATTTCTGCAAGTTGTGTTGCGATCTCAGCATGTTGATTGAGCCATAAGGCAAATGCATCCTTGGCAATATTTAAAACAATATTCGAGGCTTCACGACTAGATAAACGTTCTTTGGTCTGCCCAGAAAATTGTGGTTCTTGGAATTTCAATGACAGGATGAAATTCACCCCATCCCAGACATCTTCCGCAGACAGCTTCATATTGCGTGGCAATAAATTACGTAATTCACAAAACTCGCGCAACGCTTCTGTCACACCTGAGCGTAAACCATTGACATGAGTACCGCCTTGCGCGGTTGGGATTAAGTTAACGTAACTTTCCTGAATTTGTTCTCCACCTTCAACGTTCCAGCAAATCGCAAATTCACAGGCGGCGCGTTCCGCTTGTCCACTACTCACAAAAGCTGGAGCAGGCAGAATCTCACGGTCTTCGAGCTCATCCATCAAATAGTCGACTAAACCATTTTCAAACTGCCATTCAATCTTTTCATTATTGATTTTATCGTCATAAATAATTTTCAAACCTGCCGCTAAAACCGCTTTAGCTTTAAGGTTGTGTTTGAGCGCTTTTAACGCAAACTTTGGACTATCAAAATATTTTGCTTCTGGCCAGAAACGAACGGTTGTCCCTGTCGCCCGTTTCGCTACTTTGCCTTCTAAAACAGATAATGGCGCAACAGGTTCACCTTGTTCAAATGCCATCTGATACAAGTTACCTTGGCGTTGTACCGCGACTTCAACCCGTGTAGATAAAGCATTGACCACAGAGATACCGACACCATGCAACCCACCAGAGAACTGGTAATTGTCAGTGCTGAACTTTCCACCTGCATGGAGCTTGGTCAAAATGATTTCGATACCACTTTGACCATATTCTGGATGGATATCAACTGGCATTCCACGACCATTGTCTTCAACTGACAATGAACCATCTTCATAAATCGTGACCGTGACTTGATTGGCATGACCTGCAAGTGCCTCATCAACGGCATTATCAATTACCTCTTGGGCCAAGTGGTTTGGACGTGAGGTGTCGGTATACATTCCGGGACGACGACGAACAGGATCTAAACCAGAAAGAACTTCAAGGGATTGTGCCGTGTATTGTGTCACTTGGTCTGACTTCCTTTTTGCAGGGCTGCCGATAAAAATTCGAGTACTAAAGGTAATTTTTCTTCAAAATCATCCATTGCATGATTACCATCAGCGTCGGTTAAAATCAATGAGGATGGATGAGCTGCACTATAATAGCGTTGTGCTTGACGATAATCCAAGACTTCATCACCTTGTTGCAACAACACCAGAATTTTATCAGCATGCACTAAGCTGGTCTCAGCAATCGATTGTAATTGCTGCAATTGATCTATATCAAGTGTCCATGATTCAGTCACTTTGAGTGGAATCTGTTCAATTCCAAATAAATCTTGAAACAGTTGCCATGGTCGCATAGCAGGATTAATCAAAACAGCTGGACAGGCATATTGTGCGACAAGATAAGTCGCATAGAATCCCCCCAGACTACTCCCCACCACCACCACTTGATCGAGTGGTAAACTTTCTACCAGTGCCGATAGATATTGCATAACTTCTTGTGGGGTGCGGTTTAAATCTGGAAAATGCACGTGAATATGATCATAATGCGCACAATATTGATACAACTGCTGCCCTTTTATTGACCTAGGACTACTTCGAAAACCATGTAAATAAATAATTTGCATACGTACCTACAGCGTCATTTGCTTGACTTAAAGCCAAATAGATCACATTATCAAACACAATTGATAAATAAATAACAATATAGTTTGCAGATAAGCCCTAAATTGTCAGACACAAAAAACGATACTATGCACCGTTCATCAGTATTCTAAAAAAAATACTGTTGAAACAAGAAAAGATGCATGCGTTTGCTGTAGTTTATCTAAACAATATTAGATCAATAACTTCAAACCTTCGGTATATATCAAGGATGAGGAAATCAATATGCCAAGTTTAACACCTCTGCATGAAACCTACTGTAAATGGGACAGTACGCCCCCAAGTCAGGCAGATGTTTTGGAAGGTTTGGCACAACTCGTAAGCACGAGCTTAAGTGGGGTGCACGAATTAGTGCAATTGGTCCAAACTGAGGTGTTACGAACAACGCTTGGTTTGAGTGCTCAAAAAGCCAGAAAGTTACAAAAACACCCTCAACTACAGAGGTTTTATCAATTTTCTTATGTTGCCATTCAGAAATATGGCAGCAGCTTTCTTGCACCAAACTTGCGCCGAGTCATTGCAAAATTTCCAGTATTACATGACAAACCGTTGAGCCCGTCTTTACATTTTGTGGTGGGTGCACTCAATGGGATCTTCGGGGATCATTTTTTAAATCAGCAAAATCCGATGGCTTTGCCTATGGTGCTGTATGATCACTATGGCTCTTTGCAACAAGGCGAATTGACGGGTCGTGTGGTCATTTTGACTCATGGTCTTTGCATGAACCATTTAACGTGGTCAAATCATCGTTACGGTGGCATTGGTGAACGTTTGCTTGCGCAACGTGATAACAATACCATGCTCTATCTCAACTACAATACTGGTCGCCGTATCTCAGCCAATGGTCGCAGCTTTGCCAATGTGCTGGAAGATTTGGTACAACGTAATCCACGTATCACCAGTATTGACCTGATTGGACATAGTATGGGGGGATTAGTCTCTCGCAGTGCCCTGTTTTATGGCAAGCAGAACCTATGCCAATGGGTTCATATGGTTGAAAACTTAGTCTGCATTGGCTCACCCCATCATGGTGCAGTGCTTGAACGTTTTGGTTTTATTTTACAAGATAAACTCGGCGCGTTTCCTTTTATTAACCTTATCGGTCAATTGGTCAATGTTCGCAGTAATGGTATTTTAGATTTACGTCACGGTAGCGTACGTGATGATGATTGGGAACATAATGATGCGCGTATTGGTTTTGAAGATGACAATCGTAAGCCTGCACCATTACCATCACATATTAATACCTTCCTCATTGCAGGTACGCTAGAGTTTGAAAAGCTTAGAACCAAAGCACTTACCGTGATTGGCGATTACCTAGTCAGTGTTAAAAGTGCTTTAGGCGAGCATCCAAACCCGCGTTTCCAGCTCAAACTTCCTGATACGCACAAAGCAGTTTTCTACGGTTTGAACCATTTTGAGATTCAATACCACTCCAGTGTCGCAGAACAAATTACGCGTTGGTTATATCCAGATGTCAGCGATAAGGTTGAAGCTGGTGTTCAAACACATCTCATTAATATTCCAAACAATCACAGCTTTGAAGATTTAGAGGGCATCGTTGAAACCTAACGATTCTTCTAGTTTCATCCATTAAAAAAGCCAACATCACGTTGGCTTTTTTACGAATTAGGCAGGATATTTTCTAAAGAGTTGCCATAAACAAATCACAAGAATCAAGCTGAAATATACCAGTGACCACACAGGGAGTGACTGTCCCAGAAAACTCCAATCAATCAGGGCACACTCTCCTGAGCCAGAGAGTACTTGTTGCAGTACCGTTTTCATCGGCAAAACATCAACCAAATAATCTAAACCTGGTCCACAACTGGGTACTTGATCGGGTGGTAAATGCTGTAGCCATACATGACGCGCCGCAACACCAGCCGACCATCCGATCGCCAAGGTTGCCAATACCGCATAAAAGCGTTTAAAAAAGTTGGAAATTGGGTTGTGAATAAATGCAACTAATGCAATTAAGCCCATACCAATTAAACCAATTCGCTGAAAAATACATAATGGACAAGGTTCCAGACCTTGCACGTGTTCTAAATATAAAGCAAATGCGAGCCCAATGATGCTCGTCAGTACCAATACAGCACTGACCAAACGGTAATTCCAGCGCATGGAAAGTCCTCAAAATTTTTAACGATAGTGTGCAAGATATTCTTCAAAACTCATGTGATTATCTTGTTCGAGTTGAGACTGTTTTTGCAACGAAGTTTGTGCCAAATGTTCGAAATATTGTTTTCTTTCTGAACTGATTTGGTGTTGCTCATAATCCTTTACATGTTGTTGAGCCATGATACTACCAAAGTTCCATGTCCCTCCATATTGCAAGGTATCATTGATTACCTGTTCAGAAAGCGTATTTTCAACCTGATATAAACGATGCTGCATCACCTGTACCGCATCTTGATAGAGTGAAGTACCCTCTATTTGATCGAGTAAAATTGCACACGCTTGAATTTGTCTGAGATGGCGTTGCGCCCAATCTTGGAAAGGTACTTCAAACGGTCCATCTTTAATTTTGGCATCTGCCGCCCGACCTCGATTGACGATTTCGGTTTGATTCAGATCAATCTGATCTTGTTCGTCTGCCCACAATTCAGGGCTGTCATTCAACAAACAATACAAAGCTAAACTTTCTAGGAACCCAGCGGCGGTCTCATCAATTCCAATCGCACGATATGGATTGACATCCACTGCTCGTAACTCTACATAGCCCACGCCACGATTTTTTAACGCTTGGGAAGGTGTTTCATTCTGTTCAGGGACTTGTTTCGGACGAATCAAACTATAGTATTCATTTTCAATTTGTAGAACATGATCATTGATTTGAATCGGCTCACCTTGTTCATCATCTAAGCCTAAAGCGGTGAACTGAGGGTAAGGCGTATGCACCGCTTTTTGTAAACCCTCTAAGTAATCATGCAAATCGTTATAGTGAATACCTAACTGCTTTTGGGCTGAGTTTTGATAACCCAAACGTCCCATACGTAAAGCCGTAGCTTCTGGTAAATACAACGTGCCTTTGATCAATGCTTGTAAATGATGTTCACGTCCTGTCAAAAAACAACGACATACGGATGGGCTTGCTCCCAGCAGATACATCACCAAAGGTGTCAATCGAATAAAGTTGCGAATCAAACCGAAATAACGATGACTACGATAATCCTGCAAGCTAAGCTGCTTCAATTCAGCATTGGTTTCATGCTGTTGTAAATTTTCAAATAATTGATCAGGAAAGGATAAATTATAATGTACACCTGAAATGGTCTGCATACGGCGACCATAACGCACACCTAAACCGTGACGATATAAAGTTTTAAACCGACCAATATTTGAGGTGCCATATTGCGCCAATCTAATATTTTCTTCTTGGTCATCCAACATACACGGCATAGAAAGCGGCCACAGCTTTTCCCCATCTTGCAAATGCTGATGCACCACATGATGAATATCTCGCAACTCATCTAAAGCAGCCGCAATGGTTCGATGTGGCGTGGTGATAAACTCCATTAATGCTTCAGAATAATCCGTGGTGATATGCGGATGTGTCAGTGCTGAACCTAAAGCAATTGGATGGTTTTTTTGTGATAAAAATCCATTGCTTTGCATACGCAAACTTTCACGCTCGATACCTCGTAACATACCTGCCAATTGCGAAGCATCTACCCAAGTTGGTATCACAGAGGAAGAAAGTGCGCTGGGTTGATTCATAATATATATGCTCATTGATTCACTGGCCAAACACTGTGTAGTGGCTTGCTGTTGCCAATTATAACGACTATTGCCATCTAGTCAGCTAGGGTTTGTTGATATTTCACAGATGTTTGCGAAAGAGAATATCTGTGGAATGTCATCAACTCTCTCTAATTTGGCAATTTTTATCACAAACTTGTTATTTAAGACATGCTGAAATTGTGATTTTATTGAAAAATAATTCTGCTGATGGATAACCGCTTATGCAAGCACAAGACATTCTAAATTTTTGGTTTGCTCCCGATCATCGCCCTTTATGGTTTGCTAAAAGTGAGAGTTTTGATGCCAAAATTCGTGAGCTTTTTCAATCCATCCATCATCAAGCCACGCAAGCAGAACTTTGGTCTTGGCGTCAAACTGCTGAAGGACGCTTGGCTGAAATTATTATCCTAGATCAATTTTCTCGCAACTTGTATCGCGATCAGGCCCAAGCTTTTGCCTATGACAGCATGGCACTGATGTTGGCACAAGAAGCGATTAGTCTACAACTCGATACTGAGTTGAGCCCCGAACAGCGCTCTTTTTTATACATGCCATTTATGCACAGTGAATCCAAAATGATTCACGACTATGCCCTAGCGTTATTTCAACGCTTAGGCAATCCCATCAATTTAAGCTTTGAAGAAAAACATAAGGTGATCATTGATCGTTTTGGCCGCTATCCACATCGTAATGTGGTGCTTGGGCGAGTTTCAACAGCAGAAGAACTTGAGTTTCTAACTCAGCCAGACAGTCACTTTTGATCCGATCTTCCAGAGAGGAATAACTTATGAAATCGTTATTAATGTGTACGCCTGTACTCATCGCATTGACCTTTGCAGGGTGTGCAACTGTGCCTAAACAACCCAAGACTTTCGATCAATTGGGGCAATTTACCGCTTATCCGTTAAATAACAAAAGCTTTCGTATCAGCTTCCAAGCAGGAAATAATCTGAGTTATGGTACAGCAGAGGAAATTACTTTATTAAAGGCAGCACAAACCACAGTTAAAAATGGCTTTCGATTTTTTACTGTCGTTGATGATCCAAGTAATGCACGGATTAAAGAGCAACGCCAAGCGGTGATTTATCCAAGTCGACCTTATTATCCTTATGGCTACTACCGTCGTCATCCTGCGTTTTGGCCGGATCCATTCTATGATATGCCACAAGTGGTCAATCTTGATCCCATCCAAGTGTCGTATACTATCGAATGTTTCAAGACTCAACAGCAGTCACCTGATGCCTTTGATGCACAGTTAATTTTACAATCCTTAGGGCAAAAATACGGGTTGAGTCCAACAGGAGAGGTATTGCAGCCACCTGCCTCACCTCAAAACAAAAAATGAATGAATAGGATGACTCAATGAATTCAGCCGAAGAAATCCATGTGCCAAGTTTGCAAAGAAGTAAATACTTCGCCACCCTCGCCTTGATTATTGCTGTCTCGGCATGGGTTGTACTCATGGTTGTGGCGCACTTTCTACCTGAATATAAATGGCTCATCCATATCTTCATGTTAGGTGCTGAAGCGGGCGTGGTCGGAGGATTAGCAGACTGGTATGCCGTCACGGTGTTATTCCGCAATCCATTTGGAAAAATGCCCCTACCGAAATTGTTACGTGACCATACTGAAATTATTCCGCGTAATAAAGCACGTATTGCTGAATCAATGGGTCGTTTTGTACAAGAGAATTTCCTCTCTCCTGTCATTGTTCAACGCAGCCTACAAAACTCCGATATCAGTTTGGCAGTAGGTGAATGGCTTGCCAATCCCAAAAATAACGGTCAAGTGGTACAGATCATTCAGCAAACGGTGCCGAAAATTTTTGAGTTTGTCAGTCAAGACCAAATAGCCAATTTTGTCCAAAATAACAGCGTGCAATGGGTGCGCAGTACCAAAATCAATACCCTAGCCAGTGAGATGTTACGTGCCGTTTTAGACAATGACTTTCATCAAGATGTGTTACAGCGTGGTTTGGATGTTGCGCATGAATGGATGGTTTCTCATCCCGAAGAAGCACGCGAATTGTCACGTACCCTATTTAAAGAGTTGGGTGTATGGAAACTAGCGAAAGGCGCAAGCTGGATTGGTATCGATGTACAACAACGTACTATTGATTCACTGATTGAGCGTGTTGAATCGATGCTGGCCAATCCTGATCATCCATGGCGACAGGATATCGAAGCTGTAACCCACAAACTGATGTTAGAACTTGCAGACAATGACAGTGAAGCCAGCCAACGTTTAAACAATGGCAAAGATGCACTCCTCGATAGCCCACAGGTTTTAAATTTTATTACAGGCGCAATCGCGATCTTATGTGATGCCATCAAAACAGATTTGATGCAAGAGGATTCTGGAATTGCCACCAATTTACAAGCTGCCATTCAACAACTTGGTGTGAGCTTGATTCAAAATGACAAGGTTCGCCAAGTTCTTAATACTAAAATGGTGGGCTTAGCAACCAATTTCAGTGAACAATATAGCGATAAGATTATTCGTTATATCAGTGAACGAATCCATGAATGGGATTCACGAGAAATGATTGCCAAAATCGAGAGTGAAGTGGGTGGTGATTTACACATGATTCGTGTGAACGGCGTCATCGTCGGCACCTTTATCGGCTTGATCTTGGGGATCATACGGGCCGTTGTTGAAAATGTTCTGTAAATAAATCATCCCGTAAACAAACTTTATTTTTAAGTAGCTCACCCCATGCATGTCACGATCAACGATCGTGACGGCGACATAGATATCACGCGTGGTGCTACGATCTCAAGGACGGACTCCAGCACTACAAAGCGTTTTTGTTACTTTTTTCCTTGAAAAGTAAAGAATATCTACACAAAACAATGATCAATCTAATGTACTTTTTGATAACCTAAATATTAAGAAATAACTGTTATATTTCGCCTTTCAATAAGGACATTCTATGTTAGAGCTTCAGTCAAAACTTCCTAGTCAAGGCGTAACCATTTTTAGCGTGATGACTGAACTCGCACATCGACTCAATGCGCTCAACCTGTCCCAAGGCTTTCCCGACTTCCCAGCCCCGCCCGCTCTGCTTGAAGCGCTCAGTCAAGCCACACTTTCAGGTTATAACCAATACCCTGCTGGAGATGGCGTACTGGCATTGCGAGAACAGCTTGCCACACAGTTCATACAGCGTGATCAATTACAACTGGACCCAGCGACTGAAATCACCATTACTTCAGGCGCAACGCTTGCAATCTTTTGTGCCATTCAAGCCTGTATCCATGCAGATGATGAAGTCATTATCTTCGATCCAAGCTATGACAGCTATGCACCTGCAGTTCAGCTTGCAGGCGGAAAATCGATCCATATCAACTTGGAAGCACCCCACTTTGAAGTTGATTGGCAACAAGTAAAAGACCGTATCAGCACAAAAACCCGCATGATTATTGTCAATACACCGCATAACCCAACAGGTGCAATCTGGTCAAAACAAGACTGGCTGCAACTCATCGAACTGATTCAAGATAAAAATATTGTGGTACTTTCCGATGAGGTTTATGAGCATTTGGTGTTTGATGGGCAGAAACATTACAGCGCATTGCAATTTCCTGAACTAAGGGATCGTAGCTATGTGATCGGTTCTTTTGGTAAAACTTATCATGTTACAGGCTGGAAAACGGGTTATTGCGTTGCTTCTCCACAATTAATGCGTCTATTTCGTCAGGTGTATCAATTTACCAATTTCTGTGGCAATACACCGTGTCAGTTAGCACTTGCCCATTATATGCAACATTATCCTGAACATATTCAAGAGCTACCACACTTTTACCAAGCAAAACGTGATTTATTTAATCAACAAATACAAAACTCACGTTTTAACTTTATTCCCTCGCAAGGTACCTATTTTCAAAGTTTGGATTACACGGCCATTCGTCCTGACCTAAACGACGTGGCAATGTGTCAATTCTTAGCAGAGCAACATAAAATTGTTGCTATTCCGATTTCAGTATTTTATCGACAGCCGCCTGAATCACAGCGACTAATTCGTTTTTGTTTTGCCAAGAAAGATGAAACCCTCCAACAGGCAGGTCATATTCTAATGCAGTGTTAATCAACAAAAATCAACTGAATCCCCATAACTTGAGACTGGCTTATGCTATGTTGAAAACAAGCGGCTCCTTTTAGGGGCGAAGTACCAAGGAATTTGAATGACCCCACACCAGCCTTTGGTGATGCAACCCAATCTATGGAAAACCTTTTTTGTATTTCTGGTTCCACTGATTGCAACCAATATTTTGCAAAACTTGTCGGGAACGATTAATACCATCTTTGTAGGTCAAATGATGGGGGTAGATGCTGTTGCCGCAGTTTCGGTGTATTTTCCTGTCCTATTCTTTTTGCTGGCTTTTATTATTGGACTTTCTGCGGGAACCACGGTTTTAATCGGACAGGCATGGGGTGCACAAAATCTAGAAAAGGTGCGTAGCGTTATTGGCTCTACCCTGTTTATGACCTTGATTGGCGGCACTATTATTGCAGTTCTCGGGTTATTCTTTGCCGAACATATTCTAATCTTACTGGGTACCGATCCCAAAGTGATGCATCTGTCTTTGCCTTATGTGCAATGGATGATGGCAGGTAGTCCATTACTTTTTGTGTATATTATTTATACTTCTATCTTACGCGGCGTCGGTGATAGTGTAACGCCACTCATTGCGTTGGGATTAACCAGTTTAATCGGTTTAGCCGTCACCCCCGTATTGTTGAAAGGTTATTTTGGTTTTCCTGCCTTGGGTATTGTTGCACCTGCGATCGCCAGTATTATCGGTTATTTGGCGGTGCTGATTTTTTTAGGTTTTTATCTGAATTATAAAAAACACCCCCTACAAATAGACCGTCAACTCTTACGGCATCTGCGTCATGATGCGGAGTTAAGTAAAATTATCCTGAAGTTGGGTATCCCGACAGGCATTCAAATGGTCACCACATCATTGGCGGGTCTGGTCATTATTGGCTTAGTCAATCGTTATGGCGCAAATGCGACCGCAGCCTATGGTGCAGTCAACCAAGTCTTGAACTATATCCAATTTCCCGCTCTTTCTATCGCAATTGCAGCCTCTATTTTCGCAGCGCAAGCGATTGGTGCAGGAAAAGCAGAATTGCTTAGCCGCGTGACTCGTACTGCATTAAGCATGAACTTCCTGTTTACAGGCAGCTTAATTGCTTTGGGCTATCTATTTTCCAAGTATTTAATGGCACTGTTTATTACCGATCCTGAAGTGGTCGTTTTAGGTCAACAGCTATTATTTATCGTGTTATGGTCATTGCTGTTTTTTGGCGCAAGTGCGATTTTTGCTTCAATTATGCGTGCTAGCGGAACGGTTACTGTACCGATGTTGATTAATATCTTCACCATCCTTCTGATCGAGATTCCTTGTGCTTATTGGTTTACCACACTATGGGGACTAACAGGAATTTGGATGGCCTATGCTCTGGCTTTTGTCTGCCTATGTGTATTCCAAGCCACGTATTATCAGTTCGTTTGGAAGAAAGGGAAAATCAAAGTTTTGATTTAAAAAAAAGCCATTCGATTTAGAATGGCTTTCTTGAAGTAACGTAGCGATTACAGCATTTTGGTGGCAAAAGCCGCTATACGTTGATAGCCTGTTGGGAATAAGCGCTGGAATGAATCGACGATACGAGCATCTGTTCCAATTAATAAACGGCGTTTATCCTTCAACACCGCTTTAAGAATTTGACGAGCCGCATCTTCAGGTGGAGTACGCAAGAATTTATCAAACTGCTTAATCGATTTATTTGGATCCATACCCAAACTCTTTAAGCTGTCATTCATTTTTGCTGCTTTGGCAATATTCGTACGGATCCCACCTGGATGTACGCAAAGTGAACTTACGCCACTTTTCTCAATATCCAACTCTTGGCGAAGCGATTCAGTAAATCCACGCACCGCAAATTTGGTCGCATTATATGCAGACTGGGTTGGTTGTGACGTTAAGCCAAAAATACTAGAGATGTTGATGATGTGACCATCTTTGGTTTGTTTAATAAATGGCAGGAATTCTTTAGTGCCGTATACCACGCCCCAAAAGTTAATTCCAACGATCCATTCTAGATCTTCGTAGCTTGCGCCCTCTACTGTTGAGCCTAATGCAACACCCGCATTATTGAAGATCATATTGACTGAGCCATGATCTTGTACCGTATCTTGTGCCCACTGTTTCACCGCATCACGGTCAGAAACATCAAGAACTTTGGTGGTTACAGTAACAGGGTATTGTTTGACCAACTCAACAGTCTGTTCCAAGCCAGTCTTATTGATATCACTCAATGATAAATGGCAACCTTGTTGAGCCAACAAAAGTGCCAGTTGTTGTCCAATACCAGAGCCAGCACCTGTGATCGCTGCGACTTTATTTTTAAAGTTTTTCATTGCCTATCCTTTGTATTGCGAATGATATGCACATATTCGCTCAGATCATGTGCCGTTTAACGTGTAATCAATATAATTTTGACAATACAGGTTGTCAATATAGTACACTATGCTTTTAAGACAAATGGCAAGAACAAACATATTGCTTGTCATAAATGCTCTATCTACATTTAAAGACATATTATTTTTAAACAGTTTGCAGTCTAAGGGCTGCTCGACATACGATATATAAACTTTTTAGGGAACGGTTTTTCGATGACAACTGAGAAGCAAGCCAAGGCAAAGAAAAAAAATAGCGAAACTAAAGAACGTCAATTCAAAGGTCTTTCTTTAACTGAACGCAAAGAAGCTCGTCGGGAAAAACTGATTGAAGCGGGTATTGCAACCTACGGAACACAAGGTTTTTTTTCTGTGACCGTCAAAGACGTTTGTAACGAAGCCAAACTTACTGAACGCTATTTTTATGAGTCTTTTAAAAAAAGCGAAGAACTCTTTCAAACCGTTTTTTTACGTATGATCAGTAAAATGCAAAGCTGTTTGACCCAAGCTGTACTCATGGCTGCACCTGAACCAAAAAATATGGTCACAGCAGGTTTATCCGCGCTACTGAATACCATAAAAGATGATCCACGGATGGCACGGATTATTTATATCGATGCAATGCTCGTCCAAGACCTACACAATCAAGCGACGATCCAAGAAACCCTGACGCAATTTGACCGGATTATTCAAGGCTTTGTAATGATTACTATGCCCAATGTACCGCAAACCACAGAAGAAGTGTCACTAATGGCGACAGGTTTAAATGGCTATGTGACCCATATTATTATCCGTTGGGTATCAGAAGGCTTTAAACAGCCTTTAGAAGACGTCCTAAATGCCTGTTGTACCGTATTTTTATCATTTATTGAATACACGGCACAAAAAAATTAAAATCGTTTTACAGTTTTGTGACAAATGTAACAGCTACAAGACAATGATATTAAACAGATGAATTTATTTGTTTTAATTTCAGGCAAACTGTCATCAATTAGTCACTCCTCTGCCCCATAATTGTCACAATTTATTGCTAAATTCGACTTTATTTACTCTTTTGCAATGATATTGTCATAATTAATCTTTGTAATAAGCCTGTCATAACAACAAAACGGTTAACCGTTACAGATTTTGAGGGTATTGCGCTGTGAAAGATGACTATATTTTAATTGTCGATGATGAGCTACCGATTCGCGAAATGATCCATACCTCTTTGGATATGGCAGGCTTCCAATGTTTACAAGCTGAGGATGCTAAGCAAGCGCACCAGATTATCGTTGATCAGCGTCCTGCTCTTATTTTGCTGGATTGGATGCTACCGGGTGGAGTGAGCGGTGTAGATTTGTGCCGACGCTTGAAACGAGATGACAACTTGGCAGAGATTCCAGTGATCATGCTTACCGCTCGAGGTGAAGAAGATCATAAAGTTCAAGGTCTCGATGCTGGTGCTGACGACTACATGACTAAACCTTTTTCGACCCGCGAACTGGTTTCACGTATCAAAGCAGTTTTACGTCGTGCCAATGCGCTGAGCGGTGAAAAAGTGATTGATGCCAATGGCTTAATGCTAGATCCTGTGAGCCAGCGTGTGAGCTTTGGTGATAGCATTCTCGATATGGGCCCAACTGAATATCGTTTACTCGCTTTCTTTATGACACATCCAGAACGTGCTTATACACGTGCCCAATTACTTGACCAAGTATGGGGTGGAAACGTGTATATTGAAGACCGTACCATTGATGTGCATATTCGTCGTTTACGCAAAGTGTTAGAACCTTTTGGTGTGGATCGCTTTGTTCAAACAGTACGTGGCACAGGTTATCGTTTCTCTACACGAGCTGATTTAGCAGCAGGTTAAACCCCTTTATGTATGAACCATATCCCGTCCCTGAGCTGGCACGCGAACATCAACGTTTTCAATACAGCAGCTTATGGACGTTTGCAAAACAAGATTTAAGACTATTATTGTTTTTCTTATTGATTGCGAGCTTAATCGGATTTGGAGTTGGGTACTTTTGGAGCTGTATTTTCGTCGCTTTTGTGGTGTTTTTTATCCTACAGCTTCGCTCACTTTATCTCGTCAATGAATGGATCTCTAACCGCCCTTACGATATGCCACCCAACCTCAATGGGATTTGGGGCGCATTATTGTTCAACGTTTATCGCGCTCAACGCCAAGAACGTATTGTGCAAGCTGAAATGGTGGGTTTAATTGATCGTGCTCAATCATCATTGGTGGCGTTGGCAGAAGCGGTTGTTTTGATTGACGATCAACATCAGCTCGAATGGTGGAATCCTGCTGCAGAAAAATTATTGGGCATCAATCCAATGGACCGCGGGCGTAACTTATTGTCGATCTTGCGCCAACCGAATTTTATTGAATATTTTAATCATAGCGATCAAGCACCTGATGGTATTCGTCTACAAGCACAAATGGATGAAGAGCGTTATGTACAAGTCAAAATTACCCGCTTTGGTGGTGAAAGTCGTCTATTAGTGGCACATGACATCACCCGTATGCATAACCTTGAACAAATGCGTAAAGACTTTGTGGACAATATTTCGCATGAGTTACGTACCCCGCTGACCGTACTCAGTGGCTATATCGAAACCTTTACTGATCAGGACGATATCACCCCGCGCTGGAAACGTGCTTTTACTCAAATGCAGTCACAAACCAAACGTATGAATGCATTGGTTAATGATTTATTGCTCTTGTCCAATCTCGAAAATAATAAAAAAGTAGCGAAAAATCAGATTATTGAGATGGCAAATTTGATGAATCAATTGTTCGATGATGCCCGTGCCTACAATCTCGATTATGGTCATACCCTCAACTTAGACATTGATAGTCACTGTGACCTGATCGGCTCAGACATGGAAATTGCCAGCGCTTTCAGCAACCTCATTACCAATGCAATTAAGTACACACCTAAAGGTGGCATCATTACCATTGGATGGCATAAAGACGGTGATCAGGCCTACTTTACCGTTCAAGATAATGGTATTGGTATAAATCCTAAACATTTACCTCGCTTAACTGAACGTTTTTATCGGGTGGATAGTGCGCGTAGCCGTCAAACAGGGGGAACAGGTTTAGGACTTGCGATTGTGAAACATGTATTAATGCAACACGGGGCACATCTTGAAATCAGCTCCAAAGAAAATGAAGGCTCAACCTTTACAGCTGTTTTTCCAAAAGAACGTCTCTATATTGGATAAATGTACAGTTGAATAAATACTGACAGCCGATCCTGAAAGATCGGCTGTTTTTTTGGTTGAATTAATTATTTACCACTGAATTCAACTGCTTTGCTTCAAGTAAATGACTGGGTAAACCAAAAATATGATCAAAGAAATAGTTATACACAAAGGTATAACACGGGATAAGGACCATCAAACTAAAATCCAATAAGAATGCTTTGAGCAAACTAATCTGCATCCACCACGCAATCAATGGAATCAAGATTGTCACTAAAACAATTTGGAATCCAATCGCATGAGCGACCCTTCTTTTCACAGTACGGGTTTTAGAAGTTTGTCGTTTTTCCCACATTTCAAAAACATAGTTGTAGAAAAAATTTACGGTCACCGCAATGACTGCTATTACAACCGATAATGGTCCTGTATGGCTCATACTTGTGCCTGAAAGTACCGCCAAAATCATCGCACAGATCAAAAAGCTAAACACTTCATAGAAAAAAACATAAGTTACTCTTCTTTTCGTTCCTTGCATGATCACACCCTAAAACTAACAATGACTGGATTTTACGCCTTACATCTGATAAAAAAAGTCAATCGTTATCAGATTTACTGACAAGGAAATCGCTATGAAACTAAGCAGTGAGCAGCTTGAATTGATTCTAGAAATCATTGATCGCGGCAGTTTTTCTGCGGCGGCTCGTGCTTTAAATCGAGTTCCTTCCGCAGTAAGCATGGCGATTGCCAATCTAGAAGCTGAATTGAACTTAAAATTATTTGAACGCAGCAAAAATCATCTAGCGCCAACGGAGATTGCGCTTTCAATTGAACCCCATGCAAGACTGATTGTGACAAAGCTACGTCAGCTCGAAATGCATCTTTCTGAACTTTCAACAGGATTAGAAACTCGCATTTGTATTGGTGTCGCAGCCGATATCAATCAAAAAATCATCTTAAAGGGCATTGAACAATTAATTCAGCACTATCCTCTTTTAAATATTGAAATGGTTTGCGCACCACAGCAAGAATTAAAAGCACGCCTACAGAACAATGAAATTGATTTATATATTGCTTATAGCTCATCAAATATCGATATCAATCAACGCTTTCGACTATTAGGTGTTGAACAATTTGTCGCAGCCATTTGCCCTGAGCAAGCACAGCAACTCAAGGCACAGCATAAAAATGAGCTCACCATGTTGTCTGAATTTAGACAAATTATTGTGGCTAGTAAAAATTATCCTCTACCCGATCCTCGTATTTTGGTTTCTGACTCGTATTGGTACACCGACAATCTATCGATGGCAATACATATGGTAGAACAAGGCATGGGATGGGGAAATTTTCCGCTTTCTGTCGTGTCGGAGCATTTTGCTAAGCACAGTTTAGTGCGTTTGGAGTTTAGTGACACCACCAATGGATTGGATATGCCCATCCATGCCATTTGGTCGAGCTATAAACCTTTAAGTAAAACTATCCAATTGCTGATCGAACTGTGGGGTAAGGAAATTTTTGAATAGACATAAAAAAAGCCCGACATCCTGTCGGGCTTTTTTCGTATTTCGCACTTTAGGTATAACTCCTGTCGTACCTCACGTCCTGATGTTCAAACTTATTATTTTTGTTTTATGTTTTGGAACTTCCTGTTCCTGATGAGTTCATATTAGGTAATTTAAAGCAATATGAATATGGGACATTGACCTTAATCAACGTAAGAAATCGCTTACATTGTTCCTATGTGGGGCCAGTTATTAGATGGGTTAAATTCATATAAAAACTGATATAGAGTTTGATAATGAATCCTCAAAATATAAGAAAAATAAATATTACATATAAAAAACTTGAATATTATTCAATCGTATGTATAATTAAATTAACTAGAAAAAGTATAGTTTAGTAAATCTTCTTTAAGTATCGCAGTTTTAGTCATAATCCTCCGTTTTTTTTAGATCTTAAGCTCAATTCTTTATCCTTTTTCAAAGTTATACATAGCCTCATTAAGGGGCTGAAAATTATTAAAATTTAGTAGGATATATTATGTCTAATACAGTCACTGGTACAGTAAAGTGGTTTAACGAAACTAAAGGTTTTGGTTTCATTCAACAACAATCAGGTCCTGACGTGTTTGCTCACTTCAGCGAAATCGCAAATTCTGGTTTTAAAACGTTATATGAAGGCCAACAAGTTTCATTCAGCGTTGCTCAAGGTCAAAAAGGCCCAAATGCTGTGAACATTGTTCCTTTATAATCGCTGAATAAGCATGAAAAAAGCCCGACATCCTGTCGGGCTTTTTCGTATTTCGCACTTTAGGTATAACTCCTGTCGTACCTCACGTCCTGATGCTCAAACTTATTATTTTTGTTTTGTGTTTTGGAACTTCCTGTTCCTGATGAGTTCATATTAGGTGATTTCAATTGAGCTGGATATGGGTCATTGGCTGGAATTGATGTAGGAAATAGCGTACAGGGCTAGTTTTATGCTTAGCAACAAATTTACTCAAACCTTTGTGGATATAGCTTTGTAAATGCCTTCGAATACTAGACTAATGTTAAAACATAAAAAGTCTTAAATTTGTGAGTAGATTCTCGCATTAAATAACATGGTTTCTTTTTATGATAAAAACTGTTTAACATAAATCCAAAAGAATTCAGGAATTCCAAAAAATAAAAAACCTGAAATAATGAGTAAATAAATTTTTTTAATTTTTAGATGTACTAAAATCCAAAAAACCTGAACCATATTTAGAATATTAAGTAATAAACCAAATATCAAAAAAATAATACCCCAGAAAATACCACCATTAGGAATAATACTTGTTGAAATTTCAGGATGTTTTAAGAGATAAAATCCAGAAACCATTACAGCAGAACCTATACCATAGTTTCGAACATGATCAAAAATAAATTTAAGATCTATTTCTTTACTATCAATTTCTAATAGTCGTCTAACAAAAAACTCTACTGGTTTATGTGTAGCAAGCTTATTATTCGTCATATATTCTCTCATATTGTCATTCTTAGATAGCAGAACTTTACTCTATGTTAAATTATCTTTCTTTATTTGACTGGGAAAGAATAGAGGCTGCTAATGTCTTAGTAGTGTCGCTATATTTATCACTTTTCAAAACTTGTGATGCTTTAGACTCCATATCTGCACCAGTTTGTTTACATGAATGTGATTGAGATAAAGCCGACCCCGCTAATTCCTTCTGGATAGATGAAGATGATGGATTACGTAGAATTTTTGATGCTAAAGAGCTGACTTTATCTGAAGTCTGTTTTGAATTTTTAGACATAATTAATCTCCTATGATTTAAGTCTGATCATCTTGTTTACGAATTTTTTTGTAGCGATAGCTAGCGACTTTTTCGCGATACTCTTTGAGAGATTCCGGATAGTCTTTTATGAATCCTCCCATTCTCTTTTTACCACCTTTATATTGATCATTTTCTCGCATTTTCTTGAGATCCGCTTTATAGCCACCAGATTTTGTCGCCCGAATAAAAGAAGCACCCGCTCTTATCCCTTCTTCTACAAAAAATGGTGTAGCAATATTTGTGAAAAAGTAAGATGTACCATAAGGTGATAATCTAGCCAAAGTGTTGAGAGGCAATAAAACTATCTGCCCTTTTTCCTTTTCTTCTCCAATTGGTGCATGAGGTAATTCAAAATAATCAGATTTCCACTTATTTTCTAAGTGACAGAAATAGTTTATTTTTTTATTAGATTTTTCCATGTTAATGTTTAGTTCTTTACATTTTTCTTGGGTAAATTCAATAAAATGCTTCATTCCTAAATTAATAGTTATATCTGAGATGGTATCCAACCCTAGTCCATCAACAACTAATATTAACTCTTCTAAATCTTCAATAGCACCAGACATAACTGCTTCTGATGACATTAGTGCTTCAACTAGCTTCGATGCTTTAATTTCCCCTGCGCCACGTCCTTTATAACTTTTTTTAGTCCAACCGATACCAGTACCTTTAGGTTCTGGAAAGTGACTACATAAGTCCATTGCTAGAGTCTCATTACCCTCTTTTAATGCAGTTAGCAGCGTTTCCATGAAAGCTTTAATACATTTATGGGCATTCATACAATGAACATTATTTGTCATTGCTACACTATATGGATCTAAGAAAATCTTTGTGTCTTTCTCTAAATTTAAGTTAAGGAAATCGATTGAATGCGTTCGATCAATTTTGAAGTGTTCAAGAAAGGTAGTCATTTAGGGGAGCTCCACTGCTGTTAAAACATAATATAATTTCCGGAATACCGAACTTTAGATCATTATTTAACTAATTTTCTAAATAGTCAACCGTTTTTTTATGCTACTCCGAACTTTTTTCTAGTAGAATATATAAAAAAGGAGATATCTCAAATGGCAAACTTACTTGGCGACAAAATTAGACTTCTTCGAAAAGAGAAAAAGCTTACATTAGAGGCTTTAGCTGCAAGTGCGGGCTTAAGTAAAAGCTATTTATGGGAATTAGAGAATAGAGAGTCTCAAAAGCCATCTGCGGAAAAACTATCATCATTAGCTCAAGCATTGGGTACTGATGTAGAGTTTTTTTTAGAATCAGATGAAAGAACACCTACTGAGAAAAATATAGATAATGCTTTTTTTCGTGAATATAAGAATTTGAATTCTCATGAAAAAGAGCAAATTCGCAGTATAATGGCTGTAATTAAATCATCTGGTAATAATAATGGATGAAAAACCACATCCACCTAAAATCGCTGCACGATTACTAAATATTCTTGATGTTTTCTGTAAGACAGAATGTCGGGAAAAGTTCCCGATAGATGTTGATATGCTTTCATATGAAGCAGCCAATATCTTTCAGTGGGATGATCCAATTAATGATATTTTGGAGCTAAATGTTGGAAAATTTGAAGGTGCATTATTAAAAAAAGAAGAATCTAATCAATGGGTAATGTTGTATAACCCATCTATAGAGTCGGCAGGAAGAATCTTGTTCACTAAAGCTCATGAACTGGGACATTATGTTTTACATAGATCTTTACAAGATGAATTTCAATGTGGAAATGAGGATCTTCAATCTTATAACAATGACTCTATAGAAGCAGAAGCAAATAGATTTTCATCATACCTTTTGATGCCAATAGATGATTTTAGACAGCAAATTAATATGGTTGATCTAATGCAATCCTTATCTTTTTGTGCGCAAAGGTATGGTGTTTCTTTGACTGCTGCTATTCTGAAATGGCTTGAATTTACAGAAGAAAGTGCAGTTTTTATTTATTCTAGAGATGGTTTTATGAATTGGGCATCATCTAGTAAAGTTGCAGCAAGAAATGGGGCTTACTTTAGAACCAAGTCAATGGTCATTCCTATACCCGAGAATTCTTTAGCCGGAAATAGTTTTATTACAGAAGAAAAGTCTGGCGAAAAATTGAGAGCTAGTATTTGGTTTGAGCATGCCCACAAAGATGCACATCTTACGGAATATAAGATTTTTTCAGAAAAATATGATCATGTATTAACTCTGCTCGTATTACCTAGAAACTTAGAAGTAAGGCCTCCTAAAAATTTAGATGAGATATAAGAATTTAGAAAATAAAAAAGCTCTAATGTTTAGATATTAGAGCTTTTTAACTTGTACATTTCCATCAATTCTTAAATTTACCCTCTTAGACCATTAAATCATTTAAAGTTTTTTTGGTACCCTATTATATAGCTCAAACCTTTTGTTTTAGACACTGTTTTGCAGCTAAAAATTTTATGAAAAGATACTCGATATAAGTAGCCCACTCAAATTTAAGTTTCCTTAAAACCAACATATATAAAAAAACCTTTAAAAAATCTTAAAGGACTTTTTTTAAACGTATCTCTGAATCAAACCGAATGGCCTAACCGTTCACCCATCACCACAGTCGAGTTCGCTTTAAACTGCTCTTCCCAGACCATTTTATCTTTTTCAAATAAAACCACAGCAGTTGAGCCTAGATAGAAACGACCTAACTCTGCACCTTTATCTAACTGCATTTGATGATGTTGCAATTCAACACGGCCAGTCGGTTTTACCTTACCTGTCGCAACTGTTTCAATACCTGCAACAATCATTGCACCAACCAACACCACTGCCATACGACCAAGCTCAGTGTCAAACAAACACACCATACGTTCATTACGCGCGAATAAACCCGGAACATTTTCAGCCGTGGTTTGGTTGACTGAGAACAACTCACCCGGAATATATAAAGTTTCGGTCAATGTACCTGCCAATGGCATATGCACACGATGATAATCTTTAGGTGACAAATAAACAGTTGCAAACTGCCCATCAATAAATGGTTTTGCTAACTGTGGGTCACCAATCAATTTCTCTACAGAAAAACTTTGGCCTTTGGCTTGAAAAATATCGCCCGCTTCAATTTTACCTAGCTGAGAAATCGCGCCATCCGCAGGACAAACAATACTATCAGCACGTTCATCTACACCACGTACACCATGTTTCAAAGCACGCGTGAAAAACTCATTAAATGATTTATAGTGGTTCGGATTCGCTTGTTCAGCAATACTCATATCAATGCCATATTTTGCTTTAAATGCCTGAATAACAGCAGTTTTCACCAAAACATTTTCACTTGCGGCAACTTTGCCGACCACACGGCTAAGTTGATGTTGTGGTACTAAATTTTGTGCTTTGATAAAAAGTTGTTTTTTTAAATCTGCTGTGAAACTCAAGATGGTGACTCCCCTGTAGTAATAGGACTATCGAGGCGATTGCCCCATTCACTCCACGCACCATCGTAGGCTCTCACTTGCCAATCAAGCAATCTTGCTAAAATATAAGCTAAACCTGAACGATGATGTGACTGACAATACACCACCACAGGCTGTTGTAAATTAAAGCCTAATTGCTCTAAACGTTGTTGAGTGCGTTCAAGCGGGTGTAATTTTAGATGATTTTCACGATTAAGGGCAGTACTCCATTCAAAATGCAGTGCATTTGGGATGTGACCGCCGCGTCGCGCAGCTAGACGTAGTCCAGTATATTCGTCACTACTGCGACAATCCCACAATTGAACATTGCCTCGCTCGACTTGCGTCAATAATTCTTGATATTCAATTCGGTACTGCTGTACTGCATTCAGATCAACGTGAACCAATTCCTGAACAGGGCTAATGCGCTCAACTTCAGCACTTGTGGGAAGACTAGCGCCTAACCAAGCATGAATGCCTCCATTGATCAGACTTGTTCGTGTAAAACCCAGACAATGTAAATTCCAGATTAAACGCCCAGCCCAAGCACCACCTTCATCGTCATAGACCACGACATGATGCTGAGGAGAAATATTTAATTTTTCAATTAGAATATTTAAAGCCTCAATATCAGGTAAAACCCCATTGGCTTGTTCTTGCTGGGCAACAAGATACTTCGGTTGTAGATGAATGGCATGCGGAATATGTAATTGTTCATAAACCGAGGCACGGCTTAAATCAACGACCCGAATTAGCTCATGCCCTAAATAAGGAACTAGCTGTTCAGGCTCTATCAGTAAACCAAGTTTAAAATCAATATCAGTCATTGTTATGCGCTTGTGTCATCACATCATGTTTGATTTTAACATAGCTCACTTTTTATCTTTGCCTGATTTTTTGCATTCATTTAGCAGAAAAGAAGATATAAGCTAACTCTCTTCCTCAATCTCAAACACCTGACGCAAATACGCCAAGAAGGTATCATTATCGGTCATGGTCTTACCTGGACTATCCGAAATCTTCGCCACTGACTGACGATTACACTCGACCAACTTCAACACAATATTCAGCGGTGTTTGTCCCATATCATTGGTCAAATTGGTGCCAATCCCGAAACTCACCTGAAAACGATCTTTGAAATAATGATGTAAATGCCACGCTTTCTCTAAATTCAGCCCATCGCTAAAAGTCAACATCTTGGTTTTGCTATCGATTTTTAACTTACGATAATGTGCATAGGCCTTATCGCCCCATTCATAGGGATCACCGCTATCATGCCGTAAACCATCGAACAGTTTGGCAAAATACAGGTCGAAATCCCGTAAAAATGCATCCATACCGACGACATCAGTCAGTGCAATCCCTAAGTCACCTCGGTATTCTTGTACCCATGCTTCTAAGGCTGCCTTTTGGAAATTTCGCAATCGTACATCAAGCGCTTGAAAAGCCTGTAAAAACTCGTGTGCCATCGTCCCAATTGGGCTAATGCCCAGTTCTTTGGCTAACAATACATTACTGGTACCGCGGAATACTTTCGGCGCGGCTGCATGGAAAGCCTGAACCACATGTTTTTGCCATTCAAAACTATAACGGCGACGTGTACCAAAGTCTGAAACCAAAAACGGTGGTTCATGGTCTTGTTGTTCTTGAGCATATTGTTGCAGTTGAACCAGTTTCTGCTGGAGTCGACGTTCACCCTCCTCCAACACAGCATCCGTACGGATACGGCTGAAGTACAACTCATTGACGATGGCTAAGACAAAAATCTCAAACATCATCGCCTGCACCATCGGTCCTTCAATACGGATATCCAATCGTCCTGCATCATCGATACTTGCTTGAATAAAACGGCGTTTAAGCTGGAAGAGTTCTAAATAATCCACAAAGTCGCTTTTGATAAACCGCAATGAACGTAAGTATTGCAGTTCATCTTCTTTAAACTTTAAGTCACATAGTAGATCAAGCTGATGGTTTAACTCAGGCAAAATCTCCGATAATGGATAAAGGGTGTCGTCTAAATTTCGACAACGGAATAAATAAACGCTATGAGTTTGTGGGAACTGATGGAGCACCACCTGTAACATGGTGAATTTATACAGGTCGGTGTCCAGTAATGATCGAATAATGGCAGACATAGATGATGGTTTTAACCAATTCTTTTGCATAATAGCTTTTGTTATACAACTAAATGTGTCTTATTGAATAGTAGACTTTTGCTGCACGGCTCAATTTTGACTCATGTCTCTGTTAAACTTGGCACTTCTCATTTCATCTATTATTCAAAGTTATGCGTGCATTAATTCAACGAGTCCTCGAAGCCAAGGTGGTGGTCGACGGTCAAACAACAGGTGAGATTGAAAAAGGTTTATTGGTTTTTTTGGGCTTAGGCAAAGAAGATAGCTTGGAAACAGGCCGCAAGTTAATTGATAAGATTTTGAAATACCGTGTTTTTGACGATGAAAATGGGAAAATGGGCTGGAATGTGAGCCAAGCCAAAGGAGGAATCTTATTGGTTTCCCAATTTACCCTAATGGCTCAAACGCAAAAAGGCTTACGACCTGACTTTGGACCTGCAATGCCTCCTCATGATGCCAAAGCTCTCTATGAACAATTGGTTGAGTATGCTCAACAACAATTTGAAAATATTCAAACAGGTATCTTCGCGGCAGATATGAAAGTCCATTTAATTAATGATGGTCCTGTGACCTTTCAGCTTGAAATCGAATAAATAGCGCAAAAAAAACTCCCATTCAGGGAGTTTTTTAAATCAGTTTATTTGCCTGTTTTTTCTTTAATAAATGCGCGTGCTTGACGAATTTTTTCTTTCACTGGTTTCGGTACTTTTGGTGGAATCAATTTAGCAGCTTGGTTAAACCAAACTAACAGGCTAAAGTCACCTTCCATTTTGATACTGCCATCTTGCATTCCAGTCATAAAAGCTGTTGGATCACCTTTTAATAAAGTTTTTACACCCTGCTCGCTAGATGCAAACTGTAAAATAAAATCTGCTTGTTCTGGATTACCTGCAATTGTTTCAATCTTGCCATGATTAACAAGAATTTGGCGCGCCATACCTAAATCCGTACCAATTTGAATACGGAATTCACGGTCATGAACCAACTCAATAAACTTAGGGCTAGTACGTGCCAATTGTTTCATACGTAACGCCAAACCCGCCACCAACAAATCAAGCGGATCTGTGCTCACATCAACGATAGGTAACTTAACCACTGGTAAAGAAGAAAGCTTCATGACATTTATGCCTATAGTATTATGATGAAAATTAAGACAACAGTATCCTAGCACAATTGTATATAGGACAGCCAAAGCTTTGTCACAGAATGCAACAAAGGCATGCTGAGCATGCCTTTGTTGCGATTCGAATTATTATAAATTATCGGCTAGAACATTGTTGCTGATCATCCTTATATACAGGTGTATGTTCAATATACTGACGATTTGCCAGCTGTTTTTGTGCTTGTTTGTCTTCACGTAAAAGAATAAATGTAACCGTTACCATCGCAAGGCTTAAAGCAGTCAGATAGCTATAGGCGACTGATATATCGAAGATCGTTTGTACTCCAAAACGTACGACTTCTAACAGTCCCCAGCAGAGCATACCCGCCAACATAAAACCTAACCAACGACGATAAGGAGAAAAGAAAACAGCAATAACTGCGACAGCGATTAAGCCAAATCCAACCCACATGGTGAAATTCGCTGCTTCCATAGAAACCTCCGTCTTTAAAGGGATGGTCTGTGTCTTGCGCAGACCTCTTCATAATTGTTCTGTAAATCTCAAACAGTACTACGTATTGCATTTGCGTCTTTATGCATTATGGAGGGTTTTTTTTAGAAAAAAAGAGCTTGAAATTAGCCCTACGACACAAGCTGTCGCAATATGTTTTTGTCATTACATTTTTTAAAATTACAAAAGTCCTGAATCTCTATATAGCATCAATTGCAGCGTGTCATTACAAAAAACTATCGTTATTTTTTAGCTTAAAAAAACTTTTTTTCGAATTTTTTTATCGTTGTTTTTCTATACATTTAGACATAATTATGACCAAATCTTGACGCTGCTAAAACAAACAATGCCGCTTTAAAAAAAGCGGCATGATTGAAGCATAAAATCGTTAATTAGGCGCGATTCAAATCTTTATCATGCATTCCTAATAGATACAATACACCATCTAAACCAACACTTGAGATTGCTTGATTGGCATTTTGACGTACTAAAGGTTTGGCGCGAAATGCGACCCCTAATCCTGCTATCGACAGCATTGGCAAATCATTCGCACCATCGCCTACTGCCATTGCCTGCTCTAGCGAGATCCCCATTCTTTCGGCCAATTGGCGTAACAATTCAGCTTTACGCGCACCATCAACAATCGCGCCATGAACCTCCCCTGTCACTACCCCATTTTCAACATCCAAGTAATTGGCATGTACTTCGTCGATTCCAAGTTTGTCTTGTAAATATTCAGCAAAATACTGAAACCCACCTGATAAAATTGCAGTTCTATAACCCAGAGCTTTTAAGGTCGAAATCAAACGCTCTGCCCCTTCAGTCACGGTTAAACGTTCTGCGATTTTCGGTAAAACTGAAGCATCTAAACCTTTTAACAGTGCTACACGCGCACGGAAGCTTTGTTGAAAATCAAGTTCACCTTGCATCGCGCGTTCTGTGATTTCAGCAACTTGCTCTCCCACCCCTGCCTCTAATGCGAGCTCATCAATGACTTCTTGCTCGATCAAGGTTGAATCCATATCAAAACAGACTAAACGGCGGTTACGACGGTAGGCATTATCTTCTTGTACAGCAACATCAATATTTAACTCACCTGACAAGCTTAAACACGCCGCTCTCATCGCTTGTGCATCTAGCATTTGCCCGCTTAAACCGAATTGCACACAGGCACGACGTGGGGATGGACTTTCCTCATCTAATCCCAAACGACCTGATAGACGTGTCACAGTCTCAATATTAAAGCCTTGACTCGACACAATTCGGGTGACAGCTTGCAAGTGTTCTGCAGTCAATTCAGGTGCAAGCGCAGTCACGATATAACGTGTACGTCCACCCTCACTCACCCATTGATCATATTCTGCGTTGGAGATTGGTTTAAATCGCACAGTGAGACCAATATCATGTGCTAAAATCAAAATCTCTTTCATTGCCAATGCTGTTGCAGTCTCGTTATCTGATGCCACAACGATCCCAAGGGTCAGTTGATTATGGATAACAGCCTGACCAACATCGAGTATTTGCAAAGAATGTACGGAGAGTACCTGCATTAATCGAGTAAACTGATTCGGTTGATCTGGTCCTAGAAAGGATATAAGAATGATTTCTCGCATGAATTGACTCGTGTTTGAGCGACAACTATTTTGTGTAAGAATCATAACATAACCGAACCTAAATCTATTTACCTTGGAAGTTTAACTTGAATGCGCCTCGCCAAGGGCTATTTGCTAGCCTACTGATCGTAAGTTTTGCATTGCATACCTTTTTATTGGTGATTGCAACGACCCATCAACTCAATGAAAATCGCGCCAGCCAAGGACAGTTGATGACCAGTCAGTTGGTGACCGACAGTCTTGCTGAATTAGAACCTGCCAATACGGTTTCATTGGCCTTGGTTGCCAATCGTTATGCAACCAATCCAAGTGTTGCCTCGATTCGGATTTTAGATGCAAATAAACAAGTACTTGCAACCAGTGGTATGGCAAAAACACGTCAAGGCGAAGTGTTTGTACGTGATGCGCTGCAAAATGAAAAGAAAGTCGGAACCGTTGAAATTACGTTGATTCAGCCCAGTATCGGTGAAATCTTACGGACGCAATGGTTAGCCATTTTTGCTTCTTTATTCCTTCACTTCCTGATTTGGTTAGCATATCGGGTGATCGCACGTCCAACCCGTAGTGAATATTTGACACGCATTAACCAAGAAAATCATTTGAAACATGAGATTCAACGCTTAACTCAAGCGCTTGCTTTAGAAAAGCAAAATACTGTTACTTTGGTTGCACAAGCACAACAACCGGCAAAAGCACAAAACAAATCTCGCGTTGAGAAAAAACCAAGTGAAGCTGCTCAACTCGAGGATCACAGCTTGGCTTTAAACATCCAGTTTTATGATCCAAAACAGCTATTGAATAGCGTCAATCAATCTGTTTCTGTGCCATATTTTAAACTATGCCAATTGTTCCTCGATAAAAGTATTGATCTTTCAACCAAGCATTATCAAATTGATGCCTCACAGATTCATGTGGTACAAGAATTTTGTGCGGAGGGTGCAACCTTATCGACAACCTCCGAACAACCTGAAGCACTTGAATGTTTGATGATGGTCGGTGCCGTGTTCCAATTATTGTCAGATGTCTTATACAAACGTTATCGCGAAGACAAACGTTTTGCGCTGCAAACACGTGGAGCTGTTGCGAGCGCTGTCGATGCGATGCAATTGGATGCTGTTGAGGCTGCAAAGCGTTTAACACAACATATCCATGCCAAAGAAGCCGCCTTGCATTTGAACCATGAGCAACTCAAAACCATTCAAAATCATTATGAATTGGTGGCGATGCCAAATCCAAGTAATATCATGACCCGTCATGCCTTTATGATTAATGGCATGAATGAAGAATGTGCAACCCTAGCGCAAACTTTACGGACTGAGATTCTGATGGGTAAAAAAGCCAAAGCGGCAACCGGGTCTTAATCCGTTAGGTATTTAATTGATTAAACCATACTCGTCGCCCATGCATCACAAGCTGCTGCATGGGTTTTTTATGTGCTGCGATTAGGTATGAACCTCTTGTATTTGCAGTCGCTGTGGAATATGAAATCCATTGCTCCCAAGGCTGTCGTTTGAATTGATAAAGAAGCACAGGCGAAATTTTTTAAAATGCGTTAAACTATGCCAGATTTATCGAATACTAGTGCCTGAAAAGGCAACATCAAAGGTGAAAGCGAATGCCGCTGAGTCGTGTTGAAGAGCTTGTCGCAGATATTCGTGCAGGCAAAATGGTCATCCTGATGGATGATGAAGATCGTGAAAATGAAGGTGATTTAGTTATCGCTGCTACTCATGTACGTCCTGAAGATATTAACTTCATGATTACTCATGCACGTGGTTTGGTCTGCCTAACCCTCAGCCGTGAACGCTGCAAACAACTCAATCTTCCTTTAATGGTTGATCAAAACGGTGCACAACACGCCACCAATTTCACGCTCTCTATTGAAGCAGCAGAAGGCATTAGCACGGGTATTTCTGCGGCTGAACGTGCGCATACTATTCATGCAGCGGTTGCAGCACATGCCAAACCAAGTGATATCGTCCAGCCTGGGCATATTTTCCCATTGATGGCACAACCAGGTGGTGTATTACATCGTGCAGGACATACCGAAGCAGGCTGTGATCTTGCGCGCCTTGCAGGTCTAGAACCAGCCTCTGTCATCTGTGAAATTATCAATGATGACGGTACCATGGCACGTCGTGCGGATTTGGAAATTTTCGCTGAAAAACATGGTTTAAAGATTGGAACCATTGCAGATCTTATTCATTATCGCATGACCAACGAACAAACCGTAGAACGTTTATCTCAAGAGACCATTGAGACAGAATACGGTACATTCGAATTATATAAATATCGCGAAATTGGTGACCCTGACATTCATTTGGCATTGGTCAAGGGTGAACCAAAAGAAGGCGTGACCACCGTGCGTGTACATGGCTTCAATCCTGTACGTGACTTGTTAAAACTCAAAAAAGCAGATGGTTCATCCGCATGGAATCTTGATCTTGCCATGAAGACCATTGCAGCAAGTGAACGTGGCGTACTGGTTTGGATTGGTCAAGACCATTTAGAAGATGTGGGTCATGCGATCCATCATCTCAATCAACCAAAACCATTGAAATCAAATGCGGCTTTATCGCAGCAATATCAAACCATTGGTGTAGGTGCACAAATTTTACGTGATCTAGGTGTGGAAAAAATGAAACTGCTCAGCTCACCGCTGCGTTTCAATGCCTTATCAGGATTTAATTTAGAGGTAGTGGAATATATCACTGCCGATCAAATCACAGCAAAATAATCGAGGTTGCTATGGCAATTCGCCGAATTGAAGGTTTATTACATCTCGCAAGCGAAGGTCGTTATGCGATCTTAGTGGGTCGTTTCAACAGCTTCGTAGTTGAACATTTACTTGAAGGTGCAATCGACACCCTAAAACGTCATGGTGTTGCAGAAGATGCAATTACCGTGATTCATGCACCAGGCGCATGGGAACTTCCTATCGTTGCGAAAAAACTTGCTGCATCGAATAAATTTGATGCCATCATCGCTTTAGGCGCAGTGATTCGTGGTAGTACACCACATTTTGATTTTGTTGCAGGCGAATGTGCGAAAGGTTTGGGTGTGGTTGCACTTGAAAGCACAATGCCTGTCATCAATGGTGTCTTAACAACCGACAGTATTGAACAAGCAATCGAACGCTCTGGTACGAAAGCAGGAAACAAAGGTAGCGAAGCTGCATTGACTGCAATCGAAATGGTTAACTTATTAAAGGCAATTTAAAGCATGTCGCAAACACTTCAGGCCGCTTATGCAGCGAAACGCAAAGCACGTCGTTTTGCTGTACAAGGGATTTATGAATGGCAAATGAGTCAAAATCCTGTTCATGAAATTGAAGCACGTACCCGTGTAGAAAATGCCATGCACAAAGTTGACCTTAACTATTACCATGAATTGCTCACTCAAGTGGTTGCTCAACATGAAGCTTTAGATGAGTTACTCATTCCTGTACTTGACCGTGAGTTATCTGCACTGGATGGTGTAGAGCTTGCAACGTTACGACTAGGTGCATATGAATTAAGAGATCACCTCGAAGTTCCGTACCGAGTAGTACTTGATGAAGCAATTGAGCTAGCAAAACACTTTGGTGGTGCAGACAGTCATAAATATATCAATGGTGTATTAGACCGTCTTTCATCAAAGCTTCGTGAAGCTGAAAAACAACAAGCAAAATAATAGGCTTGTGTACTATGGCTGAGTTTTCAATTATTGACCAATACTTTAAACGCCCATCAAACGCTGATGTGAGTTTAGGAATTGGTGATGACTCAGCCATTGTTACCCCTCCTCCCGCACAACAACTGGTGATCTGTACAGACACATTAGTTGCTGGCCGACATTTCCCTTTAGATACTTCTGCCCATGCAATTGGCTGGAAAAGTGTTGCAGTCAATTTATCCGACCTCGCAGCCATGGGTGCAAAACCCCATAGTATTTTACTGGCGTTGAGCCTACCTGAAGTTGATCAGGATTGGTTAGCAGGTTTCAGTCAGGGATTGTTTGAATGCTGCGATCAGTTCGGTGTCTCTTTAATTGGTGGTGATACCACCCAAAGCACACAACTCACGATTAGTGTCACTGCGCTTGGTTGGATTGAACAAGGTCAAGCCGTTACACGGGCTGGTGCACAAGTGGGTGATTATATTTGTGTCAGTGGACAAGTGGGAGATGCTGCATTTGGATTACAGCATTTAGGGCATCCCTTACAGCAACGTTTAGACTATCCAACGCCGCGTTGTCTATTAGGGCAGCAACTCAAGGGATTGGCATCAAGTATGATTGATGTTTCAGATGGGCTTGCGCAAGATTTGGGACATATTTTAAAAGCATCGAATAAAGGTGCCATATTACAGCTGGACCAACTTCCAATAGATGAATCACTAAAATCGCTTGAAATGCAAAAAACTTGGCATTATGCGCTGGCAGGCGGTGATGATTACGAATTATGCTTTACAATATCACCGCAAAACTATGAAAAACTATTGCGACAATCTTTAGATGTTCCGCTTACAATAATCGGCGAAATTACCCAACAAACTGGATTGTTATTTAAGTACATGGGTGAAACTTACCCATTACATGTTCATGGATACCAACACTTTGCATAAACCACCCATACACTTTAATCAAATGACTTGGTTTGATCGTTTCATCGTTTTCTGCGGTGTCGGTTTTGGTTCTGGTTTAGCGCCTAAAGCACCCGGTACTTTTGGTTCTGCATTTGCTTTACTTTTTATTCCAATTTGGCTGCAACTGGGCTTCGGCGCAACTATTGTAGCTGTAATTCTTATGTCTTTGATTGGTATTTATATTTGTGGACATACCGCAAAAGTAATCAACGTGCACGATGACGGAAGAATTGTCTGGGATGAATTTGCGGGGCAATCTATCGCGCTTTTACCCTTGTTATATGTACAGCAAATGAATGGGTTATGGATCCTTGTTGGTTTTATATTATTCCGTATCTTTGATGTCTGGAAACCCTTTCCAATCAGTTGGGCCGATCAGAAAGTTTCTGGTGGTTTAGGGATCATGCTCGACGATATTATCGCTGGGCTATGGGCAGCACTTTGTATTTGGATGATTCATTTTTATTTTTTAACTTAAACAATTGATACTAGAGTTAGGCATGTCAACAACAGTTATTATTCTTGCTGCAGGGAAAGGAACGCGAATGCGTTCACAACGACCAAAAGTATTACAACCTCTCGCTGGTCGTCCCTTACTCGGCCATGTGATTCAAACTGCTAAAAAACTCAATGCACAAAATATTATTACCATTTATGGGCATGGCGGAGAGCTAGTTAAACAAAGTTTTGCTGAAGAACACATTGAATGGGTTGAACAAGCCGAACAACTGGGCACAGGTCATGCGGTTCAGATGACACTGCCTGTATTACCACAAGAGGGTATTTCTTTAATTCTGTATGGTGACGTGCCTTTAGTTCGCCAAAGTACCCTTGAACAACTGCTTGAAGTATCAACTGAATCTGGGATTGGCATGATCACACTCGATGTGGACAATCCTACAGGCTATGGTCGTATTGTGCGCCAAGCTGGCAAGATTCAGGCGATCGTTGAACATAAAGATGCCAACGAAGAGCAACGCCAAATCCATGAAATCAATACAGGTATTTACTGTGTAAGTAACACCAAATTACATGAATGGTTACCGAAACTTTCAAATAACAATGTGCAAGGTGAATATTACCTGACTGATATTGTGGCAATGGCAGTTGCTGACGGTCTAGAAATCGCGTCTATTCAACCTGAATTAGAATTTGAAGTTGAAGGCGTCAATGACCGTTTACAATTGGCGACTTTAGAGCGCCAGTTCCAACTTCAACAAGCCAAAGAGTTGATGCAACAAGGCGTACATCTCATTGACCCAAATCGTTTTGATCTTCGCGGTAGTTTAACTTGCGGTCAGGACGTTCAAATTGATGTCAACGTGATCATTGAGGGGGATTGTGAGCTGGGTGATAACGTTCAAATCGGTGCGGGTTGTATTTTAAAAAATACCCGTATTGCTGCTGGCACCAAAGTTCAAGCCTATAGCATTTTTGAAAACGCTGTGGTGGGTGAAAATACCCAGATTGGTCCTTTTGCACGCTTACGTCCAGGTGCAAACCTAGCCAACGAAGTACATATTGGTAACTTTGTTGAAGTGAAGAATTCCAATATTGGTCAAGGCTCTAAAGCTAATCATTTTACTTATTTAGGTGATGCGGACATCGGTGCAGATTGTAATATCGGTGCGGGTACCATTACCTGTAATTATGACGGTGCAAACAAGCACAGAACCATTATTGAAGATCATGTTTTTATTGGGACAAACAACTCATTGGTTGCACCGATCAAAATTGGTCACGGTGCAACAACTGGTGCGGGCTCGACGCTGACTCGCGATGTGACTGAGCATAGTTTAGCTGTCGAACGATCTAAGCAGTTTGAAAAAGCAAATTATCAACGTCCCCAAAAGCTGAAAAAATAAGAGGATAATTATATGTGTGGTATTGTTGGTGGCGTAGCAGAGCGTTGTGTAACCGATATCCTGATTGAAGGACTCAAACGACTAGAATATCGCGGCTATGATTCCGCAGGTCTAGCATTATTAAATAATCAAAAAATCCTCCGTGAGCGTCGTGTTGGTAAAGTCGCAAATTTAGATGAAGCTGTTTCAGAACAAAAGCTAACAGGTCACATCGGGATTGCACATACCCGCTGGGCGACACACGGAAAACCAACCGAAAATAATGCTCATCCTCATATCTCAGGCAATGTGGCTGTCGTTCACAATGGTATTATTGAGAACTATCAAGAACTCAAAGATGCATTACAAGCGCAAGGCTATGTATTTACGTCACAAACAGATACTGAAGTGGTCGCACACCTTGTAAATGATGCGCTCAAGAACACAGATAGCTTACTTGAGGCAGTCCAACAAGTTGTTCCACAGCTTAAAGGTGCGTATGCACTTGGTATTATTCATACTGAACATCCAGATGAGTTGATTACTGTGCGTGAGGGTTCACCTCTAGTGATTGGTGTGGGTATCGGTGAAAACTTTATTAGCTCTGATCAATTGGCATTACTTCCTGTCACGAACCGCTTCGTATATTTAGAAGAAGGTGATATTGCTCGTTTAACCCGTACCAGCATTGAAGTATTTGTGAATGGTGAACGTGTTGAACGTCCAGTGAAAGAACTGGATGCAACGGTAAGCAATGCCTCAAAAGGTGAATATAAGCATTTCATGCTTAAGGAAATCTATGAGCAACCTGAAGCAATTCAACAAACCATTTCCCAGGCGCTCAATGGCAATACGCTACGTAATGACTTCCTCAGCCATGCGGATGCTGATTTTAGTAAGATCCAGCAAGTACAAATCATTGCTTGTGGTACCAGTTATCACGCGGGCATGATTGCCAAATATTGGTTTGAACAATTAATCGGAGTTTCTTGTCAAATCGAGATTGCAAGTGAGTTCCGCTATCGCAATCCTGTGATTGTGGCCAATACACTGTATATCTGTATTTCTCAATCAGGTGAAACAGCGGATACCTTAGCTGCATTGCGTGAAGTTCAAAAACGTGCAAAAGCACAAGAGATTTACATTAGCACGATGACCATCTGTAACGTGGCAACCTCATCCATGGTGCGTGAAACAGATCATCATCTACTGACTTTGGCAGGTCCCGAAATCGGAGTTGCGTCAACCAAAGCATTTACCACGCAGTTAGCGGCATTAATGCTTTTGATTCTGAAGATCGGTCAAGTCAAACAACAAATTGCGGAAACTCAATTAACCGAGATTATCAGTGGATTGTGGCATTGCCCTAAAGTCATTTTAGATACTTTACAATGCGATACCGACATTCTACGTTTATCTACGCTATTCGTTGAGAAAAACCACTGTCTATTCTTGGGTCGTGGAACACATTTCCCAATCGCATTAGAGGGTGCCTTAAAACTTAAAGAAATTTCCTATATCCATGCGGAAGGCTATGCAGCTGGTGAATTAAAGCACGGCCCATTGGCATTGGTAGATAACGAAATGCCAGTGGTCATTTTAGCGCCTCAAGATCAGATGTTGGATAAATTGAAATCTAATATGGAAGAAGTTCAAGCACGTGGTGGTGAACTGTTTGTATTTGCAGATCAAAATAGTGGTGTGCAGGCAAAAGATCGCCAACATGTGGTTCATATTCCAACCGTTTGCGAATGGTTAGCACCAATTGTTTATAGTATTCCAGTGCAATTATTGTCTTATCATGTTGCGGTTTTACGTGGGACTGATGTTGATCAACCACGGAACCTTGCCAAGAGTGTAACTGTAGAATAATCAAATAAATAAAAGGAGGTTAAATACCTCCTTTTATTTTATCAATACTGCCCAGCTTTTAAGCCACATAGCGTGTGGTTTTATGATTCAGTAAAATAATCGAATTTAAGATCACTACACCCAAAATTGAAATTAAAATTAAATGCCATTCTACAAAAAATAAAGACGTTAATAAGATAGCAACATCTATTCCCATTTGTACCTTTCCAGCAGGCAACTGAAAGCGCTCTTGCAAATACAGCACCAACAAATTAATTCCACCTAAACTAGAACGATGTCTAAATAGAATCAAAAAACTGACACCCATCAACACATTCGCAAAAACGGTTGCATAGAGCGGATGTACAGTCGAAAGCTGCACAAAGTGAGGAATAGTTTCAGTAAAACCTGCCAGTAAAGCGACTGCGATAAAGGTCTTGACCACCAAAGCAAGTCCCATTTTTTTATAGGCAAAATAATAAAAAGGGATATTAATCAAGAAAAATAAAATACCGAACTGAACATCAGTAATGTAATGAATTAACAATGATAAACCCGCAGTTCCACCTGTCATGATTCCTGCTTGTTTTAACAAGATCATGGCAAAAGAAAGAATAAATGTGCCAATTAACATCGCAAGTGCATCTTCTATCTTGGAATGTTGCTCAACCACAGGCGTGACGGCACTTACCAAAGATATATTTTGCTCGGTATTCATACAGGAAAAACTCAATAGGAGAACAACACAGGGAGAGAAATCTTTCAAAGAAAGATGTGGCATATTTGATCATTTTTATTTAATTTGCGCAATTTATTCTTATATTTTTATCATAAATGCAATTTATTTTCATAATAATAGATTAGGTATGTACTGCCCCATTTTAATGCAATGAGGTTTGTTCCACATATCAAGTATTTCTATTTCATTTTTTTATGCCCTCATTTCGTGGCAATACCATTCTCTTTAAGTTTTTCTAAGACAATCGAGGTGTTTAAATTACTCACACCAAAGTCACTTGAAGATAGTGTCCCGATCAGTTTGACCATCTCATCCAGATTTCGAACTGCAACTTTAAGTGCGAAGTCATAACTGCCTGTTAATTTATGAATATCTTTAACTGCAGGCTCGTGTAAAAGGAAATCAACAAATCGGTCATGGGTTGCATCATTATAATTCTGCAACTTCACTTCAATAATTCCCATGATAGGTGTCGGATCGGCACTCAAAGCAACCTGAGCATAATAACCAGTAATAATTTTTTTCTGTTCAAGTTGAATACGGCGACGTGAGCATTGAGAGGTAGATAATCCCACCAATTCAGCTAACTCTTGATTAGCCAAACGTCCATTTAACTGTAAATGATGAATAATTTTTCGGTCAAATTCATCCAGCTCTTCAATCATAAAATTCTCAATTTTCAAATCTAGATAGGCATGGGGGTAAAGTGTATAGGCGATATTCAACACTTCTCAAAAGTTTAACCTTTTGAGCCTAGTTGTCACGAGTTTCCGTGAAAATCAAATTCGACTGAACCCGAATAATGCCGTTGGCTAACATTTGCTGCCATGCTTGTGATAAAGAACCATTCAAATCAATCGCCTTACAAGCATCTTCAATCACATAGGTTTTAAAGCCCAAATCCGCAGCATCAATCGCTGTCCACGCCACGCAAAAATCTGTAGCAATTCCAACAATATATACCGTATCGATCTGATGTTCTTTGAGGTAACCATTCAATCCTGTCGGTGTTTGACGATCTGCTTCCATAAATGCAGAGTAACTATCAATATGCTGATGAAAACCTTTTCGAATGATCAACTGTGCTGTTGGGATCTGAAGGTCAGAATGAAATTCAGCATCATGTGTCCCTTGAACACAATGTTTGGGCCACAACACTTGAGTCCCATAACTCAATTCAATCGTCTCAAAGGGTTGCTTGTTTTGATGATTATCTGCAAAAGAAATATGCTGATCTGGATGCCAATCTTGCGTCAGTACCACATGTTCAAACTTAGGCGCAAGTTGATTAATCAAGGGAATAATTTGATCCGCATCGGCAACCGCTAGGTTTCCGCCAGGTGTGAAGCCATTTTGGACATCTACCACAATCAATGCAGCATTTTTCAATAACGTTGATGTTTGATGACTCACCCTCAGCTCCTTACGTGAATTGTAACCCTGCTTATAGATCAGACTACACCGATCATCGCATTGATCATAACGAAATTCGTGGAAAGATGACTTAAAGTTTTCGACAGTTTCACCAAAGCATATTGTTCTTATGTCTCCGATCAGTCATAATTTGCATAATTGTCATTCAACTTCTACTCTATTGTTGAACGACGAATCAAAATACTGCATCCATCCCATATTCGTTTTTAATTATCTCAATCTCGGATGGAAAAATAGGATATTTTTTTAAAATGACTCAGCTAGCACAGAATATTCAAGGCTCAATTGTCGCACTCGTCACCCCTATGTTTGAAGATGGTCGCGTAGATTGGAAGAGCCTTGAGAAGCTCGTTGAGTGGCACATCCAACAAGGTACACATAGTATTGTTGCTGTTGGCACAACGGGCGAAGCGTCTACATTAAGCATGGAAGAACATACACAAGTCATTAAAGAAGTGATTCGTGTGGCCAATAAACGCATCCCGATTATTGCAGGTACAGGTGCAAACTCAACTCACGAAGCGATTGAACTGACAAAAGCAGCCAAAGAACTTGGCGCTGATGCAGCTTTGCTTGTGACTCCATATTATAATAAACCGACCCAAGAGGGCCTATATCAACACTATAAGGCAATTGCTGAAGCTGTTGATCTTCCACAAATTCTTTATAATGTTCCAGGTCGTACTGGCGTTGATATGCAGAACGAAACAGTGATTCGTCTTGCTGATGTAAAAAACATTGTCGGAATTAAAGATGCAACGGGTGACGTGCCACGCGGTAAAGCATTGATTGATGGCTTAAATGGTAAAATCGCCGTTTACTCTGGCGATGATGAAACTGCTTGGGAATTAATCTTGCTTGGTGCAAAAGGTAATATTTCAGTTACTGCCAATGTTGCACCTAAACAAATGAGCGACGTTTGTGAAGCAGCGCTCGCTGGCGATAAAGAAAAAGCGCAAAGTTTGAATCAACAAATTGCAAATCTACACAATATTTTGTTTTGCGAATCAAACCCAATTCCTGTGAAATGGGCATTGCATGAGATGGGATATATCGGAACGGGTGTACGCCTTCCATTAACCACTCTGGCAGAACAATATCGTGAACCTCTCCGCGCTGACTTAAAAGTTGCGGGAATTATTTAATACGAGCAATTTATGATGCAATTACGTGTTGGTATAGTCCTAGTCATTTCAGCATTGAGCTTGGCTGGTTGTGGTCGCTTTGCCTTAAATAATCACTCTTTAGATTATAAAAAAGCGGAAGCACTTGAACCACTCAAATTCCCTGAAGGAGCAGCGGTCAGACCATTTACGCCTTTGTATCCTGCCCCAACCGTGGACCCATTAGCGATCCAACATGCACCGAGTTTTGAAAATAAGACAGGCAAGCGCTATGCCTTACCACGTCCTGAGTCGATGCAAACGCCAGCAAGCAACCCAGATGATAACGTGGCGACACTCGGTCGCCCGCAACTGGTGATGGATGGAAACCGCAATCCATTACTGAAAGTTGAAGGCCCAACTGCTGCTGCATGGCAATATGCCTTTGCAACATTAAATAGCCTTAACTACAAAGTGATTTCTCAAGCCAATAATGGCTACGAAGCAACGATTCAGGTTGACAACCAAACCTATGTGTTAAAGCTCTCTGCTGTGGGTTCAAACAACACCATCGCCCTATTTAAGCCTGACGCCACCTTTGCAGACCAAGCGGTTGCAACTGAAGTGTTAGCCCAGATTTACCAAAATTGGCCAGCCTAGTCGTTTACTAGGCATATTTTTCAAAAGGTTCCCCCATGTTAAAACAAACCTTGCTCTATACTGGTAAAGCAAAATCTGTATATGAGACAGATAACGCTGATCATCTGATTTTAGTCTTTCGTGATGATGCCTCGGCATTTAATGGCGAAAAAATCGAGCAGCTAGATCGTAAAGGCAAGGTCAACAACCGTTTTAACGCCTTTATCATGGAAAAGTTGGCTGAAGCAGGAATCGAAACCCACTTCGAAAAATTACTTTCTCCTACTGAAGTGTTGGTTAAAAAGCTTCAGATGATCCCTGTTGAGTGTGTGATCCGTAACTATGCTGCTGGTTCACTTTGCCGTCGCTTGGGCGTTGAAGAAGGTAAAGAGCTTACACCTCCTACATTTGAGTTGTTCTTCAAAGATGACGCACTTGGCGATCCAATGGTCAATGAGTCACAAGCCATTGCTTTAGGCTGGGCCACTGCTGATCAACTTGAAAAAATGAAAGAACTTACTTACCAAGTAAATGATGTGCTTAAAGCATTATTCGACGCGGGTAATATGATCCTTGTTGATTTCAAACTTGAATTTGGTGTGTTCCACGATCGCATCGTACTGGGTGATGAATTCTCTCCAGACGGTTGCCGTTTATGGGATAAAGACACCAAGAAGAAATTAGATAAAGATCGTTTCCGCCAAGGTCTAGGTGGTGTGGTTGAAGCTTATGAAGAAGTTGCAGCACGTTTAGGCATTAATTTAGATGACCTTTAAACAATACTAAAATAAAAAAACCAGCATTTGCTGGTTTTTTTATGGCAGTTTAAAAGGGTTAGCCTCTTTAAACAGAACTTAATTATTTCTTGCCCTAGTCGAAAGCCAACATAAGATTGATCCGATACAGACCATAAATGCGCCATACCAAAACGATAGCCCGAGTGGCGTACTCAGTATAAGTGCCGCAAAAAATGCAGAGAGCACAGGAATAAAATAAGAAGCACCAGCCAATAAAGTTACATTGCCATGTAAAATCCCAACATTCCAAGCTGCATAACCAAAACCCATGGCTGCAGCCGCCATAATCAATGCAACAGAGGATGACCAATCGAAACTAAATCCGCCTCCACCCATCAACAGATATTTAATCCAAAGTACAACCGCGACCAGCATAAAAAACAAAGTGATGCCATTTGCTCCCTGTGCAATTCTGGCAGTCAAAGTACAATAAGCCGCCCATAAAAGCGTTCCCACAAAGGCTAAACCATAACTCAGTGGGTTGTTCTGAATATTGCCCAACATACTAGGTAAATCAAAACCTTGATCTCCCCCCAAAACCCAACCTATACCCAAGAGAGAAATTGCAAAACCAGGAATAATTAAGACATTGGCTTTCTGTTGATTAAACAAAATTGCAGCGACCATGGTAAACGTAGGCCAGAGATAATTCACCATTCCCACTTCAATCGCTTGTCTGTTATTTTGGCTATAACCAATTGAAAGTGACAAACATATTTCATAGGTAACAAATAATAGGCTGCCCCAAATTAAATAGGTTTTTGGAAAACTTTTAAGTTGAACCCAGCCCACAGAAAACAATAAAAATACTGATGCGAGTGTATAAATCAGCGCTGCGCCGCCCACCGCACCAAAGTGAGCACTGACATCTTTAATCAAGGCAACGATCAAACTCCATAGCAAGATCGCAACTAATCCAATGAGTGTGGCTTTTTTTGGGTTCATTATTGCGACTGTTGCTCTTGTTGCCAACGTCGTTGCTGCAAGCGTTCAGCTTCAACTTCACGTTTATTTAAGGCACGCTCATACAACTTCGTACCACGCAATTCAGGCGGCAGATATTCCTGTAATACAAAATGTTCAGGATAATTATGCGGATACAAATAATCCACGCCATAGCCCTGCTGCTTCATCAACTTGGTAGGCGCATTACGTAAATGTAATGGCACAGGTAAATTCGCCGTTTTTTCTGCCAGTTCAAGCGCACGATTGATCGCCAAATAAGTGCTATTACTCTTCGGACTAGTCGCTAAATAAACTGCACACTGCCCTAAGATAATACGCGCCTCAGGCATACCTACGGCTTGCACCGAGCGGAAACATTCACCTGCTAACAATAATGCATTTGGATTAGAGTTGCCGATATCTTCCGATGCCGCTATCAACATACGACGCGCGATAAATACAGGATCTTCACCACCTTTGAGCATACGTGCCATCCAGTACAACGTTGCGTCTGGATCACTACCACGGATTGATTTGATAAATGCTGAAACCAAATCATAATGCTGCTCACCCGATTTGTCATAACGGGCAATATTCTGCTGTGCCACTTTGACCACGATCGCATTGGTGACAATATTCTCAACATCTGCCTCAAAGGTGCTGGCAATTAAATCAATCAGATTGAGCGCCTTACGTGCATCTCCTGCAGCGAATTGAATCAGCGCATCATATTCCTCAATCTGAATAAAACGTTCTTTAAGAAACTTATCGCTCTGAATGGCTTTGTTGAGCAAGGTTTGAATCGCTTCAGCGTCCAAACTATTCAACGTATAAACCTGACAACGTGACAATAACGCGCTATTGACCTCAAAGGATGGATTCTCTGTGGTCGCTCCAATGAGAGTAATCTTGCCTTTCTCAACCGCATTCAATAAAGCATCCTGCTGCGATTTATTAAAGCGATGAATCTCATCAATAAACACTACAGGTGTCAGTAAATCACCGCTTTCAGCAATAATTTCACGTAACTCTTTTACCCCAGTATTGAGCGCAGATAAGCTAATAAAAGGACGATCTACAGCTTGGGCCAATAATAACGCGATGGTGGTTTTTCCTACCCCTGGCGGTCCCCAGAAAATAATCGAAGGCAAATGCCCCTGATCAATCATCTGACGTAAAGGTGCATTGTCGCCCAGCAAATGATCTTGTCCAATAATTTCTGACAAATCACGAGGGCGTAAACGTTCAGGTAAAGGAATATGCGTATCTGACATCATCACTGGCTTTATGCTGTTTTGTCCTAGTCTATTGTGTCTGACACAAATCTACAATTTGAATCTGCACTCACTGCGTCATCCTATTGCGCAGTGTTGCGCTGAGTCAGTTGCTGTATCACGTTGTAACTGGCTTTGATGCGTTCTTCATTCGGGAAATTGGTATTGGCTAACATCACAATCCCGATTTTTTGTTGTGGAATAAAAGCCGCATAGGCACCAAAACCATTGGTGGAACCTGTTTTATTAAAATAGGTTGCGGGTGATGCAAGTTTAGGATGTTTAATCGGAGTAATCGCATGGCTTTCCAGTGCCATTTTGCTTGAATTGCCTTCTAACAAGGTTTCTAATTTCACAGGATAAGCATATTGCTCCCAACCCAAACCTTGTGTCATTGCACCCACTTTAAAATATCCCACATGGGTAAGTTCAATCGCTTGACGCATCGGCTGCTTTAACTGCTGAACACTGATTTGTGCATCCAGAAACTTGAGCATATCGGCGCTGCAGCTTTTTACCCCATATGCCTCAGCATCAAACATACCCGCAGAGACACGCATCGCTTGGTCATTTTTATATCCCCAAGCATATTGTGGCATGTGCGGTTCAGGTACATTGATAAAACTTTGTGTCATTCCCAATTGAGGAAAAAGCGTTTTCTCAACCAAGTCTGCATAAGGTTTTTTCATTGCTAAAGCCGTCACATAGCCCATCAAACCAATACTCGGATTGGAGTATTGACGCGCGGCTCCGATGTTTGTTTTGGATTGCCAGCCCTGAAAATACTTAATCATATCCTCCTGTTTCACGACATGATCAGGAAATTGCAGTGGGAAGCCTCCAGCGTTATATGTGCCTAAATTCAATAATGTCGCTTGATTTACGGCTGTATTTTTTAATTCAGGAAAATACTGGGCAGGATGATCAGTCAATGAGAGTTGCCCAGTTGCTTGTGCATAAGCTGCTAAAGTAGCGTTAAAAGTTTTACTGACCGAGCCCAATTCAAATAAGGTATGCTTACTCACAGCTTGCTGACTTTGTTTAGAGGCTACCCCATAATTGACGAAATAGTGTTGACCATTCAAGGTCACTGCAACTGCCATTCCAGGGATTTTATATTGCGCCAATAAAGGTTTAAACTGCTGATCAATCATAGCTTTTACCTGTTGCTCAGTCAGGTTTTTAGCCCAGAGCGCTGAACTAAAAGATAATAGTCCAGCAACCATCAGCAATTTTTTTAAAGTTCTCGAAAAGTCATTCGGCTTAGTCATTCATCATTTCACTTTAAGTTAAGATTTAATTCGCATTGAGCTTGAGTAATTTTGCTTGTGGTCCATCTTCAATGACCCAAATCGATCCATCTTGGGCCTGATGTAAACCACGGATTCGTTGTTTCATATCTAAACGTTGCACTTCTTTAACAGGCTGTGCATTGAGGTCCACCACAACAATAGATTTCGAAGATAAACCGCCAATCAAAGCTTTTTGTTGCCATAATGGAAATTGTTTACCTGTATAAACGATCATGCTTGAAGGTGAGATTACAGGTGTCCAATCAATTTCAGGCGCTTTGAATTCGGGTCGGGTGCGATGGTCTGGAATCGGCAAACCTGAATAATGATTGCCATTTGAAACAATTGGATAACCATAATTTGCACCTTTGACAATAAGGTTCAGCTCATCCCCTCCTTCTGGTCCCATTTCAGCGACCCAAAGTTGTCCCTGAGTATCAAATGCGATACCAAGCGGATTACGATGTCCTAATGACCAAATTTCAGCACTCACGCCACCTTGTTGACTAAATGGATTACCCTCAGCAGGCGTGCCATCTTCATTTAAACGTAATACCTTACCAAGGTTGCTTTTCATATCTTGAGCAGGGTCAAACTTCTGTCTTTCCCCCGAACCCACCCACAATTTTCCATCTGCACCAAATACCATGCGATGTCCATAATGTCCCTGTCCTGACACCTTTGGAACTTGTTGCCAAATTACCTTTAGATCACTGAGTTTAGGTTGTGTGGCATTGGACAAATCGAGTTTGGCACGGGAAATAACAGCCCCATATCCGCCTTGACCTTTTACCGCATAACTCAGATAAATCCAGTGATTATTCTGAAAATCAGGATGCAGAATCACATCCCCCAAACCACCTTGTCCACCATAACTGACGGTTGGAACGCCCTCCACATTGAGACTTTGTTTGGTCGCAGGATCGAATATTTTTAACTGACCTCGACGCTCTGTAATCAACAAGCGTTGATCAGGGAGTGATGTAATTGCCCAAGGCTCATTAAATTGTGCAATATTTTCTATACGATATGTTTGCAGACTAGCTTGTGTGCTGTGTTGTGTTGTATTTTGATCGGTGGTTTTAGGAGTGCTATTGTTTGCACCGCAGGCCTGTAAAAATAAAAAACCTCCACATAAAAGTGGGGTGACGATATATTTGATCATTCCCTCTCTCCCTCTTATTTTCTCTTCTCATACTACGGGGATTTATTTAAAAAACTGCTATAAAAGTGTTGTTTTTATTATACCTAGTCATTCCGCTAAAAATGACAAACGCAATTAACGAACCCAGCGCACAATATAGTCTTCGATTTGTTCTTCATCGACGTCATTTTCAGAAATACAACGACCAGCGACTGATTTTTTCGCATTAATAACGCTTTTGCGTGACCCTGTCACCAGATAATGCCATGACGGTAAGTTTTTACCTTCATTCAAACGACGATAGGCACAACTCGATGGTAACCATGAAATATCCTGTAATTGCTCAAAGGTGAGCTGGATACAGTCAGGAACTTGTTGCTGTCGATTTGGATAGTCTGAACATTGAGCCGTTTTACAATCTAATAGCTTACAGGCCACCTTGGTATATTCAACCTCAGCGGTGTCTTCATCTTCCAATTTGATCAGGCAGCACAATCCACAACCATCACATAAGGCTTCCCATTCCGCTGGATTCAGCTGATCAAGCGGATATTGTTTCCAAAAGTTCGGGCGGAGCACAGTGGACATGATGGTATTTTTAGTTTCAAGCGAGCATGTCATTATAGCATTTTTGTGACACATTCTTTATTTAATCAACACATTTCACCTATTGAACAGTATGTGATCGAACATTCGTACCACAGAAACACAATATATGGATAAAAAATATACAGTAGTATAGTTAGAGAAATAACTAAAAATAGGAGATTACAATATGTTCCGTTGGGCTATTATTTTTGCTGTGATTGCATTAATTGCAAGTCTACTCGGCTTTGGTGGAGTGGCAGGTTTATCCAAAGACTTTGCCGTTATCTTACTTATTATTGCAGTCATCTTGGCCGTAGTAGGTTTCATATCACGTGGCAGAGTTTAGAGCTATTCAATTTAAAAAAAAAGAAGAATCGAGAGATTCTTCTTTTTTTATGCCTAAAAATTCAGTTACCAAGATACTCATTTTTGGTGTTTTACGATGCCATCGGTGAGGTGATTTTATGTTTTAATCAAAACGTTTTAAAAAAAGACTAGGATTTTAAAATGAGCTTTCAAATTATAACTCGTGAAATTGAATATACCGCTCCCGATGGTCAACGCCTAATTGGCTATTTCGCAACACCAGCTACAGATCAGCCTATTCCCGGTGTGATTGTGGCACCTGAATGGTGGGGCCGTAATGAATATACCGAACAACGTGCTCGTGAACTTGCGGAACATGGCTTTGCTGCCTTAGCAATCGATATGTACGGTGATAAAAAAGTCACTACCGCTGTACCCCAAGCTTCAGAATGGATGAATCAGACCTTTGAGCAACCGGATACCATTGTCAATCGTGCTCAAGCAGGACTGGCAACTTTAGCTGCTCAGCCAGAAGTCAATGCCGAAAAACTAGCGGCAATTGGCTTCTGCTATGGTGGTAAAGTTGTGCTTGATTTGGCTCGCGCTGGTGCAAATATCAAAGCGGTTGCGACCTTCCATGCTGTATTGGCGACCAATACCCCTGCTCAAAAAGACCAAATCAAAGCTGAAATCTTAGTTTTACATGGTGAGCTCGATAGTATGGTCACCTTAGATGATGTCGCAAGCTTCCGTCAGGAAATGCATGATGCTGAAGTCAACCATGAAGTCGTCATTTTCGAAGATGCCAAACATGGATTCAGTAATCCGCTTGCCGACGAACGCGCCAAAGCCAATAATGTTGACCTCGGTTATAATGCAGACGCAGAACGTCAAGGCCTTGAAGCCATGTATGAGTTGTTAGATAAGCATTTAAAGTGATTTAAAAAAACTATCTCTAAAAACTCCATCAATATGGAATTAAACGAATATCTCGTTTGTTTATTTCCTAGACAATTTCTACTCGTGCAAGGCGACAAGGATGTCGCCTTTGCACGAGCAAATATGAATAAGGATTTAATAACGAATTTGTGTGTATGCACCAACTCCTCTCTGCTTTTCCGCTATACTACTCCTCTGCTTTTGATTGTTCTGATTCATGTCTGATTTCTCATTTTCTGATGCACTTCTCACTTGGTACGACCAACACGGACGCCATGATCTACCTTGGCAAATTGCCGATGATCCTTATAAAGTCTGGGTGTCAGAAATCATGTTGCAGCAAACACAAGTCAAAACGGTATTGCAATATTTTGATCGCTTTATCGAACGCTTTCCGACTGTACAGGATCTAGGTAAAGCCAGTTGGGATGACGTTGCCCCTTATTGGGCAGGACTTGGGTATTACGCCAGAGCAAGAAACCTACATAAAGCAGCAGGCATCGTCAGTCAGCAAGGCAAGTTCCCTGAAACATTAGAACAATGGATTGAACTCCCCGGGATTGGGCGTTCCACAGCAGGCGCACTGATGTCACTTGGTTTACGCCAATATGGCGTCATTATGGATGGCAACGTGAAACGTGTGTTAGCACGTTTCTTTGCGATTGAAGATGATTTATCTAAACCACAACATGAACGCGCTTTATGGCAAATTGCGGAGGATCTATGTCCTCAACAACGCAATCATGACTATACGCAAGCCATCATGGATTTAGGCGCTACCATTTGCACCCCGAAAAAACCATTGTGTTTATATTGCCCAATGCAACAACACTGTCAGGCTTATCAACAGGGTTTAGAACAAGAGCTTCCATTTAAGAAAGCCAAAAAACCCGTCCCCATCAAAACAGCCCATGTTTTACTCATCCAATCTGGTGATCAATGGCTATGGCAGCAACGAGCAGCGCATGGCTTATGGGGGGGATTATATTGCCTACCCATCATTGAGCAAGCAACCGAATTACAACAGATCGAGCAACACTTCAAACTACAAGCTCAAGTATCATCATTGCGGATTAGTCATAGCTTTACCCACTTTACATGGTTGCTGGATGGGAAAGTGTTCCACGTGGAACATGACCAAAAAGAACAACTCAGTATTGAGTTGAATGGATGCTGGCTTAGCCCTGAACAAGCTATAGCCAAAGGGATTCCCACTGCAATGAAAAAGATGATCAAGGCAGCAGAAGTCTGAATAAGATCAAATCATTGTGAGTGCTAGCGCTGTGTTTAATCGTTCCAAATATCTGTAAAAATGCAAGGAGCCAGTATGCATCACTCAATTCGCTATGCCCTTCTCGGTGTATTGACGATCTTACTCTCAGCATGTGCCAGCACGCCTCAGAAACCAACACCCTTACCGAGCAATCAAGTCAACAAATTGCAAAATATGCGCCTCGATAGTCGATTACCGATACCAGTCAATGGAGTGAGTCGAGGTCAGCTCACCGATACATGGGGCGCAGCACGCAGTCAGGGTCGTCGTCATGAAGGAATAGACATCATGGCAGCACGAGGAACGAAAGTGTATAGTGCAACTAACGGGCTCGTCGCGGACTTACGCAACAATAATCTTGGTGGAAAAGTGGTCTGGATTTTGGGGCCATCAGGATCATGGCATTACTATGCGCATCTAGATCGTCATAAACGTGGGCTCAATGTGGGTGATTATGTCCGTAAAGGTGATCATATCGGGTATGTAGGAAATACAGGCAATGCACGCCATACCGCCCCACATTTACACTATGGTATTTATTTAAATGGCAAAGGGCGTGGCGCAGTCAATCCATTCCCTTATTTACGTTAGGAATACACAATGTCAGAAGCATTGATTGAACGACTGGTTGAATTTGCAGAGTCTGGGAATCAACAAAAAATCATCCTCAATGAAACCAGTTATCAAGGCTGGATCATGGAAATCACTGAAGATGCATTACTGATTAGCACAGGTTTTGCAGATAAATCAGGCAAAGACTTTTGGCTAAAGTTTAGTGATTTGGACAGTGCCGCATTATATTATTGGGACAATCACGGTGATGAATGGGTTGAATTCAAACTCTGAAGTTCACCGTATTCATGATCAACAGGAGCAACAAATATGACGATTCAACGCTGTGGTTGGTGCTCTAATGATCCCTTGTATATGGCTTACCATGACGAGGAATGGGGCAAGGCTGAATACGATGAAGCACGATTATTTGAAATGCTCTGTCTCGAAGGTCAACAAGCTGGCTTGTCATGGATTACTGTTCTAAAAAAACGTGAATGTTACCGTACCCATTTCTTTCAATATCCAGTTGCACACATCGCAGCACTCACAGATGATCAATTGGAAAATAAACTCAATGATTCAGGATTAATCCGTCATCTCGGTAAACTCAAATCCATTCGGGACAATGCAATTGCATGGCAAAAACTCAAAGATGAAGTTCAAGATGTCTCGGCCTGGATTTGGAACTTCGTCGATCATCAGACCCCAAATAACCATGTGATCAATTATCGTGATGCACCTGCTCAAACAGAAATCAGTCAAATACTTTCCAAAACACTAAAAAAGCGTGGTTTTAAATTTGTTGGACCAACCACCTGCTATGCCTTTATGCAAGCCGTAGGTATGGTCAATGACCATGAAAATCACTGTCATTTTAAATAAAACAATCCTCTCCAAAGGAGTCCTTTCATGAGCAATAATCAAATTCGCGCTTATGCAGCGATGCAAGCAGGTGAACAGCTGGTTCCTTATCAATTTGATGCAGGTGAACTACAAGCCCATCAAGTAGAAGTCAAAGTTGAATATTGTGGTTTATGCCATTCTGATCTTTCAGTCATCAACAATGATTGGCGTTCCTCAATCTATCCAGTCATTGCAGGTCACGAAATCATCGGCACAATCACGGCACTCGGCACTGAAGCAAAAAGTCTCAAACTGGGCCAACGTGTCGGGATTGGTTGGACGGCTGAAAGTTGCCAAGCATGTGATCCTTGCATTGGGGGCAATCAGGTGCTTTGTACAGGTGAAAACGTTGCGACCATCGTAGGTCACGCGGGTGGCTTTGCTGATAAAGTACGCGCAGGTTGGCAATGGGTCATTCCTCTACCCGATGATTTAGCGCCTGAAAGTGCGGGCCCACTCCTTTGTGGTGGGATTACTGTGTTTGATCCTTTACTTAAACATAAAATCCAAGCCACACATCATGTCGGTGTGATCGGTATTGGTGGCTTAGGTCATATCGCAATTAAGCTACTCAAAGCATGGGGATGTGAAATCACTGCGTTTAGTTCGAACCCAGAAAAAACGGACGAGCTTAAAGCAATGGGAGCTGATCATGTCGTGAATAGTCGTGATGCTCAAGCGATCAAATCGCAACGCGGCAAGTTTGATCTCTTATTAAGTACGGTCAATGTCACGCTCAATTGGCAGGCTTATTTGAACACCCTTGCACCAAATGGCAGCCTCCATTTCTTAGGGGTGACTTTAGAGCCTATTCCTGTTTCGGTTGGTACACTCATGAATGGTGCCAAATCAGTCACCTCCTCTCCAACGGGCTCCCCTTTGGCACTGCGTCAACTCTTAAAGTTTGCTGCACGTAAAAATATTGCACCTCAAATTGAGCTTTATACAATGTCCCAACTCAACGAAGCCATTGAACGGTTGCATTCTGGCCAAGCCCGTTACCGAATCGTTCTCAAAGCGGACTTCGATTAAGCTGAAGGCAAGTCCAAACTCTGCTTCACCCAATCCGCCAATTGCTGAATGGCTTGGCGGATTTCTTGTGTGAAGGCATGACCCGCATTTAAACGAATAAAATGCCGATAGCGCTGATCTTCCCCAAATACTTCACCCGGTACAATATTAATGCCTTTACCTTGAGCTAAATAATATAAATCAAGCCCAGTGATTGTTTCAGGTAACTGCATCCATAAAGCATAGCCTCCTTGTGACTGGCTTAATGCAATCGGAATCCCCTGAAAAGTCTCTAAAATACAGGCGCGGTACTGTCCTACCTGCTGCATCAGCTTGGGTCTCAATTGGTCTAAATGCTCTCTATAACCACGGCTATAGATGAAATCAGCCAAGCCGAGCTGTAACGGCGTATTCACACCAACGTTATTTGCCAATAATTGGGGGCGTAAGAATTCAAGTTGTTGCCCCAAACAGAACCAACCGACCCGATATGCACTTGATAAGGACTTTGAAACCGAAGCACACCAGACCACATAGCCCTGGCGATCCCAATAACGAATCGGTAAGGGACGCTCTTTCTGGAAACTACATTCTGCATAAATATCATCTTCAATAATGAAGCACTGATACTGCTGCGCCAACTCTGCAATTTTTTGCTTTTGCTGATTGCTCAGACAATATCCCAAAGGATTTTGATAATTTGCCGTCAATAAACACAGTTTCGCACTCCCTTGCTGCATAAAATGTTCTAAGCGTTCAATATCTATTCCCTGATGGTCAGCTGGAATTTCAATAATTTTCCGCTTTAAACTGGCCAGCATTTGCAACTGACCATTAAAGGTCGGGGTCGGAATCAGAATACTATCGCCCTCTTTGCTCATTTGCTGGATCAGTAGCGAAATCGCAGGCAAACAGCCATTGGTAATAAAAATATCCTCTGCCGCGATATAAATACCATCCTCACGCCAATGATCCGCAAGCGCCTGTCTCAACACGTGATGCCCTTGCTTATTGCAGTACAAAAAATCCTCAGGCTGACAATGCTTCAACGCTCGTTGCAAAGAACGGCGTAATCCATCGACAGGAATAAGATGAGGTGAAAGTTGTATAGCACCTAAAGGCGTCAAATGGCTTTGAATTGAGGCTGTTTGAATTTGATTTTGTAAATCCAAATTAGAAACCTGTCGTGGCATCGATTCAAATTGAGGACTGTCAGGAACAGGGCTTTGATACTGTCTTGAACTAACGAAATAACCCGACTTGGCTTTGACATAAATCAGTCCTTTAGCCTCTAACAATTCATAGCACTGTTGTGCCGTACTCAAACTAATCTCTTGCTGACGCGCAAACTCACGTAAAGAACTGAGTTTTTGCTGGGGTTGCAGCTCATGTTGATAAATCTTATGCGCCAACTGTTCGGCGAGACGCTGATATTGAAAAGTCATTCTGTACTGCTTTTTTAACTATTTCTGTATCTGTATTGGTTTATACAACACCTTTAAGCTATAAAAATCAACTACAGGAGGATAAGCCAATGAAAAATAAACTATTATTTATATTATATAGCGTCCTATTTACTGGCTGCCAATTTACCGACCAGCAGGTATATCAACAGCAACAGGTCTGTAAAAGACTGGCTGAGGGTTATTTGACCACTCAAAACCAACAGACGTATGAGTTTTGGAAACTTGAACAAGGCCCAACACAGGGACAGCAGCATAAGCTTAAATTGACCTATAAAAAGCCCAATGAAAATGGGCTGATTTTATCAAGCCTGCTTCTGCCAACCGTTGAGCTGGAATGTATTTTAGAACAGCAACAGATTAGAGTGTCTGTCACTCAGGCAACGGGTAAACAGATTCATGTTTTAGAAGTGCACTTACCCGATGCAACTAACGACATACCGAGAAACCTTGTTCAAGTTGCTCAGTCAAAAATTCGATAAAGAGGCGGACGCGTTTGGGTAAGTGTTCTTGTTGATAATATACCGCATGGATGCGTTGATAAGAATGTTCGATGTGATCTTCAAACAAAGCCACCAAACGGCCCTCTTCTAAATCCTTCCAGATTTCAAACTCAGATAAACGCGCAATGCCTAAGCCGCGTAAACATAATTGTCGTACCGTTTCTCCACTCGACGCCTTAATACCCGACTGCGCTAGAAAGTATTCACCATCGACTTTTATCGGCCATTTATTGATATAAAGTGGACGAGTAAAACCAATTACATCATGCGTCGCCAGTTGTTGTGGATGTTGCGGATGACCTTTCTGAGCGAGGTAGACAGGGCTAGCAACGATATATAAACGGCTTTGACATACCAATTTGGCATGCAAACTTGAATCATGCAATTCACCGAAACGAAACGCGACATCGGTTTTATGCTCCAGTAGATCAATGACTTGATCATTACTATTTAACTCAATCTCAATATTTGGGTAACGTTGGCGAAATAACTGCATTAATGGTGCAATTACATGCAAGATAAAGGGGACGGCTGAGTCTACCCGGATAATGCCAGAAGTATCCTGATCGGATCGGAGTAAGGCTTCTTCGGCTGCGTTGAGATCATTGAGAATTTTACGTGCGTGATTTAAAAACTGTTGCCCTTCCTGCGTTAATTTTAATTTCCGCGTCGTACGCTCGAGTAAAGTAACATCTAATTTTGATTCTAAACGACTGAGCGAACGACTGAGTCCGGATGCAGTTTGTCCTAACCGCTCTGCTGCAGCCACAAAAGAACCTGTGTCGACAATGCTAATAAAAGCCAGCAGTTCTTCAATACTTGATTTCATAGCGGATCATTATTGATATTGAGTCAACTATATTTTGCAAATTCATCTATTTTTTAGCAACAATAATCGTCGCAAAATCACCTCATCAACAAAATAGGCTCTATCGAGCACCATACAATGAGGTGAAACATGCATATCCCACAATTTGGTTTAGGGACTTTCCGTCTTAAAGATCAAGCGGTCATTAATTCTGTTAAAACGGCCTTGGATGTCGGTTATCGTGCGATCGATACAGCACAAATTTATGAAAATGAAGCTGCAATCGGACAAGCAATTGCTGAAAGTGGTGTGGCGCGCCAAGATTTATTCTTAACCACAAAAATTTGGGTTGATAACTTTGCAGAAGACCAATTTATTCCCAGCTTAAAAGACAGTTTACAGAAGCTTCGTACCGATGCAGTTGACCTCACCTTGATTCATTGGCCAGCTCCACAATTGGGTGTATCCATTCCAACCGTGATGCAGTTGCTTTTAGAGGCCAAACAACAAGGTTTAACCCAGCAAATAGGGATCTCGAACTTCAATATTGCCTTAACCCAGCAAGCGATTGACACAATTGGTGTCGAACACATTGCGACCAATCAAATTGAATTAAGTCCTTACCTACAAAATCTGAAGCTTGCGAACTACCTAACTCAGCGAGACATTGATGTGACTTCATATATGACGCTTGCCTATGGCAAAGTGCTGAATGATCCGACCTTGCTTGAAATCGCCGCGCAACATCAGGCAACCGCCGCGCAAGTTGCATTGGCTTGGGCTTTACAGCAGGGCTATGCCGTAATCCCCTCTTCAACTAAACGTGAAAATTTAATCAGTAACTTAAAAGCGCAAGACTTAACTTTAAGTGCAGAGGAAATGCAACTGATCGCTCAGCTAGAACGTAATGGTCGTGAGGTGAGTCCTGAACCTTTTGCGCCTGAATGGGACAAATAAAATGAGTAGTCGCATCAACCTTCCTTTGCTCGCGCTGGCCATTGGTGCATTTGCAATTGGAACCACAGAATTTTCTCCAATGGGTCTATTGCCCAATATTGCCAACGATCTGGGTGTCTCCATCCCAAGTGCAGGTCTACTCATCACAGGCTATGCATTAGGGGTGATGTTAGGTGCTCCAATCATGACGCTCTGGTTTGGGGGCTATGCGCGTCGCAATGCACTGATTCTGTTGATGGCGATTTTTACCATTGGGAATCTTATAGCTGCCTTCGCACCCAATTATATGAGTTTAATGGGTGCACGCTTAATCACAAGTCTCAACCACGGTGCATTTTTTGGGATTGGATCTGTTGTTGCAGCGAGTGTTGTACCCGCAAATAAACAAGCCAGTGCAGTTGCAAGCATGTTTATGGGGCTGACCATTGCAAATATCGGCGGTGTACCTCTAGCCACATGGGTTGGACAAAATATTGGTTGGCGCATGTCATTTCTTGCGATTTCAGCACTCGGTCTGATTACCATGCTGGCACTGTGGAAAGCCCTACCTGTCGGTTCGGTGGGACAAAAACCCAATATAAAAATGGAACTCAAAGTACTCACCCGTTTACCTGTGGTATTAGCCCTGCTCACGACTGTGTTCGGAGCTTCAGCAATGTTTACCCTCTACACTTACATTGCCCCAAGTCTGGTGGAGTTTACCCATGCCTCACCGAGCTTTATCACCCTGATGCTTGTCTTGATCGGGATTGGTTTCTCTGTTGGCAATCATTTCGGAGGAAAATTTGCAGATTTATCGATGAATAAAACGCTGATTGGTTTCTTAGGACTTCTCATTGGATTGATGGTAATTTTCCCAATCTTGGCTCAAACCCAGTTGGGGGCAGCGATTGGTCTAGTGCTTTGGGGCGCTGCTGCTTTTGCAATTGTGCCTCCACTTCAAATGCGTGTCATGTCTGTTGCACGCGAGGCTTCTGGACTAGCCTCCTCTGTCAATATCGGCGCATTTAACTTAGGGAATGCCATCGGTGCAGCAGCAGGTGGTGCGGTTTTAAGTTTAGGCTTAAATTATGCTGCGGTTTCAATGATTGGAGCAATACTGGCAGCGATTGGATTAGTATTGGTATTCATCCAAATCAAGCTCGTACCAAGAAAAACCCCGCAATATCAACCTTGTTCTCAAACTTAAATAATAAAAAGCCTGATTTCACATCAGGCTTTTTATTAGGATTATTTCAGCAAATCCGGTAAGGTCGGCTGTTTATATAAAGGATTTTGTACTTCCTTTTTCATCTTCATCAACATCTGATAAGGCTGCTGTTGTACAAACATATTCACAAAACTTAATGGAATTGCACCCGCTGGATCGGCATAGCCACGGGTTGAAACTTTAACTTTGTTTTCAGCCACTTTCTGGAAAGTCCAATCCCCTTCGTAGCGACTCAAACGGATAATATCTGCTTGCTCTGGATAATCATGCTTAATCGCATGGTTTTTGATACTAATACTACCATCCGCATTCTTATTCATTTTTCCTTTAATCACCACATCACGATCTTTTAGCGGAAATGGAAAATCCAGCACCATATAGAGGACAAATTCACCTTTTTGATCATCGCGTGATAACAATTGCACTTTGCCCACATAAGGTACCCATTGTGGTGTGCGCTCTACATCCAGCACCACAGCCACAGCACGTTCTAATGGCACATCAAAAGTGGTTTCTGCTTTGTATTGAATGACTGGATTATTTTCCGTTTGGTAGGTCCAAACCTTAATGTCATTACGGTGTAAACTGAGTTTAGGCGCTGTTGCAGCACTTGCGAGTAGACTCGCTGTACTGAGTAACGCAGCAAGAACAATATGTTTTTTTTTCATGTCATGCTCAATTCTTTTAATCATTACCAGAGCTTGTATATTAATAAATAAACGTTACAAGCTCCTTTATCATTTAATATTCGGGTTTATACCTCAATCTCGTTAAAACCCAAAACATCTTTCATATCATATTTTTGAGCTTTACGTCCAACTACCCATGCCGCAGCACGTACAGCACCTGAAGCAAAGTTCATACGATTCGTAGCTTTGTGTGTCACTTCAACACGCTCGCCCTCACCGATGAACATCACCGTATGCTCACCCACAATATCACCACCACGAATGGTTTCAAAGCCAATCGTTTGTCGATCGCGTGGTCCTGTATAACCTTCACGACCATACACTGCCACTTCTTTTAAATTACGACCTAAAGTATCTGCAATTGCCTCACCCATCATAAAGGCAGTACCCGATGGTGCATCTACTTTATGGCGGTGATGCGCTTCAATGATTTCAATATCGACCGTATCACCAAATACCTTAGCAGCCAACTCAAGTAATTTAATCGATACGTTTACACCAACCGAGTAATTTGCAGCATATACGACTGGAGTATGTGTTGCAGTTTCATCTAAAAATGCCTTTTGCTCATCCGACATGCCCGTGGTACCAATCACCATCGCCACACCTGCTTCACGACAAAGCTTTAAATGCTGTTCAGTCGCAACAGGTGCGGTAAAGTCAATCACCACATCACAGTCTTTTAGCACTTCACTCAAACTTCCCACAACTTTGACACCGATGTTGCCTATACCAGCAAGTTCGCCCGCATCAGCACCAACCAAGCTGCTTTCAGGACGCTCTACTGCTGCGGCAAGTTGATAGCCAGCCTGTTGTACTGCTTGAATCAGAATACGCCCCATGCGTCCGCCTGCACCCAAGATCCCAATGCGTGGAGAAGTTGACATAATATTTCCCAGTCTTTTATTTAAACAATCCTGCTACTATAGCAAAACTCTCACATTCCGCTAAAAAATTCCCATAAAAAAACCTGCCGAAGCAGGTTTTTTATTGATGCCGATTAATCAAATAGGCGATCAAAGAATGATTTTTTCTTTGGCGACGATGCATGACCATCTCCATCCAAAGATGCTTGTAATTCTTTTAATAACTCACGCTGACGACTGGTTAAGTTCACAGGCGTTTCAATGACGATACGACATAATAAATCACCAACCATGCTACTACGTACTGGACGGACACCTTTACCACGTAAGCGGAACAGTTTACCTGTCTGCGTACCTTCAGGAATTTTCAGGCTGACACGTCCTTCAAGCGTTGGGATTTCAATTTCTTTACCTAAAGCAGCATCAGCAATACTTACAGGCACATCCATATAAAGATCTGCACCATCACGCTGGAAGATTTCGTGTTCACGCACCACGACTTCTACGTATAAATCACCAGACTGACCATCACGAATTGCTTCACCTTTACCCGTTAAGCGTACGCGATCACCATTATCCACACCTGCTGGAATCGTGACTTCAAGTGTTTGTTGACGGTCTGCAACCCCTGAACCATGACAGGTATTACATGGGTTCTTAATGATTTTGCCTTGACCACGACAGGTGCTACAGGTTTGTTGAACTGAGAAGAAACCCTGTTGCATGCGAATTTGCCCTGTACCATGACAAGTACGACAGGTTTCAACATCATTTGGATTTTTCGAACCTTTACCATCACAAGTTTCACATGGTGCAGGCGCAGTAAAAGTAATGGTCTTTTTAACCCCTCTTACCGCTTCTTCGAGCGTAAGTTCCATCACATAGCGGAGATCTGAACCACGACGCTGGCGTTGCTGTTGGCGACCACCACCACCGAAAGCACCACCGAAGATATCACCAAACTGGCTAAAAATATCTTCTGCGCTAAAACCGCCGCCGAAGCCACCGCCACCACCAAAGCCACCTTCAAAAGCACTGTGTCCAGCACGATCGTACATACTACGCTTTTCGCTATCGGAAAGTACTTCGTATGCTTCCGATGCTTCTTTGAATTTTTCTTCTGCTTCCGCATTGTCTGGGTTTCGATCTGGATGATACTTCATCGCCAACTTACGATAGGCTTTCTTGATCTCATCATCACTTGCGGTTTTCGAAACGCCTAAAACCTCATAATAATCACGTTTAGCCATGGTTGGCGATGCTCCTCACGGAATTTATTTAAATCTAAAAAACATAAAATAGGCTCTGTTGGCATTTTATTTATAAAAGCCAACAGAGCCTTAATAAGGACGATCTCATCTATTTACAAGGGTAAATCCGATAAAAAACAATAAATTTAAAAAACTGCCTTGTTTTTAAAATACTTAGCGATGCCTTTCAGCCATGCATTGAGTAAAAATAACCATGCAATTGCACTAAACACGACCCCAGCAACCGTCAAGGCAGTCACCCAAAGTGTGCTGTCCCATGCAAAGAAGAACAATGGAATAAACCAAAGAGCAGCAAAAAAAGCCATTATGATGAATAACAGCACATTACGCATAATCCAGAGTGCGTGCGCATGAATCCATACCTCTGCATCATCCACAACAGCAACTTTTCGCGCTAATACATACGCAAAAGCCGCAAATACGATTGTAAACAATGCAAGAAACATGAACCCGTAAGAAATCGCCACGTAACGGCGATGCTGCTCAACCTTATCTTGCCCCATGCTTGATATCACCTCATTCATCACATTTTGCCAAACCGACTATGCAATGGGATTCCATTATTTTTTAATATTAAAATATAGGTGCTACTATATTGAAATTTTCAATATTTCGCACCTCTATTCGCAAAAAAATTATGTGCTAGGTGTTGTTTTATTAACCTTAAACCATGTTGCATAGAGTGCCGGAAGGAAAAATAAGGTGAGTAAAGTTGCCACGATCAAGCCACCCATGATCGCCACCGCCATCGGCCCGAAGAAAATACTGCGGGAAAGTGGAATCATCGCCAATACTGCGGCAAGTGCCGTCAACACAATTGGACGAAAACGGCGCATGGTTGCATCAATCACGGCATCCCAAGCCGCTTGTCCTGTCCGGATATCCTGTTCAATCTGATCAATCAGGATCAGTGAGTTACGCATAATCATTCCCGACAGTGCAATTGTTCCTAACATGGCCACAAAACCAAATGGTTTATTGAACAATAATAGGAATGCCACCACTCCGATTAAACCCAAAGGTGCTGTCAACAATACGATCGTTGCACGAGACATACTGCGAAGCTGGATCATTAACAGTGTCATCACCACAGCTAAAAATAATGGCATACCCGCATTGACTGAGCTTTGACCTCGTGCAGACTCTTCCACAGTTCCCCCTACCTCAAGTAGATAACCACTAGGAAGATCGTCACGTAAGGTTTGCATCTGATCTGCCAATTGTTGAACCACGGTGGCAGGTTGAAGTTGTGTTCGGATATCGGCTCTCACCGTAATCGTTGGCAAACGGTTACGATGCCAAATGAGACCTTCCTCAAAACGTGACTCAATCTGGGCAATTTGCGCTAGGGGCACCGTGGTACCTTTACTGGTTGGGACCGCTAAGCTGGCTAACGAGGCAACTTCAGCACGTTCGGCTTCATCACCACGTAAACGGATTTCAATCAATTCACGTTTCTCACGATACTGATTCATGATAGCACCAGTCACAGATGCATTGAGGAAGTTTGCCAAATCGACACTACTCACCCCCATCTGACGCGCACGATCTTGATCGATTTCAATCGCAATGATCTTACTTGGCTCACCCCAATCTAGATGCACATTGGTGGTATTTGGATCCTCACCCACCACTCGTGCTACTTTTTGTGCCCATTGACGTACGGTTGCTAAATCCTCACCTGAAACTCGATATTGCAATGGATACCCCACAGGTGGACCATTTTCTAACAACGAAACACGCGTCCGCACTTGTGGCAGTAATTGCTTAATCTGTTGCTCTAAAGAGCGACGAATTTCATCGCGATCATCCAAAGACGAAGCCAAAACGACAAATTGGGCAAAACTGGCCTGCGGGAGTTGTTGATCTAAAGGTAAATAGAAACGAGGTGAGCCTGTACCCACATAGGCCACATAATTATCAATTCCCTCTTGCTTTGCCAAGAATTGCTCGACCTTTTGTACAGCCTGTTCAGTCGCTGTTAGAGATGCCCCTTCTTCAAGTTTTAAATCCACTAAAATTTCAGCACGGTTAGAGGGTGGGAAAAATTGCTGTGGCACAAACTTAAACATCATCACCGACAGTACGAATATTCCAACCGTTGTCGCGATGACCGTCTTGCGATAGGTAATACAGATTTCTACAGCTCGACGGAAGGATTGATAAAACTTGGTTTGATAAGGATCATGATGTGCACCATGCGCCTGTACGACTGGTGCAGGCTGCTTACGTAATCGTGCCCACAAACGTAGATACCATGCTGCCTTTTGTTGCTGCTTGCTAAAATCAGGTAATAATTTTTCACCCAAGTACGGTACAAATAATACCGCTGCAATCCAAGACACCACTAAGGCAATCGTCACCACTTGGAAAATCGAACGGGTATATTCACCTGTTCCCGATTGTGCAGTTGCAATCGGTAAAAAACCTGCTGCGGTAATCAATGTCCCCGTTAGCATAGGAAAGGCGGTGGTCTGCCATGCAAAACCCGCTGCTTTGAGTCTGCTGTAGCCCTGCTCCATCTTAATCGCCATCATTTCAACGGCGATAATGGCATCATCGACCAACAAGCCAAGCGCGAGAATCAGCGCCCCTAGCGAGATCTTATGCAACCCGACATCAAATAGGCTCATGCCCGCAAATGTCATGGCCAACACCAGCGGAATTGACAACGCCACCACCAGTCCAGTGCGAAAACCCAAAGAGAAAAAGCTCACCAATAAAACGATAATCACCGCTTCGGCCAATACTTTTAAAAACTCTTGGATACTGCGTTTTACTGCGACAGGTTGATCAGAGACTTTTTGCAGTTTCATCCCGAGGGGTAAACTTTTTTGGAGGCGGGTAAATTCGGTTTCAAGGTTTTTGCCCAGAGCAATAATGTCTCCACCTTTACGCATCGAGACAGCAATACCGATCCCATTTTCACCCATAAAGCGCATACGTGGCTGAGCAGGCTCGCTAAAACCACGATATACCTCGGCGACATCACCCAATTGGATGGTTTTGTCCCCGACCAACAACGGCATTTTTCTAAGCTCATCCACACTATGTAGATGCCCACTGACACGAATCTGAATACGATCTGTGCCTGTTTCAAAGAAACCAGCACTGGCCATGTCATTTTGTTTTTGTATCGCTTCTTGTATCGCAGTAACCGGCACACCGAGTTGCACTGCCTTGGTATTTGACAGCTCAATCCAAATCTTTTGGTCTTGCAAGCCGACTAAGTTAACTTTGCTCACATCTTTGACGCGTTGCAGTTGTAATTGCAAACGATCGGCATATTCTTTCATCACCGCATAGTCAAAATCCTTGCCTGTCAGCACATAAATATTGCCAAACGTATCGCCGAACTCATCATTGAAAAATGGTCCTTGCACCCCATTTGGCAACTCAGCGCGAATATCATTAACCTTTTTACGGACGTTATACCAAACGTCAGGAATTTGTTTGGATGGCAAAGAGTCTTTTGCCACAAAGGTGACCAATGACTCTCCTGGACGTGAGTACGCCATAATGCGGTCATATTGACCTGTGGTCATCAGCTCTTTTTCGATTCGATCTGTAACTAGCGTCGAAACTTCTTGTGCGGTTGCCCCTGGCCAGAAAGTTTGTACCACCATCACTTTAAACGTGAATGGTGGATCTTCACTTTGAGAGAGTTTTGAATAAGACATTATGCCAATAATGCCCAATATCAACATGAAGTAGAGCACAATACCTTTATTGTTGAGTGCCCACTCTGAAAGGTTAAATTTCATGCTTAACCTCCCGTTTTAACAAGAACTTCACGATTTTCACGGTCGATTGGATGGATTTTTTGTTGCTCACGTAACAAATGTACCCCTCCAACGACAACCCAATCGGTTGCCTTCAAACCAGAAATAACGGGCACCCTGTCACGTGCATAAGCACCTAAAGTCACAGGAACTTTACGTAATGTTTTATCTGTATTGACCACCCAGACATAGGCCTGTTGATCTGTCGCGGTAACACTCGATAAAGGCACACTCAATACATCATTTTCATTCGATACAAAGAATACGCGAGCACTTTGACCTAACTGGATACTGGACTGACCTTCGAGCAAGGAAACTTTGACGGTGAAAGTACGGGATTGATCTGCTGCTGGTGATACTTCACGCACCTTTGCAGCAAAACGAGCATCTGGTTGTGACCATAAAGTTACCCATGCAGGTTGCCCAACTTTGATTGCACTGACCGCTTGCTCAGGCACGCCAAAGACAACTTCTCGTTCGCCATCAATTGCCAATTGATATGCTGCTTGTCCTGCAGCCACCACTTGCCCAACCTCAATTTGACGCTGAGTAATCACCCCTTTCTTATTGGAGATTAGCTGGTTATAACCGGTTTGATTTGCAGAAACTTGGTAGTTAGAGCGTGCTTGCTGCAGATTTGCTTGAGCAGATTCATATTGATTTTTCACGGCATCAAACTGTGAACGGCTCACCGCATTGACAGGTAACAATTGCTGATATCGTTGGTATTCTTCCGTAGCAATTTTGGCTGCCGCCTCAGCACTTTGTAATTGTGCCTTCGCTGCATTCATTTGCAATTGAGCATCTTTTACATCAAGTTTAGCCAAGACTTGCCCAACATTGACTCGATCACCCACCTCAACATACCGCTCCGTCACCTGTCCCCCGACACGAAACGCCAAAGCAGTTTGCTGTCTTGCTTGTACATCACCTGCATAACTTTTTTGATCTGTGTGATTACGACTCGGTTGCGTCACCATGACATAAGGAATTTCCTCGGTTTTAGGAAGCTCTTTTTGGCATGCTGATAAAGTGACACTGCTGAGTACGAGCAACCCCACAATGACATGATTTAGCAAATTCATCTTTTTTCGCTCTTATTCAAATAGATTTTTTAAGGCACAATAAGTTTATTGACAGTTACCATCATAAATTGTTTAATTTTTAATTAATATACCCGTAAGTACATTAATTAAAAATTAAATCTAGATTTATGATTTTTGGTTAAATTTAAAGAGAAAGATAACGTGCAAATTCAAAGTGGTCGTCCCAAAGATTTAGAAAAGAGAGCCAAAATCTTGCAGGCTGCAAAAGCTATTTTCTTAAAAATGGGTTATGACGCTGCCAATATGAATCAAATTGCCAAAGAAGCAGGTGTGACTAAACTGACGGTGTATAACCACTTCCAAGATAAAGCCAATTTGTTTATTTGTGCGATTGAGGAAACCTGTGAAGAATCAATTTGTGCAAAAGAATTTGTACTCACAGCAGAAACCAATTTTGAACAAGCGCTTTATCTAATGTGTCATCGTGCCCTCAGTATTATTTATTTACCTGAAGCGATTAAGTTAGACCGCGTCCTATTTGAATTAGCTGCCGAAAATAGTCCATTAACGAAACAATTTTTTGATGCATCACACACGCGTATGAGCCATGTGTGGTGTGATTTTTTTGAGCAAGCGATTAGGCTGCAATTTATTCAGGCAGATGATCCACTCAAGCAGACATCGCTCATCATATCGTTGATGCTAGGGGTACGTCATCACAGCGTTTTACTCGGGCTAGATACGGTTCCTTCAGCCGATGAATTAGATCAGGTGATCCAACAAGCAATCGAGATATTTTTGCTTAAATATCAAACTAAAAGTTAGAGAATTTTCACATTTTTTTACGTTCTGCTCTTGGATTGTTGCTCAATCACGCTATAGTCAAATGAGAACATCAGGAGAAATAGAATGATTCAGCAAATCACTGCTCCATTACGTGAAGATGTCCGCTTATTGGGCAATCTACTCGGTGAGACCCTAAAACAACATGCAGGGCAAGATTTGTTTAATCAAATCGAACAAATTCGCGCATTAGCCAAAGGCGCTCGTGACGGTCAAATCGAAGCAGAAAAGCAATTAGAACAACTTTTCCTTGGTTTAAAAGATGAAGAAATCTTGCCACTGACGCGTGCATTCTCACATTTTTTAAACTTTGCAAATATTGCCGAGCAGTACCATGTGGTACGCAATCGTCGTCAGGCTGAGTTTGACGAGCAAGTCCCCAACCCTAACCCTCTCGCACCACTATTCGAAAAGTTCAAAACACAACAAATTTCGGCACAACAACTATTCCAACAAATTTGTGACCTGAATATTGAATTGGTATTGACCGCTCATCCAACGGAGATTAGCCGTCGCACCTTGATTCAAAAATATGATGATATTACCGATTGTCTTTCTCGACTGGATCAACAAAAGTTAACGCCAAAAGAGCGTCAGCAAGCCATTGCGGTACTCAAGCAGCTTATCAGTTCTGCTTGGCAAACGGATGAGATTCGACAACACCGCCCAACCCCAGTAGATGAAGCCAAATGGGGCTTTGCAACCATTGAGCAATCGTTATGGAATGCAGTGCCTAAATTTATCCGTGAGCTGAATGAACTTACTCAGCAACATTGTCAAAAGGAGCTACCACTCGACATCGCCCCAATCCGTTTTGCATCTTGGATGGGTGGAGATCGTGATGGTAATCCAAATGTCACCCATCAAGTGACTCAAGAGGTGCTGTGGTTATCACGCTGGCAAGCGGCTGATTTATATCTCCGTGATATCGAAAATTTACGCTGGGAACTCTCCATCCAAAGTTGCTCGCAAGAATTAACAGATGCGTTGGGTTATGCCCATCCTGAGCCTTATCGAGAATATTTGCGTGACACCCGTGAACGTTTAAAAGCCACCCGAACTTGGTTAGGGCAGCGTCTTCAGGGCATTGAAGGGGATGACAGCAATATTATTCGAACCAAGGATGAACTGTTAGCGCCCTTATTGCTTTGCTACCGCTCACTGATGGACCGTAATCTCGCCGAGATTGCCAATGGGCAATTGCTGGATTTTATTTACCGTGTGAACTGCTTTGGTATTGAGCTGCTAAAACTCGATATTCGCCAAGAATCAGGGCGGCATCGCCAAGCTGTTTCAGCCATTACTGAATATTTAGGCTTAGGTAATTTTGAGTCATGGACAGAACAAGCACGACAAAACTTCTTGATTCAAGAACTTCAAAGTAAGCGCCCATTACTTCCAAAGTTTTTTAATGAGCCTGAAGGCAGCCTCATTCAGCATCCTGATGTACTGGAAGTGTTTGCTACCATGCGTACCTTAGCTGAACAACCAGCAGAGAGCTTAGGTGCTTATATTATCTCCATGGCAGAATATCCAAGCGATGTATTGGCGGTTTTATTACTACAAAAAGAAGCCGGCATTCAACATCCGCTTCGTGTAGTGCCTTTATTTGAAACTTTAAAAGATCTCGATGGCGCAGCCAAAACCATGGATACCTTGTTCAATATGCATTGGTACAAACAGCATATTCAAGCTAAACATGAAGTCATGATTGGCTATTCGGATTCTGCTAAAGATGCAGGTTTTATGTCTGCCAACTGGGCACAATATCGTGCACAAGAAGAATTGACTGCAATTGCTAAAAAACATGGCGTACAACTGACCTTATTCCATGGTCGTGGCGGCTCGATCAGTCGTGGGGGTGCTCCAACCCAACAAGCTTTATTTTCTCAGCCACCGGGGTCGATCTCAGGGGCGATTCGGGTGACTGAACAAGGTGAAATGATTCGCTTTAAGTTTGGGTTAGAAGGAATTGCCTTACAAAACTTAGAGATTTATACCGCTGCGACACTTGAAGCGACCTTGCTTCCCCCTCCTGTACCAAAGCAAGAGTGGCGCGCTTTGATGAATCAAATGACGGATTTATCGGTTCAAGTCTATCGTCAGACCGTACGTGAAAATCCAAACTTTGTGCGTTATCTTCGAACCGTTACACCAGAATTAGAGTTGCAAATGTTACCTCTCGGTTCTCGTCCAGCGAAACGTAAAGTCAGTGGTGGAATCGAATCACTTCGTGCAATTCCATGGGTATTCGCATGGACACAGATTCGCTTGATGCTTCCCGCTTGGCTCGGTACAGGCACGGCGATTAATCAAGTTCACGAACAACACAAGAAAACCTTGGATGAGATGCTGGAGCAGTGGCCTTATTTCCAAACGTTGATTGATATGTTGGAAATGGTGTTGTCCAAATCCGATGCTGATATTGCCTTGTATTACGAATCCCATCTCACACAGGATCAGGATCTCAAAGTATTGGGCGTAGAACTGCGCCAACGCTTGCAAAATGCGGTGGATACCTTATTGAGACTCAAAGGTGAATCAAAACTACTGAGCAACAATGAGGTATTGGATCAATCAATGCAGGTACGCAAGCCTTATTTACTCCCCTTGCATTTACTACAAGCAGAATTGATGAAACGTCGTCGTGTTTATCTGGCTGAGCATCAGACTGAACACAGCCCTGTTGATCATGCCTTGATGGTGAGTATCGCGGGGATTGCAGCGGGTTTACGCAACACAGGCTAAGCCCTTATACACAAGGTCGCCATCAACAGAAATCATCGCTGTTGATGGCAGCATTGGCAAAATATTCCATTTCTATGAAAATTTTTAGAAAAAATTTAAAAAATTATTTTGAAAATAAGATAGTTAACTTTTCAAGCAATCTAAGCAAAATAAAGAATAAATCCGATAAGTTATTTTGAAACATATTTTACCAAAAGGTAAAAATATCAAACTTCAAAGCCTGATCTTCCCCACCTCTCCCAGATCAATAGGTTAAAGCTGGTTTTAATAAAGAGTATGATACGCGCTGATATCACATCATGAGTCTAATTTATGTCCAGTTGGTTTCCAAAATGGCAACCGTATCAGGGAAAGATTGATCATCGCCCTGTTGCGACCAATGAATATTTACCGCCCTTACAAAGTGCGGTGCTAGGGGTTCAACACGCATTTGCAATGTTCGGAGCAACGGTATTGGCACCGTTACTCATGGGCTTTAGCCCAAATCTGGCCATTCTGATGTCAGGGATTTGTACCATCCTGTTTTTCTTCATGACGGGTGGACGTGTTCCCAGCTATTTAGGCTCAAGCTTTGCTTTTATTGGTGTAGTCGCAGCCGCAACAGGACACATTACGGGCTCAGGAGCGAATCCCAATTTATCGGTCGCTTTAGGTGGCATCATTGCATGTGGTGTACTGTATACACTGATTGGTTTTGCGGTGATGCTGACAGGAACACGCTGGATTGAAAAATTAATGCCACCTGTAGTAACAGGTGCTGTGGTGATGATTATCGGTTTAAATCTCGCACCAATCACCATCAAAAGCGTTGCAGGACAACCTTTTGAAATGTGGATGGCATTGATCACGGTCTTGAGTATGGGACTGATTGCTGTCTTTACCAAAGGCTTATTACAGCGTTTACTCCTGCTCGTCGGTTTATTGGTTGCATATGCAATTTATGCGATTGCCACTAATGTTTTGGGACTCGGCAAAGCCATTGATTTCTCGCAAATCGCAGCGGCGCCTTGGTTCGGTATTCCAAGTTTTTCACATCCGACCTTTGAGTTGAATGCAATGTTGATCATTGCCCCTGTTGCCTTAATTTTAGTCGCCGAAAATTTGGGTCACATTAAAGCAGTCGGTGCGATGACTGGAGAAAACCTCACTCCTCAGCTCGGTAAAGCTTTTGTCGCGGATGGCGTTGCGACCACCTTATCAGGAAGTGTCGGTGCGCCAGGTATGACCACGTATGGCGAAAATATTGGGGTTATGGCTGTAACCCGTGTTTATTCCACGATTATTTTTGTCATCGCAGGCGTATTCGCGATCTTCCTCGGGCTTTCGCCTAAGTTTGGTGCCGTGATCAGTACCATTCCGACTGCCGTGTTAACAGGTGCTTCGATCGTGGTATTTGGGTTGATTACCATTGCAGGGGCTAAAATCTGGATCGAAAATAAAGTTGATTTCTCCAATAATAAAAATCTAATTGTTGCTTCAGTGACCGTGATTCTTGGTGCAGGAAACTTTGAATTACTATTTGGTAGCTTTAATTTAGGTGGGATTGGTACCGCTACTTTTGCAGCCATTTTATTAAACTTATTATTTAGCATAAAAGATAAAAACTAAAATTCAAGGCAGCGCTAAGCTGCCTTTTTTATTCATATCATTATCCCGCTATCTCGCCTGAATCTAAGGTATGATGAGTTTTTAACTTTCAATAAATTCGCTTATGCGTTTTGATTTTTTTGATTTACAACTGGTTCTACATATTGTCAGCACGGGGAGTTTGACCAAAGGTGCTGAGCGTTCCGCAATTTCTCTACAAGCCGCCAGCGAACGGATGAAGAAGCTGGAACAATATTTTGAAACTCCGTTATTTATTCGACACCCCACAGGGGTTGAGTTAACCACGGCAGGACATGCCTTGGTTGAGCACGCACAACGCCTCATGTCACAAAAAAATCAACTTGAACAAGACATGCAACGTTTTCGGGACATCACGCCTCAATCCTTGACATTGTGGTGTAATTCTTCTGCCCAAAGTGAATATTTACCCACACTATTACCTCAGTACCTTGTCCATCATCCCGAAATCAATCTAGACTTGCATGAGGCAGAAAGCTCAGAAATTGTTGATGCGCTCACCCAAGGCATCGCCAGACTAGGTCTAGTGTCCAGCTTTTTTGACACCCGACACTTACACACAAAAGACTTTGCTAGTGATCCTTTGGTGTTGATTTGTCCGATCTCACATGCTTTGGCACAACATCATCATATCAATTTGCTTGATACTTTGAACTATAGCTTTATTGGCTTGATGCCCCATCACTCTTTGCAGCAATCAATTGATACCCAAGCCAAATTATTAGGTTTTGACATCCAATATCGTCTACGACTCCCCAATTTTTCGGCGATCGCTGAGGTGGTCACCAAAGGTGTCGGTATTGCCATCATACCTGCACGTGCTGCACAACGCTTACATGCAAATTATCATTTTCATTCGGTACAATTACTCGGTGCATGGGCAAATCGTAAACTGCTTTTGGCCACACAAGACTTCGATCAACTTCCATTATGCTATCAACAATTTGCGGATTTTTTATTGCAACATCGTCCTTAGAAATTGATCAATGTAAAAACATATATCCGCCCAGTGCCACTAAACCCATAAAAAAAATACGGCGAAACTTCTGTTCATCCAATTGATAACGTATTTTTTTACCAAACCACATTCCGATCAATGCAGCTAACAACGCCAAAATAGACAATCGATAATCTAAGACCACACCTGACATCGGGTTATGATGCAAAAAAACCGCCAAACAAATCGTAGAAACGGTAAAAGTAAGCCCAAGTGCTTGTACTAACTCATCTCGTTTAAGCTGTAAAGATTGTAAATACGGTACAACAGGAATAATGATCACACCTGTCGCCACTGTCACAGCCCCTCCCAGATATCCAATCACAGGAGATAACCAGCGTTCATGGGCAGTCAATTGTGGAAGTTTATTCACACATAAACCATAAAGCCCATAGATCGCCAACATACTGCCTAGGAGCAATTCACTACTTTGACCGTGGCTTTGATTCAATGTGGGTAGAAAACTCCAGATTGACCCAATCACAATCCCAAATAATAAAGACCAAAAACGACGAATAAACGCCCAAACTCGCCCTTCGGCAAAAAGTTGCCAGATATTGGTGACCATAGAGGGAACGATGAGTAAAGCAGCAGCCTGAAAGGGACTCATTGCAATCGTGAGCAATCCCATTGAAACGGCGGGTAGCCCCAGACCAATCATGCCTTTAATCATGCCTGCAAAGGCAAAAACCAACACGATTATTGCTAAAAAAGTCACTGCTTAACTCCGATCTGTTATCGGAATGATGTTAAGCAAAAACAGTAGCTTGCCCTATTCTTTATTTTAGGAGGAGGCCTCAATGAGAGCTTGAGGCCATTTTATATTTTTCTTCGAGTACGTTGCTTAAAATACTTTCAATCATCCAAACCCGATACAAACTGTTAAACACATAGCTTTGCTCGTCGATACGCAACTCTAAAACAGGAAAATCAGGTTGGTGCTTCTGCTGACAGAGCTCATCATTTTGCTTTAATAGCAACTCAACATCCTGTTCAGTCAATTGCGTAATCCCCAAATGCCGCTGCAGTCGTTGGAAGTGGGGTTTAAAAGAAAGATCCTTTCCTCGCGTCCAAACTGCTTCCAAAATTTGGTGAATACAATCCACCTGCTCATCGTTCGGTACACTATAGAATAGCTTCGCCATCTCATAAGTCGCTTCTTTGGACGGACGGCAAAATGGTGTAAACATCACCTCCGTTCGTTTAGAAACACGTGTCGCCAAACTCCAATCAAACCAATCACGACCTTGATAACTCAGTGGGTAAATGTTGAGCTGAATATTATAATAATCCGCGAGTTCTTCTTTGATATAAGCCAATAATAACCAACTCATTGGATCTTCGAGGGCGATATACAAATCTAATTCAGCATGCATGGCCTGAATTTCTGTTAAAGATTCAGTGTCATTAATTAAATGCTCACGCCATTCGATGTGATTAATGAGAAAAATAGGCGTTTCTGTCAATAATTTTTGTTGTTTTAAACGTCGTGTTAAACGCAATAAATCATCAACTGCTTGGTACTTCCGCTCACTCAATTCGAAATAGCTGGCTGCGACAGGAATATCTTTAAAGATCCGTTCAGGATAATCCTGCGGCTTTTGGTGTCGACTCGCCATGGTATAGAGCGTGCGTAATTTTCCATATTGCTGTTGCCACAACATATGAAAAACATCTTCTAGCAAATGTAAAAAATTTTGTTCTCTTAACGGTGTGTTTCTTAGAATCGTTTCTGCTTGTTGTAATGCTTCAGGATGAGGAATTTCAGGGGTTTCATCAAAACCAAAACGGTGCTGCTTGGCCAAAATCTTGGCATCATTTAAACAATAACGTTGCCAGTCCTGCTGCGACATCCCATTCGGGGGTTCCGCGGCTTGTTTGGAAATAATCACCTTCAATGGCTTTAGCTCATCACTCAGAATTTCATTGAGTTGAGCCAATTGCTGTACTGCTAGATAGCTATAAACATCGTCTAAACGTAGGTAAATGCTTAAACCCTGCTCCGTAGGTAATACCGCCTGACGTGATGGTTTCTGATAAAACCAACTCGATCGGATAGGATCAAACCAACGACGTAACAAAGACATGTCGATCGCCTCTAATGGTCTCAAATAGATGATGGGTAGGTTGTACTCAAACTTGCAATCAAACAAGTGAGCAAATAAGGCTATTCAGTATCTTATAAAATGATAAAAAAGTCCCCCTTAATTATAAGAGGGACTGGATTGGCTTACAAAACTCGTACTGCACCTTTGGCAGCACTGGTTGAATGCAAAGCATAAATCTTTAATGACTTAGAAACTTTACGTTTACGTTCTTCAGCTGGATGCCAACCTTTTGCTTCTTGAACGGTACGACGATGCGCCATTGTTGCATCATCAACATCAAGGTGAATGGTACGATTTGGAATATCAATCTGAATGGTATCGCCATCTTCAACCAGACCAATTGCACCACCTTCTGCTGCTTCTGGTGATACGTGACCAATTGACAAACCTGAAGAACCACCCGAGAAACGACCATCGGTAATCAAGGCACAGTCTTTACCTAAGCCTTTCGACTTCAAATAACTGGTCGGATATAACATTTCTTGCATACCCGGTCCACCACGTGGGCCTTCGTAGCGAATCACAACAATATCACCTGCCACGATTTTATGATCCAAAATCGCTTCCACAGCGGAATCTTGGCTTTCAAAAACACGTGCTGTGCCTGTGAATTTGAGGATTGATTCATCCACACCTGCTGTTTTTACGATACAACCATCTAACGCAATGTTGCCGTAAAGCACTGCCAAGCCACCATCTTTAGAGAAGGCGTGTTCTGCATTACGAATCACACCTTTTTCACGGTCACCATCAAGTGTTGAATAATAACGGTTTTGCGAGAATGCCACTTGCGTAGGAATACCACCCGGTGAAGAGCGGTAGAACTCATATACATCCGCATCTTCAGTGCGAATAATATCCCATTTGTCTAAAGCATCTTTGAGGGTTTTTTCATGTACAGTTGGGCATGAGGTATTCAATAGATTGGCACGGTCTAACTCACCCAAAATCGCCATGATACCGCCTGCACGGTGTACATCTTCCATATGCACATCTGATTTTGCAGGGGCAACTTTAGACAACACTGGTACTTGGCGAGACAAGCGATCAATATCATCCATGGTGAAATCAACTTCTGCTTCGTGTGCAGCTGCAAGTAAATGTAATACGGTGTTGGTTGAACCACCCATTGCAATATCAAGCGTCATGGCATTTTCAAAAGCCGCTTTGGTTGCAATTGAACGTGGCAAAATGCTGTCATCATTTTGTTCATAATAACGTTTCGCCAGTTCAACCACTAAGCGACCTGCTCTTAAGAACAATTTTTCACGATTGGCGTGGGTTGCCACGATTGAACCATTACCTGGAAGCGATAAACCAAGTGCTTCCGTTAAACAGTTCATTGAGTTGGCGGTAAACATACCTGAACATGAACCACAAGTAGGACATGCAGAGCGTTCGAACGCTGCGACTTCTTCATCGGTATAGCTTTCGTCTGCCGCAACCACCATCGCATCGACAAGGTCAATCGCCTTCTCATCGCCACGGAATTTAACTTTACCCGCTTCCATTGGGCCGCCTGATACGAACACCACTGGAATGTTCAAACGCATAGCCGCCATCAACATGCCCGGTGTGATCTTGTCACAGTTCGAGATACATACCATTGCATCGGCACAGTGTGCATTGACCATGTATTCCACTGAGTCCGCGATCAAATCACGCGAAGGCAATGAATACAACATGCCGTCGTGACCCATCGCAATGCCATCATCAACAGCAATGGTATTAAATTCTTTTGCAACGCCACCCGATGCTTCAATTTCTCGCGCAACCAGTTGCCCTAGATCTTTAAGATGCACGTGGCCTGGAACAAATTGGGTAAATGAGTTGACCACCGCAATAATAGGTTTGCCAAAATCTTCATCTTTCATACCTGTCGCACGCCATAAACCGCGCGCGCCAGCCATATTTCTTCCATGTGTTGATGTTTTCGAACGATAATCAGGCATTTTGTATTCCCAACAAGTTTGTGCTCGAGATGAATGGGACATTCTCTCTGGCGAAATGATACTGAGCTAAACCCATCATACTACAAGTTATCGCTTAACTGATGACCACAGAAACTATCTTTTTTTGCTCAAAAGCTATTCCTTCCGTTCAATTAGGGGCTATGGGCTTTTTGGCTTATAATTTGCGGTAAGTTTTCTTTGGATTATCTTCGTGAAAATCATTTTTGCTGGTACGCCCGAATTTGCGGCAACCGCATTGGCGGCATTATTAAAAACATCCCACCAGATTATAGCGGTTTATACTCAGCCTGATCGTAAATCAGGACGTGGGCAAAAACTAACACCCTCTCCTGTAAAGCAACTCGCACTTGAACATGGCTTACCTGTTTTTCAACCCCTGCATTTTAAAGCATCGACTGAAGAAGGTTTAGCTGCTCAACAAGAGTTGGCAGCGTTAGGCGCGGATGTCATGGTGGTCGCTGCTTACGGTTTAATCTTGCCACAAACCGTATTAGATACACCCAAATACGGTTGCTTAAATATTCACGGCTCTCTGTTACCTCGTTGGCGTGGTGCTGCACCGATTCAACGTGCCATTGCCACTGGTGACGATGAAACAGGGATTACCATCATGCAAATGGCAGCAGGCTTGGACACAGGCGATATGATGTATAAAACCTATTGCCCAATCACTGCAGCAGATACCTCTGCAACATTGCATGACAAACTGGCAACGCAAGGTGCTGAAGCGATTTGTACCGTGCTTGAATCAGAACAAAGCCTACAGGACTTCATTGCCAAACGTGAAGTGCAAGATGAAACACACACTGTTTACGCACACAAATTAGTCAAAACAGAAGCACGCATCGACTGGACACAAACGGCAATCCAAATCGATCGCAATATTCGTGCCTTCAATCCTTGGCCTGTGGCTTTTATCCAGCTTGATGAAAATAATGCGCTACGTGTTTGGGGATCAATGCTCTCTCAACATAGCAAAGCAGATGCGCAAATCGGTGAAATCTTGGCGATTGATAAACAAGGTGTACATGTCGCTTGTGGTGATAACAGTACCGTGTGCTTAACCAGTTTACAGTGGTCAGGGGGTAAGGCGCTTAATCCTGTACAAATTGCCCAAACACAAAAATTGAATATTGGACAGATTCTCCCATGAACCCATCAAATCAATCATCTGCAAAAAATTTGAATCTGCGTGCGCAGGTGATCAAAACACTTTTGGCTGTTCAAAATGGGCAATCTCTGTCTTCCGTTTTGAATCAACATATCAATCTGGTGTCTGAACGTGACCGTAGTTTATATCACGAGCTTACTTTAGGTTGTTTACGCCAATGGTATTCTTTAAAAGCCATTACCTTACCATTGCTCACCAAACCATTAGACAATGAAGCACTAGAAAGTTGTTTATATCTTGGTTTATATCAAATTTTATGTACGCGTATTCCTGTACATGCTGCAATTTCAGAAACTGTAAATGCCGCTAAACAACTCGGTTTCGAGCCAATGAGTGGTTTGGTCAATGCGATTCTGCGTCGTGTTTCACGTGAAACAGATGAATTTGAAACAGCTTTGAATAATGCCCATGGTTTACCAAGTTGGTTATTCAAACGACTCAAAAAAGATTGGCCTGAGCAAGTAGAGCCACTCTGCCAAGCCTTAAAACAAGTCGCGCCACTGACCCTGCGCGTCAATGAACGCCAAGTCAGCCGTGACGAATATCTAGATATTTTGGATGAAGAGCAAATCGATGCTCGTGAATGCGAATTTTCTGATGTCGGTATTGTTCTTAGACAAAGTGGCAACATAACGCTTTTACCAGGTTTCGAAGCAGGTGGATTTTCGGTTCAGGATGAACATGCACAGTTATGTGCCACCCTGTTACCCGATTTAGATGGCAAAGTTGTGGTCGATGCATGTGCTGCGCCAGGTGGTAAAACCGCACACATCCTTGAGCGCTTTAATCCTAAAAAGCTGATTGCGATTGACCAAGACCCTAAACGTATTGTTCGTATTGGTGAGAACCTAGAGCGCTTGGCTTTAGATCTAGATAATGTTGAAATTTTAGTTGCTGATGCCACCACGTGGCAGGCGCAAGAACCTGTCGATTGCATCGTGCTGGATGCTCCGTGTTCTGCAACAGGTGTTATTCGTCGCCATCCAGATATTCGCCTACTCAGACAATCTACTGATATTGCTCAAACGGTTGCGTTACAGCAACAAATTTTGCAACAGATGTGGCAACAGCTTAAAGTCGGCGGCACATTGCTCTACATCACCTGCTCAATTTTAAAAGCAGAGAATGAACAGCAAATGGAAAATTTCTTGGCAACACATACCGATGCTAAAGAGATCAAAATCACTGCGGATTGGGGGATGGAGCAGATGCATGGTCGTCAGCTTTTACCTTCTGATCAATCTGGTGATGGTTTTTATTATTGTCGTATCCAGAAAATTGCCTAATACAAACAAGAAAGCCATACATCGATGTATGGCTTTCTGAATTCTGATCTACGTATTTTTATACGCTGTCGTCCTTTTGTTCGGGATGACGCATCAAATGTAGAATTGAGAGCGCCAATCCGCCCCACAATAACGTAATAGCAACAATCATCATGATTAAAGCTGAACTATTCATTCTAATCTCCTAGCGATTCTTTAAGCTGCTCATAAACAACGCACCGATTGCGCAGAATAAGATACAACCCCAACCAAACCAAAGCTGTAAGCTCATTGCATAATCACCATAACCTTTTTGCAATAAAGCACTTAATGCAAGACCCAGTGTTGAAATCAAAACTGCTGGCGTCACGATTGTTAACGTAAGCTCCCAAACTGGACCAAGATGTACAGTTGAAACACGATTAACATGCTGCTCCAATTGTTTCATCAATGAGCGCTTGAACCATGAAACCATGATGATTGACACTAAGGCACCCGAAACAATACCTAAGTTATTGATGAAATGATCGATGATATCGACGAGCTTAATCGCATTGGCACTTGAGAATAAGAAAATCGAAACGGCCCCAGTACCACCACCAATGATCGTAACGGCTTTTGCACGGCTCCAATTCAATTTGTCCTGCATCGCAGAAATTGGCACCTGTAAGATACTTACCATTGAGGATACGCCCGCTACAAACAGCGAGGCGAAGAATAAAACCCCGAACAACTCAGCCCCTGCACCCAAGCTCGAAATGATCTTTGGAAATGCAATAAACGCTAAGCCAATCCCGCCACTTACCACATCTTGAACGCTTGTGCCTGCCGCATGTGCCATAAAGCCTAACGCCGCGAAAACACCAATACCCGCTAAGATTTCAAACGATGAGTTAGCGAAACCGACAACTAGGCCAGAACCCGTCAAATTGGTTTTTGGTTTCAGATAAGACGCATAGGTCACCATGATCCCAAATCCAATCGACAAGGAAAAGAAGATATGACCATAAGCAGCCAACCAAACTTTATAGTTCTTCATCGCTTCCCAGTTTGGGGTGAAGAATGCATTCAGACCATCTACCGCACCAGGTAAACGTAATGCTTGGATAACCAAAACACCAAACAAGACAAGTAAGATCGGCATGAAAATACGGTTAGCAAGCTCAACCCCTTTTCGTACACCACCATACAAAATGAATAGTACTAAAGCCCACACCCCGATCAACGGCCAAAATAAATGACTGATAAAGGTCATATCAAAGCCTGAAGATTGTGAAGTCGCTAAAAAGTTACTAAAGAAGAAGCTTTCTGGGTCTGTGCCCCAGCTTTGACCGAAAGAGAAATAAATATAACTCCCTGCCCACGTCAGTACACTGGCGTAATACAAGGCAATCACGATACACACACAAGCTTGCCACCACCCCAAAGGTTCTGCTGGCTTGCTGAGCTGTTGATACGCTTTTGGTGGGGCACCGTTGCTACGATGACCCACGGCATAGTCTAAAAATAACAACGGTAAACCCGCTGTTAACAATGCAACCAAATAAGGGATCAAAAACGCACCACCGCCGTTCTCATATGCAACATAAGGGAATCGCCAAATGTTTCCTAATCCGATCGCCGAACCGATTGCGGCAATAATAAAACCTGATCGCGCCGACCAGTGCTCACGAGTATCTGTCATAAAAATAACCTAATCCTAAGGTAACTTTCGATGCTGCTGTTCTCTGATTGTTATACTGCTAGCAAAAAAAGTACCAATACAAATCCTATTATTGTTTGAACTAGAAAAAACCTTTTGAGTTTTATTTTCTTGTCTCCAAACCAGTAAAAATTAGAAAATCTTTCCTTAAAAAATTTCACTAATTTTTACCCGTTGATGATTGAACAATACCCTTTTTTATTTATTTTTACTGTAAATTCTGCAAAAAAAATCTGCCGTTCATCGCTAATTCCGACACAATTGTTTATTTTTCAGCTGAATCGAGGAGATGGCTTTAAATTTATCAGTTGATTGAAAACTTAAGCCACGCCTCCTCTATTTACAGGCATTTAGTTTTTGATTCGATAATGCCCAGTGATCTTATACTGAAATAAAATATCGGATTCTTCCGTACCGCGACCGATATTATGCAAAATTAATGGTGTTTTCTGTAGAAAGCTTTTTTTGTCCGAGACTATACCAATGTGTACCAATCCTTGACCTAAATCCCAAGTAACAATATCTCCAGCACGATATTGTTGGTCAGTGATTCGATAACCTTTTCGCTGGAAATAGGTTGCAATGTTGGGCACTCGCCGATGATCGATATTTTTATCGGGTGCTTTGAGTCCCCATTTATTTGGATACACGCTGAAATGCTTACGCATGTCCTCATGTATACGTTGTTGTAAATCGATGCCCTGCTGTCGGAGTGCTCGTACAACCACGTCAGTACATACCCCTTTGATCAGTGGAACGTCGCCCATGGGATAATCCAAACGGGTGTAGGCGGGATCATAATATTGAGTAACCCCGATTTGTTTTCTGGCATCGGTTACAAGCTGCTGAGAGGAAAATGCCGATACAGACATGCTCCATGCTAGGCAAATGGTCAGTAAAATTGGTTTCCACAATCTCATCATAATGTCTCTTTAATCACCAGTAAGCGCTCTTCTTGCATATCACAAATTGCAGCATGAATCCCCTCACGCCCCAAACCAGAATCTTTCACGCCGCCATAGGGCATATTGTCAACGCGAAAGGTGGGAACGTCATTGATAATTACCCCACCTACATGTAAATGATCCCAAGCGTACAGCATATGATTTAGGCGTTGGGTATAGACACCTGCTTGTAAACCAAAACGACTTTGATTAATGGTCGCAATGCCCTGCTCAAAGGTTTTAAATTTTTCTAAAATTGCGACGGGACCAAAGGCTTCATCTTTATAAATCTCAAGCTTGGCATCAACATTTTCCAGCAATGTGGGTTCCAGTAAAACACCTTGCAGATTTCCGCCGATCAGTATCTTTGCTCCTTTCTTCTCTGCCTTATCGATCCACTTTTTGAGACGAGTTGCTTCTGCTGCCTTGATCATTGGACCCACCAATGTGGTAGATAAGCTTGGGTCATCCGCTTTGATCTTTTTCAGTTTTGCCAATAATTTCTTTTTCACTTCGGCATAAATATCAGCATGTATTAAGATACGCTGCACACTAATACAAATCTGACCTGCATGCCCATAAGCCGCGCTCACTAAGCGGTCAATCAAAGCATCATCGACCAATGTATCTGCATCAATGAGTACCGCGGCATTGCCTCCTAGTTCTAAAGTCACCTTCTTGCGACCTGCACGCGCTTTCATATCCCAACCCACCTGATCAGAACCTGTAAAGCTCAGCATTTTAAAACGATCATCGGTCACTAAAATATCTGCAGCTTGTCGTTCACAAGGCAATATAGACCAAGCGCCTTTCGGTAAGTCCGTCTCTGCCAGTACTTCGGCAATTTTCAACGCACTAATCGGCGTTAAACTCGCAGGTTTCAGTACGAATGGACAACCTGCAGCAATAGCTGGGGCAATTTTATGTGCAACTAAATTCAGTGGAAAATTAAACGGACTAATGAGAGATACAGCACCAATCGGTACTTGCTTGACCATACCACGATAGCGTGCTGCTGCGGGCGTAACAGCCAAAGGTAACACACGTCCCTCATCGATTTGAGTGACTGCATCCGCTGCCAACTGAAAAGTATTAATCAAACGTTCCACCTCTGCACTTGCTGCATTGCGTGGTTTGCCGCCTTCAGCAATTAAAATTTCAGTCAATTCATCACGTAATTCATTAAATCGTTTCACACAATGCAGTAAGATTTTTTGCTTTTGATACGGTTTTAATGCGGCCATCTCTACTTCAGCTTTGACTGAGGCTACGATTGCTTTTTCTAGCACTTTGTCATCTGCCACAGCAACACGAGCAAAAACGGTCTGCTGATATTTATTCTGAACCTCTAGCCACTGCCCTGTACTCACCGCTTTACCCGCCACATACAGTGGATAATCCTTCACATTTTCTAGCTCTGTCATTGTTGTTGTCTCTTTGCAAAAAATTAAAAATAGACTACTGCATCTTTACCTTGTTCACTATATGATGCGCCCAATCACAGATGAATTCACAACAATTCATTACGCTTTTGATATGAATTAGGACAATACGATGAAAAAATTAAAAATATCAATCTTGGCTTTAGGGACAAGTCTTTGTGGTCTAGCACAAGCAGATGTGATGGGTGTTAAAGCAGATGCGAGCTACTGGTTTTATGATGGAAAAGCTCAGGTTAAGCCAAATAATATAAGCTCTCTATCGAATCATATAGGTGCAGATAGTCTTTTATTAGATCCATATGCGGGTTATAGAGAATATGATTTAGAGCGCAAAGGTTCAGCTCAGATATCTCTTGCATTTGAACACCCAATTCCATTGATTCCAAATGCAAAGATTCGCTATGTGAATCTAAAATCACAAACTGAAAAAGAAGTCGCGGGCCAACCGATTTATGATCTCGATATCGATCATACCGATTTTATTTTATATTATGAGGTCTTAGACAATATCGTCGATGCAGATGTCGGTTTAGGGGCAACCACTTTAAATGGTCATGTTCAAACCTTATCTGCAAGCAAAACAGATATTGATAAAACCGTTCCTGTGATCTATGGATCCGCAGGGGTCAAGCTACCATTTACAGGTCTCAGCGCTAAAGGCGAGCTGTTATATAGCAACTTCAACGACACAAAAATCACCGATGCTCAAGCCGAACTACAATATAATTTTATTGATAATCTACTGGTCGATGTCGGCCTAAAAGCAGGCTATCGTGTCTTAGATATTAAATTGGATGACTACAAAAAAAATGATCTCAAATTTGATTTCAAAGGACCTTATATCGGGATCGACATTCACTTCTAATATTGAATAGCGCATAAAAAAGCCCTGAATCACTCAGGGCTTTTTTTATTTATAATTGAATTGGAAATACCAACAGCAGCAGTAGCACCGTAATAGCCCCGATAAAAATATTCATCGGTAAACCCACCTTGATGAAATCACTAAAACGATAATTTCCTGGCCCTAATACCATCAAGTTGGTTTGATAACCCAGAGGGGTCGCAAAACTTGCCGAAGCCGCCATCATAATCGCAAATACAAATGGAATCGGATTTAAATTCGCCTGTTCAGTAATGGCAAGTACAATCGGCAAAGTCAACAAAGCGGCTGCGTTATTGGTGATCACTTCAGTTAATAGGGAGACAAAGAAATACGTCAAAATCAGCAATAAAATCGCCTCGCCAGCACTAAAATGCACGATGAATTGTGCCAGCATCTCAGCAACGCCTGTCTTCTCTAAAGCAGTACCCAAAGCAAATGACGCCGCAATGGTTAAAATAACCGTCAAATCTAAACTTTTCTCAGCTTGTTTCACCGTCAAACAACGGCAAGCGAGCATCGCACCTGCAGCCAATAATGCTGCATTTAGCATACTCAACACACCAAAACCTGCCGCAGTTACAGCCGCTAGTAAAATCCCCCAAGACAATAATGCTTTGTCATGTTGCAATGGTTCATGATCTAACTCATTTACCAATAGAAAATCTTTATTGTATTTTTGACGTGTTACAAAGGCTGGACGGGCTTCCAATAGCAGCGTATCTCCCGCCTGTAATTTGATATTACCCAAACCACCTTTTAAACGTTCACCATTACGTGCTACAGCCAATACAACTGCGCCATAACGATTACGGAACTTGGAGTCGCGAATGGCACTTCCAATCGCATCACAGTGAGGAGATACCACAGCTTCAACCAATCGGCGACCTGCATGTGTTTCTTCTAAGGCCGACTTTTCATCAATACTATCTGGTGCGACTAAACCATGAATTTTTAATAATTCAGTAATCGCCTCAGTGTCCCCTGCAAAAACGAGACGATCATTGCCAAATAAAATTTCATCTGAAGAAACTGCTGATAAAACCGTTTGTTGACGTTCAATTTCGACCAGATAGACCCGTTTTAAACTTCTGAGACCTGCTGCTGCAACCGATTGCCCCACCAATGGCCCATTCGGGCTGACAATCACTTCTAAAGTAAACTCTCGCAGATTGGAAAACACATTTTGCTCTTGATGATTTGGCAATAACTTGGGTGCAAACCAATACATGATAAACATACCAATGATCGCAACAGGTAAGCCAATAATCGTGATATCAAATATCCCAAAACCCGCTTCGCCTGTAAGCGCTTGGTACTGACCATTAACCACCAAATTAGTACTGGTTCCAATTAACGTAATTGTCCCCCCTAAGATCGCGGTATAACTTAATGGAATCATTAACTTGGAAGGTGCAATCCCAATTTTCTTCGACCAACTATTTAAAGCGGGAATCATCGTGGCAACAACAGGCGTATTATTTAAAAAAGCACTCAGTGGTGCAATTGGCAAAAAGATTCGCAACAGCGCCATACGTTCTGTTTTAGGTGTGCCCAATAGTTTATTCACAAAAAGGTCGATGCCACCGGAGTTGGAAATTCCTGCAGCCACCACAAACATAGCAGCCACAGTAATCAAACCTGAATTACTAAAGCCAGCCAATGCCTCTTGCGCAGTTAATATGCCCGACACGCTTAATATCGTCAAAATTGCCAACATCACGATATGTGGAGCAATTCTTGAAAAAATCAGCGTAAGCAGTCCTGCTAACGTCAATGCTAACGATAACCAACCTTCCCAACCCATGAGGCAGTCTTTCCACAACTATATAATTTTCGGAATTTTATATAGTTAAAGATGATATACAAATGCGATTTACAGCTAACCTTAGCTAAAATTATGATAAGAAAATGCATCTATATAGATTTATCTGGTAATAATCACACAATCCCCCTCGAAAACCTAATGTAAGCCTAAGCCTACATTGATCGGGGAGATTGACGAATATACAGCTCTAGAAATTCACTTTATTATACAAATCATAAAGAGACAGGATGGTCTCATTGAGAATAACAAGATCCACAGGAAGTGGTTGTTTATAGGAAATAAACAACAATAAACTGAATATGAAGAAGCCCCGTCAGGATGATGGGGCTTCTTTTTATTTGTCATTATTATTTTTAGAAACAGAGAAAAGATTTAATTTCATCTAACCAGTGATAGAAATTATATGAATCTAATCTTTATTCAACGAATTTCATAAATTGGTTGATACATATCTCTATATTTATAAATTTTATTTCCCCTTATTTCAAATTCTGCCTGTTCTGAATTCATATAGGGATAGATTTCATTGCCTTTTATTTCATAAACTGGCTGCAAGAGGTTTATGCATTTATAAATTCTATTGCCGCGTATTTCATACATGGTCTGACTAGCAGTCATGTATGTATACAGTTTTTTTCCATTATATTCATTAGACATGTAGGATCTTCTATACTCTTCATTTTATCTAAACAAGATGCCACGTAAATATTTAAAGTTTCTATTATCTTTTAGTTACTTTTTAATCAGAATATAAATTCCAAGCAATAAAAAACACCCCCTCAGCGTTAGCGGAGGGGGTGTTTAGATTTAAAAGCTGGCGATGACTTACTCTCACATGGCAAGTGCCACACTACCATCAGCGCGAAGAGGTTTCACTTCTGAGTTCGGGAAGGGATCAGGTGGTTCACTCTTGCTATTGTCGCCAGC
>NZ_OVCN01000039.1 GCF_900406815.1 Acinetobacter haemolyticus
AATATTAACTTATATGAATTATGTACAATAAAATATTTTTGTAAAATAATAAACGCTTAAATAATAGCAATTTATTCATATTCAAAATTACAATTAAATATTAGGAAACAGGCTCTATGACATCAAATCAAAGAATAATGTTTTAATAAATTATCTGATTTGTTCAGATTAAATCTAAAGCAAAAGAGGATAACATCATGGCTAATACAAACAATCAGCGTAATGAAGAACGCAACAATCAAAACCAACAACAGCAAAACCAAAATAATGAGGGTCGTCAGCAGCAACAGCAAAATGACAACCGTCATCAGCAACAACAGAATGACAATCGTCAACAACAGCAACAGAACGATAATCGTCAACAGCAACAGCAGAATGATAATCGCCAACAACAGGGATCTAATCAAAAAGATTCCAATCAACAAGGTAGAAACAATAATCAGCAAAAATAAGCCTGATTATTAACTTCTGACCAATTTAGGAGAATAACCACTATTCTCCTAAATTTTTATAAAATTCTACTGGAGTTAAACAATGACACAGCAAGATTTGAATCACCAAAGAACAGAAGGTTCCCAAGTTAATGAAAATCCAAGTAGCTATTGGAGAGAGAGTTATCTTACTCGACCTTATTATCAAGAAGCTCAATTAAATACTCCCGATTTAGATTATGATCGTGATTTTTCAAAAGCTTATGAATTAGGCACCAAAGCACGTTCAGAATATGATCGTGATACTCGCTTTGAAGAAGTTGAAGGTAGTTTAGAGCAATCTTGGGAAGAGCTAAAAGCTGAGTCAAGGTTAAAATGGGAACACGCTAAACAAGCAATTCGAGATGCATGGGATAGAATGTAATAATTTTTTTCAAAAATGAGCTTATTTTAATAAGCTCATTTTTATTATAATAAAAAAATTATAAAAGGATTTAACCATGGAAATAATAAATATAATTTTTCATCAAACAACATGGGAATTTGTTTTTGAAATTATTTTCCGTTGTTTTGTCATGTTTTTTTTAATCTTATTTTTCTTAAAATTGTCTGGTAAGCGCGGCATACGACAACTTTCAATCTTTGAGGTTGCCATTATCCTTAGTTTAGGTACTGCCGCTGGAGATCCAATGCTAATTAAGGAAATCCCTCTCATCCAAGCCTTTGTAGTTATGAGTACGATTATCATTTTATATAGAATAACGACATGGTCGATGATGAAATATAAAAAAGTAGAGTTGTTTCTAGAAGGCCATCCGATATGTATTGTTAAAAATGGTTTATTAGTTATAGAAGCCATGAAAAATGAAAAATTTTCGCACGATGAATTTTTTGCGGAGATGCGACAACAAAGTGTAGAACATTTAGGTCAAATCAGAGTAGCATTATTAGAAACAGATGGTTGTTTAAGTATCTTATTTTATAAAGATTTAGAAACTAAATGGGGATTGCCAATATTTCCTACTGACTATAAAAAAGCAAATATTCTCAATACCGATGCATTTTACTCTTGTATGTATTGCGGACACACTCAAAAAATTCTCCATTTAGCTTACCAATGTTCTCGCTGTCAAAAAAAAGATTGGGCTAAAGCATTAAATCTTCCTCACATCCAATAACATTTTCTTATTTTAATTTGCATAATATTATTTTCAATAAAAATTAATGATTATCTTCTATGACAAACTAAATATTTTCCCAGTACGAGGATGTGTAAAGGTGTTATCTTCACTCAGATCAATGACCTTATCAACAATAACAATTTTGGATAATGGAATCCATGATTTTTCATTTGTCGTCAGATCAGTTACTCGTTCTTTTTCATAGATCTGTTCAACAATAATATTATCACCTGCTGCACTCACTGCGCTTATTTCAATTAATTTGTACTTTTTTTCCATTTCATTATTCCTTCTTAGATTTGATCAGGTTACTCAACTAGATCAGCACTATAAGAATCAAAGCACTTATCTTTTGTAGATTTTTCTTGTCTTAATACTATATTTCCTGAGTCATCAAAATAATATTTTGGTGTAATAACAAAATTCTTTTTAGGTTCTTCACTCTGATTATTCTTTATAACCACAAGCAATTTTGCAATAAATCCCGAGAGCCATAATATATATTCGCTCTTATTTTTACTTTTTGGTATAAGACTTATATCAATAGTCAACTCTTCTGACTTCATTAACAAGTCTTCAAAATTTATATAATTATAAAGCAATTTGAAATTTGAACCTTTCACTTCAGATCTTAAAGCAATCATAAGATTATTGAGATCTTCGATAGGATTTTCAGTAAATCCCAATTCATTTTCAATCTTTTCATAAATATTTTCTGCTATTTTTAGAAATGAATGCATGACTTATTCTCTTTTATTCCCTCGAAGGAATAATGCAGCATTTTAAGTAATTAATTGTTAATAAATTAATACTTTATGCAAATTTTGCGTCCATTTGCAAAGCTATAGATACACAATAAGGCGATAGAAACTCATTAAACAACAAAAAGGTTAATTGCATCACAATCTAAAGCGCTGTTAAAAATAAGAAAATGGCGGTTGAATTGATCGTCCATTTTCTTATTTTCATTATATCGTTAAGATGCAGGCATCTGATCGGATGTAGTATTTTGAGGACTATCCAGTTCACGTGAGGCATTATTTTCCATTATGGCTGGATTTGAAGCACCTTCATGCACATCATCATGCAATTGATTGTTTATCACAGGATCCTTTTCTAAGGCATGTGGTGTAGTTGTTTCGTTATGTTGATATGATTCTTCAACATTCCTATTTTTCTCACAACCCATTAGAGTCAAAATCAAGCAGGCTGCTAAGCTTTTTAATACTAAACTTTTCATTTTTCTCACCTCGAATAAAGTTCGTTAATAGTTGATAAAGTTTTCTATTTTAAACATCTACCAACCAAATACATTTTTTCTTTCGTTCACTTTCCAATTTATGTTTTCTTCGCTCAGATAAAGCTTTTTCACTCTTTCTAAAGCTGCCTTTATATTTACTTTTGGTTGCTTTTTTATCTTCGGCAACCATATCCCAATCTTCCATATATGACTCCTCAGTATCACTCATTAAATATTAAAACTTATAAAGCAAAGTCTTTTTAATTAAACCCAATCGTTCCTAGTAAAAATCAAATAAAATTTCTAGGATTTATTGAGATTTCTTCGTCCTTTCATTTGTTCAGATAAGTGTTGATCACTATTTTTAGCAGCATCCAAAACTTTTGACTTATTAGATTTTAAATAGCAACCTATCGCGACTCCTGCTCCTAAAGTAACAATTGCCTTCAACATGATTGACCTCATTGATTTATTTCATACATTTCTATAGATATCACCTTTAATGTTACTTTTTTAATTGTTTTTTTATTTTTTATTAAATAGTGAAACCTTATGT
>NZ_OVCN01000056.1 GCF_900406815.1 Acinetobacter haemolyticus
TCTTGATTCGATCTACTGTCAACCACCCTTACTCAATTCATCACTCCCATGCTATTTTGTCTATTTAGTCTGAACCACGCGACAGCAACCACCGAAATCTACCGGCGTAAGATGGTCGGCACCTTCAGATTTTTATAAGAGCCAGTTTAAAAAGTTTGGAACACCATTTTTCCCATCAGATAATTTTGTGGACGTCCAATTTAAATTGCCACGCATCTATTTCTTAAAGCGGTATTAACCCACCCAATAACCTGGCTCTTATTCACAACTCCGAACCCACGAGACAAGCAGAAAACTCGTATGCCCGCTTCCGCTTGGAAAAAAAAAAAACACAATCAGCGCAACCACTACTGAACTAGCACAATCTGCTAGCAATAAGGACTACCTTGAGATTGA
>NZ_OVCN01000008.1 GCF_900406815.1 Acinetobacter haemolyticus
GTCCGAGTTTTGGTGTTGCCAAAGCAGGTGAACAACCTCGTGTGTTCTTTGCGGGTTTACCGATGGGACATGAGTTTACTTCTTTGATCTTGGCTTTGTTACAAGTCTCAGGTTATGCCCCTAAAGTTTCTGATGACGTTTTAAATCAAATTAAAGGCTTAAATCTTAAAGCCGACTTTGATGTGTTTATTTCATTGAGCTGTCATAACTGTCCAGATGTGGTTCAAGCCTTGAACTTGATTGCGATCTATAACCCAAATACCACCACGACCATGATTGATGGTGCATTCTTCCAAGATGAAGTGGAGCAACGCAAAATCCTGGCTGTGCCAATGGTGTTCCAAGATGAGCAACATATCGGTCAAGGTCGCATGACTTTGGAAGAAATCATTGCCAAGTTAGACACTAACTCAGCAGAAAAAGATGCTGCAATCATCAATGCCAAAGATGCATTTGATGTCTTGGTAATTGGTGGTGGTCCTGCGGGTGCAACTGCAGCAATCTATGCAGCACGTAAAGGGATCAAAACAGGTATCGTGGCTGAACGCTTTGGTGGTCAGGTGATGGATACCATGGATATTGAAAACTTTACCTCAGTACAAAAAACCCAAGGTCCAAAGTTTGCGGCTGAGATGGAAGCCCATGTCCGTGAATATGATGTTGATATCATGAATCTTCAACGCGTCAGCAAAGTGACAGGTGCGGATCAAACAGCAACGGGCTTGGTTGAGGTTGAACTGGAAAATGGTGCCAAACTGGAATCAAAAACCATTATCCTTTCAACAGGTGCGCGTTGGAGAGAAATGAATGTACCGGGTGAAGCTGAATATCGAACCCGTGGTGTCGCTTATTGCCCACACTGTGACGGCCCACTCTTCAAAGGTAAGCGTGTTGCTGTGATTGGTGGTGGTAACTCAGGTGTGGAAGCTGCGATTGATCTTGCTGGGATCGTTGAGCATGTGACTTTGGTTGAGTTTGATACCAAACTTCGAGCTGATCAAGTATTGCAAGATAAGTTAAACAGCTTATCCAATACGACGGTAATCATGAATGCATTGAGCACTGAAGTGCTGGGTGATGGTTCACAAGTCACTGGCTTGAAGTATAAAGATCGTGCCACTGATGAAGAACATGTGGTTGAGCTTGCGGGGATCTTTGTTCAGATTGGTTTATTGCCAAATACTGATTTCTTGAAAGACAGTGCTGTTGAACTGAGTAATCGTGGCGAGATTATGGTGAATGATCGCAACGAGACCAATGTGAAGGGTGTGTTTGCTGCGGGTGACTGTACCACTGTGCCTTATAAGCAAATCATCATTGCCACTGGTGAAGGCGCGAAAGCCTCCCTCTCTGCTTTTGATTATATGATCCGTTCTGGCTCATAAAGCGTTTTAAAAAACATGTGCACGTACTTACATTTTCTAGTGTAAGTGCGTGTTTTTACAAGTTATCAACAAATTTTCAACTTTCTTATTCCTAAACTTTGTGTTTATATTTTTGTTATCCACTTTTTGGATGCCACAACAAAAGGAAATATGAAAATGAATAAATTACTTGTTGCTTTAGGTCTAGCTGCGACTGTTGCCCTTGTTGGCTGTAGTAAAGAAAAAGCGCCAGAAACAGGCGCAACAACTGGTGAACACTTAGAGCAAGCTGCTGAACAAGCAGGTCATGATATTGCAACTGCTGTTGATACTGCGGGTGATCAAATCGATGCTGCTGCTGACCACACTGCAACTGCGACTGCAGAAGCTGCTGCAGAAACTGAAGCTGCTGCACGTAACGCTACTGCAAATGTTGCAGGCTCAGTTGAATCAGGTGCTGCTGATGTAAAAGAAAAAGCTCAGCAGTAATTTGCTGAAACTAAAAAGCCTCTATCATTTAATGATTAGAGGCTTTTTTAATGCGATGCGGACGATTAACCTAATAAACCCTCATCGCGCATTGCTATTTGGACGGATTGACGTTCTGCTACTTTATTTCGTAGCGCGATGATATTGATATACGGTGTGAGATCATGCTCAATATGGTTTGACCAATTTGTTAATACGAACAAGTATGCATCCGCTGGACCAAAGTTATCATCTACTAAATAATCACATTCAGACTCAGCCAAATACTTATCAATATATTTGAGTAAACGGTCGATCTCTGCATAAGCTTTGGTTTTTTCATCATTCGTTAATTGACTACCACCAAAGAAAACAGCATAAGCGTCATGCAATTCTGAGTTCAAATATCCTAACCACTCAAGAACTTTTGCACGTCCCATACCTGATGGCGGAATTAAATCCTGCTTAGGATCATGCTGAGCTAAAAACGGTAAAATTGCCACATTTTCAGTTAACATTAAACCTGGATTAATTTCTAAAGCAGGTACATAACCTTTTGGGTTGATCTCGTAATAATCCACACCTTTTTCGGTTTTATGTGTTTTTAAATCAACGCGTTCTAAATCAAAATCTACATTTATTTCATTTAAAATAATATGTGCTGCCAATGAGCAAGCACCAGGTGAATAATACAACTTCATGTTTGATCCTTGTTATCTAACTCTTATGTTCTAAAACGCTTGGTCGAAATTTGCAAAGTATGTTTTCACAAATTTGTCAATAAACGTAAAATGCCTGTTCATCTGACTATTGGCGAATTTATGCGATTTTGCAAGTAGTCTTATGTCAACTTTTTACAGTGATCGTATACATCCTGTTCAAATAAACTTAATTGCTTAGAAGAGCAGATCATTTTCTACTCTTCTCAGTATTGAACCAATTAAACTTTCACTTTTCGAGAACGTAACGAATAACCCGTAAGCCCCAATAATCCTAATATCGACAACCATCCAAAACTTCCTGACGAACTGTTTTGGGTAGATGGCTTATTCTCAGGATCTTGTAAATCAATATCCACAATTACAGGGTCATGATCGGAAGAGCGATAAGGGTCTTCTGCGAAGAATAAGGCCTTCTGCTCATCAGTTTTATATTCTTCGTTATAATCCAAAACTGTTGGCTCATCCGCATTGATATGCCAAGCAAACGCTTTTTTGACTTTACTGTAAAGATTAGAATCCGCAATAGCATGGTCTAAATTACCAGCACCACCATAACCTTCAGCATTACTGGATACACCAAACACATAGCTATAGGCCTGTTCACCCTGCCCAATCGTTTTGTCATTCAATAGCACTTTATAATTTGCTTTTTCTAGCGCTACGATTGGATCTTCTTTGGCATAACTATTCATATCACCTAATAACAAAATATTTGGCGTTTCAACTTGAGTTGGATTTTTTGCTGCCCATTGAATTAATTGCTCCACCGCCTTAACACGCGTTGGATTCCAACATCCCTGCCCATCTTTCTGATCTGCATCTAGTGATGCTGCATTTACTCCCGAACAGCTTTTAGATTTAAGGTGATTCGGTATCACCGTCAACATTTGCTTTCCTGAAATAGGCTGGAAGGTTTGCGCAATTGTAGTTCTGTTTTTATCTCCCAAATCCAAAACCACAGGTTTATTTACAGGTTTGACACGCTTACTGTTATAAATAATTGCGACCGCAATCGCATCTGTACCCAAACGACCTAAGTTTTCTGGTACCACATAACGCCAATCCGTACCTAAAGCACGTGTGAGATAAGCAATCGCACTGTCTTCGCCAAAACCATTGTTGGCAATCTCCATTAGACCATAAATATCAGCATCAATTGCTCGCATCGCACTGACAATCTTACGATGTTGTTTATCAAACTCAGCTTGTGAAGTTGCACCACGCTCAGTTGGAAAACCATTTTTACCGTTATCGTAATTCAGGACATTGAATGCTGCCGCACGAATTAATTTATCTTCTTTGGCAATTACAGTTGGCCGTTCTGGTGTAGGTTTAATAATCGTCGGAAGATTACCACCTTGAATTGGTTGAATACGCCAACCATTGAATCGGTATTCTAAGATACCTTCAACGTTTTGTAGTTGATGCCCAACCCTCAATGTATTGGCTGCACTAAAATTCTGAGGTAACCACGGTGTTCTGTTTTGATTGTTATAACCGTCATCTAGAATAATTTTTGATAATAAATTTTTCTGTGCTAACTCTTTTGCTTCGTTAGATAATGGTGCATGTAAGTTAGTTGGAATATACAAGCGCCCTAAGCTTAAAGATAATTCGCCAAAACGACCATAATTATAGTTTTCACTGATGGTTAAGCTTTGTGGAAGTTTAACCAACATGCCCTGATAACGTTGTGGAGAGTTTTCAGTCAATTCTGTCAAACTTTTAAATGGTAAATTCAAACTGATTGGTTGAATTTGGCCTAACATATTCAAATTACAAGTTTCAATGTCTTGCTGAATTTGATCGATTTGCAATTGATTTTGATAGGCGGTTAAGCGCCCTCGTAAGATCACTTCATCACCGACTTTCCCACCTTTAATCGTACTACTAGCTGGTATATAGACGAAAATGGCGTTGCTGACATTCGCCTTGGCTTTGCTATCCGGTGTTTGTACATAAAAACCTGAGAAGCCATTGTTATAACGATAATCTGCGGTAATCACACCACGTACCGTATAATTCTGCCCCTGTGTTGCTTGCTGATTTAGATCAGCGATTGCAGTATTTGAACTAGAACAACTAATCGTCTCATCGGTAGGCGGCGTTGTTGTAGATCCTGTGAGATTGGAAAAATCATTTCGATCTGTCCAAGCTTTCCATGCGCTGTCTAAATCAAAACTTGTTGTTGGATCAATCTCTGTCACAGGATTTGAGTTTTGCAGGCGACTAAAACTATTGCCTTTGCTAAAAACGGTATTTCCCCAACCATTTACAGGCTGCTCACCGACTCTCCCAAAACGATCAACAACTTTGCCCTTATGTACCAGTACAATTGCATCATCCCCATTGAATGATAATGCTGCGACCTGATTGACCTGAGAGCCAAGTACCTCTTTTAATTCAGTACGACCAACTAGAAATTTGGCTTGACTCGCCAACGTACCTTGTAGCTGGAAAGCCACAGTTTTCGTCAATGCACCATTATTAAACTGCTGAATTTCATATTCAGCCAAATTTGCAACTGTCGCATCTGGGTTATAAATTTCCAAGCCTTTTTTATTACTACTGCCATCCACATATTGGCTAAACTTCAGTTGAGCATATGCTTGTGAAAAAGCCGAACAAGCACCAAGAAGACCAAGGCAAACAGTGACTGTACGCAATTTAAATGTTTTCATCATATTTTACTTTATGTTCAAATCGCCATTAGCCTATTCAATCTTTGTGACATCTGGATGAAGAATTTCTTGCATGTTTTAAGTCATTTTAAAAATGATTAAGCAAATAAAGTGATTTAAAGATTTGACTTGACCCTGTGAACACTTAAAATACGGCATTTCTATCTTTATATCTCCAGAATCATGTCAACCGATCAGTTAGAAACGCAAATTACCGAACTCGACAATTTGCCAGAGCACCGTGAAATTGTGACATTTATGCGTCGCTCAGCACCGCTCAACACTTCACAACGTACAGCGTTGGAAGATTATCGTGATTTAATTTTGGAATATCCTGTTGGCGATTTACGTCAGCATTTTGAACATCCCGAACGCCCTTTAACCGTCGAAATTGGTTTTGGCATGGGACGTTCTTTGGTTTTGATGGCAAAAGCAAATCCTGAACGTAACTTTGTTGGGATCGAGGTACATGTTCCTGGTATCGCACAGTGTGTTTATGAAGCGGGAATGGCTGGCTTAAAGAACCTATTTGTGCTGGATGCAGATGCGATTCAAGTACTTCGTGAAATGCCTGACAATAGTATCGACTGTGTACAACTATATTTCCCTGATCCATGGCAAAAGAAACGTCATTTTAAACGTCGTTTTGTGATCCATGAACGCATGGAGTTGGTTGAACAGAAACTCGCATTGGGTGGAACATTCCACGCTGCAACCGATTGGGAACCGTATGCAGAATGGATGCTTGATGTTTTAGACAATCGCCCAAATTTGGAGAACTTAGCAGGTAAAGGCAATAGCTACCCTCGCCCAGACTGGCGTCCTGTGACAAAATTTGAGCGTCGTGGTATCGAGTCTGGTCACAAAATCAATGATTTTATTTTTAAGAAAATCAATTAAAATCTAGCCAAATTTAACCTGATTAAATTTTATAGCATTAAATATCAAATATTTAATGCTATTTTTATATCTAATAATTTTTAAATTAATCTTGGAAATATTGGATTTATTTCGTCTGAGGATAGATATCTCAAATAAAAATGATCATTTTTTGTTGATGAGAGAGTTATTTAAATACAAGTGTTTACATGATCTATAAATATCTATGTCAATGTTGAGCTAAAATCAAAGATGACAAGTTGTAAAGTTCACTGATCAATTCGGCAAGAACAATCGAATAGTGTGTATTACCTATCACCGTCGTGAATTCGAACAACCACGTCAATTAATGATGAAAGACAGGATAACTTTTATGGAAAAAACACTGCAATGTCCAAAATGTGGCTCTACGGAAATTGAAACACGTGATCATGACAAATTACTGAAAACCACTGGCGGTGTTTTAATGACTGCTGCTGGTACAACAGCTGGTACTGTAGGCGGTGCAGCGACGGGAGCTTCTGTAGGCGCAGCGATCGGTACTGTGGCTGGGCCATTAGGTATTATTGTGGGTGGTACAGTAGGAACATTTGTCGGTGCAATCAGTGTGGGAATTACTGGCGGTGTAGTGGGTAATATTTTTGGAAAAAAAGCAGGTGTCATGATCGACAAAAATATTTTTCAGGACTATCGCTGCTTGAAATGTAACTACCGCTTTAAATTAAAGAAATAATATGACAAGTTATAAAAAAATCTGGCATGTAAGCCAGATTTTTTTATAACTTGTTTTGCTCAGCTAAGCAATTCCCTTAAAATAATTTTCTTTTGGCATATCAATTACCTCAATACAAAGCTGAATCGGAAACTCAAATTCAGATTTCAAATATATTTTTTGCTCAAGTGTCCTTAGCAGACTCTGTCCTAAATTTTGCTTTTGTGCTGTAGACCTCCCACTGAGCAGATAAAGTTTCAGGTGAATATAAGCATCTTGCGCATCGCCTAAACCAATCAAAAACATTTCATCTTTGAAAATACGAGACTTAATATCATTTGCATCAAATAGCGCTGTTGCAATTAATGATGCGTTTATTTCTTGAAGCAGTTGCTGTTGATCTAAATCAATCAGTTGTGCTGAGTAATTCACAATGATATGTGGCAAGTGATTCTCCTTATTCTACAAACAACAAAGCCAATCGAACTTGGTCATAGGACATTCTAGGACTCGTTGCTTCTACAATTGGACGTAACTTGATCGCCCCGTCATCGGTAAAATGCTCAGAATTCTTACGTTTGTGTAGACGTTTATAAATCTTGCGTACTTCTTCCACCACCTCATCACCAGGATGGGCAACAGAAATATCCAAAGCTTGTTCTTTATGCAAGCGTGCCAAATGATTAATAATCGTCGCAGGTGTTAATCCACGCTCATGCGCAATGTCTTCGATCTCATATCCACCCTCAAATAAAGCTCGGGTTTCATCTAAGGTCGCAGTTGCATAATTTTGCTTCGCACCACCTTTGGATAGTTTCTTTTCATTACGTGCAATTTCGGTTGTATTTAACGTCCCACCACAATGACGAATAAATGCATTGTGCTGCGTGGTCAAATCGACATTTTCAAAATTTGCTTCTGCTTCTGTAGATAACTCCTGAAAACGGCGATCAGCTTTTATTGCTAAACTGTCCAGCTCTAATGCTTGCTGATTAAACCCGAGTAGTCTAAGTCCATTCAACGACTTTAATCGAGACAGTGCCACATAGCCCTGACCTTTCTCAAAAGTATGCGTCAAATTGATTTCAGCCGCTTCAAGTGTCATACCCTGACTTTTATGAATGGTAATCGCCCAAGCCAAACGCAAAGGAATTTGTTGAAAACTGGCGATGGCCTTACCTGCTTCGTTTTCTATAGACCAGGTTTCAGGTTCCACTAACAAAGTAGTCCCATCTGTTAACTTTACTTTAGGAAGGAGTCCCTGTTGATCATCTTCCTCAAAACCAATGACTTCACCTAAACTGCCATTGATATACCCCATGTCAAAATTATTTTTAACAAACATAACTTTAGCATTTTTTTTCAAGCTCAGTTCTTCGGGTGCGCGAACAGAAGACTTTAAGGTTTCGATGAGCTTGTCATTGCCACCAAGCACGGCATTGAATTGATGACTTTCAGTGTCGATCTCATTTAAATGTTGATAATTGATATTATCTACATCCATGTTGTGAGTATATAAGCGTGTGAAAGTATCACCGATATCTTGATCACGAGATTGTTGTAAAGCTTGAATATGGTCAGCTTGAATATTCTGGGCACGAATCGCATTTAAGATCTGATTCAGTATTTCATCGTCTTGACGATGCTGCTCAGTGAGATAACAAACTCTAAATTTCGCTTCAACCCAAGCATCAGACATAAAACAAAATTTATCACGGTTGGCTTCACCATTGCGACCCACAGGTGGCAACTGAAAGAAATCACCAGCCACAATGACCTGAATTCCGCCAAAAGCCTCGTCACTCTCTTTAAAATATTTCAACACCTGATTCACAAGATTAAGTTGCTTGGCATGCAGCATAGAAATTTCATCAATAATGAGAACCTGGGCATTTTCTAAATGCTCTTTTAAGTATTTACGTTCTTTCATTCGTTTGAGATCATCATCACTCAAACTATCTTTAATTCCAATCCCTGCCCATGTATGAATTGTCATCCCATTCATATGAGTTGCTGCAATCCCAGTAGATGCCGTGATCGCAACAGGGACTTTACGCACTTTTAGGTAATGAATATATTGATTAAGCGTATAGGTCTTTCCTGCACCTGCTGAACCTGTTAAAAAAACATTTTCCCCAGCTTTTAAAAGTTTCAGTGCAGTCTCTTGTTTCATAATTTCATCAGTCAAAAACAACAGCACATAGCTTAACGATTTTTTGCCAAAAATAAAAACTCAAACAAGAAAACTTCGTTGACTTGCCTTTAAAATTTTCATTGCTCAACACATGCTATAGTCTGAGTGTCAACATGCGGTCTTAAACCCTTTGGATCTTAGAATCTCATTGACATATTGGTCTTTTCATTTATGGTGGTTATAAATAAATTCAGGCTGAATATAAAAATGAATAGCTTAAATCTACATACTTATCAAACAGATATACTCGGCGATGACTTTGAACAACTGACGTTGAATTTTGCTGATGATTATGATGGAAAAGTGGTTGCTACATTGATACGCAAGAAAGCCAACCACGTCACAAAAAAAGCGGTGTTATATATTCATGGTTTCGCCGATTATTTTTTCCAAACTGAAATGGCTGAGCAGTTTAACCAACAAGGTTATGACTTTTATGCGCTTGATCTAAGAAAATACGGGCGTTCAAAACTTCCCCATCAAAAACTTTATTATGTTTTAGATCTACGTGAATATGATGCAGAAATCAGCAAGGCACTCGAAATCATTGGACAAGAAAATCATAATCAAGTGTTACTTGCAGGTCACTCAACAGGTGGTTTAATCAGTACCCTTTACGCGGCTCATTACCCAGATCATCGTTTAGTTAAAGCGTTATGGGCAAATAGTCCTTTTTATGATTTTTACAAAAGTATCTTAGAGAAAAAAGTCGGTATACCTTTACTCAGTGAAGTTGGTAAACGCTTACCAAATGCTAAATTTCCAAGTGGATTAAACCAATGGTACGTCCCGAGCCTACACAAAGCATTTTATGGCGAGTGGGACTTTAATTTAAACTGGAAACCAAAAACTGTTCCTTTTGTTCGATTATGCTTTGTTCATGCTATTCATGAGGCACAAAAAGAAATCCACCAAGGCATTCGCCTAAATATTCCGACTCTGATTATGCATTCGCACCAATCTAAATATCCTAAAAAATGGGGTATTGATGCTCAACAAAGTGATGTCATTCTTGATGTAAAAGACATGACTCATAATGCGAAAAAAATGGAGGGAGATGTGCAAACTCTAGCCATTCATAATGGCTTGCATGACCTTGTACTATCTGCGCCACCTGTGCGTGAACAAGTTTACAAAGATCTATTTGCATGGCTTGAGAAAAAAATGCATTAATTTCTATTTTTGGAAATGTGCTCCCGTGAAGACTCCAATTGCAGCATCCCTACCTAAAACAATTTATGCCATTCAACATCTCGCTTTTGAAGATTTAGGCTCATTAGAAGATCTTTTTTATCAACTCGGCTTCCGTGTCCGTTATTTTGAGGCAGGTGTTGATGATCTTACTCCCGCGCTTAATTACGATGGTTTAACCATTGTGTTAGGTGGGCCAATTGGTGTTTATGAAACGGAAGACTACCCTTTTCTTCTGGATGAAATAGCAGGTTTAAAACAACGTTTACAAGACAATAAACCTACTATAGGGATTTGTTTAGGGGCCCAACTTATTGCACATGCGTTGGGTGCAAAAGTCTATGCGGGGCATCAAAAAGAAATTGGATGGAGTCAGCTAGAAGTTGATGCTGTTGAAAACAATCCATTAGCAGCCCTCGAAAATATAGAAGTTTTACACTGGCATGGCGATACTTTTGATTTACCAGACAATAGTACTTTGCTTGCCAGCTCTGCTATTTATCCAAATCAAGCCTTTTCAGTGGGAAATAATATTTTAGCACTGCAATTTCATATCGAAATTACACAAGAAAGTTTTGAAAAATGGCTAATTGGTCATACTTGTGAAATCGGCCAAGCAGGATTATCCATTCCTGAACTAAGAGCAGGAAATTTAAGCTACGCTTTGCAATTAGAATCGAAAGCGCAACAAGTCATTCAAAGATTTTTAGGTCAAATCAGTTTGACGTAATACATTCGCCATGAGTAAGTTAATTTCGATGAGCTTACTCAACTTCTAAATAAATCTATAAAACCAATCATAAAAATAAATACTGTTGGAAAAAACCTTAAAATATTACATTTATTAAGCTTAGATTACACAACGTACACATGAAATACTCACACGATAATTTAAAGAAATTTTAGACTAAACAATAGAATATAAACATTATATGTTTTTTTATTTTGTTCCTTTTTGCGGAGATGGGTGAAAGTTATGCTAAAGTTTCTCAAAAGTTTTCATACGATAGATACTTATTTGATCGCAACGACGATGCTGTTTGTTTTTCTTGTGGTCTACTTTTATCTCAATCCATAAAATAAAAAAAGCCCAATTAAAAATTGGGCTTTTTATCAAATTACAATGTCCCGTTCTTAAATAAGCTCAGGCTTATTTTTTCTCAACTTTAAAACTATCTTTTAAATCAAGAATACGGTTAAACACTGGCTTACTTGCTTGGTGATCGTGTTGATCTGCCACAAAGTAACCTTCGCGCTCAAACTGGAAGCGGTCTTCAGGTTTTGCCTGTGCCAAAGCAGGTTCAATCACCGCTTGAACTACTTTTAATGATTCTGGATTCAGATTTGCCAAGAAATCATCATCTGCATCTGGCGCAGCTTCCGTAAATAAACGATCATAAATACGAACTTCAGCAGGTACACCTTTGCTCGCCGAAACCCAATGGATCACACCTTTAACTTTACGTCCTTCAGGATTTTTGCCTAAAGTATCAGGATCAATTGAGCATTTAAGTTCAACGACTTCACCATTTTCGTCTTTGATGACTTCATCGCATTTGATCACATACGCATGGCGTAAACGCACCTCACCATCAGGAATTAAACGCTTAAAGCCTTTAGGTGGAACTTCTTCAAAATCTTTTCGATCAATATAAAGTTCACGGGTTAAAGGAATCACACGTTCACCCATATCCACATTTGGATGACGTTTATGCGTTAAATCTAATTCTTCTGGCAAATTGGTTAACGTTACTTTCAATGGATCAAGTACCGCCATACCACGCGCAGCGGTATTTTCTAGAGACTGACGAATACAGAATTCAAGCATTGCCACATCGACAATACCATCTGTTTTAGAAACGCCAACACGCTTACAGAAATCACGTAAGCCTTCTGGAGTAAAGCCACGGCGACGCATACCTACTACAGTTGGCATACGTGGATCATCCCAACCATTGACATAACTTCCTTCGACCAATTTACGCAATTTGCGTTTAGAGGTAATCGTATAATCAACATTTAGACGCGAAGATTCATACTGACGAGGTACGGCTTTGGAGTGAACTTTCTCAACAACCCAATCATAGAATGGACGGTGATCTTGGAATTCCAAGGTACACAGTGAATGAGTAATGCCCTCAATTGCATCAGACAATGGATGAGCATAGTCATACATTGGGTACATTTTCCATTTATCACCTGTTTGGTGATGTTCAGAATGTAATACACGATACAAAATCGGATCACGCATATGCACATTTGGGCTTGCCATATCGATTTTGGCACGCAATACAGCACCGCCCTCTTGAATTTCACCATTACGCATTTGTTCAAAACGCGCTAGGTTTTCTTCAACTGTCGCATCACGATACGGCGAGTTTTTACCTGGCTCGACGAAATTACCACGATTCAGTTTAATTTCTTCAGGAGATTGTAAATCCACATAAGCATCCCCTTGTTCAATCAACTGAACAGCCCATGCATAGAGTTGATCGAAATATCCTGATGCATAACGAGGTTCACCATTCCAGTTAAAACCCAACCATTTCACATCATTGGCAATCCCATCAACGTATTCTTGTTCTTCGGCATCTGGATTCGTGTCGTCAAAACGTAGATTACATAAACCGTCAAATTCTTCAGCAACACCAAAATTGAGACAAATTGCTTTCACATGACCAATATGCAGATAACCATTTGGCTCAGGTGGGAAACGCGTCACAACTTTTTGAGTACGTCCTTCTTTTAGGTCATCTGTGATTACCTGACGTACAAAATCTAAGCCTGCCTGTTGTTCTTGCTGCGCGTTGTCGACAGAGGCATGCGTATTCGGTGTCGGGTTCTTTGGCAGTTCTGAAACAACATCATTTGGCTTCATAGGGTGTAAATCACTTCTTACAGTTAAAAATAGGGAATAAAAACGGAATCTTTACTTTTTCTGAAAGATTTTAACGTTTTTTACTTGCCTTGTAGTTTACAGTTTGCTTATGCTTCTCTCAACCAAAAACCCATGGTCAATTTGCCCATGTTTAGGAGATTAATGTAATGAGTTTTCCTCAAGTCGAATTAAATACCAACAAAGGTCGTATTGTTCTTGAGCTTAACGCTGAAAAAGCACCAAAAACGGTTGCAAATTTCTTAGAATATGTACGTGATGGTTTCTATGACGGCGTAATTTTCCACCGTGTGATTGATGGTTTTATGATCCAAGGCGGTGGCATGGACGAAAACTTCAAAGAAAAAGCAACACGTGACTCGATCGAAAACGAAGCTGACAACGGCTTAAGTAACGATGAAGGCACAATTGCAATGGCGCGTACCCAAGCTCCTCACTCTGCTTCTGCTCAGTTCTTTATCAATGTTAAAAACAACTCTTTCTTGAACCACACTGGTAAAACAGCTCAAGGTTGGGGTTATGCTGTATTTGGTAAAGTGGTTGAAGGCATGGACGTTGTCGCTGCAATTAAAGGGGTTCGTACTGGTAACCGTGGTTATCATGCCGATGTTCCTTTAGAAAACGTAGTTATCGAATCTGCTAAAATTATCTCTGAATAAAAATCTCTCCTGAGTAGCACTGCTACACAAGTCCCTCTATAAAGGGAGGAAAGTCCCTCTTTTTAAAGAGGGATTTAGGGAGATTAAAAGGATAAAAAAGTGACCTACCTGTTTACCTCTGATCTACATTTGTCACCTGATCACCCTCGACTTGTTCGAGGGTTTTTGGCTTTATTAGACGAATATAAAAATAAAAATACTCAGCTCTACATTCTAGGTGACTGGTTTAATGCTTGGATTGGCGACGATTATACTGCCCCTTGGTTGGATGAAATTATCGCTGCCCTGCAATCCTTTACTGCTATGGATAATCATATTTACTTCCAAGTAGGAAATCGTGATTTTGCCTTAGGTCAAAAGTTCTTAGATCAATTTAATGGCATTCTATTGCCTGACGTTTATACCCTGCACATTCAACAGCATACATTCCGTTTGGAACACGGCGATGCACTCTGTACTGATGATGTAGCTTACCAGCGTTTCCGCAAAGTGATCCGTAACCCCGTATTATTGGGCTTAATAAAACGTACTCCATTAAGCTTTAGACAAAAACTAGCTAATGGTTTTCGTAAAAAAAGTAGTGAAAACAAACAATTGAAAAGCTATGACATTATGGATGTGAATGATCATGCGGTTGATGATGCAATCCAACATGTTGACTTAATAATTCATGGACACACCCATCGTCCTGAAATTCATCAAATACAGAATAAACAAAGAATAGTATTGGGTGACTGGCGCGCAGACTCGGCTTGGATTCTTGAAATGAATGAACAAGATAATTATAAAATTGATTTTAAGAAATGGTCATATTGACCCATTCTAACGTGTGATCAACCTTGTAAAAATTAAAATATGGAGCGCTTTAAATAAAGAGATCAGTATAAAACGTTATTAACTTGGCCATTTGAAATTACTGACATACGACTTAAATCTATATGAAAATTCACATTTAGCTACTTTCAGTCAAGCCGATATCAAGTAAAATAAATGAAATTTTTTTAATTGAGTAGATATGACGGATGGATACACTCGTTACTGCAAAAACGCGATATGCAACAAAAGCTTACGATGCCGAGAAAAAAATCCCCCAACAACAATTTGAAAAACTTCTAGAAGTATTACGCTTTAGTCCATCCTCTGTAAATATTCAACCTTGGCATTTTATTGTCGCTGAAACAGATGCTGCAAAACAACGAATCGCTTCGGGTTTAACAGGCAACTATATCTATAATGCGGCTAAAGTACTGAACTCCTCTCACACTCTCATTTTTTGCACACGCACTGATATTTCAGCTGAATATTTAGAACAACTACTTCAACAAGATGAGTTAAGTGGGCGTTTTAAAGATGAAACTGCAAAACAGGGTCAACGTGACACACGTCAAGGCTATGTCGAGTTTTACCGTAATGAGTTAAAAAACCTTCCAGCCTGGATGGAAAATCAAACCTATCTTGCCTTAGGTCAACTACTTTTTGCAGCAGGACTTGAAGGCATTGATGCGACACCAATGGAAGGCTTTGACCGCAATACGATTAATCAAGAATTTGGTTTGACCGAAAAAGGCCTCAAAGCCTCTGTGATTGTATCGCTTGGTTATCGCAGTGAAACGGACTTCAATGCCAAACTTCCTAAATCACGCTTGGCAGATGACGTTATTTTTACGCGTTTATAATCTTATAGAATGCGGGAGTAACTTAGCTTACTCCCTTTCTTTTAGGTCATCATTGCTCTCGCCAAACAAAGCACAGCCACGATGCCTGAAACCAAACCAAGCCATGTGTATGCTTTCAAACGCTCTTTAAATAAAATCACGCCGCTCAATACACCTAAAATAACAACAAGAATATTCATCCCAGCAAAGACAATTGCAGGCGTTTCTTTAAATACCATGTGTGCTTTCACATATAAGGCAATATTGGCAAAGTTAAGCCCACCTAAAATCAAACCCATAAAAATATTTTTTGGTTGCCAATGCGGTTGCGTCACTGCAAGATAGGCTATTGATAAAATAAAAGCACCAATAAAAGTTAAATTAAGCGTGACTGCAAACTGTAAACCAAGACTACTGCTATATTTAAGCAATACATCAATAATCGCATAGCCCGCCCAAACACTAAGTAAAAACAAAGCGGATTTTAAATTAATAGCTTTATTTGAATGTTCCGTTGCTTGACCAAAAATAATCGCCAGTATGGCAACAATACCTAAACCCACACCGATTAACTTCAAGTGGCTAAATTGTTCGCCAAAAATAAAATAGGCAGCCAATAAGGATAGAATTACCGCTAAACGCTGGGCAATTTCTGTTTTCAGAATTCCTGCATATTGCAATGATTTAGCCAAACACAAAAAGATACTCGGCAATAAAACAGCTAAAATGAAAATTAACCACCAAGGTGTATGACTCAGTGAGACATGGGTAATATCAGTTTTAAACCAGTAGAAACATAAAATACTTGCACTTAAATAATTCCATGCAATCATCTGAAAAACATCAAAACCCTTGGTCTTAAAATATTTCAATAAAATCGAAACAATGACACTACAACAGGCTGCGGCAGCAATAATTTCCATAATATCTATTCTAGCTTTTCAATAAACAAAAAAATGCCAGTCTAAATAGAGACTGGCATTTTAAAGATCATCAATCTATTAACGATTGTTTTCGTCGTCTTGACCATCTTCAAATTTAGTTTCGTTGTCAAAACCACCTTGACCACCGAAGCCGCCTTGACCACCAAAGCCGCCTTGTTGACCACCGAAGCCACCTTGACCGCCGAAGCCACCTTGACCACCGAAGCCACCTTGACCGCCGAAGCCACCTTGACCACCGAAGCCGCCGCCTTGACCACCGAAGCCGCCACCTTGACCACCGAAGCCGCCAGTAGCGCCTTGACCACCGAAGCCACCAGTAGCGCCTTGTGCTGGGAATCCACCAGAACCTTGAGCACCAGCTGGACGTGGGTTACGTGCAGGAACAACTGTAGAAATTGCATGTTTGTAAACCATTTGGCTTACAGTATTTTTAAGTAATACAACATATTGGTCAAAAGACTCAATATGACCTTGTAGTTTGATACCGTTCACAAGGAAAATAGAAACTGGAATACGTTCTTTACGGAGAGAATTTAAGAACGGATCTTGTAAAGTTTGACCTTTAGACATTTTTAACTCCAAAAATTTTTAAATCAGCGCAAAAAAACTATCTTTATTTTTCAACTAAAAATTATAAAAAGACAGCTTGCGAATTTTGCTTTATCCCAAGAAGTTTCGCAAGTCTTCTTTCGCCTGCTTTATCGTCACGTAAGTTTTAAAATCGTGTATTTCTTGCAAAGAACGTAACCAAGTGTATTGACGTTTGGCGAGTTGCCGTGTCGCAAATAACGCTTTGTTCTCCATTTCTACTTTATTTTTGAGACTTAAGTCACTTTTTAATAAAAAATCTAAAGCTTGGCGATAACCCACAGAACGCATGGAGGGTAAACTATCATTTAAATCGTATTTTCTAATTAATTCCTCAACTTCATTTAAAAAACCAATGCTCCACATTTTGCTCAATCTTTGCTCAATGCGTTGATGTAATTCTAACCGATCAGGCATTAATGCGTAGTTATGAAATGTGTAACGATACGGTTGGTTTTTAGGTTGTTCAGCTTGTAGTTTTGTTATTGGCGCGCCTGTAATTCGATAAACTTCTAAAGCTCGAATAATTCTCTGTTTATCCGACACTTTAAATTTCTCACCCACAACTGGATCCACTTTTACCAATTCATCATAAACTGCTTGCCAACCTTCATGCTCCGCTTTCGCCATAATCGCATCTCGTATTGCTTGATCTGCATTCGGTAAATTATCTGCGAGCCCCTCAAGCAAGGCTTTAAAATACAGCATTGTTCCACCGACCAAAATCGGAGTTTTACCACGGGCATGCATATCGTCAATGAGGGGGCAAACATCTTCAACAAATTGCGCGGCTGAGTACACTTCTAATGGCGTAATGATGTCAATGAGATGATGTGGGTATTGCGCTTGTTCTTCTTTAGTGGGCTTTGCAGTACCAATATCCATATCTTTATAAACTAAAGCTGAATCAACAGAAATAAGCTCATAATGACCACGCTCATAGAGTTCACATGCCAATGCAGTTTTACCACTTGCGGTAGGCCCCATTAAATTGATGACGGGCAATTGATTCGACATGTAAAACTACTCTCCTCGAGCAAATAATTTATCTAATTGTTGAAGTGGAAATGCGCGCCAAGTCGGACGGCCATGATTACATTGACTTGCAAATTCAGTTTGCTCCATTTGACGTAACAGAGCATTCATTTCAGACAGACTTAATTGACGATGAGCACGTACTGCCCCATGACATGCCATACCTGCTAACAACTCATCTCGTTTTTGTAATAAGCCACGCGCCTCATCATTTGGATCCAAATCATTAAGTAATTCGGGAATTAAATTTGAAAAATCAGCTTTGTGCAAAATCGCGGGTACACCGCGCACGATCACTTGTTCATCGCCATACTGGTCTATTTCAAGCCCCAAACGTTGCAATTGTGGTTGCAAATCTTCTACACGTGTGGCTTGCATACGCGTAATTGAGACTACTTTAGGGATCAATAATTGTTGAGAAACCCAAAATTCTGGCTTATCCCATGCTGCTTTCATTTGCTGCAATAAAATTCGTTCATGCGCGGCATGCATATCAACAATAATTAAACCTTCAATGTTTTGCGCCAATATATAAATGCCATGTAATTGTGCAATTGCAATACCAAGCGGAAATTCATCTACTCTTGACGGAGCTGTTTGTTCATCTACGTCACCGCCGCTATTATCGAGGGAAACTGCTGGAGTATCTGTCTCTCTTAAAGGTGCCAGATAAGTTTTAAGCGCATTATTCAATTGACCTGAACCATTATACCGTGGTTGCTGTGATTGCCCTGAATTATAGTGAACAGCTTGAGGACGACTTTGATTAAACTCAGTTAACAGATCTGTTGATACCTCTGTTTGTTGATTTAATGACGGTTCAGTAACGGTCGCTCTGTGTAAATTAAATTGTTCTTGATATTTCGGTTGTGATTGATATTGAGCCGCTTCGCTCTGTATTTCATCAAGTTTCATTGCCTGAGCTAAATCAGCACTTGCTGTCTGAAATTGTGATAGCGTTGCTTTAGCATAATGCCGCACGAACTCATGCACTTCACGCTGATTCAAAAAACGAATTTCGTGCTTCGTTGGGTGTACATTCACATCAATATTTTCAGGATCAACTTCTAAGAACAACAAATAAGAAGAATGTTGATGTCCATGCAAGATGCCTTCATAGGCCATACGTAATGCATGTGAAATAGTTTTATCTTTTACGATACGACCATTTACATAGACGTATTGCATATCGGCTTGCGCTCTGGCATCAGAGGGATGACCTAACCATCCTGACAAACGCATATTTACACTTTCGGCATCAATCCAATAGGCATTTTGGATAAACTGCTGCCCCAAAAGTTGCTGAACACGTTGGTAACGCAATTCACCACTGTCCGCCACAGGCAGGTTCAAACGAATATTATCGTTATGTTCGAGTACAAATCGAATCTCAAAATGAGTCAAAGCCAAACGACGTACAATTTCTTCAATATGACTAAATTCAGTACCTGGCTTTTTTAAGAATTTACGACGAGCAGGCACATTAAAAAACAAATCCTGTACGCGAATATGGGTTCCTTTTTGGGCAGCCACAGCTTGAATTTGTTGATGATCAAATGCGGTACCATTTACTTCGACTTGATATCCAACACCTTGCTCATCTCGGCTACTGGTCAAGGTTAAACGTGATACTGCTGCGATTGAAGCCAGCGCCTCTCCACGAAATCCCAAACTGACAATCGCATGTAAATCATCCGCGGTTTGAATTTTACTCGTCGCGTGACGCATCACCGCCAAAGGCAAATCTTCGGGATGAATCCCGTTGCCATTATCAATGATTTCAATCAGGGTAGAACCGCCTTGTGCAACCCGAATAATTAGTTCAGTTGCGCCAGCATCAATTGAGTTTTCTAATAATTCTTTCACCACAGATGAAGGACGTTCAATCACTTCACCAGCGGCAATTTGGTTCGCTAAAGCAGCGTCAAGTGTATGAATACGACGAGTTGCATCATGCGCCATGCAATTGTTCCTGTAAAGTTTGGTATAAAGATTCAGAATCTACAGTAATCGTCACAAATCGAGTAAGTTCATCATCTGATTTTTGGATATCAATCACAACATCAGGCTTAGGAATTTCATTGCCACCTTTTGATGGCCATTCAAATAAAAATAACGCATCGGGTGTTTCTAAATAGTCACGAATCCCCATTAATTCAAGTTCATAAGGGTCATCTAAACGATATAAGTCGAAATGAAAAATTTCTTTACCTTGAATGGTATAAGGCTCGACCAAGGTATACGTTGGACTTTTTACTGAACCTTGATGCCCAAGGCTTTGTAGAAAATAACGCGTAAAAGTTGTTTTGCCAGCTCCCAAATCCCCAATTAAATAGATAATGCCCGAATGTATCAGCTGAGAAAGTATCTGTGCAAAACGTTGAGTGTCTTGTTCATGATTTAAAGTAAATTTCACTGAATACGACATGGCAATTAAAACAAAATTGGAATGATGGCTATGATAACATTGCCGCGAATTAAAGCCTAATCAACCGCATTGAAACTGGCTTATTTTACTCCGCTTAAATTAGGTTAATTTTGCTGTATGAAGTCTGTGTTTGAATTTACACCTCCTTTAATTGATGGTGTCAGCGCGAGTAAAGTCTTTTTACCGCACGGCATAACGATAAATACAATTTTCGAATACCTGTGCCAACATTTTGAACATATTCAAGCTGAAGAATGGCAACAACGTTTTAACGACGGGTTAATTTATTCAGCTGAAGGCAAAAAACTAAAATTAGATAGTCCTTATACTGCCAATACGCATATTTTTTACTATCGTTTTCTTGCGTATGAAGTCCATGTCCCATTTCAACATGAAATCTTATTTGAAAATGAAGATCTACTTGTGGTCGACAAACCCCACTTTCTCACCATGAGCCCGACAGGTCAATATGTCCAAGAAACCCTACTTGTACGCTTAAAAAAACAGACGGGTTACGAGGATCTAACCCCAATCCATCGGCTTGATCGTGAAACAGCAGGTGTCGTTTTATTCTGTAAAAAAGCAACCGCAAGAGGTATCTATCAACAGCTTTTTGCCGATAGAAAGGTACAAAAAATTTACCATGCGATTGCACCTTATCGCCCTGAATTATATTTTCCACAAACAGTTAAACTACATTTAGAGAAAGGTCAGCCCTTTTACACTATGCAAGTTAACTTAGAAAAACCAAGTAATACCGAGACCTTAATTGAGCTGTTAGAACACAATAAATCCTACGCTAAATACCGACTTAAACCCCTAACAGGTAAGCAACATCAATTACGCGTTCACCTTAATTATCTAGGTATCCCGATCTTAAATGATGAGTTTTATCCTAATGTCATACACAAATCGAGTAATGATTTTTCCAATCCTTTACAGCTACTTGCGAAAGAAATCTTTTTCCGCGACCCTGTTTCTAAACGAGAAATATACTTTAACTCCAAGTTTGAATTGACACTGTAGATACATCGTAATGACAATTATTCTATAATTTCACTTCAAAAATATTGAAATTACATTGCAATGGTTTAAAATACATGACGATAACTAAAAATATTTGGTCTTATTCTTCATGAGAAAAACAGAAGTTTATCAGGTTCGACTTGATTCACAGGAAAAGAAGCAAGCTTTTGCTGTCTTTAAACAACTTGGCATATCCCCTGCCCAAGCGGTTCGCCTTTTTTTTAAACAGGTTGTTCTGACGAAATCAATTCCTTTTGCAATCGAAAATCAAAACATAAACATGGAACAATTACTTAAATTACGTAAATCTAAAGCTGCTGCCTCAACAGACAATCAACCTAGTGTTGATGTTGAAGATGATCATGAAGATTTATTTGAAGAGTTGAATGCGCTTTTAGGAGAAAGTGACAAAACTTAACAATGTTGCATTTATACACAAGTTTTTATTTTTTACGCTGATTCTTTTTCGCTATTCTGTCATTCCTAATAAAATTATAAACTCAAGGATAGATAGGAATGATCGTAAAGAGAGCGACCCGAGAAGATCTTCATCAACTTGCCGTTTTATTTGATGAATATCGCCAATTCTACGGCGCCTCATCAAATATTGCCCAATCTTATCAATTTTTAAAGCACCGTTTTGAAAACAAAGACAGCGTTATTTTCATACATGTAAAAGATGAAATTTTTACAGGTTTTGTTCTGCTTTATCTCGCTTTTTCATCAGTAGCTTGCGAAACTTACTATATATTAGATGATGTCTATGTCACACCAAGTTTTCGAAAACAAGGTTCTGCCAAACAACTGATTGACACTGCAATATTATTTGCACGCCACGAAAATGCGCAACGCATTAGTTTGGAAACACAACGTAATAACTTCCAGTCTCATCAGCTTTATGAAAAAATGGGCTTTATCCATGATGATGAGTTTAAAACCTTCCACTGTTTCTTGAAGTAAAAGCTTTCTAAAACTCAGTGATAGTGCAAATTTCATTCAGCTCTATCGGAAATATTTTGACTAAGTTGCTTTTGCTCAGCTGTTAAATAGTCCCAATGTCCTTCTTCTAATGTAGGTAACTCAAGTAAGCCTATTTGTTGTCGATGCAAGTATTCAACCTTATTCCCTACTGCTGCGATCATCCGCTTGACTTGATGATAAACACCTTGATGGATCGTCATCGCAAGTTGATGCTCTGAAATCAGCTTGATGTCTGTTGCCGCGTAGATACCTTTTTCATTACGCAATTCCACACCCACCTCTAATTGATGCTTTTGTTCAGGCGTAATTGGATCAGCTGTGGAAACGCAATATACTTTCGGGACATGTTTCCTAGGATGGGTCAATGCTTGTAAATATTGCCCATCATCTGTTAAAAGCAAAAGCCCCGTAGTATCTTGATCGAGACGTCCGACACATTGCACACCGCGACGAATTAAAATCTCGGGCAATAAACTAAAAACACTTTTATGATGCGTTGCTTGATGTGAACACTCATAACCTTGTGGTTTATTCAGAACAAGATAAAGATGTTCTCGATAATGATATTCTTCTTCAAAAACCTGAAAAATCAAATCTTCTGTACCAAAGTTCTGCTTTGGATTATGACAGACCTGATTTTCAATGATGACTGCCCCGTTTTTTATAAGCTGCTGGCAATATTTACGTGAACCAAAGCCTTGTGATTGCAGAATTTTTTCCAGCAACATAACAAAATCCAAATCAAACTTGTTATTATTGTACTTTATTCTTCTATCATCTGTTGCTTAGTTTATGTTCACCAATATTTCTTCATAATTGCTCTATTTGTAATAGATCACATACAAAACCCTCAATAAACGCCATCAATCTGGGGAAACAGCTCCATACTTTCTCACAAAAGACTTGTTACATTTGTCACAAGTTAAAAGAATATTGTCCAATCAATGTGGACAAGGAGCATCAAAGTGAAATCAAATATCTGGTTATGTAGTATCTTCCTTGCAGCAACTTCTATGATGACAGTTGCCCATGCTGATAATACAACACGTGTGGCGGCTACATCTGCTCTAGGAAGCGTGGTTGGTACAGCAGTTGGTAAAGAGCTTGGTGGACACACAGGCGCAATGATTGGTTCAGCGATTGGTGGTGCTGGTGGCGCTGCTGCTTCTAGCAATAAACGTAATCGTACTGAAGCAGCCATCGGTGGCGGCTTAGGTGGTGTTGGTGGCTATACTGTGGGTAACAACATGGGTGGTACTAACGGTGGATATATTGGCGCAGCAGTTGGTGCGGCAGGTGGTGCAGCATTAGGCAATAAAGTTGCTCAAGATCGTGATGCTGATCGACGTTATGACCGCCGTTACGATAACCGTCATTCATATGATAATCGTCGCCATTACAAATCTAACAAAAAATATCGCCACGACAATGGATTACATCGTGGTTGGTACAAAAATCGATAATTCAATTTTCGATACCTCCTTAGCACCTTCGGGTGCTTTTTTTTAATTTAAAAATAGATACAAATAAATCGAATAAATTCGATATACAAACTCCAACCTATATCGTATTATTTCGATATATAAGATTGAGTATCTATGATGAAATCACTACAAGAGATCAAATTCTCTATTTTAGAATTAGCTCCCGTACGAGACGAACACAGTATTGAGTTTTCACTACGTCATGCATTGGAGCTGGCTCAGCATGCAGAAAAACTGGGCTATGAACGTTTTTGGCTTGCTGAACATCATAATATGGATGGGATCGCTAGCTCAGCAACCGCTGTCTTATTAGGTTTTATTGCTGCACATACTCAAAAAATCAGACTGGGATCAGGGGGCATCATGCTTCCAAATCATGCCCCATTAGTCGTCGCAGAGCAATTTGGTACTTTAGCGACACTCTATCCAAATCGCTTTGAACTTGGCTTAGGTCGTGCACCAGGTACCGATCCTATGACGATGCGAGCGTTGCGCCGCGGACGTCAAGAAACTGAAGATCAATTCCCTCAAGATGTCATTGAAATTTTACAATATTTTAAAGAACCTGCCCCCAATCAAAAAATTGTTGCTACGCCTGGGCAAAATACACATGTACCCGTCTGGCTATTAGGTTCGAGTTTATTTAGTGCCCAACTTGCTGCAAAACTAGGGCTACCTTATTCCTTTGCCTCACATTTCGCCCCTAGAATGCTCGCCCAAGCAATTGAAATCTATCGTGAGAATTTCCAAGCTTCGGAATATTTGGATAAGCCTTATGTGTCTATGGGTGTACCAACTGTGGTTGCTACAACAGATGAAGAAGCACAATTTTTAGCCACCAGCTCATATCAGAGAATATTGAATTTGATTCGAGGTCATAGTCTTAAACTTAAACCTCCGATTGAATCAACCGATGGGCTTGCGAGTAGTGCTGAACAATTGGCGATTCAGAATTTTTATGCAATGGCTCAAATTGGTTCCCAAGAAACTGTTAAAGCTGGGCTAAATAAGATTGCCGAGCAATATGATGTAGATGAATTTATTTTTACTTGTGATATCTATGATACGCAAAAACGCTTGGATAACTTTAGTTTATTGATGGACTTAAAAAGTAAGTAGTACTTTCAATGAAACGTACAAGGCTTATTCTGATATAAGCCTTGTGATGGATAAGTCTAAGATCATTTTGACTCTGTCGACATTCCAACCTAGCTTTAGGTCAATAGATTAAAACCGCTCAGACCAGGCAGTAAACACAGACAATCGCAGTCTTTAATATAGACGTATTCCATGTTTCATCATATGGGTTGCCTGTTGTACATTCACAGCACGACTAAATAAATAGCCTTGTCCAATTGAACATCCAAATTGCTTCAGCAACTCTAATTGATCTGAGTTTTCAATGCCTTCAGCGACGATATCCAAAGCTAACTTTGGCCCCAACGCAATAATGGCTTGAACAATAGCTAAAATCGCTTCATCTCCATTCATTTGACGAATAAATTCACAATCAATTTTTAGACAATCCACCGGATAATCTCTTAATCGTGTCAATGAAGAGTGTCCTGTTCCAAAATCATCAAGTGCAATCTTAACACCTTGCTGTTTAAGCAAGTTCAAAGCCCTAATCACGTAATCAGAACCACGATCATCCAGAATATGTTCAGTAATTTCAATTTCAACCAAATGATGCGGGATTTTGTATAGATTCAAGCGTTGTAACAGACGCTCTGCGTAATTATCCTTGAGAAATTCCACTGGTGCAGCATTAATCGAAATTGGAACCACCGTCAGTCCTTGCTCAAGCCACATGGCAATATTTTTAAAAACCTTATTCTGTATTGCATCGCTAATTCTTGTCGCTAATACATAATCTTGAAAAGCCTGTTCAATATGACAAGGCGAATGAATGTGCTTGTCATCTGTTTGCCAACGCAATAGGGCCTCAAATCCGACAACTTTGCCATCTGATAAACGTACTTTAGGTTGATAAAATGGAACCATCAAATCATCACGAATGATATGACGTGCTTGATTAAGTTGTACTGCAATGTTTTGCGCCGCAATCTCCATCTGTTGATTAAACATACGGAAACCACCCCTTCCTGTCGCTTTTAAATCATTCAAAGCAGTATCCGCACATTTCATTAAGTTTGAGGAATCTTTTGCATCTCGCGGGTATATCGCACACCCCATACTCATACTGCCATTAATTAAGTTTCCAGCATAAGTGATTGGTGCGTCTAGCTGCCGACTAACATCAATGGCAACTCTTTCAAGTTCCTGCTCATGCTTTATTCCATTCACTAGAATCGCAAACTCATCACCACCTAAGCGCGCCACAAAGGTATTTTCTGGTAAAGTATTTTCTATTCGCTTTGATAAGATACGGAGTAAATGATCGCCTGCCGCATGTCCAAGCGTATCATTGACATGTTTAAAATAATCTAGGTCTAATAAGATCAAGCCCAAAAATTTGTTATTCTTTTTATGCCTTTGTAATGCGCGTTTAAGTTGTAACTTAAAGAAGCGACGGTTATACAATCCTGTCAGTTCATCCAACTCACTGGAAATCCGCAATTGAATCTCGGTTTGTCTTTGCGCTGTCACATCACGTGACATGCACAAAATCTGCACAACTTGTCCTTTATCATTTAAGACTGGTGTAAGTAAGTTATCCCAATATTGTTTACGATCCCCTTCACCACTCATACCACGAAAACGCGCAGCCTTTCCTTTAAGTGCCATTTTAAAAGCGTAATTCGCTTTGGAGCGTATTTCGGGTGCCAATAACTCAGTCCATTTCATTCCAAACCGATGGTTATTTTCAGGGATATTAAGGGCAATACATCCTGTCCTATTGACATGTAACAGACAGCCGTCAAGGTCTAATAACTTGATACAATCCACACTATTATCGAGCATATTGGTTTGGGCATTTATACACTGCACGAGATTGTGTTGATGTTGCTTGGTCTCATGAATATCTACACTATTGATGAACCAATGCCCTTGCTCACCGTGGTCAGCCTCCACAAATTTTGCTGATAATAAAAACCATCGGTATGCACCTGATTGGTGTCTCAAGCGGCACTCAAGCTGAAAAGGGATTTTCGTGGAAAATGCTTGTCGCCATTCACGTTGAAAGAGTGCAATATCTTCAAAATGAAGCAAGTCCATCCAGTTTTTTTGGAATTTCTGAAATTCATTTGTCCCGATATATTCTTGACTGACCTTATTAAAAAAATAAGCATTACCCTGGTCTGAAAGCAACCAAACTAGACTCGGTATATGATTAAAAACGTTCTGCTGGACTTCGTTCATTTGATGGTTAAATTGAAAAGTTAAAGCCGAATTCACATGCTTCTTAAGTAACTTTACTGGTTTTGCTCTGAATACAATTCTTTATTTCAAGAGGTTCAGCTGCAATAAAACCCATATACCACCAATAGCAAAAGTGAGATTTTTGTCACAATATTTTAACATAAATGCATAGATTTTTGCACACTCACCCCTATTCTAGGACAAGTGTATTTTGTTATTTAACATCAAATATTTAATTTTAATTAAGCGTTTATTGCTAACATAAAGTTATAAATTACAACAAAATTTCATAAATAAGGCTACTTCCTTCACGAGTTAGTCAGTAGCCATACTCAACTAACCAATACGACGTTTTAAACCTGTCATTTGTAAAACACGTGTCGATATTTCTTCGATCGACATCTCTGTAACGTTTAAGTATTTAATTCCCTCAGAAATATAAATTCCTTCGATCGCACGTAATTCCATTTGGCACTGACTAAAACTTGCATAGCGACTATTTGCTTTCCGCTCATTCCGAATAGCCACGAGACGTTCAGCATCAATCATCAATCCAAAGAGTTTATTCTTATGTTCTCGTAGAATTTTTGGCAAACGGTTGTCATCCAAATCTTCCTCTGTTAAAGGATAGTTTGCCACTCGAATCCCGAATTGTAATGACAAGTAAATTGATGTAGGGGTTTTTCCTGAACGTGATACACCAATTAAGATAATATCAGCTTTGTCATAATGACGTGTACGCGCCCCGTCATCATTATCTAATGCAAAATGTACTGCATCGATACGTGCTTTATAATACTCCGAATCCGTTACAGCATGCGTTTGTCCGACCAATGTTGTTGGCGGTGTGCCTAACTCCTGTTCAAGTTTACTAATCAACCCCTCAAAAACATCCAAATTTACGGCCTTGGCAGTATTAATAATTTCACGAACATGGGGATCAACCAAAGTATCAAAAACCAAGGGTAAGGAACCATCACGACTTTGACAGGCATTGATCTCTACAGCAACATTCATTGCAGCCTCTTCAGTCGTAATATACGGCATGATATGGATATCAAAATCGACATTTGGAAATTGTGCAAGTAGTGAATGTCCAAGGGTTTCTGCAGTGATTGCTGTACCATCCGAAATAAAAAATACGCTCCGTTTAATTTGTTTACTTTCGGGCATCAAAATTCTCCTTAAACATTTGTCTTAGTGCTCTATAATCTTTATAGTAAACTCATCTAACATGACTGTCGCTTAGTAAAACGCTAAATCTAAGCACATTCGTATAATTTCATACCAATGATAGTCATTCATACTGCAAAAAAAGTGGAGTAAATACTTTGGAAGCGCGCGTAATCGGTCTGGAAAAATTAGGAAAACACGATGTCGAACTCGTAGGTGGGAAAAACTCATCTTTGGGTGAAATGATCAGCCATTTATCCAATGCTGGTGTATCGGTACCTGGTGGTTTTGCTACAACTGCAGCTGCCTATCGTGAGTTCTTGGATCAAAGCGGCTTAAATGCTCGAATTCAGGCTGAACTTGCACAACTTAATGTTGATGATGTTATCGCGCTTGCTGAAACAGGTGCAAAAATCCGCAAATGGATTGTTGATACGCCACTTACAGAAACTTTAGAACAAGAAATTCGTGAAGCATTTACAGCACTTTCAAACGGTAATCCAGACATCGCTGTTGCTGTGCGCTCTTCTGCAACTGCAGAAGATTTACCAGACGCCTCTTTCGCAGGTCAACAAGAAACTTTCTTAAATATTCGCGGTATCGATAATATCCTGATTGCAATTAAAGAAGTTTTTGCTTCTTTATATAATGACCGTGCAATCGCTTACCGTGTACACCAAGGTTTTGAACACAGTGTCGTTGCGCTTTCTGCTGGCGTTCAACGTATGGTTCGCTCTGAAACGGGTGCTGCTGGTGTCATGTTTACGCTCGACACAGAGTCTGGCTTCCGTGATGTGGTATTTATTACAGCATCATACGGTTTGGGTGAAATGGTCGTACAAGGCGCAGTAAACCCTGACGAATTCTACTTATCAAAACCACTTTTAAATGCTGGAAAACATTCTGTTTTACGTCGTAATCTTGGTTCAAAACACCAAAAAATGATTTACGGTGAAGAAGGTTCGGCGGGTAAATCGGTTGTTGTTGTAGATGTTGAAAAGCCTGAGCGCCAACAATTTGCATTAAATGATCATGAGTTACATGAGCTTGCAAAACAAGCCCTCATCATCGAACAACATTACGGTGCTCCAATGGACATCGAATGGGCAAAAGATGGCGATGATGGTCAAATCTATATCGTTCAAGCGCGTCCTGAAACAGTAAAAAGCCGTCAAAATGTCGGCACAATGGAACGCTACCTATTAAAACAACGTGGTACTGTGGTTTGTGAAGGTCGTTCAATTGGACAGCGTATTGGTTCGGGTAAAGTACGTGTTGTAACCTCAATCAAAGAAATGGATAAGGTTCAAGACGGTGATGTACTTGTATCGGACATGACTGACCCAGATTGGGAACCTGTGATGAAACGTGCAGCAGCCATTGTTACTAACCGTGGTGGTCGTACTTGTCACGCAGCAATTATTGCCCGTGAACTTGGTGTTCCTGCAATTGTCGGTTGTGGTAATGCAACCGAAGTGCTGACTGATGGGCAGGAAGTAACTGTATCTTGTGCAGAAGGTGATACAGGTTTCATTTATGAAGGTGCGTTAGACTTTGAAGTACAACGCAATTCAATTCATTCGATGCCACAATTACCGTTCAAAATCATGATGAACGTAGGTAACCCTGACCGCGCATTTGACTTTGCTCAGATTCCAAACGAAGGGATTGGACTGGCACGTCTTGAATTCATTATTAACCGTATGATCGGCGTCCATCCAAAAGCATTGTTAAATATCGAAAGCCTTCCTCGTGAAACACGCGCAGCTGTGATGACACGTACTGCTGGTTATTCATCTCCTATCGAGTTCTATGTAGAAAAATTGGTAGAAGGTATTTCAACACTTGCAGCAGCATTTGCTGAGAAACCAGTCATCGTCCGTATGTCTGACTTCAAATCGAATGAATATGCCAATCTGATCGGCGGTAAATTATACGAACCAGAAGAAGAAAACCCAATGTTGGGTTTCCGCGGTGCTAGCCGTTATGTTTCTGACAACTTCCGCGATTGTTTTGAACTTGAATGCCGTGCGTTGAAAAAAGTTCGTGATGAAATGGGCTTAACCAATGTTCAAATCATGATTCCTTTCGTTCGTACTGTTTCTGAAGCTAAGCGTGTTATCGAATTGCTCGCTCAAAATGGTCTCAAACGTGGTGAGAACGGTCTAAAAGTTATCATGATGTGTGAGTTACCGACCAATGCTTTATTGGCAGAACAATTCCTTGAGCATTTCGATGGTTTCTCAATCGGTTCAAATGATTTAACACAACTCACGCTTGGCCTAGATCGTGACTCAGGAATCGTTTCTCACTTATTTGACGAACGTGATCCTGCGGTTAAAGCTTTATTATCGATGGCAATCCATGCTTGTCGTAAAGCTGGAAAATACGTAGGTATTTGTGGTCAAGGTCCTTCTGACCATCCAGATCTTGCAAAATGGCTGATGGAACAAGGTATCGAGTCTGTGTCACTTAACCCTGACTCAGTTTTAGATACTTGGTTCTTCTTAGCTGAAGAAAAAATCAAGCAGGCTTAACTACTATTTTAAAAGACCCCCTAGGTGGGGTCTTTTTTCATCATTTGTGATAGAGATTTAGAACATATGCAAATTTACTTGGCACGTAATAATCAACAAGCTGGTCCATACACGCTAGATCAAGTCAATCAAATGCTTGCAAGCCAACAAGTTCTACTTACTGATCTTGCTTGGCATGAAGGTTTGAGTGAATGGAAAACGCTCGGTGAGTTAACCCAAGGAAAACTTGTGTATGAACCAATCGGTCATACATCAACCCCCTTTCCGTCACCACAACCTACTGAAACCGTATCTAGCACGCAACAGTACCAAGCAAAACCGTCATCGCAAAAAACCGAAACAGTCGAACTTGCATCAATAGGTTCTCGTGCATTTGCCAAAGCAATCGATTTTTTGTTGTGGCTTCCGATTGCAATGATCCCATCGTTTTATTTTACTGAAGACCAACATGGACAGCTTGCAGATATTCAAAAGCAAATGCAGGCTGCTGAATTTGCTTCTGCCAAAGCTGCTGAATTGCAACAACAATTGTTTCAACTTATACCACCTGAAGCATGGCAAAGTATGATGATTTATATTGTGGTCATGCTCATGATTCAAGCTTATTTCATTGCTAAATCAGGACAAAGTATCGGTAAAAAACTAGCCCGTATCAAAATTGTGGATGTAGAAAATAACAATCAAGTGAGTCTTATTCGCGCTTTTTGGCTACGTAGCGTTGTATTCATTATCCTAAATTTGTTACTCGTGCCGATTATTACCATCATCGATTATGCTTTTGCAATCAGTTCAAACCGTCAAACTTTGCACGATAAGTTCGCGAAAACCAAAGTAATTAAGCAGTAATTACAAATCCATAAAGAAAAGAGGATTTATTCCTCTTTTCTTTATATTAAGCTGATATTTATAGAAAAAGCCTATAGCTAAATAACAATCCTTACAAAATAAATCGGGTTTTAAAACAAGCATTTCAGACCACTTTATCAGTAGCTTAGTTTTTCAATATGAGGCATAATGCCCAACAACGTAGCGGTGTCGAATGATTGCTAAGCATTTCACAAAAAATTCTTATCATTCATGCGACACTTTAATCGCTATCCCATAATTTAATTAGGGAATGGGACTCTTCACCGAGGTTGTAAAATGAGACAAACGATTTTAGCTGTATTGTCTTTATCAACGCTTGCTGTGCTCTTAACTGGGTGCGGTGGTGATATAGTACTTCTAAACAATAAAGGTCCGGTTGGTCAAGGTCAAAGTGACCTCATGATGACTGCGATCTATTTAATGCTATTGGTGGTAATTCCATCAATCGTTATGGCATTGTGGTTTGGTTGGAAATATCGCGCGTCGAATAAAGATGCAGACTATAAACCTACATGGGCACACTCTACGGCAATTGAAATTGTTGTTTGGGGTATTCCTGTCATTATTATTGGTATTTTAGCTTGGTTAACTTGGTGGGGTTCCCACAAGTACGACCCTTACCGTCCGTTAGAGTCTGATAAAGCTCCATTAACAATTCAGGTTATTGCTGAACAGTTTAAATGGATCTTTATCTATCCTGAGCAAAACATTGCAACGGTAAACGAAGTACGCTTCCCAGAACAAACGCCTGTAAGCTTTAAGATTACATCTAACTTCACAATGAATTCATTCTTCATTCCACAGTTAGGCGGTCAAATCTATGCCATGGCAGGTATGCAAACTCACCTCCATTTATTGGCAGATGAACCTGGTGTATTCCGTGGTATCTCAGCAAACTATTCAGGCTACGGTTTCTCTCAAATGCGCTTTAAAGCACATAGTGTAACTGATGCTGAATTTGCACAATGGGTAGAAGCTGTTAAATCTGGTCAAGGCAATACTGTTGTAGTAGACGAAAATGGCACTACCGCTATTCAAAAAGGTACGCTTGATCAAGCTGAATTAGCAACGCTTAAAGATGGCAATCGTTCTAAACATCAGATCGACGCGCTTGTAGCAAGAGCAACGACTCCAGAAGAAAAGAAAGCAGCTGAAGAAATGAAGTCTTATCCAACTTCGCCACATGCTGTAACTTATTATTCTTCAGTTGAGCCTAAATTGTTCGAATCTGTTATTAATCATTACATGAGTAACTATCACGGTGCAGACCACTCAGCTTCTGCTGAGCATGCAACTGAAGCAACTCATACTAATGATGAACATGCCACAGCTTCTGCAGAGGAATAAGACATGTTTGGAAAGTTAGGACTTGATGCAATTCCGCACGATCCGATCGTGTTGGTTACTATTGCAATGATGATTCTAGGTGGTATCGCACTTGTTGGTGGTATTACTTATTTCAAAAAATGGGGCTACCTGTGGAACGAATGGTTCACATCAGTAGACCATAAAAAAATTGGTATCATGTATATCATCGTTTCTGTCGTCATGCTTTTGCGTGGTTTCGCAGATGCGATCATGATGCGTTTGCAACAGTTCCTTGCAAAAGGTGGTGGCGAAGGCTATTTACACCCAGAACACTACGACCAGATTTTCACCGCACACGGTGTAATCATGATCTTCTTCGTAGCAATGGGTCTAGTCGTTGGTATGATGAATATCTCGGTACCATTACAAATTGGTGCTCGTGACGTTGCATTCCCATTATTGAACTCTCTTAGCTTCTGGTTATTTGCTGGTGCTGCGGGTCTCATGATGGTTTCTCTCGCACTAGGTGAGTTCGCTGCAACTGGTTGGATGGCATATCCTCCTTTGTCTGGAATCGAATATTCTCCAGGTGTTGGTGTAGATTACTATATTTGGGCACTCCAGGTTTCTGGTCTAGGTACGCTTTTAACTGGTGTTAACTTCTTCGTTACCATCATCAAAATGCGTGCACCTGGCATGAAACTTATGGACATGCCGATCTTCACGTGGACCTCACTTTGTACGGCCGTTTTGATTATTGCATCTTTCCCTGTTTTAACAGGTACACTTGCAATGCTAACGCTAGACCGTTACTTCGGTTTCCATTTCTTCACCAATGAGCTTGGCGGTAGTCCAATGCTTTATGTGAACTTGATTTGGACTTGGGGTCACCCTGAAGTATATATCTTGGTATTACCAGCATTTGGTTTGTACTCAGAAATCGTTGCAACTTTCTCTCGTAAGTCGTTGTTCGGTTATAAGTCAATGGTGTACGCAACAATTGCAATTACTGTACTTGCATTCGTTGTATGGCTTCACCACTTCTTCACCATGGGTGCTGGTGCGAACGTAAATGCGTTCTTCGGTATCATGACCATGGTTATTGCGATTCCGACTGGTGTAAAAATCTTCTCTTGGTTATTCACCATGTATAAAGGTCGCATTACCTTTACGACTCCAATGTTATGGACGCTTGGCTTCCTCGTAACATTCGGTATCGGTGGTTTAACTGGTGTACTTATGGCTGTTCCACCTGCGGACTTCCTTGTACATAACTCACTCTTCTTGATCGCTCACTTCCATAACGTAATTATCGGTGGTGTGGTGTTTGGTATGTTTGCCGGCATCATTTTCTACTGGCCGAAAATGTTTGGTTGGAAGCTCAATGAAGCATGGGGTAAAGCTGCGTTCTGGTTCTGGTTCTTTGGTTTCTATTTTGCATTCATGCCGCTTTATATCCTTGGTTTCATGGGTATGACTCGTCGTTTGAATACATATGATAACCCTGAATGGGATCCGTACTTGGCAATCGCATTATTTGGTGCTGTTCTTGTTGCAATCGGTATTGCATGTTTCTTAATGCAAATCATCGTTGGTTTCTTACAACGTAAAGACAACATGGATTACACTGGCGACCCATGGGATGGCCGTACATTTGAATGGGCAACTTCTTCCCCTGCTCCATTTTATAACTTTGCTCATCTTCCAGTTGCTAATGGTATCGATCGTTTCTGGACTGACAAAGAAAATGGTGTGGCTTATGCTCGCAATACAAAGTATGAAGATATCCACATGCCGACAAATCGTGCTGCTGGTTTCGTCATTGCGATGTTCATTACCATTCTTGGTTTCGCGCTCATCTGGCACATTTGGTGGCTTGTAGCAGTTTCATTCGTTGCGGCGATCATCAGCTTCATCGCAAGCTCATTCACTAAGAATGTTGATTACTATGTACCAGCTGCTGAAGTTGAACGTATCGAAAATGAACGCTATGCGTTACTTGAAAAACACTTGAAGAAGGACTAAGGATATGGCTGAAGTACTTCATCACGATAACCATGGACATGACGGTCATCACGAACATGATGATACAGACTTAACGGTCTTTGGTTTCTGGACATATTTGATGAGTGACTTGATTCTTTTCGGATCACTCTTCATCGCATTTGCTGTATTAAGCAGTCATATTCCACCAGGTACACCTAGTGCATACGACTTATTCCATGATTCTTTGGGATTCGTATTAGCTGAAACCTTTGCACTCCTTATTTCATCTGTGACATTTGGTTTTGCAGTACTTGCATCATATAAAAAGAATGTTAACCAAGTTCTTTTATGGTTAATTGTTACCTTTATTTTTGGTGCAACGTTCATTGGGATGGAAATCTATGAGTTCCATCACCTTGTTCATGAAGGTTATGGACCAACTAAGAGCGCATTCTTATCAGCGTTCTTTACTTTGGTTGGTACGCATGGTATCCACGTAACTTCTGGTTTAGTGTGGATGGCTGTTTTGATGTATCAAATCAAACAGAACGGTTTGACACTACCGAATACACGTCGTCTTGCTTGCTTAAGCTTGTTCTGGCACTTCCTTGACATCGTTTGGATCTGTGTATTCAGCGTCGTTTACTTACTGGGAGTTCTCTAATGAGTAGTCATGACCATAATGCTGCAGGTGCATCGCACGGTAATGTAAAACAATATACAGTAGGTTTTATTCTTTCTGTCATTCTTACCATCATCCCTTTTGGGATGGTGATGGCAGGTGGTTTTAGCCGTGGCATTTTAGTTACTGTCATTGCAATTACTGCGGTTGCTCAGGTTCTTGTACAACTTGTGTATTTCTTACACATGAATACATCATCTGATCAACGTTGGAATCTTATTGCATTTATCTACACGATTTTATGTATTGCTGTACTTTTAGTTGGCTCTGTGTGGATTATGAATTACCTACACTACAACATGATGATCTAAACTGATTGTCATGTGGAAAAAGTATTTATTCCTGACTAAGCCAGGAATTCTCTTCGGTAATTTTATTACCACTTTGGGCGGCTTTTTTTTAGCCGCCCAAGGCTCCATAGACTACCTCTTATTATTACTCACTCTCATCGGAACAACGCTCGTCGTTGCCTCAGGATGTGTGATCAATAATGTAATTGACCAAGACATCGATCAAAAAATGCAACGCACCATGAATCGTGCGCTTGTCAAGAAAACCATTTCCCCTACTGTCGCAATGTGTTATGCCTTTGTGTTAGGTGTTATGGGTTTCAGCATACTTTGGTTCTATATCAATGCTTATGCTTTTTTATTTGCTGTGATTGGTTTTGTGGTTTATGTCGGTTTTTATAGTTTGTGGACTAAACGCACCACAATCCATCAAACCGTTATTGGTAGTATTTCTGGAGCGAGTCCACCTGTCATAGGTTATACGGCAGTGAGTCATCAATTTGACATGGCGGCTTTATTGCTCTTTGTTGCGTATGCTTTATGGCAAATGCCGCATTCATGGGCGATTGCAATCTATCGTTTTGATGATTACAAAAATGCAGGAGTTCCAATTTTACCAGTCGCTCGTTCAATTTTCAGAACTAAAATAGAATCGCTGATTTATGTGATTTTATTTACACTGGCAATGAACGCATTATTTATTTATGGATATACCACTACTCTGTTTTTGGTGATCTGTAATGTGCTTTGTGTTTACTGGCTTTATATTGGTATTTTAGGGTTCAAAGCGGAAAATGATCAGCTTTGGGCAAAACGCTTTTTCTTATTCTCTGTGATTTTAATTACAGTGATTAGTTTAAGTTTTAGCTTTACCTTCAAAACCCCTGCACCACTCTTTCCGATTTTTTAAAAAAGATAGAGAGTCTCTCTATCTTTTTTCTCTATTGCAAACATTTGCATTTCTTCGAAGTTTTCCTTGTTATTTGCTTGAAAACCACCTAAAATTCACGCTTCGCAATTTGCGACATAACTTTTTAAGTTATGACTCCTTGCTTCTAATTTATAAATTAGGGGCTGTTTAAACCGTAAGGAGCTGACAATGCGTCACTACGAAATCGTACTTTTGGTACATCCAGACCAAAGCGATCAAGTTGTAGGTATGGTTGAACGCTATATCTCTCAGATCAAAGAAGCTGAAGGTCAAATTCACCGTTTAGAAGATTGGGGCCGCCGCCAATTGGCTTACCCGATTAACAAAATTCACAAAGCACACTACATTCTTATGAATGTTGAATGTGGTCAAACGACTCTTGATGAATTAGAAGAATTATTCCGTTATAACGACGCAATCATTCGTAACATCATTATCCGTCGTGAACACGCAATTACTGAAGAATCTTTACTTGCTAAGAGTGCTGAAGAAAAACGTGCGCGTAAAGCTCAACGTGAAGAAGCACAACAAGCAGTACAAGAAGCTGAATAAGGAGAACATCAATGGCACGTTTTTACCGTCGTCGCAAGTTCTGCCGCTTTACAGCTGAGAATGTTGCGTACATCGACTACAAAGATATTGACACTTTAAAACAGTACATCACTGAAAACGGCAAAATTGTTCCTAGCCGTATCACTGGTACTAAAGCTCGTTATCAACGTCAATTAGCATTAGCTATTAAACAAGCTCGCTATTTGTCTTTGATTCCTTACACTGACAATCATAAGTGAGGTTGAGCCGTGGATATTATCTTATTACAACGCATTAAGAACCTTGGTAAATTAGGCGACAAAGTATCAGTTAAAGCTGGTTACGGTCGTAACTTCTTGATCCCTCAAGGTAAAGCTGTAGCTGCAACTGAAGCAAACACTGCTGCTTTTGAAGCTCGTCGTGCTGAACTTGAAAAACAAGAAGCTGATATTTTAGCTGCTGCAAATGCACGTGCTGAACAATTGAACGAAGTAAATATCGTAATCACAGCTAAAGCTGGTGATGAAGGTAAACTGTTCGGTTCTATCGGTACTCGTGATATTGCTGACGCTTTAACGAACGCTGGTCTTGTTGTTGACCGTGCAGAAGTTCGTTTACCAAACGGTGCGCTTCGTCACACTGGTGAATTCAACATCGCAATCCAATTGCATCATGATGTTGTTGCTGAAGTTCTCGTTACTATCGTATCTGAGTAATTTCTGCATAAAAAAAGAGCATGTTTTACATGCTCTTTTTTTATGTCTAAAAAATACAAAAAGACTTCAAATTAAGTTTTAAATTTTATAACTCTTATCTCTATAGGGCCACATATGCAAAAAAAGAATCGTATCATCGCTTTGGTACTCGCCATGTTTTTAGGTTTTTTTGGAATAGATCGTTTCTATCTCGGTAAAAAGACCTCTGGTATTTTAAAATTAATCACTTTTGGTGGCTTAGGTTTCTGGTGGTTTATTGATGCAACCTTACTCTTGCTTGATGCCTTCCTCTATTCCTTGGGCAAGGATACGGGTTTCGTCAAAGACGCTCAAAAAAATGATCTTCGCTACGGCCTTTCTGCTTACCGCTTAAAAAAATGGAAAGTTCGTACAGGACTGGTTTGCACAACCTTAAAGTAAAACAATTCCTTTTTTCTTATATCGATCTGGCCAATCAGGAGGCAATAGCAGAAATGACTATCTATTATGCTATTGCACCACTTACACAATTTTCCCTGAATTAAATTGTCCAGATCAGCTTCAATTGGATTAAGATAGTCACTCGGTTATGTTTCATCTTTTTTATTAGGTCTTGTTATGTCACAGGCGAATGCCAATTTTACAAAAAATTCTCCAAACACAGAGAGTAAAGTGAGTGACTCAGGTCAACTAAAAGAATTCCGTACTCCTCCGCATAACCTTGCCATTGAGCAAGCAGTTTTAGCTGCACTAATGACTGTTGCCGAATCTTTTGAACAAGTCAGTGACTTATTAAAAGAAAATGATTTCTATGCGACACGACATAAATATATCTACCGTGCGATTGAAAAACTCGCCCAAGAAAACTCGCCTTACGATGCAGTTTTAGTCAATGACTGGCTACTTAAGCAGAACCTCCTCGATGCGATTGGAGGTGAAGAATATTTGATGCAACTTATGGCGGACTCGCCTTCAAGTTTTTACAATCTTGAAACCTATGCCAATAAAATTAAAGAGTTTTCAACCCTTCGATCAATGATCAAGGTCAGTACGGATATTCTACAAAATGCCTATGACACGAAAGGTCGTCCAGTCAGTGAAATTCTTGATTTAGCAGAAACCAGTATTTTCTCTTTGGCCGAACAACACAATAACAATAAGAAAGATTCAGGTCCCAAGTCGATTAGCTCCGTTACCGCGGACGTCATCACTAAATTAGATGAACTTTCAAAGCTAGATGGCAACATTACAGGTTTAACTACAGGGTTTGTAGAACTAGATAATAAAACCTCAGGGATGCAAGCAGGTGACTTGATTATTGTTGCTGCTCGTCCATCTATGGGTAAAACCACTTTTGCCATGAACTTGGTTGAAAGTGTTTTGCAATACAACAGATTACCAGCGCTAGTGTTTTCTATGGAAATGCCAGCTGACTCTATCGCCATGCGTTTGATTTCTGCAATGGGTAAAGTTCATCAAGGACATTTACGTTCAGGCAATCTCGATGCCGATGAATGGACCAAGGTTACAGGCACAATTTTGCAGCTACAAGAAATGCATCTATATATTGATGACTCCTCTGCTCTGCCACCAACAGAACTTCGTGCTCGTGCGCGACGCATTGCCAAAATGCATGATGGAAAAATCGGTTGTATCATGGTCGATTACTTACAGTTGATGAAAGTCCCAGGCATGGGTGATAACCGTGTTGGTGAGATTTCAGAAATTTCTCGTAGCTTAAAAGCTTTGGCCAAAGAAATGAACTGTCCAGTGATTGCACTTTCACAGCTTAACCGTAGTTTGGAGAATCGACCAAACAAACGCCCAGTGATGTCAGATTTACGTGAATCAGGTGCAATTGAACAGGATGCCGACTTAATCATGTTCATTTATCGTGATGAAGTCTATAACAAAGAGTCTAAAGAAGCTGGTACAGCCGAAATCATCATTGGTAAACAGCGTAACGGTCCGATTGGTAGCGTGCGCCTTGCCTTCGAAGGACAATATACTCGTTTTAGCAATCTCTCACCTGAGTTCTATGCTCAATATGATGATGAAGAATAATTTTTATCTTATTGATTAAAATTGCTTTTTATATTTTCAAGTCGTCCCAAAGGAGAAATCAGGGTGCGCCAAGCAACAGTTTATATTGACAGTACCGCACTGCAATATAATTTAAACCGCGTTAAACAACTTGCTCCCAACTCGAAAATTGTCAGTATGGTTAAGGCCAATGCTTACGGACACGGAGTTAAAGACTGTTTAGCCGCCTTGGACGCCACGGATGCTTTCGGTGTTGCCTGCTTAGAAGAAGCCCTACAAATCAGGCAACTTGGATATAATCAACCGATCACTTTGATCGAAGGTGTATTTTCAGTAGATGAAATGACGCATGTCATTGAACAAAAGCTTGAGTGTATTGTCCATCATGCCCAACAAGTCGAATGGCTGATCCAACATAAACAAGCTTACAATGCTTTAGGTTTGAAAGTCTGGGTAAAATTAAATAGCGGTATGAATCGGTTAGGCTTTAAAGTAGTTGAAATCATTGAGGTGATTCAGCGTTTAAAAGCCGACGGCTTTAACTGTGTATTGGCGATGCACTTTGCTAATGCTGATGTAGATCATCCGCTGAATGAACAGCAAATAGAACAATTTTTACAGGTTAAACAGGCATGTGCACCGATTTTAGCCTCATGCTGCAATTCAGCGGCGATTTATAAATATCCCGAACTGCATTTTGATTTTGTCCGTCCTGGTATCATGCTGTACGGTGCTTCACCCTTTGCTTATAAGAATGTGCATGAACTCGATCTAAAGCCCGTAATGACCTTTAGTGCGGAAATCATCGCCTTAAATCAAATCCAGCAAGGTGAATGTGTTGGCTATGGTTCGACCTTTACAGCAAGCTGCCCTTCAAAAATTGCCATTGTTTCGATTGGCTATGGAGATGGCTATCCACGTGCTTATCTGCAGCAGAATTTCGTTGCGATTGACCAGCAACTTGTCCCAGTCGTTGGTCGTGTCAGCATGGATATGATGGCGATTGATGTGACGCATATCAATGCTGAAATTGGCACCAAAGTTGAGCTTTGGGGAGCACATCGTCTAGTCGATGATGTTGCAACCGCTAATGGGACCATTGGTTATGAGTTACTTTGCCGCCTAACTCAACGCCCCCAAAGAAAATTAGGTAACTAAATCCTACTTGATCAACTTTTATGTTTTATCTCTAATACAGTTTTAGCTATTTAAATCCAGCATGCTTAAACTGATTTACGACAACCCACTCTATAAAATGCCGGTACAGCAATTGGTTCTATTTTTAATACGAATTTCAATCGGCATTTTCTTCTTTACAACAGGTTTCAATAAACTTTTCGTTGAGAAAAATAAACTGATCATGCTGGAAACGATTACTGAGGCAGGTATTCCTTTTCCTGAAATCATGAGTAGCTTTGTTTCAGCAACAGAAATGCTTGCCGGTTTATTTTTAATCATGGGTTTGTTGACTCAAATAAGCAGTATTTTATTATTTATTATATGTTTGACCGCTTTATATACCGTAGGTATTCACACCATCCCAAATGGCTTAGATGCGATAAGCTGGTTAAGTTGGTTTTTCTATGTGCCTGATCTGCTTTATATGTTACTTTTGGCTGTCTTAATAAGCGCTCGACCAAGCATTTTATCATTCGACCGCTTACTCAGTAAAAAGCTAACAAGCTCATAGTTTTACCATCCAAACTATGATCAATCATCACACAAATTCTATAAGTATTTATAGATCATAATCCGCTGTAGGCTTAGGCAACTCTTGTAAACCGCGGCGTAAGGTTTCATACCATTGCCTACTAATCTGGGTAAAGTAAGGATCATTTTCACTGATTCTTTTGCCCGTAGGTATTTTAAAGCTATCTTTATGGTAAACCAGGGCATCCAAAGGTAAACCGACTGAAACATTGGAGCGCAAGGTTGAATCAAATGAAATTAGTGCACAACGCAAAGCATCATCTAAAGGCATTTGATAATATAAGGCACGATCAAGAATCGGCTTACCATATTTACTTTCACCAATCTGAAAGTATGGCGTGTCGGTGGTTGCACAAATAAAATTACCCTGTGGATAGATATTATACAGTTGCATTTTATCACCCCGAATTTGACCCGCTACCAGAATACTGCAGGAATAATGCATCTGCTCGTGTGGATCCGTCGAGATATCACCTAACACTTTACGTAAGGTTTTACCGATTAATTCTGCCACTTCAAACATGGTATTGACTGTATTCAAATTGGGTTCTTGACGCAAAACCAAGGCATTTTTCAAATGCCCAATCACTGCTTGGGTCGTTGCCAAGTTACCTGAGGTTTGTAAGGCAATAAAGCGCTCACCCTCTACACCAAAGGTGTGAAGTTTCCGAAAAACAGAAATATGATCGACACCTGCATTGGTGCGCGTATCACTAATCAGTACCAACCCCTGCTCTAATCTTAATGCACAACAATAAGTCATCTTTTTCTCTCTACATTTAACAAGTCAAAACCTAAACCGTAGATACCATTTAAATGATTATTTCTTCCTCATATTTAAAATATTTAAATAAAAGCGTGTTCATTTCAGTCGTAAATACGTAATCTGGTGAGGATGGACTTGATAAATAGAGATAGTTTTTTTATTGTGTTTGCTTTAGACCATTGAATTACGTATTACGCTTATGTCATCCGTACAAGAAAAAGAAACATCCAATAGCCTTTATCGCCAATGGCAAATTTTATCTCGCCTATCTACGGGAAAATGGATGGGTACTCGTGAATTACAAGAAATACTCGAGCGTGAAGGCATTGATATTAGCTTAAGAACGATCCAGCGAGATCTAAACCAGATTGCTCAACGTTTTCCGATTGAAAGTAATAAAACTGTACCCCAAGGCTGGCGCTGGCGTTCAGATGCGCCGATTCAGAGTTTACCTCATATGACCAGCTCACAAGCTGTGACTTTTATGATGGTTGAAGAACATCTACGACATTTGCTACCGCCCAGTCTATTAGAAGAAATGACGCCTTGGTTTGATCTCGCTAAGCGAAGTCTTTCAACCCAAAATAATGTAAGACAGTGGATTAACCGTGTGCGTATTGTGCCTGCAAATCAACCTCTTATTCCTCCTGTTGTCGATAAGCAGGCTCAACAAGCTATTTATGAAGGCTTGTTACAAGATAAGCAAATTGAATGTGTTTACCGCGCGAGAACCAATCAAGGCGAAGATAAAACTTATATCCTAAATCCACTCGCTCTGGTTCAAAAAGGAGCTGTAATTTATTTAATCTGTACTCGAAATGATAAAACTGAGGTGCAAACCTTTGCTTTACACCGTTTTAAAGCAGCCACGGTACTTGATAATCGTGCCCTACACCCCGTTAATTTCGATATCGATGATTATATTGACTCTGGTGCACTTGGTTTTAGAGTTGACTATAGTAAGCCAACAGAACAAATTTTGTTGAAGCTTACCATGACTGAAAGTACAGCCCAAAGCTTCTATGAAAGTCAATTAAGTAAAGATCAGACGATTACCTCTATCGAAGAGAATATTGTTGAAGTGTCCGCAACTGTTCCATTTACCTCTCAGTTAGTATGGTGGCTCAGAAGTTTTGGCAAGAAACTTCTCAATATCGAACCCGCTGCTGTATATAATGCAGTAAAGGAAATTAGTGAATAATCATAAATAAGTCTTTATCTAGACATAACATTCTATATAATGCTAGTGGGAAAATTATCAATAAATAAACACAGATAATTTATTAAAATATTTCGATTGGAAGAATTCAAATGTATAACCCCAATAAATCTATAACTTTTCTTGGTCTCCTAACGACGATTTCATTTTTATCTGCCTGCGGTGGTAGCTCTACAAATCCTGATAGTAGTTACACCTCACCTAAAGTAATGAATGAAGTTAAAACTGATTTAAAGTTCTTAAATACATCTCTACCTTCTGCTCAATCAACAAATGTAGATACTCCTGTCTATCGCTATACTCAAATCTTTAACAAAGAAAATGATCAATTCAAAACAAGCTATCGATTAGAGTTTGATTTTGATATGGATGCAAATACGTTTTATCGCTTAGAAGCGGATTATGATACGTTAATTAATGCCACGCCAAACTCAATCAAATTAAAGGAATATGAAAAAAGCGGTCAGAGCATAACTTTTAAAAAAGAATTTCAATGTTCACAAAATAACAATCCGTGCTCAAATATTGTCAATTCAATCAATATGAAAACAGGCCAAGCTAAGCTTGATTTTAATAATCAATTGTTAACTAAATCATCTTGGGCAGATGGCCAGATCAATACCATTACGCTTGCAGGCTCTGTTGAAGGGTTTCTTACTGAAGCACCGACTAAGGTTCAATTACCAATGAGTCAAGCTCATGAGCTAAAGTGGTCAATAACTTCATCGACTCAAGATGGTTCAAAATTATTAAGCAACTATTATCAACTTAATTTTACAAATCATAATAAAATCGAATTATTTTTGGGAGATAGGACTCTCATTGAAGGCTCAGGAATTATTTCAATTCAAAATAATAAAGTTGAAAGTTTCTATTTTCAGCCTGCCTTATCTCCAAGTTTATTAGAAATTTCTTGTAGACCGACTGAGACACCATGCCAAAATACCTCCTACAACCCAAACAATTATGAAATTACTTTTAGTAATACTAAAGTGAATAGCCCTCTAGCAGGTATCAGCTATCTCAATGGTTCAACAGGATTATAAATAAAAAAGAGAACCATCTGGTTCTCTTAGATTTATTATAAATTTATGATTAAATTTTTAGGTTGTTCTTATTTTATTTAAAATAATCAAACCAATTCTTTTCCCCCATGTGATCAGAATTGGTTTTTCCCTTTTCTATTAGTAAAATATGAATTAACATCGGCATGCTAGCTCATATCCATTGTAGCGAATCGTTTTTTTCGTCATGATTAAAAACCCTCTTCGTTTGAACGTAAAACAAATATAACGAGAATTTTTCAGTCTGTGAAATAACAAAGAACGCAATAAAAATCTAATTATCTGCTAGAGATTTTAAATATATAAATCTATAAAAATAAAAAAGCTCCCCTCTGGGAGCTTTTCAATCATCCCATCAGTTTATGCTGAAAATGGATGACGTAATACGATTGTTTCTGCACGATCAGGGCCAGTTGAAATGATATCAATTGGACATTCAATCAACTGCTCAAGACGTTTAACATATGCCAAAGCATTCGCAGGAAGTTGATCAACTTGAGTTAAGCCAACTGTCGACTCACTCCAACCAGGCATAGTTTCATAAATTGGCTTCAAGCTTTCAAATGAAATCGCGTCAGAAGAACCTGCGCAGCCTGAATCCACATCTTCATAACCTACACAGATTTTGATTTCTTCTAAACCATCTAATACATCGAGTTTAGTTAAGCAAATACCAGACAATGAGTTCACTTCAACTGAACGGCGTAAGATTTCAGCATCAAACCAACCACAACGACGTTGACGACCAGTAGAAGCACCAAATTCATGGCCTACTGTTCCTAAATGACGACCAATCGCATCACCTGTATCCGTCGAAGCATCGTAATGCAATTCAGTTGGGAATGGACCAGCACCTACGCGTGTCGTATAGGCTTTGGTAATACCAAGTACATAGTCTAAATGTAATGGGCCCATACCAGAACCAGAGCTTACGCCACCAGCAGTCGTATTTGAACTCGTTACATAAGGATAAGTACCGTGATCGATGTCAAGCAATGAACCTTGTGCACCTTCAAACATGATTGCCTTACCTTCTTTACGGTAATCATGTAACACTTTAGTTACGTCAATTACTAATGGAGCAAGCACTTCACGCCATTCATTACAAAGCGCAAGAACGTCTTCAAACTTCACTTCTTCAACGCCATAGAATTGAGAAAGTTGGAAGTTATGAAGCTCAAGCATTTCCTTGAGTTTTTCTTCAAGTAATGCTCCGCCACGAATCAAATCTGCTACACGTACCGCACGGCGAGCCACTTTATCTTCGTAAGCTGGACCAATACCACGACCTGTTGTACCAATTTTGGCATTACCACGTTTTTTCTCACGTGCTTGGTCAAGCGCAATATGGTTTGGCAAAATTAATGGACAGTTTGGAGAAATACGTAAACGTTCTTTAACAGGTACGCCTTCCTCTTCCAAAATCGCCATTTCTTTGATTAATGCTTCAGGAGAAAGCACTACACCATTGCCAATTAAGCACAATACGTTTTCACGTAAAATACCTGATGGAATGAGGTGTAAGACAGTCTTCTTACCACCGACCACAAGAGTATGACCTGCGTTGTGTCCGCCTTGATAGCGAACTACCGCAGCCGCTTGATCTGTGAGCAGGTCGACGATTTTACCTTTACCTTCGTCGCCCCATTGGGTACCAAGTACCACAACATTTTTGCCCATAATAGCCTCATTACATCATGCTGTTAAAATTGGAAACCAAGTCGTCAAACAACTTAGCAATTAAATTTTTTCAATAACCCACTGCCCATTTTGAGACACCATTTGATGGGTCGCATATGGGACAGAGCTTAAATCATCATTACCTAATAATTGCACCACACGTAAACCTTGACTACGTGCAGCTACAATTGCATTTAATAAATCTTGATCATTACCTTTTGGAGCGACAACAGTCTCAATTTCTACAAATTGTGTTGCACCTAAAGCATATAAATCACAACTAAATCCTGTCGCTGGACGCGCACGCCCAAAATGTTCACCGATACCATCATATCGACCACCTTGCGCAAGTGGTGCCGCACGATTTGGTGCATAAATGGCATACATCAGACCGGTATGGTAGTGGTAACTACGTAACTCGATCACATCAATACCAATATCTAGATTCGGCCAGCGTGATTGAATTTGTGCAAATGTTGATTTCAATGCATCAAAAGCATTTTTAAAATCTTCATCATTTAAAATATCTTGGCTTAAGTTATTTTCTAATGCATCTAGATCACTTGCATAACGACCTAATGCATAAAAATCAGCGCCCATCATTAAATCTTTAGTAAATTCTTCTAGTTCAGGTAATGCTTTACGCTGATATAAGTCTGAAAGTTCACTTTCAGTATTTTTATTTAAACCAGCACGTTTTACCAAACTACGGAATAAGCCGACGTGTCCTAAGTCTAGATGAACACCTTCTAAACGTCGTGTATGTTTAAGCAAGCCTAACATCACATCAATCATTTCAACATCAGCTTCAATGCTGTCATGACCGTACAACTCCGCACCCAACTGTAAAGGTGCACGCGTTGAATTAAAGTTTTGAGGTTTAGTATGTAATACCGTGCCCGCATAACAATAACGAGCCACACCTTCAATTGGTCGAACATGAGCATCAATACGTGCAACTTGTGGTGTCATATCTGCACGAACACCAAGCAAACGACCAGATAGTTGATCAATCACTTTGAAAGTAACTAAATCTAAATCTTGACTGGATTCTGAAAGTGAAGACAACGATTCGATGTATTCAATAAATGGCGTATACACTAACTGATAACCTCGAACGGCGAGGAAATCTAAAGCTTCTCGGCGCAATGTTTCAACGACTTGCGCTTGTTCGGGCAATACATCTGCTACCCCATCAGGGAGCAACCATGTCTGTGAAATGGTCATGTTCCAAACCTAAAATCTGTTCAACGTGGAGGCATCCACATAAAAAGCAACCACATAAAAAAATCGGGTGAATGCCCGATTCAGCGTAGTGTAGCATGAAGATTTACATGATGCACCTGAGAATTTGCATAAAAACTGCTTATTCCACATTATAGAAAACAAACAGTTTTTATTTAATTAACCAATGATTTCAATAGATTATTATTATGGATTTGGCTCAAAAGTCCAAGTTCGCTGTCCAAAGAACTGCCCAATAGCTGAACTATCTCCTTGTTTCCAATTGATCAATTTCAGTTTTCGGATTGCTGTAATGGCTTGTTCATTATATGCAAAGCACCCTTTTTCTAATTGAGCAACGCGAAGTTCCTGACTTAATAGAAGTCCTTCTTTAATTCTACTATCGAAATCAAAATTAGAGTTCTTAAGTTCTTCTAACCGTTTGCTCTCATAATCCAAACTTAGTGCAGCATCCCATATTAATGGTGAAGTTAAGACTGCACGGAATGTTTGAGCATCGGTATTTCCAGCAATACCGAAAGTGCCCCAACTATCGTATTTATTGACTAAAAAAATCCAATCCAAATTATGCCAATTCCCCCAAAACAAGTCATAATCTGCTTTATTCGCATGAGAATTTAAATTCTCGTATGTATTTAGAATATTTTCTCTCTCCTGCTTGAATGATTGATTATCAAAAACAAAATTTAAAGTAATATAGGGTTGATTCCATTGTGTTTCTTTTAAGCGATAACAAGAACTACCTTTTGGGAAAGTGGCATCTTTATAATTTTGATAAAATTTAACCAATTCTTGATCCAAGCGATCATTTAGCTCGTTATTCAAATTAAACGTTTCACGATACCCAGGCAACACACGATCAAATATATTTTCGCCATCCAAATTTAAAAGTTCAAAAGTTAAATTTTGCTTTAGTTCTGGTAAACGCTCATAGGTCCACAGTGTTGGAGAAACTCTCTTGATCAGATTACTTTGTGGGGTATTAATTTCAAAAATCTTATTTTCAGTCAGAATCTTCAAATCTAAGGGTTCATTATGTGACTTTGAAAAATTAATTTCATTATTTCTTATCGAATACTTTGTGATTTCAAAAGAGTCAAAAATATAACCTTCAGAGAAAAGTGGTTTTTGATAATAAACTTGATATAAGGCCTCATCATTCTTAACATCTGTTTCGGCTTTTCTTTTCTCGCTAGAACTTCCTCCACATGCTGTTAAAATAAACCCCGAACTAAGTATAAAAAATACACCTATTTTTCTCGAATAAAACTTCATATATTTCCTTTTAATTTTAGTCTTATTAAATCGACAAAAAGAATAACAAGAGTAAATATAGCAAACAACAAAATTTCTTTATTTTTTATTCCCGGTTTTAATCATCATTTCTAGAACACTAACTAACTCAGCATTCTGTTTTTCCAAAGCAGCAACATTCGCTATGGTTTTATCTAATACTTCTTGTTGCACATGCATTTTTTTGGCCATGTCTTGCATGATTTCTAAACCTTTCTTCAGATGTAACTCCAAATGCAAAACTTTTTCTTCAACTTGCAATACCTGAGCATCATATGTTGGTTCTGACTGCGTTTTAAATTGAAACCAAAATAAAAATATAACCGCCAATAATAAAATAGCAATAAATCCCCACATCAACATAAATGTCATTTAAGTCTCCAAATTATTTTTTAGTTATAAAATTTATGAGTCGAACGACTCACACAAATCGAGTAAACGATTTGCGTATCCCCATTCATTATCATACCACGCAAAAACTTTTGCTTGATGACCGACAACCATGGTCTGAGTTAAATCTACAATTAAGGAATATGGCGAATGATTAAAATCGCTAGAGACAAGATCTTCATCGGTCACTTGCATAATCTGTGCATAATCAGACTGTGCAGCCTTGATTAATATTTCATTTACTTTATGCACCGTAATTGGTGAATGCGATACAAAGGTTAAATCAATGGCTGCAACATTAATTGTTGGCACTCGGATGGAATAACCATCTATTCGATTTTCCATTTTCGGCATAACACGTTTCAATGCACCTAAAGCACTTGAAGTCGTTGGAATGATATTCTGACCAGAAGCCCGTGCTCTGCGTAAATCACGATGTGCATGATCCAAAACGGATTGATCTGCAGTAACCGCATGGATTTCAGTCATTAAAGCTGTATCAATACCAAAAGCATCATCAATAATCTTCACTAAAGGGACTAATGCTTGCGTAGTACATGAAACACTAGAAATGATCTGATCAGTTGCTTTTACATCAGCATGGTTTACACCATAAACAATTGCAGCATCTACACTATCAAATGGAGCCGCACCGATAATGACGCGTTTTGCCCCTGCTTCAATATGACGAGTTGCGTCTGCTCTTGAACGGAATAACCCCGTACACTCCAGCACCACATCGATCTCTAAATCTTTCCAGGGAAGCAACTCAGGCTGCTCTTGTTTAAATACCTGTATTTTAAGCTGACGCTGATTGGAGTGAATATTCAAAAAAATATGTTGGTTTTCAATCTGAATTTCAACCTGTCCAGCAAAGCGTCCATGGGTTGTGTCGTACTTAAATAAATGCACCAACGTTTGTACATCAGCGATATCATTAATCGCAACGATCTCAAATTGAAACTGTTTGGGATTTTCAAACCATGCACGTAATACATTCCGGCCAATCCGACCAAATCCATTGATAGCGATACGTTGCATGCAGAGCCCTTGTTCATCAAAACATCATCATTTATGTGTTATATGGTAAAACATGAACCGCGCTGTTGAATATAGATTTTTAGCTTAAACACAGTTTTATATGATATTGCTTGTAAAATCGTTGGTCGGACAGGTATTTTCCGTTATAATTTAGCACTTTTAAAATCCATGCCATGTGATTGGTTCAATTGTAGAACATCGAACAATGACCTTAATTGCATATAGCCAAATTCAAAATTATGGAGTGTCTTGGTTGTGAGTACTCGTTTTATGACATCAGCTGAAATTCGTGAAGCATTTTTGCGTTACTTTGAATCGCAAGGGCATACACGTGTCGCTTCGAGCTCACTCGTTCCCGCCAACGACCCAACTTTGCTGTTTACCAATGCTGGTATGAACCAGTTTAAAGACTGTTTTCTTGGTTTAGAAAAGCGTGACTATGTTCGCGCTGTTTCATCACAGAAATGTGTCCGTGCGGGTGGTAAACACAATGACCTTGATAATGTCGGTTATACAGCACGCCACCACACATTCTTTGAAATGTTGGGTAACTTCTCATTTGGTGATTATTTCAAACAAAATGCACTCAAGTTTGCATGGGAATTTTTAACCAGCGAACAATGGCTAGGTTTACCTAAAGATCGTTTGTATGTCACGGTTTATCATACCGATGACGAAGCGTTTGACATCTGGAATAAAGAAATCGGCGTAGATGCTGAACGTATTATCCGTATTGGCGATAATAAAGGTGGTCAATACGCTTCTGATAACTTCTGGGCAATGGGTGATACAGGACCTTGTGGTCCTTGTTCAGAAATTTTCTACGATCATGGCGATCATATCTGGGGTGGTTTACCAGGTACACCAGAAGAAGACGGCGATCGCTTTATTGAAATCTGGAACAACGTTTTCATGCAGTTCAACCGTACTGCGGATGGCGTGATGCACCCTCTCCCAGCACCTTCTGTTGATACAGGAATGGGCTTAGAGCGTATTTCTGCGGTACTTCAACACGTCAACTCGAACTATGAAATTGACCTGTTCCAACATTTATTAAAAGCGGCTGCCAATATCATCGGTATCGAAGATGAAGGTCAACCGTCACTCCGTGTGGTTGCTGATCATGCGCGTTCTTGCTGTTTCTTGATTGCTGATGGTGTGAACCCTTCAAATGAAGGTCGCGGTTACGTACTACGTCGTATTATTCGTCGTGCTGTACGTCATGGTAACAAGCTTGGGGCTACTGGCACATTCTTCTATAAAATGTTGCAACCTTTAATTGAGGTTATGGGCGAAGCTTATCCTGAGCTTGCGGCACGCAAAGATGTCATTGAAGCAACTTTAATCCGTGAAGAAGAACAATTTGCTAAAACACTTGAACAAGGTTTGAAATTGCTCGAAGGTGAACTTGCACAACTTAAAGGTAAAGTGATTGCAGGTGAAACGGTATTTAAACTTTACGATACTTACGGTTTCCCGACTGACTTAACTGCGGATATCGCACGTGAGCGTGATCTTACAATTGATGAAGCTGGCTTTGAAATCGAAATGGCTGCTCAACGTCAACGCGCACGTGATGCCGGAAAGTTCGCCGTAGACTACAACAACATTGTTAAAGTTGAAGGCGAAACACAGTTCGACGGTTATGAAGCTACGAATGGTCAAGGTCAAATTATTGCGATCTATAAAGATGGTATTCAAGTTGACGAGATCAATGAAGGTGATGAAGCACTAATTGTATTGAATCAAACGCCTTTCTACGCTGAAAGCGGTGGTCAAATCGGTGATACAGGTATTTTCAAGAACGATACGGGTATTTTTGAAGTACAAGATACCAAAAAATCTGGTGGCGCGTTTGTTCACCAAGGTATCGTAACTGTAGGTAGCTTAAAAGCAACTCAAAGTGTTGAAGCTACTGTTAAAGCTGACATTCGTGCTGCAACTGCACGTAACCACTCTGCAACACACCTTCTCCATGCAGCTTTACGCCAAATCTTAGGTGATCACGTTCAGCAAAAAGGTTCTCTCGTTGCTAGCGACATTTTACGTTTTGACTTTGCAAATGACCAACCTGTGACATTTGATCAGTTGCAACAAATCGAACGTTTGGTTAACGCTGAAGTTCTTGCAAATACACCAGTAACCACTGAACTACTTGATATCGAAACAGCCAAAGCCAAAGGTGCAATGATGTTGTTCGGTGAAAAGTACGGTGACGAAGTTCGTGTGTTATCTATGGGTTCATTGATTGAAGACAAGAACTTCTCTATTGAGCTGTGTGGTGGTATTCACGTGAAGCGTACTGGTGATATTGGTTTATTCAAAATCACTTCTGAAGGTGGTGTTGCTGCCGGCGTACGCCGTATTGAAGCAGTTACTGGTACTCAAGCACTTGAAGTCGTTCAAAAAGCAGATACTGACATTCAAACGATCAACGGTTTGTTGAAAGCTCAAAAAGATCAAACGGTTGAGAAAGTTGAAGCGGTTGTTGAAACAGCTTCTAGTTTGCAAAAGCAAATCGAACAACTGAATCAGAAATTGGCAAGTTTCCAAGCAGCTGAATTACTGGATCAAGTGAAAGAAATTGCGGGACGTCAAACACTCATTACCACAGTCAAAGGTTTAGATGCCAAATCATTACGCAATTTACATGATAGCGTAAAATCAAAATTGGAAGATGCAGTCATTATTTTAGCTGGCGTTGAAGGCGATAAAGTGAGTTTAATCGCATCTGTCGCTAAACAATATACTGCAAATCTAAAGGCAGGTGACATCATCAAACACTTAGCTCAAGAACTAGGTGGTAAAGGTGGTGGTAAACCTGACTTAGCACAAGGTGGCGCGCCACTAAACGAGAAGTTCGATCAAGTCTTTGCAGCACTCCCTGCTTGGCTTGAGCAATAAGAACTTCACTTTTGTGTAACTGACCCTGATGCCTCTCAGGGTCATGGCTTATATGGAACAACTATGGCATTAATCGTTCAAAAATATGGCGGTACCTCTATGGGTACTCCTGAGCGCATTTTAAATGTTGCTCGTCGTGTCAAGCGCTGGCATGATCATGGTCACAAAGTGGTCGTGGTCGTATCTGCAATGAGTGGTGAAACTAACCGCTTACTTGCGCTTGCTAAAGCCATTACCAGCACCCCTGACCCACGTGAACTTGATCAAATGGTGTCAACGGGTGAACAAGTAACGATTTCCATGTTAGCTATGGCACTTAATTCTATTGGTGTAGAAGCTAAATCATATACGGGTCGTCAAGTTGGAATCAAAACCGACAGCGCGTTTACCAAAGCACGTATCGAATCAATAGATACCGATGTGATGACCAAAGATTTAGATGCAGGTCGTGTTCTGGTGGTTGCTGGTTTCCAAGGCTTTGATGCGGATGGCAATACGACAACTTTAGGTCGTGGTGGATCAGACACCTCAGGTGTTGCAATTGCAGCTGCGTTAAAAGCGGATGAATGTCAGATCTACACTGATGTAGATGGCGTTTATACGACTGACCCTCGTGTTGCACCTAAAGCAAAGAAAGTTGACCGTATTTCTTTTGAAGAAATGCTAGAAATGGCATCTTTAGGTTCAAAGGTTTTACAAATTCGCTCTGTTGAATTCGCTGGTAAATATCAAGTTCCATTACGTGTATTATCAAGTTTTGATAATGACGATGACGGCGCGTTCGATGAAGAATTCAAACAAAATGTAGGCACACTAATTACGACTGAGGCGGAAGACGATATGGAACAACCAATCATCGCAGGTATTGCATTTAACCGTGACGAAGCAAAATTAACGATTCTAGGCGTTCCTGATGAGCCTGGTATTGCATCTAAAATCTTGTCGCCAATTAGTAATGCCAACATCGAAGTGGATATGATTATCCAAAATGTAGAAGAAGATGGTACAACTGATTTTACATTTACCGTAAATCGTACTGATCTTGCCAAGGCAAAAGCGATTTTAGAACAAACAGCAAGCAGCATTGAAGGATGTGAAGTTGTTACGCGTGACGATATTGTTAAAGTCTCTATCGTGGGTGTTGGCATGCGCTCACATGCGGGTGTTGCAAGTAAAATGTTCACTGCTTTGGCTGAAGAAAGCATTAATATTCTCATGATTTCTACATCAGAAATTAAAATTTCTGTGTTAATCGAAGAAAATTATTTAGAACTAGCAGTTCGTTGTTTACACACAGCTTTTGGTCTAGACCGTGAGCATGGTGAAAGCAGCGCACGTGCTTAATTTGTAGCTAGTTAAATATTTACTTTCAAGTAAATAATAAAAAAAACAGAGCCACTATAGTTTTTTTTATAGTGGCTCTGTTATATTAGCGCAGAGGTTTTAAGAAAGTTCTCACAAAATTTACGAAAAAAATTTTTTACATAATTTTGTTAGAATTTTCTGTATATTAGGCTGTGCTTTCGAACAATGAATTCCCTGTCGCAAGTTTAAGCGTTTAGCAAGGAGATAAACATGCTGATTCTGACCCGTCGTGTCGGAGAAACATTAATGATTGGGGATCAAGTCAGTGTTACTGTGCTTGGCGTAAAAGGCAATCAGGTGCGTATTGGTGTAAATGCTCCAAAAGAAGTTTCTGTGCATCGTGAGGAAATTTACCAACGTATCCAACATGAACGTGCCATGCATGAGCATTTACAACATCTTGATCAAGATTATCAACATACGTATGAAGAAGAGAGTAATGATTTCTCTCAACATAATAACTTCAATCGTTAATATAGCGAATTCTTCAATAATTAAAGCGACTACAATAGTCGCTTTAATTATTTATAAGCCCAATGCTTTTCTAACAGGAGCATAACTACGTCGGTGCTCGTCAATCACCCCGTGTATAGCTATAGCTTCAAAGTGCGCCTTGGTTGGATAGCCTTTGTGCTTAGCAAAACCATAATTAGGATATTCCAAATCTAAAGCCTTCATTTGGCGATCACGTGTGACTTTAGCTAAAATACTCGCCGCACTAATCTCAGCATGCGTCGCATCACCACCAACGATTGCTTCACAAGGAATGCTTATACCTTTGGGGATTTGATTACCATCTACTATCACTTTCACTGGTTGAGTCGCCAATGCTTCAACTGCTCGACGCATCGCGAGAAAAGTGGCTTGTAAAATGTTGAATTCATCAATTTCCGCATGGCTTGCTTCAGCAATAGACCACGCGAGTGCTTTTTCTTGAATCTCTACAAATAATTTTTCACGTTTCTTTTCAGTCAACTTTTTCGAGTCATTCAAGCCTTCAATTGGATTATTTGGGTCCAAAATTACAGCCGCAGCAACAACAGAACCAACTAAAGGTCCTCGCCCTGCTTCGTCGACACCAGCAATCGTCATATTACATCTCTCAACAAGAGGCTGATTACAGCCTCATTCATTATTTCGCTTGTTTTAACGCTTCATTTACGCAAGTATTTACAGTTTCTGTAACCACTTTATTTACAATCATTGTACGCGCAGCAGGATCAACTGCGGCAGTTGCAAGATCAAAAGCAGTCACACTTTCAGGCGCTTTATCACTGACACAACCACATACATTGGTTTGAATCTCATTTCTTTGCTCAGTACTCATATAGCGTGTTGCTGTTTTCCATGCAGCGATATTATTGATTTCATTTAAGCACTTCGCATTTACGGCAACTTTTAACGCGGCCATACCTAGTTGCTGTGAAGTCGTAGTTGGATTATTTGTATCTGTTGCGGCACATCCTGCAAACGCTAAAACAAGTGGAGCAACAATCAATACTAATTTTTTCATAATTTTACCTACCTAAATTTTGGCAGGCGTATTGTGCCTAAACACGAGCGTTTATGATATGACCCAAATTCAATTTTACACAATAAAACAATTTAGCTTCTTACCGTTTGATTAAACGTTCTAAGGATAAAACGCTCTGTTACATATACTGAGTATGAGGAGATTATTCCCGTATTTAGAATTAATTTACTCATATCACAGCTAGGATGTTGCGATGTCAACCTCAACACAATACTATACACGTACCGCACAAGTATTGCATTGGCTCATGGCAGCGATTTTTATTGTTGCATGGCTTATTGGTTTTTATAGTGGAAATTTTCTCAGTTATGAAGCGGATGGTAGCTTCAAAGGCAGTGTCATTACCTTACATAAAAATATTGCAACGACGATTATTTTTTTGGTCCTCATTCGAATCTTTTGGCGTTATACCCACCCTACTCCCCAGCTACCTGACACCATGTCTCCAATGATGAAAACTTTGGCACATGTTGGACATTTCCTGCTTTATTTAATGCTCTTAGCTTTACCAATCACAGGCTGTTTATTTAGTTGGAGTGCTGGTCACCCTGCACCTGTTTTATACTTATTTGAAATACCAAGATTGGTTCAAGACAATCCTGAGCTTTTAGCCATTGTTAAACCGCTACATATTTATTTGTCTTGGTTTGCAGGTTTATTGATTGTTGGTCATGGATTAGCGGCTATTAAACATCACTTTATTGATAAAGATAATGTCTTACTAAGCATGCTAAAACAACCTAAGTAAATCTTTGGATGTAAAAAAACCGCATGATGCGGTTTTTTTATATTTAAATTTTCTTTACTTCATCAATCCACTTTTGCTTTTCTTCATCAGCAATAAATGAAGCTTCAAATGAGTTAATCGCAAGCTGTTTTAGCTCATCATCGGATAAATCTAAAGCATGCTGAATCGCAATAAAGTTATCATTCATGTACCCACCGAAATATGAAGGATCGTCAGAGTTTACAGTGACATGTACGCCTTTTTGAAGTAAACGGCGAATGTTATGTTCGGCCATATCGTTTACTACACACAATTTTAGATTACTGAGCGGACAAACCGTTAAAGGCATTTTTTCTGAAATTAAACGAGCCATAAGTTGCTCATCCTCTTCTGAACGCACACCATGATCAATACGGTTGACTTTGAGTAAATCTAAAGCCTCCCAAATATATGCTGGAGGACCTTCTTCACCTGCATGAGCAACGATTAAGAAACCTGCTTCACGCGCTTTGGCAAAAACACGTTCAAATTTCGATGGTGGATGACCTACTTCACTTGAATCCAAACCGATAGCAATAATGTCATCTTTAAATGGTAACGCTTGCTCAAGTGTTTCAAATGCTTTCTCTTCACTTAAGTGACGCAAGAAGCACATAATCAGTTGAGAACTGATTCCCAACTTTACTTTTGCATCTGTACATGCGCGTTTTAAACCATTCAAGACCGTAACAAATTCAACCCCACGCTCAGTATGCGTTTGCGGGTCAAAAAACATTTCAGTATGCACGACGCGATCTTCTGCACATTTTTCAAAATATGCCCAAGCAAGATCATAAAAATCTTGTTCATGCACAAGCACATTTGCGCCTGCATAGTAAATATCTAAAAAAGATTGAAGGTTATGGAAGTTATACGCTTGCTTCACTTCTTCGACAGATTGGTAAGGAATCTGAATCTGATTACGCTGTGCAATTGCAAACATCAGTTCTGGTTCAAAAGTACCCTCAATATGCACATGCAACTCGGCTTTGGGTAAAGCACGAATCAGCTCGACTTGATTCATATTAACTCCACGTCTAAATAAAAAAGGGTGTTGCCTAATCAGGTACACCCTTTAAAAGGTTTCTAATTTTTAAGCGACTTAACCGCCAAATGCAACAAACTTAAATACCCACAGTGCTGCAATGATCCAAACCATATAAGGTACAGTCTTTGCTTTGCCGGTAAGAAGTTTAACCAATGCATAGCTAATAAAGCCCATTGCAATACCATCCGCAATCGAATAAGTGAATGGCATGAATACAATCGTTAAAAATGCTGGCACTGCTTCAGTGATATCATCCCAATCAATATGGGTGATGCCTTGAATCATCAATACACCAATAAACAACAATGCTGGCGCTGTTGCAAAACCAGGTACAGATTGTGCAAGTGGTGCTAAAAATAAACAGCCCACAAATAACACAGCAACGACGACGGCCGTTAAACCAGTACGACCACCTGCAGCGACACCAGAAGCAGATTCGATATATGGTGTTGTTGATGATGTCCCTAATGCAGCACCCGCAACAATCGCGGTGGAATCAGCAAATAATGCTTTCTTTAAACGCGGCAATTTACCATCTTTTAACAAACCTGCACGGTGCGAAACACCAACCAAGGTTCCTGTACTGTCAAATAAATCCACGATGAAGAAAACGAAAATAACGCCAATCATGCTTGCAGTGAATAGACCTTCAAAGTCCATTTTCATAAATGTTGGTGCAATTGATGGAATCTGACCCACTACACCCTTAAATTCATTTAAGCCTAAAGCCGTTGCAATCGCTGTAATCACCAAAATACTAATAATTATTGCACCCCGTATTTTGAACTGATGCAAAACCACGATCATTAAAAAACCAAATAAAGCGAGCAATACGGTTGGCTGTTTGATATCTCCTAACCCGACTAAAGTTGCTGGATTATCAACAATAATTCCTGCATTTTTTAGTGCAATTAAAGCAAGGAATAATCCAATACCACCACCAATCGCAAGTTTTAATGACATGGGAATAGCATTGACAATTGCTTCACGAATTTTCATAAAACTAATTGCGAGGAATACCAACCCAGAAATGAAAACAGCAGCTAAAGCTGTTTCCCATGGCACTCCCATACCCAGACATACAGAGTAAGTAAAGTAAGCATTCAGGCCCATACCAGGCGCTAACGCAATTGGATAATTCGCAATTAACCCCATCACTAAACAGCCAATTGCCGCAGCTAAGCAGGTTGCTACAAATACCGCACCATGATCCATTCCTGTTTCTGAAAGAATCAATGGATTTACAATAATGATGTAACACATGGTTAAAAATGTAGTTACACCTGCAAGAACTTCTGTTCTAAAACTCGTTTTGTTATCGCTTAATTTAAATAAGCGTTCTAACAAACCTGCCGAAGCATTAGGCGTTGCCATAATAGCACCTGTCAAAATCTAAGATCGTAGGAGATAAAATCTATACCTTTGTGTTTCAAACTTTTTTGAATTTTTCACCAAAAGGTATACAAAGCTGAAAGCAATCTATATGCCAGCCCGATACGCATCACGTCAAAACATGTATAAATCTAATTCCGCATCAAAATATAAAAAGCCGCATAACAATATGCAGCTTTTTATTTAATGGTAAATATTTTAGCAGATTCTAATAGAAACTTGCGTACCTTCAATCAAAAAAAGATGACTTGCTGATCGCGATAATTACATCAAAATCGCTCAATACATCATCGCAAAACTTATCTTTTATTGAGTTTGCTTTATATTATTCAAATGCGTATGTGGGTTATGTTGAATTTCATTCAAACTATGCTCAGCCTCATGAACAACTTTCATAAGTTCCTGATGTTTTTTCGTTTGTGCATCTTCATAACTTGTATAACCTAAAACGAGAATGGAAAATAAGAATAGGAGTACAAGTGCGATCTTCATTATTATTATCTCTTTGTTAGTGTTTTCTCTGATTCTAGCAAATTTTGTGAATTTTTAGTTGTTTTTCTAAATTAATTCCATCCAAACAACATTTTTAGTTATCGTATAAAAAAGCTCCAGCACCCTCTTTGACGCAAAAGAAAAAAGCACTTTTGTGATCAAAAGTGCTTGTTATATTGGACTTGTTTAAACCATTAGAATTGATAATTTAAACGCACCAGAAAATTACGCGGTGTGCCTGGCATCGACTCTGAACGCCAATATTCTTTATTAGTCAGATTGTTAACTGCGATCGTCAGGTTCCATGGATCAGCACTATAACCAACCGCAGCATCCAGACGTGTAAAACCTTTAAAATCCATCGGCTCTCTGTCTAGATTACCATTGAGATATACCTTGGCATCCCCTACATAAGTTGCACCAATTTCTCCATAGATTTTATCTGTAGGTAAATAACGAACAAATAAATTTCCGATATGTTTTGGCACATTGTTCAGTTCTTTTCCAACATTTTTTGGTTTTTCTTTATCTTTAGTGACTTCTGCTTCCATATAGCTGTAGCCACCACGCACAAAAACATTATCTAGTGCACGTCCAATAAAGCTAAACTCCATTCCTCGAGAACGATGTTGACCACCGACTGCCCATTCTTCAGGTTTGTTCTCAGGATCTGGTTTATAGCGGATGTTATTCTTACGGATATCAAACACAGAAAATTGAGTGTTCAAACGGTCATTTAACCAGTCACTTTTTACACCAACTTCATATTGCTCATTGTATTGGGGTTCAGCATCGTAAGCACTTGAATTTAAGGTCGGATCAATGCTAATCATGCCACGACCACCATAGGGAGCAAAACTCTTACTATAAGATGTGTAAAAACTTTGACTTTCTATTGGCTGCCAAACAAACCCCATATTTGGACTAAAAGTTTCTCCATCATAAGAATTTTCTTTGCCAGTCATTATATTACGTGTTTTAAATTCAAATTGGTCATAACGTGCTCCAAGCATCATTTTAATAGTTGGAGTAAGACTAACTAAATCTTGAATAAAAAAAGCTTTATTTTCCGCATTATGCTGACTATAGGAAGTCATTGGTGTACGACCAGACTCTTGATTAAAGGACGCTGATACATAATGGTCATTAGGATTGTACGGATTAATATATCCATAGTATTTACCTGCATAGGCACCACTAGAGTAGTTCCCTAATTTTGGATCACGGTTTTCATGAGTCCAATCGCTCCCCACCAAAATATTATGCTCGAATGGGCCAGTTTTGAACTTACCTGTAATATCAAATGTATTCATCACGGTTTTATTCATTGTTTCTTGCCAAGCATAACTCTGACGAAGATAACCATTCCAATCACATGCAACAGGCTTACTTTCTAATGTCAAATTATTATCACAATAAGTTCCACCAAAGAAGTTATCAAAGTTTTGATATGCTTGACGGTAACTTGCAGCCCAATGAAACTTCCAATCTGGCGCAAAATCATATTTCACATCAGTACGAACCATTTGTAATTCGTCTTCAATAAAATCTGAATTACGAGCAAAAGCATTTTTAATCGAAACGTCCTTTGGCAAGTTTTCATATGAAGGGCCACGATCTGGTGTACGATCTAATTTGTCATAAGTATATTGAGTGGTCCAAAGTAACTTCTCATCATCACTACGATAAGTCACACTCGGAGAAATCATCTCTACTTGTGAACCGATACCTTTACGAAAGCTATTTGTATCAGCTTTTTCACCTGTTAAACGTATAGCCCAGTTATCGGTGAGAACTTGATTGACATCTAATGTCCCCCCAATATTTTCATAGGACCCTGCATATATACCAACTGAGCTTTTTGAATCAAAATTGGCAAACTTAGTCACCATATTGATTACACCACCGCCTGCTCCACGCCCATACAACACAGAAGCAGGACCTTTTAGAATCTCAATACGCTCTACATTGGCGGTACTACGACGTAATTGACCGCTCTCACGAACGCCGTCACGATAAATATCCCCTTCATCCGCTTTAAAACCGCGAAGTGAAATACCATCGCCACGTGTATCATAATTTGTTGATACCCCAGGAGTACCCTGTAACATCACGCTTAAATCATTTGCACCATAGATTTTATATTTTTGCACATCAATGGTATCAATGGTTTGTGGAATATCTTTTTTCTTTAATCCATTACGCGTCACACTAGCCTGATCATAATCAATATAACTTTTGATCGGATCAAGCTCACTCATCGCCTCAATTTTAATTGTAGGCATTACAGCAGTTTGTTCATTAGCGATTGCATACTGAACCTGTAACACCATCAAGCTTAGTACGCTAAATTTAAAGATAGGCTGTTTGAACAGACCTAATGCAGCAGACTTCATAAAAATTCCAAAAAACTCAAACAAACGTTCAAAAAATAAAATAAAAAAATGCGCTACAATTTTAATAAAAATAATTCTCATTTTCACCATATTTATACTTTTTCTTCCTGCTTTTGACTATTTCTTATGCATCTTATTCAAGATAATTTTTACCACTTTGCTAAATACTTTTTATTATAAAAATTCCGTCTTTCTTCTGATCAAATTCCACTTTTCTTCACAATTTTACATTAGGCTACACACAAAATAATTTGATCTTTTTTTGGGGTATTTATAATGAAACCATCGCTCTACCATGTGAGATTGAGTCTGCTCAGCTCAGCCCTATTTACAATGAGTAGCTTCGTTTTTGCTGAAGATCAAAATATTGACTCCCCTCCAGTAGTTACTTCTACTCAAGTACTTCCAACACTGACATTTAATGCATCTGCCGGACCCAAAAAACAACAGGATGATGATATCAGCGCGGTACCCAAGACGGTTATTACTCGTGAAGAAATGCGTGAGTACGGCGATCAAACTGTGATGGATGCATTGCGGCGCGCCGCAGGTTTTCAGTTACCTAATTTTGGTCAAGGTCCACGCGGTGGTGGTGGCGCCTCAGGTATGCGTTTTCGTGGTGGAGGAGCTCCGACTTTCTTAATCAATGGTGAACCAATACAGGGTGGCCCACGTGGCGGTATGTCGATTATTGACACCATTACACCTGAAATGATTGAACGTATTGAGGTGGTGAAGCAGCCAAGCGTGGCTCAATCTTCAGTTGCTTCCTCAGCAGTAATTAATATTATTCTCAAAGAACCAATGGACACCCGTATAAATGGCACTGTTAAGCTAGGTTATGGCTTACGTGAAAGCGGACGACAAGAAATGGAAAGAAAGCAAATTGATGTCCAAGCTGATGGTCGTGAAAACCAGTGGTCTTATAGTCTTTCAGCCAATCAAATGTGGATCGATAATACCTCAGTTTCAAAAACCGAATCTGAGACAGGAACCCGTGAAAATCTGCGTACTATAAATCGTAGCATGCAAATGTTCTCACCACGTCTACAATATGATCTAGATGATCAACAAAAATTGATTGCAGAATTGTTTTACCGCAATATAAAAATGGAAGGTCACTCAGCCAATCAAATACAAGACGATAAAAATGATAGTATCCGCTTGAATACGCGCTATGAACGTAAAGACAAAGATCTCAGTGATAAAATTCGTTTTTCAATTGAAAGACAGACTGAAAGTCAACTGACACGTTCACCTGAGCAACGGATTTACACAGATGAAACTATCAACGAATACGGTTTAGCTTACGATGGTACGAGAAAGTTGGATGCAAATCGTCAAATTAAATTTGGATTCGACAATCGTTTTAGTGAACTCGATAGCAATGTCAGCGAAAGCCTGAATGAACAACGTTATGCAGTGTACGGCGAAGGGAGTTGGCGCTTTACTGATCGCCAAACCATTACTTTAGGCGCACGCCAAGAGTGGATTGATCGTTCTGGCTTGGTTGACTATCAAGACCAACATCTCAGTCCAGTGCTTGCTTACCGTTTTAATCTCACTGATCAATGGTCATTACAAACTAATTTAAGCCAAGCCTTTCGTAGCCCTAAATCTGACCGTTTGATTCCTACTGTTACTGTTTCGACAGATAATGATGCTGGCTCACTAAACAATCCTGACCGTGGTGGTAATCTAAATCTGAAAGCTGAAAAAATTCACGCAATTGAGTCAACACTTGCTTATGATACAGCGAGTGGAGGTATCAACCTGACCGCTTACCATCGAGAAATTAAAGACTACATCGAAAAGGTGGTCGATTTGGAAGGAGGCCGTTATGTTGAACGTCCACAAAACCAAGATAAGGCAACCACTTATGGCGTTGAATTGTCTGGTCGTTATGCTTTAAAACAAACTGAAGCTGGTCATGCCCTAATGCTTAATGGACAAGTTTCTACTGTACGTGCAACCATTAAAAATCAGCAACAGGATGAACGTCTTGTCAGCGATGTTGCTCCTTACAATGTCAGTACTGGTCTATCCTATAGTTATAAGCCTTGGCAGATTTCTAGCAGCGTAAACATGAGCTACACCCCCGAATTTAAACGTGCGTTGGATGGCCAACCGTATGATCGAACTACCAATGAACGCTTTAACTTAAATTTAAGCACAACAAAACGTTTTGCTGATGGTTGGGCTGCGAGCTTGAACTTAAACAATATTCTTAGTACCGATTACAAAGAGCGTCTGACCTATCAATCTGATGGTCGTTTATATCAAGCACGAAGTAATGAGAGTATTCCTAGCTTCCAATTTACACTTGAGAAGAAATTCTAAACTTCTTTAGCGTAATACAATCTTTAATCCAACTAAGCCAGTGAAACTCAATGCTGGCTTTTTAATACAAAGCTTCGATATCAAATCCAAGCTTAGAAGAATAAAAATGAGTGCTAAATCCAATTAATTAGAATATTGAATGCCTATTCCTTTAATAAGGTTGTTGCAGTGTTTAAATAAGCCTAATCAATAAAGTGCTTATCTCAACATGGGTGTCTTTTCCTTGATATTTAAACTGCAATCCATTTCCTATCCTAAAAAGAACATTGTATATTGTTTAAAAAAGTTGTTTTGCTCTATTTTATGACTTCAACAAAAACCAGTGATGCTGGCATCTTTTTATGGATGGTCTATCAGACCATGCAAAAGATGGACTTAGATGCGGCCGCGATATTTGCAAGTGTGCATTTACCTGACCAACCACCAGACCGTCAGGTTCGTCGGGATAATTCAACACAACAACGCTTTTGGTCTGCCGCAGAACACATTAGCCATGATCCAGATATTGGATTGCATGTGGGTGCAAAGATTCCCGCCCTTCGTGGTCAAGTGGTTGAATATCTTTTTCTTAGCAGCCCAAATTTTGGCGAAGGTCTACAACGTACAATTCGCTATCAGGCATTACTCACCGATGCCATGTCTTTTCAACTCGAATACGATGGCGGAAATACAGCCCGACTAACAGGTCTCAATCATTCAGTAAGGCATTATCTAGAATGTGCAATCGGCATTTTGCTTAATTTTTTTAAATACATCAGTACCGATGCATTTATTCCAATTGAAATTGGACTACCACACCTCAATGCTGCAGATCAAAAGCAATATCAACAGACGTGGGGCTGCGCTGTAAAATTTGGACAACCCAATGGCTATATCTGCTTTGACGCAAGCGTATTAAATACACCCTCACCTGCCTACGAACCTGAACTACTTAAAATCCATGAAGACCACGCCGCAAATCAACTTGAACTACTTAGTAAACATCAACTTATAGACGAAATCGAAAAAATTCTTAGTCGTGGATTATTAGAATCAGGCGAGTTTGACCAAAATGTTGTGGCACAACTTCTTAATAAAAGCGCTCGTAGCTTAAGATCAGACTTACAACTTTTAAATACCACTTATGAAAAAGTTATCGCACAGTATCGTGAAAGGCTGGCTCGGCGATTATTATCACACACCCAAGAGTCGATTGATCAAATTGTCTATCTGACTGGTTTTTCTGAACCCTCTGCATTTTCGAGGGCATTTAAACGTTGGACTGGCGAAACCCCAACAGCCTATCGACAACGCAAACAATCGTAATTTGATTTTATCGGCAAAAAAACATCGTCAATACGGTCAAAAGATTTGTATTTTGTCTCATTAAAATCTGATCCATGCTTTTAGAGGTAATCTAACATGATCGGTTTTCCAGTCGGTGTTTTTGTCGCAAATGGGATGGAATGGTATTTTCATAAAGTCTGGCTACATGAGTTTCCGAGTAAGCACAGAAACAGCCCTTTCTTTACTCACATTGCTCATCATAAACGCGCTCGTTTAAATGGGTTTCATGATGAAGGTTATGCAGAGTCAATGTTTAAAAACTCTGAAATGTACAATGAAAAATCAGCATTAATTGGTTTAGCCGCTGTCTCTACAGTTTTTCTGCCCGTTGCACCATTTTTTACAGCAGGCTTATATTATGGAATTTGGAATTACTGGAAAGTTCATGCCAAATCTCATCTAGATCCTGAATATGCGAAGCAAAGGATTCCTTGGCACTATGATCATCACATGACCAGTAATCAAAATGCCAACTGGTGTGTCACACGGCCTTGGTTTGACTACATTATGGGTACACGTGTAATGACAAATGCATCAGTAACCGAAACCAACCCTTTGGCAATCAATATGCCCCAATGGTTAGAAAACAGAGTAAACCGAACTGCACGTCGTCTGCTCCCGAAAGCATTTGCAAAAATTGATGCAAATACCAAACTTGATCAATTAAATTTACGCCAGGGAGTTGAGGTGGCTTTATAAAACTTGTTTTACACAAGTGTTAAGCCTAATTTTGATTAGGCTTTTTTATTAAATTAATTCTACTTAACCACTTTAAAACATTATTGTTAATAGCTATTATTCAGTTCTAAAAATAATGCTATGTAGAATATTAAAATGTTAAATACAAAATCCTTTTTCGCCCTTTTTACTACCTCATTACTACTTTCAGCTTGTGGAGGAAACAATAGTGAATCTAAAGGAAGCGATAAAAATCGTACCGCACCCTTTACTACCGAATTTGAAAGTAATTTAACCTTACAAAAAGATGCTGACCCAATGATTCAACTTTTGGGCAGAAGCAGTAACCAAGATGCAAGTTTTAATGCCTATTCGGTTACTCACCACTTCGACAAAGGTTCTACCTCAATTATATTGAGTTTTAATTTCGATAAAGATGATGCAACTAACACCCTATATGTTAATTATGATCCTATTTTAAAGAAAGTCTTAGACATCTCGATGGGTGAAAACTATTTAAATGAAAAAATTCACAACCTATCCAAGCCTGATCTCTTTGCTTGTGCTGAATCCTTTATTTTTGATCCTTGTAAGAATATAAGTGTTAAATATGACGAAACAACAGGTTATAGTGAAGTCACTTTTACCAATACAAAGCTTTCAACGCCAAAGATCACTCGATTGTCTCCTATAGATGAGAATAATCCTCCACTAATTGAAAAAAGTGATATTTACTTAAATGGAAAGCTTTCTGGAACCTTATCTGTTCCTCCGCAGAACTTTAATAATATTAGAAAAACCAGTCAATTTACTATATCAGCCAATCAGCAACCGATTGCTATCATGGGGGCAACTTATGATCCAGAAACCCATGCAATCTTTTTCAGTTCACATATAAACAATGGGATTGATGCAGATTTAAAATTAGGTAGATTTTCTACCTTTATTAAAGATAAAGCAACTTTAGACTCTTTACTTCAAACCACAACCTTATATGGCCTTTCAGGCGCATGTATGTCTGCGGTTCTCACCCTTCCTGTTAACCAGACATCCACGATTCAACCTGTTGAAAATACTGATTATATGACATTGGATTTTAATCAGGCGATCTATAGTTCCAAAGAAGAACTCTCTTTATTTCCAAACTTCCCTATCCAGCAAGATTGTGCCAAAACGATTCTTCAACTTGATGGTTCGGTAAGAGTAAACAAACCATTCACTCAACTTCAAATCACGCCAATTCTAAAAAATGAGGATACCCTACACTCAGTTCAGCCAGCTTTGTATTTTGATGTTACCAATCATAATATACAAAAATTTGGTAATGATACGATCGATGTAAGTATTTTAGATAATAAAATTAAGAAGATTAATTTCAAAGCAACTAGAACCATTCCAAATCCTAATACAGGACTATTATTAGTGGATGTTGAATACCATTATGGATGTGATGTAGCTCAACCATGTCAAGGCGTTAGCTATAACCCAGAAAATAATCAGATGAATTTTAAAAATACAATTCTCACCCTTAAAGATACTTCTACTGCTGAAGTAAATGAAAACATTATTTTAAATGGTGTATTTGATTTCGCTGGTCGTTAATTTATTTTAGGTAATATCATATTCTAAAACCGAGCTATAACATTAGCTCGGTTTTTTATTTCATCAATGCACACTCGTTTTAGATAATAAATTTAAGATCAATACACCACTCATAATCAGTGTAATTCCTACAATTCCCCAGAGATCTAATTTCTGACCAAATACAAACCAAGCAACGCCAGTAATTAAAACAATACCAACACCCGACCAAATGGCATAGGCAACCCCAACAGGAATTGCTTTTAAAGTTAAAGATAAACAATAAAATGCAATTACATAACCCACAACAACCACAATCGAAGCGATTGGCTTAGTAAAACCTTCACTACTTTTTAAGGCAGAGGTAGCAATTACTTCTGCAATAATTGCAATGAATAAAAACATCCAATTTTTCATTAATTTTTATACCTCACCAAATTCACTTAAAGTTACATGCAAAACAGGCAGAAAAAAACACCCTTTTAAAGAGTGTTTTTTTCATTTCCTCTTAATCAGACTTATGCTGATTTTTTTGCCATATTACTTTTACGAATCGTAATCATAAGCAATTGTACTGCCGCTGGAGTTACTCCGGGAATACGACTGGCTTGAGCTAAGGTTTCTGGTCGAACTGTTTTCAACTTCAATGTGATTTCACGCGATAAACCAGAAATACCATCAAATTCAAAATCAGCAGGAATCTTAGTTTCCTCTAGGCGCTTTAACTGAGCAACGTCTTCATGCTGACGGTTAATATAACCTTCGTATTTCACTGCAATTTCGATTTGCTCACCGACTTGTTGCGAAACTTCCGAACCTGTTAATTCAGCAATTTGACCAAAATTAATATTTGGACGTTTCAACAAATCAATTGCACTACATTCTTTACTGAGATCTGCACCAGTCATTTCAACGAACTTTTTGCCCATTGGATTATTCGGTGCAGCCCATAAATGTTGTAAACGAGATGTTTCACGTTCAACAGCTTCCATTTTCTCGCTGTAAACTGCCCAACGCTCGTCGTCAACCAAACCAAGTTCACGACCTATCTCTGTCAAACGCTGATCCGCATTATCTTCACGTAACATCAAACGATATTCTGCACGTGAGGTAAACATACGATATGGTTCTTTAGTACCTAAAGTGATGAGGTCATCAACCAATACGCCCATATACGCTTGATCACGTTTTGGTGTCCACTCGTCTTGTTCCCATGCACGGCGTGCAGCATTCAGACCTGCAAGTAAGCCTTGAGCACCGGCTTCTTCATAACCTGTCGTACCATTAATTTGACCAGCAAAATACAAGTTTTGAATTGCTTTGGTTTCAAGCGTGAATTTTAATGCTTGTGGATTGAAATAGTCATATTCGATTGCGTAACCCGGACGTAGAATATGGGCATTTTCCATACCACGAATCGAACGAACTAGATTGAACTGAACATCAAATGGCAACGAAGTTGAAATACCATTTGGATAAAGTTCATGGGTATCTAAGCCTTCAGGCTCTAGGAATACTTGATGCGAATCTTTATCTGCAAAACGGTGAATTTTATCTTCAATCGAAGGACAGTAACGAGGTCCTACTCCTTCAATAACGCCCGTATACATCGGTGAACGATCTAAACCACCACGGATAATTTCATGGGTTTTTTCGCTGGTATGGGTAATGTAGCAATTCACCTGTTCTGGATGCATTGAAACATCGCCCATAAATGACATTACAGGAGATGGGAAATCACCTGGCTGTGGTGTCATTACAGAGAAGTCCACAGTACGTGCATCGATACGCGGTGGCGTACCTGTTTTTAAGCGTCCCACAGGAAGTTTTAATTCACGTAAACGATGTGCCAAAGCGATTGAAGGTGGATCACCTGCACGACCGCCGCTCGAATTTTGTAAACCGATATGAATGACCCCACCCAAGAAGGTACCTGTCGTCAACACGACTGTTTTGGTATCAAAACGAATACCCATTTGGGTCACAACACCTTTCACGGTATCGCCTTCAACAATCAAATCATCCGCAGCTTGTTGGAAAATATCCAAGTTTTCTTGGTTTTCAAGGGTATGACGAATCGCGGCTTTAAAACGCACTCGGTCTGCTTGCGCACGCGTTGCACGTACAGCAGCACCTTTACGGGAATTGAGGATACGGAATTGAATACCACCTTTATCCGCAGCAAGTGCCATTGCACCGCCGAGCGCATCGATCTCACGAACTAAATGTGATTTACCAATACCACCAATCGCTGGGTTACAGCTCATCTGCCCCAAAGTCTCAATATTATGCGTCAACAATAATGTTTGTCTTCCCATACGTGCAGCTGCAAGTGCCGCTTCCGTACCAGCGTGACCGCCACCAATTACGATAACGTCGTAAACTTTAGGATAGTGCATAGTGGTAAATGTGTATTCAAAAAATGACAGAGCATTATACAGGAATTTTGCTATAGTATGAAAAAATCAATCAAAATCTCATGCCGAGCAAAAGATTGATTCAATTGGAAATGACACAAAAAGAAACTTTATGTTGCACTTTTCATGTATTTTTAACAAAGTGATCTAGAATCGTAAACTTGAACAACACTGTTTTTCTGAAAAAATTTCCTATCCTAATAAGTGCATAACAAATACTTAGGAAAATGATATGAACTCGAAGCTTTTATTATCATCACTGATCTGTGGTTTATGTCTTACTGTGACAGCTCAAGCAAATACTAAAACTGCTGCAGATCAACTTACTCAGAAACATCAACAGGTCTGTAAAGGTAAAAAACAAGGCGATGCAGTTTCATTTGCCCATAAAGGTGTTGTTTTCAACGGTACTTGTCAAAATGATGAAAATGATAAACTCATTTTCCAGCCACCAATGCCAACATCTGATACACCACCAGACACTCAAAACAAAATTTCTGAAACTCAATCAGAACCACGTCCAGTAAGTGGTGCTCCAATTGAATCTGCGCCTGCACCTATTCAAGCACCCAATGAATTAGCAGCGCCTATTCAAAATACTGAACAACCAATGATGCAAAACGAACAAACTGCACCATAACTGTTTAAGTATTTTTAATTATCCTCTTCATACTCAATAAAGGATGTAGCTCAAAGCTATGTCCTTTATTTTATTTCAAACCTATAAGAGTCTAAAACCGCTAAATAATTCATCTTAAAATTGTAAACTCCTCATTATAGACTCCCTTTATACAACATGAACCTTTACAATAAGCACAAATATATTTACTTAGGTTGTCCTGTGAACTGGCTACAAATTCATATTACTGTTGATCAAAATCAAGTTGAACTGTGCGAAACCCTACTTTTATCTTTAGGTGCAGTCAGCGTAACTTTAGATGATGCTGAAGATCAGGCTTTACTTGAACCGCTTCCAGGTGAAACCCCACTCTGGAATAAAGTTATCGTTACAGGTATTTACCAACAAGAAGAAGACGATCCAATTGATGTTGATCGCTTAGAAGCTTTTTTAAAGGCTCAACTCCCTGATGTACCTATGCGCCACGAAATTTTAGAAAACCAAGTTTGGGAACGCGCATGGATGGATTATTACGAACCGATTCAAATCGGTGAAAAATATTGGATCGTACCAGAATGGTTAGAACCACCTGAAGCAGATGCAACCAATATTAAACTCGATCCAGGTTTGGCATTCGGTACAGGTAACCATGCAAGTACCTTTTTATGCTTACAATGGTTAGGTAGAACCGATGTAAAAGATAAAATTGTGATTGATTATGGTTGTGGTTCAGGCATTTTAGGTGTGGCTGCATTGTTATTAGGTGCAAAAAAAGTCTATGCCACTGACATTGATCCACAAGCAGTATTAGCAACCAAGCAAAATGCTGAATTAAATGGCGTACTTGATCGTCTATTTGTTGGCTTACCTGAAGAGTTCGACCGTGAATTCAAGTCACAGCAAGCGGACGTGCTAGTCGCTAATATTTTAGCTGCTCCGTTAATGGCACTCGCGCCAGAATTCTCAACTTTAATCAAAAGTGAGGGCGAGTTCGCATTAGCTGGTGTAATTGAAGAGCAAGTTGCTGATGTTTCTAGTGTTTACGCTGAATTTTTTGATATATTAGAGATCGAAAAGCGTGAAGAAAACTGGTGCCGCATTTCAGGAAAACGAAAAACAATTTGAGAACGCTATAACTTATGAGTGAAAAACAAACCCGCTGCCCTAAATGCTCAACCGTGTATAAAGTGACCCTTTCACAACTCAGTGTTGCACAGGGCATGGTTTGTTGTCCGAAATGCGTCATTAATTTTAATGCACTGACGAATCTTTTAGAGTCTCAGACAAACAAAACCATTCCGACGCCTACAAATCGTTCTTTATTTTCTTCAATTCAACCTGATAGCACTTTCGCCGAAAAGCAAATGCAAATATTAAGTATTTTTGATCAAAAAATTGAAAACTCTAATATTGATCTACTCACCTATCTCAACAACTTAAATTATTTTAATACTGAACCTGTTACAGCATTACCCAATCTAAATCTTTCAGAAGATATGCTCTTAATAGATGAAGAGACTGCAGATAAACAGCATGGTTGGCTCTATTACACCCTTTGGGGTATCGGCAACATCACTCTAATTTTAGTATTTGCCTTCCAAATTTTATGGTTTAACCCTAAGTTGATGCATGACAGCCCAGTTTTAAACCGTATCTTTAATTCAGCATGTTCGATACTTACCTGTGAAGCAAGAGATACTCAGTATAAGTACTTAAATTTTGAGAAAGTAAATCTAAGACGTGCCGCTGAGCAAGATGGTACACGTTTCTCAGGTATTATCATCAATCATAATAAGCATAGTATTTTGCTACCTTCTATACAGCTTGTATTAAAAGATAATGATGTTGTGATTTCTAGCACCACACTTAAACCAGAAGACTATCTCGTGGATAGCTTAAAAACCATTCAACGCATTCCCTCAAACAGTCCATTTAAATTCGATTTTACTGTTCCAAAAAGCAGAAATAGTTTTACAAATTATAGTTTAGAAATTGTACAACCCTAAAAATTAGAAAAAAGACAAAAAAAAATAAAAAAAATGCAGTTAATTTGCTCACTTTTTCGCTGACAGTGGTATGATACGCGCCACGAAAGCTTTAACCCACTTACTCCTCGTATTTCACAGACAAAAAATCGTTAAACGAACTGTGCTTCTACCTTATAAGCGCATAGTTGGTTTTTTTGTTTTTGAAAGTAGGTCGTAACAAATATTTAACTATTGTTACGCTTATTTTTTACACAATTCGAGGATTTGTGGCAAGCTAATAGTTCCTTTGTTTTAGAGTCACTGTTTTAGGATCTAAAACGGGGCTCAATAATTTTAGACCACATTTATATATCACTTTACCCAAGTGATATTTGATTTTTCGGATTAACACGCATGAATAGCAAATCTCCTATTTTTACGGCTCAATCTGATGTCGCTCTTCGCATCCACGTAGATCGCGCAGTTCGTCATTATTTTGCACAATTGCAAGGTGAGCAACCATCTCAAGTGTATGACATGGTTCTAGCAGAAATGGAGAAACCTCTTTTGTCTGTGGTCTTAGAATATACTCGTGGCAACCAAACGCGTGCTGCTGAGATTCTAGGTCTTAACCGTGGAACTTTACGTAAAAAGTTAAAAGCTCACGGTTTAATGAGTGAATAATTGATAAAATGCTCACGTTCTCGTGGGCATTTTTTATGCCTATTTGTTTTAATCTGTAGACTTCAAACTGTTGACTTAAATCATGACTATCAAACGTGCGTTAATCTCTGTTTCAGACAAAACTGGAATCGTTGAATTTGCTCAAAATCTTGCAGCTCTCGGGGTAGAAATTTTATCTACAGGCGGTACTTATAAGTTGCTTAAAGACAACAATATCGCTGTAGTAGAAGTTTCTGAATATACAGGTTTTCCTGAAATGATGGATGGTCGTGTAAAAACACTTCATCCAAAAATTCATGGTGGCATCTTAGCTCGTCGTGGTCTGGACGAAGCTGTTATGCAAGAACACAACATTGATCCGATTGATCTAGTGATTGTGAACCTTTATCCATTTGCTGAAACTGTAGCTAAACCAAACTGCTCTCTTGCTGATGCGATTGAAAATATCGATATCGGTGGTCCAACCATGGTTCGTGCAGCAGCGAAAAACCATGCTTCTGTGGGTATTATCGTCAATGCATCTGACTATGAGACTGTTGTTGCTGAGTTAAAGCAAAATGGTTCACTATCATACGAGACTCGTTTCGATTTAGCAGTGAAAGCATTTGAGCATACTGCGCAATATGATGGCATGATTGCTTCTTATTTAGGTGCACGTGTAGGTAAAGCTGAAGGCGAAGCAGATTTATTCCCTCGCACTTTCAACACACAACTCAATAAATCACAAGATTTACGTTACGGCGAAAATCCACACCAAAATGCTGCATTCTATGTAGAAGCAAATGCTAAAGAAGCATCGGTTTCTACCGCAAAACAATTACAAGGCAAAGAATTGTCTTATAACAACATTGCTGACACAGATGCTGCCCTTGAGTGTGTTAAATCATTTGCAAAACCAGCTTGTGTCATCGTAAAACATGCGAACCCTTGTGGTGTTGCCGTTTCTTTAGATGGCATCAAAGCTGCTTATGATCTTGCTTACGCAACAGATCCAGAGTCTGCATTTGGCGGCATCATCGCATTTAACCGCGAATTAGATGTGGCTACTGCTCAAGCGATTGTCGATCGTCAATTCGTTGAAGTAATCATTGCGCCAAGCATTGCTGATGGTGTACTTGAAGTTACTGGCGCGAAGAAAAATGTTCGTGTTTTAGTATGTGGTGAATTACCTGCAATTGACGCACGTGCTCCACAACTTGACTATAAACGCGTTAACGGTGGCTTACTTGTTCAAGATCAAGATTTGGGCATGATCACTAAAGATGACCTAAAGGTTGTGACCAAGCGTGCACCAACGGAACAAGAAATTGATGACATGATCTTTGCTTGGAAAGTGGCAAAATACGTGAAATCAAATGCGATTGTGTATGCTAAAAACCGTCAAACCATTGGTGTAGGCGCAGGTCAAATGAGTCGTGTGAACTCGGCTCGTATTGCAGCGATCAAAGCTGAACATGCAGGTTTAGTAGTTGAAGGTGCGGTGATGGCATCTGATGCATTCTTCCCGTTCCGTGATGGGATTGATAACGCTGCTAAAGCAGGTATCAAATGTATCATCCAACCAGGCGGTTCAATGCGTGACGAAGAAACAATTGCTGCAGCTGATGAAGCCGGTATTGCAATGGTCTTCACGGGTATGCGTCATTTCCGTCACTAAATGAATTGAGTCTCTAGCGCAAATCCCCCTAAATCCCCCTTTATAAAAAGGGGGACTTACTTTTAAAAGCATGTTCTTCTCTTTCTCAAAGAAGGACTTGAGGGAGATTCAAGGGGACTTTTTTATTCTGAACAGGTATATTCTTAAATACGGAAAAAGGAAATAACTTAATAATGAATATTTTAGTTTTGGGTAGCGGTGGCCGTGAACATGCACTTGCATGGAAAATCGCACAAGATGAGAAAGTTGCTAAAGTTTTCGTTGCACCCGGCAATGCAGGTACAGCAACTGAAGACAAATGTGAAAATATTAACCTCGATATTTTAGACAACCCTGCAATTATTTCGTTTGCACAAGCAAATGATGTTGCTCTCGTAATCGTGGGTCCTGAAGCACCTTTAGTTAATGGTGTCGTTGATGCTGCACGTGAAGCTGGCTTAAAAATTTGGGGGCCAACTCAATATGCGGCTCAGCTTGAAGGTTCAAAAGCATTTGCGAAGCATTTCTTAAAACGCCATAACATTCCTACAGCTTTCTATGACGTATTTACTGAAGTTGATGCTGCAAAAGCTTATGTTGAGAAAAATGGTGCGCCGATTGTGATCAAGGCAGACGGTCTTGCTGCGGGTAAAGGCGTTATCGTTGCAATGACCAACGAAGAAGCTTTTGCTGCAATCGATGACATGTTGGCGGGCAATAAGTTCGGTGATGCTGGATCACGTGTGGTGATTGAGCAATTCTTAGCTGGCGAAGAAGCAAGCTTCATTTGCATGATTGATGGTAAAAATATTTTACCAATGGCAACTTCACAAGATCATAAACGTATCTTTGAGGGTGACCAAGGACCGAATACTGGCGGTATGGGTGCGTATTCCCCTGCTCCAGTTGTTACACCAGAAGTTTTTGAACGTGTCATGAATGAAGTGATGCGCCCAACAGTAGATGGTATGGCAGCAGATGGTCATGTATATACGGGTTTCTTGTATGCAGGTCTTATGATTGATGACGAAGGACAACCCCGTGTTATCGAATTTAACTGTCGATTTGGTGATCCTGAAACTCAACCAATCATGATGCGCTTAAAATCTTCTTTGGTTGATCTGGTTGAGGCTGGCATTGAAGGTAACTTACCAAGCGAAGCTGAATGGGATGACCGTAAATCAATTGGTATCGTACTTGCTGCAGAAGGATATCCTGAAACTGTTCGTAAAGGTGATGTCATTTCGGGTATTGGTCAATCTCCTGAAGATACCAAAATCTTTCATGCTGGAACCGCAATGACTGATGATGGTCATATTGTTACCGCAGGCGGTCGCGTTCTTTGCGTAACAGCATTAGGTGATACTGTACTGGAAGCTCAGATCAATTCATTAGAAGTATGTGGTCAAGTGACTTTTACAGGTATGCAATATCGTAGTGATATTGGTTATCGTGCAATTGCTCGCGAAAAAGCCGAATAATTTATTGTGTAAACAAGCCTTCTTCGGAAGGCTTTTTTATTCCTGAAATACAATCAATCCGTCTCCTTTATTCAATTTACATATATAGAGTTCAGAAAAATATATATTATTTATTTAGACAAAATCACCAATCAAACATTTGTAAAAATCTATAAAACTATCATTTATTTACATTTACTATGCACATAATTCTTTTAGATAATCAGATGCTTATACTCATGAGTATTAAGCAGACTACTATAACCCTAGCTAAAATATTGCTATGATTGGCACAATTTTAGATGTTGTTTTTATGTTAAAGGTAAATATTTTATGATCATTATCAAATGATTAAACTATTTTACCGCATCAACCAAAAATCAGCAGCTAGACCAATATCTGATTTGAAAAGATGTGAATGGATGTCTGCATTATTTAATGATTCCAAATAAGCACATGAATGTTCACTTATTTTCCTTAAAATCATGGAATCATAATGGCGAATTCCAAAGAAATAATTCATGTGATTATTTCCATGTAACGCCAGTTTGCATCCTCAAAGTGTTTACATCAATGCGAGAATAAAATTAATTTCTCTGCATTATTTTGGTTAGGATTTTTACATGAAAAAGCTGATTAGCCTTTTTTTAAGTGTATCAGTGTTGTTGCTTGCAGCATGCAGCAAACAGCCAGATAACACGACTGAACAGAACAAAGATGCTAGCGCATTACAAACTGTTGTTATTGCTTCTACAGGTTCTGATGCTGATATTTGGCGTCATATTGCAAGCTTACCTGAAACCGAAGCTGCTGGACTAAAACTTCAAATTAAAAATTTTACTGACTATGTTGCAATGAACACCGCTGTTGCAAATAAAGAAGTCGATTTAAATGCCTTTCAATCTTATGCGTATTTAGTTGCGTTCAATGCAGCGAATAAAGACAAAATTGCGCCAGTCTCTACGACTTATTTAGAACCAATGGGTATCTATTCAAGCAAAGTAAAGAAAATTGAAGAATTTGCAAACGGTGCAACAATTGCAATTCCTAATGATGGAGCGAACGAATCTCGTGCCTTATTACTTTTACAAAGTGCTGGTTTAATTAAATTAAAAGCAGACTTTGATCCTGTGAAAGGTACCCCTGCCGATGTGACTGAAAATCCAAAGAACATTGTGATCAAACCGATTCAAATGGCCACAGCTGTACGTGTTAAAGATGAGGTAGATGCGATTTTATTGGGTAATACCCTTGCAATGGAAGGTGGTCTAAACGTTCTTAAAGATGCAATCTTCTATGAGCCAATTGATCAAAGCACCAAGTTAAACGTCAATGTTCTAGCAACGGCTGAATCTCGCAAAGATGATCCTGTTTTACAAAAAGTCGGTGCGCTTTATCACACTGAAGCAGTAAAACAATATGTACAAGAACATTTTGCTGGTACAAAAGTTGATGTAAATAAACCAATCAGCTATCTCACTGATGAGAATCCGTAATATACTTTTCTCCACAAAACAGGCAAAGTGATTTTGCCTGTTTTTCTTTTCTGCTTAGTATTGACGATATGATCCAATTTAAAAATATTTCCAAACACTATCAGCTCAAAGGTCAAATGATCACTGCGCTGGATCAAATCAACTTAGAGATCCCGGATGGCAGCATTTTTGGCATTATCGGCTATAGTGGCGCAGGTAAAAGTACCTTAATTCGTTTGATTAATTTACTTGAGCGTCCGACTCAGGGACAAGTCATGATTAATCAAAAAGACTTTACTGCAATGGATGCGTCTACACTTCGTCGAGAACGTGCAAATATTGGCATGATTTTTCAGCACTTTAATTTATTGAAGACCAAAACAGTGGCCGAAAACATTGAAATGCCGCTTAAATTGTTAGGTCATAGCAAAGCCGAACGTGAAAAACGTCTTGCAGAGTTGCTGGATTTTATCGATCTAAAACATAAAAAAGATGCTTACCCAGATGAACTTTCAGGTGGTCAAAAGCAACGTGTAGGTATTGCGCGTGCGCTTGCAAATCATCCTAAGATTTTGCTGTGTGATGAGGCAACGTCTGCATTGGATCCTCAAACTACACAATCCGTTTTAGCATTATTAAAAAAAATTAATCAAGAACAAAACATCACCATTGTGATGGTGACACATGAAATGGATGTGATTGAATCTATCTGTGACTATGTTGCCGTTATGGAAGCAGGCAAAGTCATTGAGACAGGTCGCACCTTAGATATATTTAGTCAACCACAACACCCCACCACCAAGACATTTATCCAAACAGTATTGCAGCAACAATTGCCGATCAATATCTTAAATAATCTTGAACACAAACATCATAATAGTATCTATAACCTTCAATTTTTAGGTACATCAGCCCAAGAAACCGTCATTCAATCCGTGATTAAGCAATTTGATATTAGTTTGAATATTTTGTTTGCCAACATGACTGAAATTAATGGCACTGTCATTGGTCAAATGTTTATCCAACTTTTAGGTGACCCAAAGATCATTCAGGAAGCGATTCAATTCCTAGACAGTCAAGGAGTGAAGGTTGAGCAGTCAGGAGTAAGCCAATGAGAGATTTTATTGTGCAATGGCTGACTGAAATCACAGCTCCATTTTGGCAAAGCTCACTTTCCATTGATCAATTTGTAACGGCACTCGAAGAAACCTTACAAATGGTTTTCTTTGCATTACTGTTCGGATGCATTTGGGGGTTTATTCAAGGTATTACGTTGGTCGTCACACGAAATGGTGGGATTTTACAAAATCGTGCGATTTACTACGCGCTGAACCCAATTGTGAATGCTCTACGTTCAATCCCATTTATCATTTTACTCATTGCGGTGATTCCATTTACAAAGCTTTTGGTTGGCACCTCGATTGGAACGTGGGCCGCTATCGTACCATTAACCATTTATGTGGGACCTTATCTCGGTCGACTTATCGAAACCTCTTTGCTTGAAGTAAATGAAGGTATTATTGAGTCTGCCCAAGCGATGGGTGCGAGTCCTTGGCAAATTGTATTCAAATTTATCGTGCCTGAAGCACGTAGCTCTCTCATTCTCAATCTCACCACAGGTACCATTTCATTAATTGGTGCAACTGCGATGGCGGGTGCTGTAGGTGCAGGTGGAATTGGTGATCTTGCGATATCTTATGGCTATCAGCGTTTTGATAGTAGTGTGGTCATCCTGACTGTCATTGTACTTTTATTGTTGGTTCAGTTTGTACAATCCTTAGGGGAATGGTTAGCAAAATTACGCTAGACTTCAAATTCAATGCTCTCCTCGTGAGAGCATTTTTTTTGAAACTAAACCTTAGCAAAGTAAACTTGATGCGCCGCTTTGAATGTATTGACATGTAACGGTACTAAATCCACCAAAGATTGATAGCCACCAGCCAAAACGAAAAGCAAAGGAATTTTCATTTTCTTCGCCATCTCAAACACAATCTGATCACGCTCGAACAAAAGCTCTGTTGTAAACCATTTTGATCCATATTTGTCATGTTGATGACAGTCCATACCCGCTTGATAAACGATAAGATCAGCATCCCAACGTGATGCATATTGAAAAGCTTCTAAAATCGCTTCTCGATACAGATTAAAGTTACCTTGTTTTGGATGAATATAACGAGTCAAACTACGTTCCCCCGCCTTGCAACCAAAGCGGATACCAAAAATGCCAAAATTAATCAAATTCGGCATACGATTGGTGAAAATCGCAGTACCATCTCCACCATGTTGATCACAATCTAAAATAAAAATTCGTTTCGCAGGAAATTGTTTGGCAATTAATGCCAAACCATTAAAAGTACAATAGGCGGCGCCAGAATCATAACTCGCATGATGAAAACCTTGTGCAATATTGGCAGCAATTCCTTCTTTAAATGCAATCTCAGCACCGACCAATTGCCCTGCTTGTACAGACAAAATGGCATCACGTAGTTGTGGATTCCAAGGTTTAAATCCTTGCACAGTCGCAAAGCTTGAATCACCTACAAAAAAGGCATCTACATATTGTGGATTATGTAGTTTTTTCAAGATCTCAATGTCTATAAGTCCAGGATCTATCAATTCAACCAACTGCTGCTGTTGTAGCACATCAGCAACTGCGGTCAATTTCTCCATACTATTGGTATGCGTTTGCGCATAATAGCGTGGCGAGTAACAAGCTTTTAGCATGGATTTCCTACATAGATTTGATCTTGAGCAATTTCGATCAATTGACTCAATTCAGTCGTATCGGGTCGAAATAATCCATTATCAACTTGTTGTTTAAAATGATATCCGAACGCACGTGCTCGATTCTCAGGAGAAACCGCCAGTGTCGTCAGTCGTAGAAACCAAAAACCTTTCATTGAAGAAATGGGGATCACATAACCTTTATATTGTTTGTTTTTACTCTTTTCTAGCTGCTCAATCTCATAGTTTGTGGAGAAAAGGCTCCCCGCTGGTAAGCGCACGCCATTCATGAGTAAAGGAACTAGACTAATACAAGAGTGATTATCCCCCATATTCATCTTTTCCATCATGACTGGCTGTTCATGCTCATCAACGAAAATATTAATCTCACCTTGTCTCAATAAACGATGATGTGCAATTCTCAAGAAAAATTTTTCTGCCATTGGACAAGAACCAACCTTTGGTTTTTCCTCTAAAGCTTGGCATTCAATTATTTCAATATGTTGAACATCTTGAGGAAGGATAATATCTGCCAGTAACTGACAGATCAGTTTACTTTCTTCTCGCTCAGCATATTGATAGAGCGTTCTGAGTTTGGCCTGAAAATTAACTTCCTGTTGTAAGTTCTGCGTATAGCTATCTTCTGGATTTAGACGTGTTATGCCTTGTTGAACATCAAGATTAATATCTAGATTACGCCAAGTGGTTAATTCAAAACCATGAGAAGTGGCTTGATTTAAAATATTCTTTAACCCCTTCGTATCGTAATCATCAAAAATACGTAAATCCTGAAAGCCCATCGTGTCACGTGGCTGTGATACAAACTCAGCGATGACTCGAGTTGCTTGGGTATATCCACAACCTCGACGTTCAGTTTGATGGCTAAAATGCTCATTCAACATTTCGGTGAGTTTGGCTGAGAGCGGATATAAATATTTCCTAAAAATAATAACCACTTCATGGTCTATTAAATCCGACATAGCACCCCTCGCTTATTTTTATGATTTATAAATTCATCGTCCCTTTAAACAATCATCTGTATTTATATTGTTAAATCTAATCACGAAAATTATTTAGCATTTTTAAATAAAACTTAGCTCTAAAGATGAATATAAATCATTAACTTATCAAACTTTTATCTCATATTTATCGAAATATTTATGCTTGTCAATCATCAAAATTTTTGCTTATTTATGTCGTCACAATGTGTCCAAAACAGTCATTATCAACGGGCATCGCTATCCTCACTTTGCACGATCAAGTATTTACACTTACACTAGCAAAAGTTGATGGCTTTCTATCATCTCACTGGCAATAACCACATGAAACAATGATTTAGGAATCGGATATGCATTATAAAATCCATGCGATAGACGTAAAAAATGCCTTAAAAAACTATATATGGTTATTGGAAGATACAACAACGAAACAAGCTGTGGTCATTGATCCCACTGAAGCCAGTTTAGTCAAAGAGTTCTGTGAACAACATCATTTACAACTACAACAAATTTGGCTCACACATTGGCATCCCGATCATACGGGAGGAGTAGAAGATTTATTAGCCAATGAAAATATAGCCGTTTATGGACCTAGAGATGAGTTGAGCAAAATTTCTTTAATTTCCAACCCACTTCAACAAGATGATCATTTTTATTTTAATGATTTAAAAATTGAAGTTATTGCTACCCCCGGTCATACCTTAGGTCATATCGTTTACTTTATTGAAGCCATTGATACACTGTTTTGTGGTGATACCTTGTTCGCAATGGGATGTGGACGTTTGTTTGAAGGCACAGCTGAACAAATGTACCATTCATTAAATAGGCTAGCCGCCCTGCCTATCCAGACAAAAGTATACTGTACGCATGAATACACCCTTGCCAATGCAGAATTCGCAATCACTATAGAACCCCATAACATCGCTTTACAAGAACGGATGAAGCAAGTTAAAGCATTGCGGGAAGCCAATCAAATTACACTTCCAAGTACCATAGAATTAGAGCTCGCAACCAATCCTTTCTTACGAATAGAAAGTGCAGAAGACTTTGCACGAATTCGTCATCTAAAAGATCAATTTTAAAATATTGTCTAATTCTAGAGATTTCATTTTCCACAGAACAGGATGTGAAATCTTTTTTTACATTTCATGTAAAGCTTTTATTAAAATAGCTTTCAACAATATAACAACCGATATTTATTTTCATTAAAAAATACAGTAGCTTATAAATATCATAGATCTTAACCTGCAAATAAAATTTACTTTATTTTTACATTACTTACACGCAGAAAAATAAATCTATCGAATGCCCCTTTAAAAATTTTTAAGCTACCCCTATTAATAATTACATGTTCACAAGGAGTTCTCGCATGAAAAACAGAGTTGTTAAAGCAAAAAATTTATTGGCGTTTCGCATTTGGCTAGAAAAATTAGGATATTCAGTTAAAAACCTAACCGATAATCGCGGCTTCACTTTTAGTTTTAAAAAGGAATATGGCTTAGTCACAGGGGACTTATCTGGTAATGCTTTGGCAATGCAACTTGGTGAAGAGTTTGAAGATCATCTAAAAGCTTAATTTTGTTTATACTTTTACCCTTTAGAAACTTAAGTCGATGACTAATTTTTAATGTCTAAACAATGCGCAATAATTTATAAAAATCAATAAACTGCGATTGTTTAGACCCAGCCTAAGATGATTTATCGTATAAACATTTACCTTATACGATAAGTATTTAACCTGATAAGAACTTATTTATTTCTGAGTTCTTTCCTTAATATCTTTCCTACATTTGACTTCGGTAATTCAGATATAAATTCGATATGACGTGGTCTTTTATATGCAGTTAGATTTTCTTGAGTATAAAGCTTTATTTCATCCACAGTTAAAGAATGATCTCTCTTTACGATAAATGCTTTTGGCACTTCACCTGATTTTTCATCTGCAACACCAACCACGGCCACTTCCATCACTTTGGGATGCTGTGACAAAACACTCTCGATCTCATTCGGATAAACATTAAACCCTGATACTAAAATCATATCTTTTTTACGATCTAAAAGAGTTAAATACCCCTGAGCATCTATACTGCCAATATCTCCTGTTTTAAAGAAGCCATCCGCAGTCATGACCTGTGCTGTTTCCTCAGGAAGATTCCAGTAACCTTTCATCACTTGTGGACCACGTATCGCTACCTCACCAGCTTGACCTTGAGGCAAGGCATGACCCTGATCATCGAGAATGATTATTTCTGTCGCAGGCGATGGTAGACCAACTGTACCTGTAAACTTCCGCGCTTTAGGAGGATTGAATGTTACAACTGGAGAAGTCTCAGACATTCCATATCCTTCACGAATTGCACAGCCTGTAATCTTCTCCCACTGGTCTGCCGTAGAATGTAATATAGTCATTCCCCCACCTGCTGTTATTTCTAAACGGCTATGGTCCAGTTCCTTAAATTTAGGATGATGATTGAGCGCATTAAATAAAGTATTTACCCCAGTAAAGGTCTGCGGTTTATATTTGTCAAAACAGTCGACTAAATCATCAATATCACGCGGGTTGGCGACGAGTACGGTGGTATAGCCCTTATTCAAAGTGTAATGCAACAAACATACGGTGAATGCATAAATATGATACAAGGGTAAGGCACAAATCATCGTATCGCCAGCCAATGCATCACGATTACCAAAGTAGCTACAAAATACTGCATTGTTCTGAAGCAGGTTACTCATAATGTTTTTGTGAACTAATTCAGCACCTTTAGACACTCCTGTTGTTCCCCCGGTGTACTGTAAAAGTACCGTATCATCTAAATTAAGATGGGGACGAATATAATCATCAGCGGAAGTCTTTTCTAAAATATCTAAAAACTTGAAAAGGTTATTTTGAGTATTGCAAGATTGCTGTGCTTGTTTTTCGATTAATAAATCATCTGGTGTGGTCGAGATGACATATTTCACCTCAACCTCCGCGTGAATAGCATTATATATAGGCAAAAGTTGGTCTAATAGGATGAGTACTGTTGCACCTGCATCATTAAGCTGATGTTTTAGTTCACGCGCCGTATAAAGCGGATTTACGTTTACTAAAATCAAGCCAGCACGAACAATAGCTAAAGCAAGTAATGGATATTGAATGATATTCGGCAACATAACTGCAATGCGACTGCCTTGGGGTAAGCCTAGACTTTGTAGAAATGTGGCCAATTGACGGCTATAATATTCAACTTGGTCAAATGTAAAACGCTGATTCTTAAAAATAAAAGCATCTCTTTGCTGAAATTTGACAAAACTTTTATCCCAGAAGTCTAAAAGTGAAGAGGCATCTTGAGGAAATTGAATATCAAATGAAACATCCCATTTTTGGTATTCGTCTGCCCATATTTTATTAACCATCATCTTTCCCTTTCCTATCTTAATTATCCAATGTTCTGTTGAATCGGTCTGCCTCTATGATGCTGAAGCATGCAGCTAACTCATCGAATATCGTTCTATCCTTTGACGATGTTTTTTTATTAATAGTAGCAAATATAGAAACCATATTTCGTATAACGAAATTAATATTCAATTATAAAAAAATAAAAGTCAAGTGCAAAATCGACATGGTAATTTTCAAAATAAATTGAATAGTGTGCAATCACTCCTTTTCGCACTGATAACTTTTATACAATGTGACGGCGAAAAATAAATGCTCACGTGCTCTATAAAAAACAACTAGAACAAAAAGATTACTCAGCGTAAGGATTTCGAAAGGAACTAAACACAGCAACAATAGCCAACCTTCATCTATTAGAAATATTTATTGATAATTCAATCATTCATACGATAGGTATGGTGACTGAAAGTATATGGAGCTAAATCCAAAATGAAATAAAGATCATGGTTTAAAGATGGAATATTTTTCTATTTTTAGCGACAAAAGAATTAAAACGAAAACCTTTACAACCTTATATTTCATGCAAATTAACATTGGAACTTAAACGATTTCCAAGTATTATAATGCCCTAGTCGAGGGATGCTGCGACAATTGATTGGCACAAAAGATCAATTTGCCAGGCTCGACGATCGGTTAAACACTCGTTTTAACCAACAACGGCATCCGCGAACAGAACGATCCATACTATTTTTTTCTAGGAGATCCTGATGAACGCGGTGAATGCTTCATTTACAGATTATAAAGTTGCTGATATTTCCCTTGCTGACTACGGTCGTAAAGAAATCAAACTTGCTGAGGCAGAAATGCCAGCTTTGATGGGTTTACGTAAGCGTTATGCAGCGGCTAAACCTCTTGCTGGCGCAAAAATTTTGGGTTGTATCCACATGACAATCCAAACAGCTGTTCTTATTGAAACCTTAATTGAACTTGGTGCTGAAGTTCGTTGGACTTCATGCAACATTTTCTCTACTCAAGATCATGCTGCTGCTGCAATCGCTGCACGTGGTATTCCGGTATTTGCTTGGAAAGGCGAAACTGAAGAAGAATATGTATGGTGCTTGGAACAACAGATCAATGTCAATGGTCAACCTTGGGACGCTAACATGATCTTGGACGATGGCGGTGACTTAACTGCCCTTGTTCATGAGAAGTATCCAGCACTTTTAGAACGTATTCATGGTATTACAGAAGAAACAACCACAGGTGTACAACGTCTTTTAGAAATGTGGAAAGACGGTTCACTTAAAGTTCCTGCAATCAATGTCAATGACTCTATTACAAAGTCTAAAAACGACAATAAATATGGTTGCCGTCACTCATTAAATGATGCAATCAAACGTGCAACTGACATGCTACTTTCTGGTCGTCGCGCACTTGTGATTGGTTACGGTGATGTTGGTAAAGGTTCTGCTCAATCTTTACGTCAAGAAGGCATGATCGTTCGTGTAACTGAAGTTGATCCGATCTGTGCAATGCAAGCATGTATGGATGGGTATGAAGTTGTATCTCCATACAAAAATGGCGTACAAACGGGTAAGAAAGAAGACATCAATCATGATCTTTTAGGCAACACTGATCTTGTTGTGACAACGACTGGTAACTACCATGTATGTGATGCGGCAATGTTAGATAGCTTAAAGGCAGGTGCGGTAGTTTGTAACATCGGTCACTTTGATACTGAAATCGATACAGCTTACTTACGTGGTTACAAATGGGTTGAAGTTAAACCTCAAGTACACCAAGTTTATCGTTCAGAAGACGAAAGCAACTACTTAATCCTTCTTTCAGAAGGTCGTTTGGTCAACCTAGGTAATGCAACTGGTCACCCATCACGTGTTATGGATGGTTCTTTCGCAAACCAAGTATTAGGTCAAATGCACTTATTCGCTGAGAAATTTGCTGATCTTCCTGCTGATCAAAAGCAAGCTGCTATCCGCGTAGAAGTTCTTCCTAAGAAATTAGATGAAGAAGTTGCTGCGGCAATGGTTGTTGGCTTTGGTGGTGTGTTGACACAATTGACTCAAGTACAAGCGGATTACCTCGGTGTACCTGTTGAAGGTCCATTCAAATCTGACGCTTATAAATACTAAGAATCTTAGGGCAGACGTTATACGGACTGCCCTTTTTTCTAAAAATTTCCAAGCGATTTTAAAAAGGATTTGAAATGACGAAACGTGTTCCTATTTCTTTCGAATTTTTCCCACCAAAAACTGATGCTGGTGCGGAAAAATTACGTGTTGTTCACCAAGAACTTCAACTGCTGAATCCAGAGTTTTTCTCAATTACTTATGGTGCTGGTGGTTCTACTCGCGAACGTACTTTAGCTGCGATTAATGATTTCAATGGCAAAGGCACACCTGTTGCACCTCATCTTTCTTGTATTGGTGATGACAAATCGCGTATTGCTGAGCTGTTAGATTTATACAAATCTCAAGGCATTGATCGCATCGTCGCATTACGTGGTGACTTACCATCAGGTCAGGTCGGTTTAGGTGAACTCCCTTATGCGCAAGACTTGGTTCGATTTATACGTGAACATTCAGGTGATCATTTCCATATCGAAGTTGCTGCCTACCCAGAAATGCATCCACAAGCAGAAAGTTTTGATACCGATATCAAACGTTTTGTAGAGAAAGTAAATGCGGGCGCAAATGCCGGTATTACTCAATTTTTCTTCAATCCAGATGCATATTTCTATTTTATTGAACGGATTGCCAAAGCAGGCGTGAATATTCCAGTTGCACCGGGTATTATGCCGATCACCAATGCAAGCAACCTAATCCGCTTTGCTGATGGTACAGGTGCTGAAATTCCACGTTGGATCCGCAAACAGCTTGCTGCCTATGGTGATGATAGCGCGAGCATTAAAGCTTTTGGTCACGAAGTGATTGTGAATCTTTGCGAGCGTTTGATCGCTGGTGGTGCCCCAACACTACATTTCTACTCAATGAACCAAACCGAACCGACTCGACAACTCGTTGTTGATCTTGGTTTAAACTAATTTGTACGAGCCCTACCCAAGCATGAATCGTTTTTATATCGAAACTGAATTAAATACTGGCAATACCATTGAATTAACAGAATCGGTATTTCATCACTGGGTACGTGTGCTTCGCGCAAAAGAACAAGAACAAGCCATCTTTTTTAATGGAAAAGGTGGCGAATACGTGGTCACCCTATCTGAAATTAACAAAAAAAATGCTTTCGTGTCGATTGATCAATTTAATGAATTAGATCGTACCGCGCCTTTTAATGTGGTTTTAGGTCAAGTGATGAGTAAAGGCGATCGTATGGATTATGCGATTCAAAAAGCCACAGAACTAGGTGTTACCACGATTCAACTTTTAACCAGTGATCGTTGCGAAATGCGATTAAAATATGATCGTGACCAAAAAAAACTAGATCATTGGCAATCTGTTGCAATCGCAGCCTGCGAACAATGCGGAATGAATCGTGTACCTAAAATTCTTGCGCCCATCTCACTCAATGACTGGGTTCAATCTGAATTGCCGACCTCTCGTTTTGTACTCGCACCCAATAAAGATCAAACAAATATACTACTGAATAGTACACCTGATATTGCATTATTAATTGGTCCTGAAGGTGGACTTAGTGAAACAGAAATCGAAACAGCCAACCAATACCAATTTAAAAACTGGTGTATCGGTGATCGTGTGTTAAGGACGGAAACAGCCCCCGTGGTTGCCTTGTCTATTTTAAACTACCACTTTTCAAGCAAATGATGCATTTACATTGCTTTCCACTGGGTTTGACGTTAATTTAAATAAACTCAACACTATGGTTTACAAAGAATAAAGACTATAGGTACTGATAAAAGAAAAGGATTATTCTTGTATGTCTGGGGTTCAGAAACAAGGTTTAGCACCATTTATTTATACGGATCAAATTAATTATTCTAGTCATATCAGATCCTTTGTTCTCAGTGTATTGGGCATATGTGTTTTAGACTATGCTTTATTTGGTCTATTCTACTCTTTCGCCCCAAATATTTTTACTCTTTGGATTAGCATCACTGCCGCTTTTCTTCTACTTTTCTTTTTTTTATGCCGTTTTTCTTTGAAATGCTATTCATCGCCAGCATTTATTAAAAGAAGCCATTTTCTATTTCAAATCATTTGTTTTAGTACGGGTTTATTACTAGGCATCAACTCAATCATCATTACTTACTACTTAATCCATGATGTTCCACAACTGACTGGATCACATATACTGATATTAACTGCGCTGTTACTGACCACCTCACATATCATTGCGCTGACATTTCTTACTCAACATATTCGTTATTTCTTTCTATTTTTTCTTCCTAGTATTCTCCCCCTGATTATTTCCCATCTGTTATCTCAGGATCATCAACACACCCTGTTTTACCTTGCGTATTACTTCACCTTCTTCGCAACTTTATTGTGTGCACAAGCTACTTTCAAGATTCATAAACACTTATCTCAAGTACTTGAGAAAAACAAACAATTAATCGATGTTGCAGAGCAGCACAATCAATGGACTGAGGAGCTCTGTCAGCAATTACAACATGAAGTAAACAAATCCAAAGATATTGAAGCTCAGCTACAATTCAATAACCATTTGTTAGAGCAAAAAGTACGTGATCGAACTTATGATTTGACCCAAATGAATGAGAGTTTAGAAGAGCATCGCCAAAACTTATCATTTGCCCATGAGACTGCAGGAATTCGCCCGTGGGAATGGAACTTAGAAAATCAAACGGTGGGTGTAACCAATACTCATAGCCAACCAGTCAAAAGAGATTCTGAAAATCATTACACCCTTCTACATAAAATCGTTCATCCTGATGATATTGAACGTGTAAAAAATGCTTTGTACCATCATTTATGCGGTGAAACTTTACGTTATGAAGAAACTTACCGTATCAAAAGACAAAATGGTGAATGGTCTTGGATCCACGATGTAGGACAAGTGATCCAACGTCACCCTGAAGATCAAACTCCATTACGCATGGTGGGTATTCATCGCGATATTAATCAAGAGCGCAAAGACCAAGAGCGATTAAAACTGTCAGCCAGTGTATTTGAACAAGCTTCTGAAGGAATTTTCATACTTGATGAACACTTTAATTATATTGAGGTCAATCCTAAATACGAACAAATCACCGAACTCGATAAACAAGTGATTTTAGGTAAGCAACTTTTTGAAATTACAAAACAAAATAAATTGCATCACCAAAACTTTCAGCTCTCTATTTTAGACACTTTAACTCAAAAGCATGAATATGAAGGTGAATTTCAAGAAACTTATCATTCAGAAAAATCATGTTTCTTGTGGATGCATATTAATGCCGTTAAAGATGAACAAGATCGAGTCATTAATTATATCGGTATCGTTTCTGATCAAACTGAACGAAAGCATCAGGAACAAAGATTATCTTATCTCACCAATTATGACACGCTGACAGACTTACCAAATCGATTCTATTATCAGCAGCAATTGCATCAATACCTGGTGAATGAAGCCTCTATTCAGCATCTCGCTGTCATTCGCTTGAACATTGATCGTTTCCGAACTCTTAATGAACTGGTCAGCAATCAGGCTGGGAATGAATTGCTAAAACAAGTCGCGCAACGATTACGTATAAGTAATATTGATGCATTATTAGTTGCGCATTTAAGTGCTGATGATTTTGCGATAATTTACGAGATGTCACCGTTACATCCGCCCATTCATCAACTATGCAATAATATTGTCGAGAACTTTAGCCAGCCATTTTATATTGCCGATCAAGAATACTTTGTAAGTGTTTCGATTGGCGTGGCGATGTTCCCTGAACATGGACGTCAAGTAGATAATTTAAATACTCATGCAGAGCAAGCACTTAATGAGGCTAAACGCTTAGGTGGCAATACAATACGTTACTATTCAAATGAAAGAGCAAACTTGGCAGCCCAATACTCGGATTTAGAGCTTGATCTAAGAAAAGCAATCCAAAACAATGAGCTTGTCGTTTACTATCAACCCAAGATGATTGCTCACGATAATCTGGTAAATGGTTTCGAGGCGCTTATACGCTGGGAGCATCCCACCAAGGGGCTCATCATGCCAGATATTTTTATTCCATTAGCAGAAAGCACCAGCTTAATTTCTGACATCGGACAGTTCGTATTACATCAGGCAGCGAGACAATTACAAAGATGGATTGAGCTGGGTTACCCCCAAGTTCATATTGCAGTCAACACTGTGGTACAACAAGTCCTACGTGGGCAATTATTACATGATATAGATACGATTTTATCGCAGTATAGAATCTCTGGGCAAAATCTGGAATTAGAAATCACAGAGTCTGCATTCTTAGAAAATACGGAAACGGTTAAAACAGTTCTAGAAGCATTAAAAAATCGTCATATTTCCATCGCATTAGATGATTTTGGGACGGGATATTCTTCCCTTGCCTATTTAACCGAATATCCTATTGATACCTTAAAAATAGACCGTGCTTTTATCTCCAAGATAGGCCATCCGAAACAAGATGCGATCGTTAATGCCATGATCGCTATGGGCAAAACCATTGGCCTAAAAGTTGTAGCAGAAGGTGTAGAAACTGAAGAGCAAAGAGACTATTTGAAAAAACAAAATTGTGACATCTTGCAGGGTTACCTATTTGCCAAGCCATTGACCGCTTTAGAGGCAACCAAATTTCTACAGCAGCATAGTTAACTGTCAACCGCAAGATCTTCCATTTACAACGAAAATTTACGACTTTAAGCCTTTATTTTTAGTTGAAAATAATTTGTCAATAAGTCGTATCATTCAGTGAAAATAAGCTATTTTGACTGGGCGAAAGCATGAACTAGTGCTATATTCTTGTGCACTTATCTTAATATAATAATCAGTCATATATATGCATGATTATTATCGGAACAATCGAGACTCAGATGGACGATCAATCTTTAAAACAAGCCGCTTTGTATTACCATGAATTTCCTACTCCTGGAAAAATCAGTGTGACACCTAGCAAGCAGCTCGTTAACCAACGAGATTTAGCGCTTGCATATTCCCCAGGTGTTGCAGCTCCATGTTTAGAAATCGAACGCGATCCTTCTGCCGCTGCAAAATATACAGCGCGTGGTAATTTGGTTGCCGTCGTGAGTAATGGTACAGCAGTTCTTGGTTTAGGGAACATTGGTCCTTTAGCATCCAAGCCTGTTATGGAAGGTAAAGGCGTACTTTTCAAAAAATTCGCAGGTGTTGATGTCTTTGATATTGAAATCGCGGAAAATGATCCAGATAAAATCGTTGATATCGTTGCTGCATTAGAACCAACTTTTGGTGGTATTAACCTTGAAGATATCAAGGCACCAGAATGTTTCTATATCGAGAAAAAATTACGTGAACGCATGAAAATTCCTGTGTTCCATGATGATCAACACGGTACTAGTATTATCGTTGGTTCAGCTTTACTCAACGCGCTGCAAATCGTAAACAAAAAAATCGATGAAATTAAAATCGTTGCTTCTGGTGCAGGCGCTGCAGCCCTGTCTTGCCTAGATTTGTTGTGTGCTTTAGGTGTAAACAAAGAAAATATCATTGTTGCTGACTCTCGCGGTCTCCTCACCACTTCTCGTGATGGATTGGATGATTCGAAAAAGCGCTATGTTCAAGATATTCAAGCAACGCAATTGAATGAAGTAATCGCTGGTGCGGACATGTTCTTGGGTCTTTCTGCAGCTGGGATCTTAACCAAAGAAATGGTTAAAGAAATGGCTGAGAATCCAATCATTTTTGCACTTGCAAACCCAGATCCTGAGATTCTACCTGAACACGCTCATGAAGTACGTCCAGATGTCATTATGGCAACAGGTCGTTCGGACTATCCAAACCAAGTAAATAATGCACTTTGTTTCCCATACATTTTCCGCGGAGCGTTAGATGTAGGTGCAACGACCATTAACGAAGAAATGAAGATTGCCTGTGTACATGCCATCGCACGTATGGCACATGTTGAAGCAGATGCAGCGACCTATGGTGAGAAGTCAGCTTCCTTTGGTCGTGATTACTTGATCCCACGTCCACTTGATCAACGCTTAATTTTAGAAATTGCACCAGCAGTTGCTAAAGCAGCAATGGATTCTGGTGTTGCCACTCGCCCTATTGAAGATTTCTCAGCATACCGTCAAAGACTTTCTGAGTTTGTTTATAACTCAGCATTCTTGATGAAACCAATCTTTGCACAAGCAAAAACCGACCCTAAACGTATTGCTTATGCTGAAGGTGAAGATGAGCGTGTATTACGCGCAGTTCAAATCGCAGTAGATGAAGGCTTGGCAAAACCAATCTTGGTAGGTCGTACGACGGTAATCGAAGCAAATATCAAGAAATTAGGCTTACGCTTACAGCATGGCGTAAACATTGAAATCGTTGATCAAGAACAAAATCCGTTATATGAAGAGTTCTGGAAAGACTACTATCAAACAATGCAACGCAAAGGTGTAACGGTTGAGTATGCGCAACGTGAAACTCGTCGTCGCTCAACATTGATCGCAGCTTTACTTGTGAAGTTTGGTAAAGCAGACGGTATGCTTTGCGGTACATACAGCAGCTATGATATTCATTTAGATTTTGTGCGTAATGTGATTGGTCTAAAAGAAGGTCGCAGCACATTCTTTACCCTGAATGCATTGATGCTTGAAGATCGCAATTTGTTTATTGCTGATACATATGTCAATACCAATCCAACAGCGGCACAGTTAGCTGAAATGACAATTTTAGCTGCAGAAGAAGTACGCCGTTTTGGTATTACACCACGTGTTGCTCTACTTTCTCATTCAAGTTTTGGTAGTGACCAGCACGATGCAAGCGCTCAGAAAATGCGTGAAGTTTATCGTTTACTCACAGAGCAAGCCCCTGATTTAGAAGTTGAAGGTGAAATGCACGGTGATGCAGCGCTTGACGAAAATATCCGTCATTTTGCATTCCCTAACTCACGCTACAAAGGTTCAGCGAATTTGTTAATTATGCCGAATTTAGATGCTGCAAACATTTCATTTAATTTGTTAAAAGCAACTTCTGGCAATAATGTAACAATTGGTCCAATTTTGTTAGGTGCTGCTAAACCAGTTCATATTTTGACACCGACTGCAACGACCCGTCGTCTGATCAATATGACAGCGTTAAGTGTTGCAGAGATTCAACAAAGTCAAAACTAATCCTTAAGTGAAGCTTGCCTAGAAAAGCTTGTCTTGAGACTTGAGAAAACCTCCATTCTGTAGCATGATTATGTGAAGAATAGAGGTTTTTTCATGCAAGTTTATTTAGTAGGCGGTGCAGTTCGAGATCATTTACTTGGGCACCCCTATCACGAAAAAGATTATGTTGTGGTTGGGGCAACACCCGATCAATTACTCGCTGAGGGTTATCAACCCGTTGGTAAAGATTTTCCTGTATTCCTACATCCTAAAACAAAAGAAGAATATGCACTTGCCCGCACCGAAAGAAAATCAGGCGTTGGCTATCACGGCTTTCAATTTTTTACTGATACAAACGTTCGCCTAGAAGAAGATTTAATTCGTCGTGACCTAACAATTAATGCCATGGCGATGGATGCGGATGGTCAAGTCTATGACCCCTATGGTGGTCAAAAAGACTTAGAGCAAAAAACTCTTCGCCATGTTTCGGATGCATTTACCGAAGATCCTTTACGTGTACTGCGTGTTGCCCGATTTGCTGCCCGTTATGCATCTTATGGATTTGTCGTTGCAGAGGAAACATTAGCGTTAATGCGTAAGATAGCAGAATCTGGTGAGTTAAATGAGTTAACGCCTGAACGTGTCTGGAAAGAAACAGCGCGAGCATTAATGGAAGACCATGCAGATGTATACTTCCAGATTCTTAGAGACTGTAACGCTTTAAAAATCTTATTTCCGGAAATTGATGCTCTTTTTGGCGTTCCGCAACGACCTGAATACCATCCCGAAATCGATTGTGGTATTCATACATTAATGGCGCTTCAGCAAGCTTGTAAAGCAGAGTATGCTTTAGATGTGCGATTTGCCGTCCTTGTACATGACTTAGGTAAAGCACTCACACCGCCTGAGGAACTTCCTAGACATGTGATGCATGAGGAACGCGGTATACAACCTGTCACAACACTATGTGACCGATTGAAAGTGCCAACACAACTCAAAAATCTTGCATTAACCGTATGTAAAGAACACTTAAAATGTCATCAAGTAAAAATCTTAAAACCGGGTACTCTGTGGCGTTTCTTGCAACGTTTAGATGTATTACGTCGTCCCGAAAAGGTTAAAGCATTTGTTCAAGCGTGTGAGTGTGATGCTAAAGGTCGTTTAGGTATGGAAGATCGAGCTTATCCACAAGCCCAATATATTTTAAATGCGATGGAAATCGTTAGAAATATCCGTGCTCAAGACCTACCAGAACACATTACAGGTCCAGAAATTGGTGAAATGTTAATTCAATATAGAATTGAAGCATTGGCAAAATTTAAAGAGCAGTACGGCGAATAAACCTATTTGACACCCCACCCTCACATGATCCTACTATTCAAGCTTTATACTGGATCGCTTAAATAGTTCATATCAGCTCTTTCGTATTTCTTGTTGCATAAAAAATATAAAGAGCTGATAAACATCTCTATTATTTCGTCAATAATACAGGATCTTCAATATTATAGCCCGTTTCAAAAGGAATACCGAGATATTCAACGGTTGCAAGTATATTTTTACTATGAGGCACTTTATATACTTTCGCTATATTTAACTCTTTCTTATAGCTAACAGCTGTTTGCGGCTTACTTTTTAGACCAAGACTTTTAACCTGATATTGGTACGACCATTTATCAATAGGTACTTGAGGATCATACCATGCCTTTGCTGTTCCTTTTTTAATAGACAATAACTGGATATGAGCCTTACGCTTAGGTATTGGTTCAAGAGGCAATAAACGCTTCTGAATTTTTGCAATTTCTATATCAAATTTCGTACTGTACTGATCGTAATCAATTAATTTAGTTTTAGGGTTAATATAAAGTGAATTCACTTGGATCAGCTTAGTCGGATTGGCACTATTTAATTGATAATAATAAAGTTGAGGTAAACGTCCCCGCCCATCTTCAAAATGTCGCATGAGATAAATTTTTTGAGCTTTACGATCTAATCCTAGAACTTCAATATGTTGTGGTCCACCCACCGTGGCATAAACTGGCAAAGATAAACATGACAAAAAAATTGTACTGAGAAGAATTTTTGGCATAGGCATGGACATATTGAACTCCAAATTAATTTTTATACTTAAAGCCACTATATTGAGTTTTTAATGAAGAAAATGTTATTTTTTCTATTTCAAGCTTTTATTTTAATGAGACTGAAAATTTATTTTATAGCGAGTTACACCGTTCCCACACCACAATAATATATTGTTCTCCCATAAAAAAACCCAGTCTAAAGTAATGACTGGGTTTTTTATAACTTTTACTTATTCAGTAAAAATTATTGAGCAGCAGCAGCAGCTTGAGCAGCAGCAACTTCATCAGCAAAGCTCATTTCAGCTTTCTTCTCAATACCTTCACCTACTTCGAAGCGAGTGAATTGAGCAACAACTGTACCAGTCGCTTTTAATACATCAGCAACTTTCTTGTCGTTATCAATAACATACATTTGACGATCAAGTGCTACTTCGTTCAAGTATTTCTCAACTGAACCAGTAACCATTTTCTCAACGATGTTAGCAGGCTTACCAGATTCTAAAGCTTTTGCTTCAGCAATTTCTTTCTCTTTAGCGATCAAGTCAGCTGGAACAGCTTCAGCATTTACTGCAACTGGGTTGAACGCAGCAACGTGCATTGCAATACCTTTACCAGTATCAGCATCACCAGTGTAAGAAACTACAACACCGATTTTTAAACCGTGCTTGTAAATAGCCAAGTTTTCGCCTTCAACGATGTGAGCACGACGTACTTGGATGTTTTCACCGATTTTTTGAACAAGTGCAACACGCGCTTCTTCAACAGTAGAACCATCTTCAAGTTTAAGTTCAGCAATTTTCGCAGCATCAGTTTCATTTGCAGCAAGTGCAGCTGTAGCCACTTTATCAGAGAAGTTTTTGAAGTTTTCGTCTTTTGCAACGAAGTCAGTTTGACAGTTAACTTCAACAAGAATTGCTTTATTACCGTTTTGAACGATTGTGATCGCACCATCAGCAGCAATGTTACCTGCTTTTTTAGCAGCTTTTGCTTGACCTGATTTACGAAGGTTATCAATCGCAAGTTCGATGTCACCGCCTGCTTCTGTTAATGCTTTTTTGCATTCCATCATTGCAAGACCAGTACGGTCACGTAATTCTTTTACCATGCTTGCAGTAATTGCAGTCATGTTGATCTCCTAAAATCGGTAGAATATAAATCTGTTCAACAAAAACGGCCCAAAGGTTTCTCTGGGCCGTTTTGCTTTCTCGACGCTCAATTTGTCATCATTTTAAATCACAAAAATGACAAGCTTGCGTCAAAACGCATTAAGCCTCAGGAGCTTCTTTAGCAGCTTCTTCGCCTTTCGCTTGTGCATTCGCTTGTGATTGAGCGTATTCTTTACCAGCAAGAATCGCATCAGCCATAGCTGAAGCATACAAAGTTACTGCACGGATCGCATCATCGTTACCCGGAATAACGTAATCAACGTTGTCTGGGTTAGAGTTTGTATCAACGATACCGATTACAGGAATACCTAAGTTTTTAGCTTCTTTAATTGCAATCGCTTCATGATCAACGTCGATTACAAATAATGCGTCAGGTAAACCACCCATGTTTTTAACGCCGCCTAAAGCACGTTCAAGTTTTTCCATCTCACGAGTACGTTCTAAAGCTTCACGTTTAGTAAGCTTAGCAAAAGTACCGTCTTGAGATTGAGTTTGAAGATCTTTTAAACGGTTGATAGATTGGCGAAGTGTTTTCCAGTTCGTCAACATACCACCTAACCAACGGTGATCTACATATGGTTGACCAGCGCGTTGAGCTTGTTCACGGATGATGTTAGAAGCAGCACGTTTCGTACCAACGAATAATACTTTGTTCTTTTTGCTCGCCAAGTTGTTAACAAAGTTCAAAGCATCATTTAACGCAGGAACAGTGTGCTCAAGGTTGATGATGTGAATTTTGTTACGCGCGCCAAAAATGTATTGACGCATTTTTGGGTTCCAGAAACGAGTTTGGTGACCAAAGTGTGCGCCTGCTTGAAGAAGGTCGCGCATGCTTACGTTGTAATCTGCCATTTTCTTTACCTTAAAGTTTGGGTTAGGCCTCCATATATCCGCATTCTCCACCTATTGCTAGGCACCCAGAGTAATGTGACGATATATGTGCGGATTTTTTACGACTATTTATTATCAAACAATTCCGCAAAAGCCTCCAATAAAAATAAAGAAGATTTATCACGAAAAGCATTTGATAAAATAGGCGGCTATTTATACCATAGACACTTGCAAATTACCAAAAGTTTTTAGAGATCATGAATACAACTTATACAGCTCCTCGTCGATTAATTAAAACACCTGAAGAAATTGAAAAGATGCGTGTTGCAGGGAAATTGGCTGCTGAAGTTTTAGACATGATTAAACCGCATATCAAAGCGGGTGTAAGTACGCTAGAACTCGATACAATCTGCCGCAATCACATTGAAAATGTACAAGATGCTATTCCCGCTTGTGTTGGCTATGGAGCGGCACCAGGTCGACCTGCCTTTCAGCATTCAATTTGTACATCTGTAAACCATGTGGTTTGTCATGGTATTCCATCTGAAAATAAAATTTTAAAGAACGGTGACATTCTAAATATTGACGTCACTGTTATTAAAGATGGTTATCATGGCGATACGAATATGATGTATATCGTTGGCGGTGAAACGTCTATTTTGGCAAATCGCTTGTGTTCAGTTGCTCAGGAAGCCATGTATCGTGGTATGGCCACAGTCAGAGATGGTTCATACCTTGGTGATGTGGGGCATGCGATTCAGCAATATGTTGAGTCTGAACGTTTCAGTGTGGTACGTGAATATTGCGGTCATGGGATTGGTAATGTCTTCCACGATGAACCTCAAGTTTTACACTATGGGCAAAAAGGCACAGGAATGCGTTTGGAAGCTGGCATGACCTTTACTATTGAACCAATGGTAAATGCAGGTGTTTGGCAAACTAAACTTTTAGGTGACAAGTGGACAGTCGTCACTAAAGATCATAAATTGTCAGCTCAATATGAACACACGATTTTAGTGACGCAAACAGGAATTGAGGTATTAACGGCCCGTCCAGAAGAAGATCTTTCACGTTTTCAATAACTCATTTTAAGGGTGAGAACAAATGTTTTCGCCCATTTTTAGATTAAAAATCACTCAAATTTAATTTAATTAATACAATTTTTTTCACACTTATAACAATTATAAATTCTATCTAAACAAAGTATCCATAAAAAAGCGTTATGGTGAGCGCTAGAAAAATCCTTACAAACTTTAGGACATGGAGTCCCAAAATGATGAAGAAATCATTTGCATGCCTGATTGCAACAGGTTTATGTACCCTTCCTACACTCACTTTTGCCGATTCACCTTATTTTAGCCTGAAAGATGGAGATGGGTTTAAACGGTTTTCTGTTTCGGCGGGCTGGTTACATGCCATGCCCCAAGGTTCGGCAAATCCAATTAATATCAATACCAGTGTTGCTGAAGGTACACAATCAAAAGTAGGAGATGTATCCACTACTGCTGTGTTAGATGCAATTGATCAAAGTAAAGCTTCAGGAAAATTTTGGCATGGTACAATCAGCCTTCTTGATAAATTTACAGATACTCTTCCCTCATCACTTGCTGGTACAGCTGAAATTAATGGTCTTTCAAATTGGCAAAGTCAAGGAACTGGCTTAGAAGCTGCCGATGTTGATACTGTTGGTATAATGATGAATTATCATTTTACAGATAATCTTTCTCTTGAAGTAAAAGCAGGTATCCCCCCAAAAGTAGATATTAAGGGCAAAGGTGATATTTATGCCCCACTTTCTGGAAAAGCTACTCCATTAAAAGATGGGTCAACTATTGGGGGTATCATAGGGGATGGTATTGCCCAAGCGGGTGGAGATATTCCTTTAAAACAAGATCTTCATATTACGGATCTTTCGCAAGGTGGCAAAGCTGCGACCGCACGCGCTTGGTTACCTGCCGTTGAGCTCCATTACCAATTTGGTAAAACAGGTGTCAATAAATTCCGTCCTTACGTTGGGGCTGGTGTAATGTATGCTTATTTCAACTCACTGAAGATTAATCCTGCGATTGAATCAGATCTTATTGCAGCAGGTCATATGATCCAGAATATTCATGATAATAAAGCTGGTGGAGCATTAGACCGTAAAACATCTTCTGCCGATCCTGTTGTTAAACTTAAAGCAACAGATACTTTTGCGCCTATCGTAACGTTGGGTGCAACTTATGATTTCAAACCTAATTGGTTTGCTGTTGGCTCAGTTTCTTATTCGAAAATGAATAACGAAGCAAAAATTTATGTTACTGACCGCAATACAGGTAAAGAGTTGATTCGTGCAAATACTAAAATCGACATTGATCCACTCATCACTTATGTAGGTATCGGTTACCGTTTCTAATTTTTTTATTGTTCTTAAAGCAGCTTCGGCTGCTTTTTTATTATCGCTATGTTTTAAATCACCCTGTACAAAAAAGATGCACCATTTAAAAACAACTTATTCAGCCTTGTCTTACAGTTCTTATTATCCCTGCCGCTTTAAAAAATAAGAGACGCTTACATCTAAATCCCCGAAATATAAAAATTAGAAAAATTAATTATTTAAATTAATATCTTAATTTATTCTTTTGATTAAATATTTTTATTGGCACATCCCTTGCTTAATTGACAATAAATAGAATCAATGTCGATTCAAAAATTTGTTGACGGCCAATGATGTCCGTTCTGTTCGGTTTGTAAGCCTCACCATCTCAGTCTTACAAAATAATATTTCGTTCAGTTCAGGAGAAGGCAATGTCTTCCAATATAAATATAGATGCAAAGAAAGCTACTGAAATAAAACTTTTTAGTTTCACCACTCCAGCAATGCGTGCATTCCATATGACATGGCTGGCCTTTTTCGTATGTTTCTTCGCATGGTTTGCATGTGCACCATTAATGCCAGTGATCGCTGGTGAATTTAATTTAACCAAAGCCCAAATCGCAAATATCAACATTGCAGCTGTTGCAATCACTATTGTTATTCGCCTTATCGTCGGGCCATTATGTGACAAATATGGACCACGCAGAACTTACACTGCCCTTTTGATTCTCGGTAGCATTCCTGTGTTTGGGGTAGCGGCGGCTAACACCTACGAATCCTTTTTATTTTTCCGTCTTTTAATCGGCGCAATTGGCGCAAGCTTCGTGATTACCCAATACCATACCAGCATTATGTTCGCACCGAATGTTGTGGGTACTGCAAATGCCGCTGCGGCAGGTTGGGGAAATGCTGGCGGTGGTGCAACGCAAGCCATCATGCCACTCATTCTAGGTGCCATCATCATGTTTGGTGTTGAGCAAGCGATGGGCTGGCGTATTGCATTACTTGCTCCAGGAATCATGATGGTAATCGTGGGTATACTTTACTGGAAACTGACGCAAGATAGTCCACAAGGCAACTTTAAAGAATTACGTGAGCAAGGCATAGAAGCAGGTAATATTAAAAAAGGTGGTACAGCTATTTTAATGCAAGCCGCTCGTAATTATCGTGTTTGGGTTTTATTTACTGCTTATGCAGCATGTTTTGGCATCGAGATTTTCATTCATAATATTGCCGCAATGTATTATGTTGACCATTTTAATATGGGCTTGAAAGAAGCCGGACTAACTGCTGGAATATTTGGTTTACTTGCATTATTTGCTCGTGCATTGGGCGGTATTATTTCTGACAAGGTAGCTCTCAATAAAGGACTAGATGGTCGTACCCAAGTTTTGTTCTTACTTATCTTGGGTGAAGGGCTATTTCTTATTATTTTCTCACAGATGAATGGTGTGATGCTCGCCGTACTTACAATGACAATTTTTGCTCTGTTTACCCATATGGCCTGTGGAGCGACTTATGCCTTAGTACCCTTTATTGACCGCGATGCACTCGGAGGTGTGGCTGGCATTATTGGTGCAGGCGGCAATGTGGGTGCTGTCGCTGCTGGATTTCTTCTGAAAGGTTTACTCGATATCCAAACTTGCCTCATGGTCCTGGGTAGTCTGGTAATTGTTGCTGCGTTTAGTGTCGTTTTGATTCGCTTCTCAGTCGAACATAAAGAAAAAGAACAACAACTATTTGAGCAAGCTTTGCTTGAACGCAACTCCACCCCTTAATTTCACGCTGCTCATAGAAGGATGTGTGCCTATTCACATCCTTTCAAAACCATTCATGTCTAATTTTTAACTTTAGGGGAAATATGATGAAAATCATTTCAATTTCTTTGATCACGCTCGGCTGTTTTTCTGTAACGCAGGTATTTGCCAATAGCGATTTTTTAAAAAATACTAAGCTTTCACTCGATAGTCGCTTGCGTTTCGAAATGGTTGATCAAGACAACCCATTAAAGAAAGCTGAAGCTGCAACTTTGCGAATACGCCCTGCACTCCAAACGGGTACATGGCAAGGCTTGAGTATATATGCACAGGGCGAAGCAAACATCGAACTCAATGATCGCTTTAATAGCACTCGAAACAGCGAAACCACCTATAGCACTGTTCCCGATCCTAAAAACTTAGATATTAATCAGTTATATTTAAATTATAACAACTCAAAATTTGACGCTCGATTAGGTCGGCAAGTTATCAATCTAGATAATCAACGTTTTATTGGCTCTGTTGGCTGGCGTCAAAATGAACAAAGCTATGATGCGATTAGCTTAAATCTTAAAGCGGATCCAAAACTTCAGCTTTACTATGCTTATATTGAACAGGTAAATACAATTTTCGGTAGTGAAGCAGCAAAACCTGTTCCATTGAAAGCTCAAGATGGTAAACAAGATAGCCAAATCCATTTAGCACAAATTAGATATAGTTATAGTCCGCAGCTTAATGCTGTACTTTATGGCTATTTTCTTGACTTTGAAGACCTAAATGCATGGTCAAATCAAAGCTATGGTCTTCGTTTCACAGGAAAACACAAGAACTTTCGTTATAGTGCCGAATATGCAAAACAACAGGACTATGCTGATCAGCCCTTAACATACGATACTGATTATTATGCTTTAGAACTTGGCTATCAAGTTTCTGAACAGTCGCCGCTTGGTGAGGTTGCGATCGGTTATGAAGTTTTAAGTAGTGACGAGGGGAAGATTGCTTTTCAAACCCCACTTGCAACTAAACATCGTTTTAATGGTTGGAGTGACCTGTTCTTAAATACACCAGCCAATGGTTTACGTGATCTTTATATCAGCTCAAGTTTTAATATATTAAGTAAAGGCAAATTGACAACCGAGCTGCATTATTACCGTAGTGACATAAAAGGATTAGACTATGGACAAGAATTTTCTCTATCTTATGCCCATCCACTTGCGATAAAAGGTTTATCGGGTTTGGCTAAATTTTCCAGCTATCAAGCCGAAGATTTTGGTGTGGACACTGAAAAACTTTGGTTACAATTGGATTATAAATTTTAGAAAAAACTTTTATTGCTGATTCAACAAGTTAAATTAGATGGCATCAAATCTACGGAAATTGTCATCAAATTATCAAATTTGGATGATGTAATAAAAAATAAAAAGCCTGTTGATCACTAAGATCAACAGGCTTTTTTCTTAAGGATGATTAATCAACAATTCTAACGTCAAAGGATTACTGACCTTTCGGTAAGGGAATATATTGAGATTGAGTATTTTGCTGAACTTTGCGCTCTCCAACCTTCACTTCCAACTTCTGCTGCTTACCATCACGCTCAACAATAATATCAATCATGTTCTCAGGAGCTTGTAATGCAACATAATTAATTAAATGCGAAGCTGAAGAAATCTGCTCATCATTGACTTGAATAATCGTATCACCACGTTTCACTCCAGCCTGATCAGCAGGTCCTCCACGTAAAACATCTGCAACCAAAACCCCAATCGGTTTTGCAGTCAGTACATCTTCATTTAAATTGTTTGGAATTAAACTGATTCCTAACCAACCACGCACAACTCGCCCATCTTTTAGGATCGAGTTTAATACCTGCTGACACACCTTCGCAGGAATGGCGAAACCAATTCCAAGTGAACCACCAGACTGGGAGAAAATCGCAGTATTTACACCGATTAGATTACCTGCAACATCTATCAAAGCCCCACCCGAGTTACCAGGATTGATCGCGGCATCTGTTTGAATAAAATCTTCATAGGTATTAATACCTAAATCTGAACGACCCGTTGCAGAAATAATTCCTTGAGTAACTGTTTGCCCGACACCAAATGGATTCCCAATTGCCAATACAACGTCACCCACCTCATTACCACTTAACTTAAATGGTAATACTGGCAACTTATCCAACTCAATTTTGATCACTGCTAAATCTGTGTCTGGATCTGTACCAATGACTGTCGCTTCTGCGCGACGTCCATCATATAAAGCAACTACGATTTGCTCTGCTTGTGCGATCACATGGTTATTTGTCAAGATATAACCATCTGCACGCACGATCACGCCTGAGCCTAAACTGTTTTCATTTTTTGGTTGCTGAGGGATCTGATTACCAAAAAACTCACGAAATACAGGATCATTTAACAAGGGATGATTCGGCTGTTTGATTTTTTGAGTGGTAAAAATATTCACCACCGCAGGTGCCGCCACTTTAACCGCAGCATTGTAAGAAACTACCCCGCCCATGCGATTTGTATCGACTAAGGGCTCAACCTTTTCTGCGGGCATTTTCACACCATCTGACGCTATTGTTGGTTTCGGCTGATGTGATTTTTGCCAAGCGAGAAAGCTAAATATAACGACGATGAGTAATACCCAAGGTAACCATGTAAATGCACGGCGCACGTTTATTATCCTCTAGGCGAAATTATGTTATGAACAAATTATTAATCTGTTTTAAGAACAGGAAATTTCCATCATTGTAATGTAAATTACTTAAAAACAATGCAAAAGTTAAAAAAGTTTTGTCTAGCTTTAGTTACATTAAAAAGTATGTTTTTATTGACAGCTATAAAATGTAAATCATTTGAGGAATTCCATGGCTAATTTGCATGACATTGTGCAATGGTGTAATCAAACTTTAAAATCAAGCGAATTTAAAGATTATGCGCCAAATGGCTTACAAATCGAAGGTAAGCTTGATGTAAATAAAATTATATGTGCTGTCACAGCTTCAGAAGACGCAATTGATGCGGCTATTGCCCAACAAGCAGATGCTTTACTGGTGCATCATGGCTATTTTTGGAAAGGTGAGCCCTACCCCATTACAGGTATGCGCGGTAATCGCATTAAAAAATTGATCCAAAATAATATTTCACTCATTGCCTATCACCTTCCTTTAGACGCTCATCCAACCTTAGGAAATAATGCAGCTATTGCTGATTTAATTGGTCTACGCAACATAGAAGCTTTAGATCCAGCAGAAAAACATCCAATCGGCAATATTGGTTATTTGGATAATGCAATAAGCCCTGAGCAATTCAAAGAAAAGTTGCAAACAATTTTTGATTTTTCTATTTTACACTTGCCTTGCAATAAAACCACGATTCAAAAAATAGGTTTCTGTACAGGTGGAGCACAAGACTTTATCGACAAAGCAGCTCAGGAAAATTGTGATGCTTATATTTCAGGCGAAGTAAGTGAGCGTACTTTTTATCAAGCTAAAGAGTTAGGTGTGCATTATTTTGCATGCGGACACCATGCAACCGAGCGTTATGGTGTGCAGCGTTTAGCTGAAGCGATTGCAAATCAATTTTCGATTCAGACTGAATATTTTGAATTAAATAATCCGATTTAATTACATTGAGAATTCCGATTTAATTTATTGTTTTTAATTCACGTTTTATTGTATATCGTTCTTTAAAAGGCTGTCCTATTCGCTTTAGAATCATTTACAATAGAGCCACTTAATGTAAAACCCAGCAAATGCAAGGATTGAAACATGACAACCATTACTTTACCTGCACTTCCATATGGCTATGATGATTTAGCACCACATATTACACGTGAAACTTTAGAATATCATCACGACAAACATCATAATACTTATGTTGTTAACTTAAATAACTTAATCAAAGGTACCGACCTTGAAGGTAAAACTTTAGAAGAAATCATTAAAGCATCTGCTGGTGATGCATCTAAAGCTGGTATTTTCAATAATGCTGCACAAGTATGGAATCATACATTCTACTGGAACAGCATGAAACCAAATGGTGGCGGCAAACCAACTGGTGCAATTGCAGCTAAGATTGATGAAGCATTTGGTAGCTATGAAAAATTTGCAGAAGAATTTACTGCTGCTGCAACCACTCAATTCGGTTCTGGTTGGGCTTGGTTAGTTGCTGATGAAGTAAATGGTAAATTATCAATTACTAAAACTGCGAATGCAGACACACCTCTTGCTCATGGTCAAATTGCAGTATTGACGATTGACGTTTGGGAACATGCTTACTACATCGATTTCCGTAACTTACGTCCTAAATACATCGCAACTTTCTTAGAAAGCTTAGTGAACTGGGACTACGCAAATGCAAAACTTGCAGGTCAACCAGCAGGTGTAGAGAAATAATCTTTTATTTCTTGCATAAAAACTGCCCACCTCGGGCAGTTTTTTTATAAATAAAATCCGAAAAGAATATTTATCAAGCAAACGATTCATTTTATTTACTATTCTTGTTGACGCATGAATATTTCATGCCTAAAATGCGCATCAGATTCTCCAATAGCTCAGTCGGTAGAGCGACGGACTGTTAATCCGCAGGTCCCTGGTTCGAGCCCAGGTTGGAGAGCCAAGCTAATCTCCCATAGCTCAGTCGGTAGAGCGACGGACTGTTAATCCGCAGGTCCCTGGTTCGAGCCCAGGTGGGAGAGCCAAATTCTTAAATGAATAGCTTGACCGTTAAAAGCGACATGCATAAAATGCATATCCAGATTCTCCCATAGCTCAGTCGGTAGAGCGACGGACTGTTAATCCGCAGGTCCCTGGTTCGAGCCCAGGTGGGAGAGCCAAGATTCTAAAAACCCACTCTTTTCGAGTGGGTTTTTTATTGACACCTAATTTAAAATGTTTGAATCCAGTCAGCCCATATTTTTATTTATTGGTAGTATTAGCGCCCTACTTTTATTGGTTAGTTGCTTACGCCCATATTTTTTCAAACAAGAGTTTTTTGCTCGCCCTGTCATCACTAATTTTGAATCACAAATGTTTTTAAGGTTGCAGCAAGCTTTTCCGCGACATCATATATTGGCGCAGGTTGCTTTTAGCGCCTTGATTACCAGTGATCATTATAAAATTCGGAGCCGCTTTAATCGTAAAGTCACAGACTTTGTAATTTTAGACAAAGATATGCAAGTGATTGCAATTATAGAGTTGGATGATCCTAGTCACATTGGTAAAGAAGTAGAAGATAAAAAGCGTGATGACATGTTGCAACAAGCAGGTTATTTTGTGCAACGCTACACGCAAATCCCATCTATAAAGCAATTACAGATGGATATTCGCTAGACTAAACCAATGGGGAGTTATTCTTCCAAAGTCGCAGCTTGCTCTGCATTTTTCTGTTGTTCAAATCTTTTTGCTATTTCAGCACGTTGCTGCTCATACTCTCTTTTGGTTTTAGCATCACTTTTCGCTGCTAGAAAAGCCATCCCAATGATAAAAATTGGAATCAACAAACCCAATCCCATCAATACCCAAGGTACAGATCTTTTTTCAACAGCATTTTGACTCATAGCCGATTCCAAAAAGTAATATTTAAAGTGGCCCCACTATAACAAAAAAAGAGCCTCGATAAAGAGGCTCTTTTAATAACCAAGGAACTATTGGGCTGGCATATTTTGCTTAATGAACTGTACTAACTCTCCACTCTCGTTTGCGGCAAGAATTGCTCCAGTATGTGATCCATTCACAACAGGATTGGCAGGGCTAGGTACAATATCAACAGCCTTTAAAGCCACATCTGTTCCAGAGTCATACATTGCTTTGTACAATGCTTCTGTAATTACATATGGAACATTTGTATCGTATACACCTTGGATAATATAAATAGGCTTATCCAATTTTTTGGTTGTTGGCTGACTATAGTCCGTTAAAAATTTTTGAATTGTAGCATCTTTCTGGAAGGCTTCAGCATTTATACCTGGATACTCTGTTACCTTAGCTGTTGGATTTTCCTCAATATAAGCTTGAATATCATCTTTATAAACATCCACCAGTTCTGATAAGCATTCTTGTTTTGCCAAGCCAGCAATTTCTTTAGCCTTATCGCTACCAAACATTGTTTGATAGTTGAATGAAGGTTCGTAAGCGGTAATCCCCACACCAGCCAAAGCAGCATAAGACAGCAAAGTCGCATAAGTATCAATCGCAGCAGATTGTGGCAATAAATTAATTGCTGTCGGAGCCACTTCCAAAATTATTTTACCCAAACTTGATGCTGGAGCTCCTGCAATCGCTCCTTTATAAGTTGCATCATTATTTGCATATTCAGCTATTCCCAAGGATGCTTGACCACCTTGTGATTGCCCTACAGACATCCATGAACCTTGCAATTGATTACCATAGTGTTCTTTAGCTGCTTTAACCGCATATAATGCCGAACGAGCTTGGCTTGGAATATTTAGATAAGGATGCTCACCCTCACCTCCTAGCCCTTCATAATCAGGTGCAACAATTACATACCCCTGCTCTAACAGGTTCTTTGCGGTATAGTTTTTAAAATTAGTATTTAATGGAGTATTGGTTGGTGCACATTTATCCGCAACGCCTAAAGTACCATGAGCCCAAACTACAACTCTATAACCATCCTTAGGTTTTGCAATTTTTGGAAAAAATACCAAAGCAGAAGTTTCAACTGTCTTCCCCAGTACATTTGGCATTTTATAATTCATTACTTTGATAGAGCTGGCCGCACTTAAGTCAACTAGACCTTCTGATTCAAAAGTATAAGAAGTTTCAGAAACAAATGATTTACTGTTCTGATCAACTTTTGAGTTTGAATCATTATCATCATTACATGCTGATAGAAATAATGCTGAAATAGAGAACGTTACCGCCAAAGCAATATTTGACCGTTTCATAAAATATCCTTTTAGTCTTTGTCATTTTTTTGTACATGAAACTACATGCGCTTCTATTAAGGCATAAAAAAAGTGCCCTGCATAGGACACTTTTCAACTAATAAGTCATTTTAAAATAGGAAGCCTAAAAAAATTCCAATAAAAATTATCATTCCAACCCAACGATTGTGACGGAATGCCCAAAAACAAATTTGAGGATCACGATCTTTAGTTTTTACTGCTTGATATACAAAATCTATTGCAACAATAAGTAATGCGAGCAGACCAAATGGTATGAATAGATCTTCTAAATATAAGGCTGTACCTATTAAAACCAAGCTGAACGCCTGAAGTAAACCAATGATTTGGATATCATAACGACCAAATAAAATTGCGGTAGATTTCACACCAATTTTCAAATCATATTCACGATCAGTTATGGCATATTGCGTGTCATAGGCTACCGTCCATGCCAAATTACCAAAATATAATAACCAACATATTAAATCAGGTGTCTGCCCAACAGCCGTATAAGCCATGGGAATAGACCAAGAGAAAGCAGCACCTAAAAACACTTGAGGCAAGTGAGTATAGCGTTTCATAAAAGGATAAATAAACGCGAGGAACAATGCACCAAATGACCAATAAAACGTTTCAATTGGCAAGAAAAATAACAAACAGGCACTCGCGGCAACTAAAGCTAAGAAAACAAATACAGCTTCTCTTGCTCGAATCACATCTGTCGCTAAAGGTCGAGTTTTAGTACGCTCCACATGCGCATCCACTTTACGATCTGCAAAATCATTAATCGCACAACCAGCAGCCCGCATAAACAGAACCCCTAGCGACATCACGAGCAGTATTTTTAAATCAGGAATTCCTTTAGATGCAACCCACAAGGCCCACATCGTTGGCCAAAACACCAATTCAGTACCAATGGGTTTATCAAAACGACATAAATAATAATAGGCTTCTAAACGCTGTCGCCATGTAGTCTGTTGCACCGTATTCATGCGAATCCTTAGAGTCAATGCTGTTCAATAAACTGTTCAAATCCAGGCAGGAAAGTTTCCTGTACGATAAATTTACACCCATGCCAAGTATAACAACTTTGCCGCGCCCAACCCTCTTCAGTATGAATAACTCGTCTTTCACAAGCAGGATTGGTACGTTGAAATAAAAACCAACCAATGGGCTTATTTCGGATATATTTAAAAATTCTTGCTTTTTTCTGAAGGCTTAGAATCGGAAAAATACTTTTTGCTTTTACCCAAGCTTGTGACTCTGAGCCATAAAGATACGTTTCCCTCACCCATGCGATATGATGTGTAGGCATATTCATCCATTTGCTATCAGCAAATGCTAAACGCTGATAATGCTCTCTAATACGCTCAACATGAAACTCACCACCACCGAGATCTGTAAGTTGCTGAGTAAGTGAACCTGATGCATACAACCATTTTTTTAATTCAGTAGGAATATCTTTTCCATTTATTCTACTAGGTTGTAAATTTCGCATGCTTAACTCACTAAAAACATCGCGACTAGTTTACATGAATTTTTTTATAATAATGTATGAAATTCGATTTCTATCAAAGGCATAAAAAAACTCGCCGAAGCGAGTTTTTTTATTTGGGATGTATTACAAGCTGTAGTACATATCAAATTCAACTGGGTGAGTAGTCGTGTTAAGACGACGTACATCTTCAGTTTTAAGTTCGATATATGCATCAAGCATTTCTTTAGTGAACACACCGCCTTTCAACAAGAACTCGTGATCAGCTTTAAGCGCTTCAAGAGCCATATCTAAGCTATGAGCAACTGTTGGGATTTTTGCTTCTTCTTCAGGAGGAAGATCGTATAAGTTCTTATCAGCAGCTTCACCTGGGTGGATCTTGTTTTGGATACCATCAAGACCAGCCATCAACAATGCCGCAAAACCTAAGTACGGGTTCATCATTGGATCAGGGAAACGAGCTTCGATACGCTTACCTTTAGGGCTTGAAACGTATGGAATACGGATAGATGCAGAACGGTTACGTGCTGAGTAAGCAAGCATGATTGGTGCTTCGTAGTGAGGAACCAAACGCTTATAAGAGTTTGTAGATGGGTTAGTAATCGCATTCAATGCACGCGCGTGCTTGATTACACCACCAATGAAGAACAATGCCATTTCAGATAAACCAGCATATTCATCACCAGCAAACAAGTTCTTGCCATCTTTAGAGATAGACATGTGAACGTGCATACCAGAACCGTTATCACCTACCATTGGCTTAGGCATGAAAGTTGCTGTTTTGCCATATTGGTGAGCAACGTTCCAAACAGCATATTTGAACTGTTGAACTTCGTCTGCTTTACGAACCATTGTATTGAAGCTCACACCAATTTCTAATTGGCAAGAAGCAACTTCGTGGTGATGTACTTCTACACGGCCAGGACCCATGATGTCTTCGATACGTGCACACATTTCAGCACGCATGTCTTGATGAGAATCAACTGGAGGAACTGGGAAGTAACCGCCTTTAACACGTGGACGGTGACCTGAGTTACCAGCTTCGTAGTCTTTACCAGTAGACCATGCAGCTTCTTCAGCGATCAGTGTATGACGAGCACCAGACATGTCGATGTCCCACTTCACTTCGTCAAATACGAAGAATTCTGGTTCTGGACCAAAGAATGCCGTATCACCGATACCCGTAGATTTTAAATATTCTTCTGCACGACGAGCAATAGAACGTGGGTCACGCTCGTAACCTTGACCAGTAGATGGTTCGATTACGTCACAAGTCACAACAACTGTAGGCTCAGCAAAGAACGGGTCAAGGAAACCTGTTTCAGCGTCTGGACGTAAGATCATGTCCGAAGCTTCAATGCCTTTCCAACCAGAGATTGAAGAACCATCAAACATTTTACCGTCTTCAAATGTATCTTCATCAATTGTATCTGCTGGGTAAGTTACATGCTGCTCTTTACCCTTAGTATCAGTAAAGCGAAAATCGACCCATTTTGCGCCACTTTCTTTGATGAGTTGAAGGACCTTGTTCGCCATGCTCATTTGCTCCAATGAAATTTATGTGCACTTGTTAAGTGCGTGTTAGCTGTTGATTTGTAGTAAGCAATTACCATACCAACAATTTTAAAGCATACTTAAAACATTGAAATTCTTTATAGAAAAAATATTTTAAGCTCCATGTCCTGTGTCTATTCGCATGTCTGCAATTGCAAATGCACCATATTCACACATTTATATTTCAAGCCGTCCCTAAAAAAGGCTTATTGAACCAAAATAGTGCAATACTTGTAACAAAGAACTATTGTAGTGCTATTTATGCCACATATCGTTTGCATAAAATTGACTTTTTATATCATTCTTTTGAACATCAATCCAATCAATTCATTTAGACTTTTGATTCACTTGTTGCTTATTTTGACAAAGTATTCAATTTAAAATAATTCTTGTTGTTTTTTAGGTATTTTTTAATTCATTCAGTTTTTTTGATTTTGCTATCTTCTTGAAATATTCCACATTAATGATTGGTTTTTGATATGATGATTTCCCATTATCTTGATAACCTTCCATGCTTTAATAAAGATGGGGTTAAACCATGATACTGAGATTGTTTTTTAGAATTCAATAGCACCATAAAGTGCTTATTTTTTAAAAGGTTATAATCATGCTTCTGATGATTGACAACTATGACAGCTTTACTTACAACATTGTTCAATACTTTGGTGAATTGAATCAGGAAGTAAAAGTTGTTCGTAATGATCAAGTTACATTAGAGGATATTGAGCGATGGCAGCCAAAATATCTAGTGGTTGGTCCTGGCCCATGCTCACCAAGTGAAGCAGGAATTTCAATTCCTGCAATCAACCACTTTGCAGGAAAAATACCTTTACTCGGTGTATGTTTAGGTCATCAAGCGATTGGACAGGCTTTTGGTGGAAATATTATTCGCGCCAAAACTGTGATGCATGGCCGTTTGTCTGATATGCACCACAGTGATAAAGGAATTTTTAGTCACCTACCTTCTCCATTTGCTGCAACACGTTATCACTCTCTTGTGATCGAGCAAGAAACATTGCCTAATTGTCTAGAAGTAACATGTTGGACCAACCAAGCCGATGGAACTATTGAAGAAATTATGGGTGTTAAGCACAAAACCCTTCCTGTTGAAGGTGTTCAATTCCATCCTGAATCTATCTTAAGTCAACATGGACATGAAATTTTCAAAAATTTCTTAGATATCTACGCTTAAATAGAGAAAAATATTTAATGTATAAGCTAGACAGCCTACTCATCTTGAATAGGCTGTTTTAATTTTAAACATCTAAAAACAATAAATAACTACTTTCGATTCATAAAATTTTATATTTTAAAATACGTACGCTGTCTCTTTATCTCAGAACAAATCATTCTATTTCAATAATTAATGTATTTTTCATGTTTAAAATGAAAAATAATTCAAGTTACCAACAACCGTTAAAATAGTGCTTTTTAATTTTTTCGATTAACTATAGTCATAGGAATGATTAAGCTTTCAGGGTAACACGATGCTAAAATTAAAATCATTATTTATAGCTTTTCGCTCCCTGAATCATCTATCAGGACATCTCTTGTGAATACACTTGTTTTATTGAATATTCTTGTTTTTATCTTGCTTTTGGCCGGATTATTTTTTACCAATCGTCATGATTGGAGTCTAGCCAAAAAAGTATTGATCGGGATGCTAGTGGGTATCTTTTTTGGTTTGGGTCTCAAAACCATTTATGGTGAAGGCACTGTATTAGATCAATCAGTTTCATGGTTCAATATCGTTGGTAATGGTTATGTACAACTGTTACAAATGGTAGTTATGCCACTTATTTTTATCTCAATTTTAAGTGCTGTGGTTAAATTACATCAAACCACGTCCTTGGGAAAAATCAGCATTTTAGTGATTGGTATTTTACTCTTCACCACAGCAATCGCTGCTTTTGTAGGGATTAGTATTACCAACCTCTTTGGTTTAACCGCTGAGGGGTTAGTTCAAGGCGTTCGTGAAACTGAACGCTTAGCCGCAATTGAAAGCCAATATATTGGACAAGTTGCCAATCTTGATATTCCAAAACTACTGCTTTCATTATTTCCGCAAAACCCATTTGCTGACTTAACGGGCATCCGTCCTACCGCAATTATTAGTGTGGTTATTTTTTCTGCTTTCTTGGGTGTGGCAGCCTTAAAACTCATGGAAAAAGACACATTGAATGGAGAGCGGATTCGACATGGGATTGAGGCATTACAAGCATTGATTATCAGTTTGGTTCGTTTAGTCATGCAATTTACGCCTTATGGTGTACTCGCGTTGATGACCAAAATGGTTGTAACAGCAAATTTAGCCGACATCATCAAACTCGGTGAGTTTGTGATCGCTTCTTATTTGGGGCTGATCATCATGCTTATCGTACATGCACTAATTTTATTGTTGGTACGCGTTAACCCAATCGACTTTTTCAAAAAAGCATTCCCTGTTTTAAGCTTTGCATTTATTAGTCGTTCCAGTGCAGCGAGTATTCCGTTGAATATAGAAACGCAAACAAAGCAGCTCGGTGTACCTGAAGGTATTGCCAGTTTCTCAGCTTCCTTTGGTGCGACTATTGGTCAAAACGGTTGTGCAGGCTTGTATCCAGCGATGTTAGCAGTAATGGTTGCTCCTACTGTGGGAATTAACCCACTTGACCCGCTATGGATTGCTCAACTGGTAATCATCGTTACACTCAGCTCTATTGGTGTGGCTGGTGTGGGTGGCGGTGCAACATTTGCAGCATTGATTGTTCTCCCGATTATGGGACTTCCAGTAACGCTGGTTGCCCTACTTATTTCGATTGAGCCCCTGATTGACATGGGACGTACTGCCCTAAATGTAAATGGTTCAATGACTGCTGGTACTGCTACGAGTCAATTGCTTGGCGTGAGAGAGCCAGTAGAAGATCAACAATAAATTCCTCAGCGAGAATTAAAAAGCCAATCGACACCTATCGATTGGCTTTTTTAATTTTGAATATCGATAAAGGGGAAATTTAAGCCATGGTCATTTCAAAATTCGAATTTCCTGTCCAAGTGAAATCTCCCCGATCCCTCGATGCAATGCATTTTGTCCCATCATAACTTTATTGCCCTGCTTTCGATACGCCAGCATAGCTTGCATGACCTCAGGTTGTTTTTGACTGGTTTTTAAATCAATCGTAGGAATTACGCACCGAGAGCAAGGCTTAACCAAATCAAATTGCATCTCACCAATCTGGATCTGTTTCCAGTGATCTTCAGCAAATGCTTCACAACCTGAAATCACTATATTCGGTCTAAAACGTTGCACATCTAATGGAAATCCAACTTTTTCAGCAAGAAATTCTACTGAGGCTTCCCCAAGAATTAAAAATGGAAAACCATCAGCAAAACCAACGCGATCTCCTTCTTGTGCATAGGTCAAATCAACTTGTCTCATAGTTTGCTGTGGCATATAAACCAAACGAACTTCTCGCCCTAATATTTGACTTAACCATTGATTAACAGGGTGATCTATGCGGTTGCCTTGTAGTTGATCTCGCCATATTGTGATCAGACAATTATCAGCATGCCCTTGCGCCTCATCAAGACTTAAAGTGATATGGTCATCTTGGAATTCAAAACGTACTGATTCCGCGAATATTTTAAAACTAATCTGCCCCATAATCGTGCATTGACGCTGAGTGACAAAACGTCCTTCGTGATCAACCAACATCCATCTACGATCCCATCTTGGTCCGAAAGAATCGATTTCCATCTCAGTAAGTGCGTTTCCGCACAGTGACTTGACAGGATAATGAAAGAGTTGACTGACATGCACAACGAAATACCTTTAAGAACAGTTTGAATAATTCAAGAACAATGAAGCTGGCTTATGACAAATATCTTTTTATAATGATTCAAAATTATAACAACTAAACCAAAGTTTAGCAGCCATGCCATTTTTTAGGCTTGATAAGGTGTGTGAAATATCGGCACCCTCTGTAAAATCCAAACTATTTTCTGATAACATAACGCCTGACGTATGTAGGTCAGTAGTCATATTAAAACCTTCATCCACCTCATTCCTTCAAAACATTAGAGCATGAACGCTATATCCAAATTATGAATATTCAACAGGCACTTAATCACATTACAAAAAACATTCATTTGACTCAAACGCAAATGGAAGATGTCATGCGAAGCATCATGCAAGGCGAAGCAACCGATGCTCAGATTGGCGCATTGATGATGGGCCTACGTATGAAAGGTGAAAGCATTGATGAGATCACTGCAGCAGCACGGATCATGCGAGAGTTCGCAATCAAGATTGATGTGAGTGATATCCCACACCTTGTCGATATTGTGGGTACAGGTGGTGATGGTCAAAATTTATTTAATGTTTCAACAGCCTCAAGCTTTGTGATTGCAGCCGCTGGTGCAACGATTGCCAAACACGGGAATCGTGGGGTTTCAAGTAAATCAGGATCATCAGATGTACTTGAAAAAATGGGCATTCAACTTGATTTAGACATGCAACAAACTGAACGCTGCATCCGTGAAATGGGCGTAGGTTTCCTGTTTGCACCGAATCACCATAAAGCCATGAAGTATGCTGTTGCGCCACGTCGTGAACTTGGGATTCGAAGCATTTTTAATTTACTCGGTCCATTGACCAATCCTGCTGGTGTAAATCGCTTTGTTATCGGTGTATTTTCAGATGAGCTTTGTCACCCTATTGCGGAAGTTCTGAAACAACTCGGTGCAGTCCATGTATTGGTTGTACATTCAAGAGATGGTTTAGATGAAATCAGTCTCGCAGCACCTACAGCTGTTGCTGAATTAAAAGATGGTGAAATTACTGAATGGACACTCACGCCGGATGATGTTGGCATTCCATCACAAACATTGACAGGTTTAGTCGTCAACAGTTCTGAAGAAAGCTTGAAACTGATCAAGGATGCTTTGGGTCGTGATAAATCTGAAATCGGTGAAAAAGCCGCAAATATGATTGCGCTGAATGCTGCCGCAGGCATATATGTTGCAGGACTGACAAAAACCTATAAACAAGCAGTTGAACTGGCGCAAGATATTCTTTACGGCGGACAAGCCTTAGAGAAAATGAGCATCTTGGCTGAATTTACCAAAACATTGAAACAATATCAGGCAGACTAAGGATTCCTCATGATCAATATCCAAAATACCATTTTAGGTAAAATTGTTGACCGCAAACATGAGGAACTTGCTACACGTTTAAAACAACGTAGCTTGCATGATGTTGAACAATGGGCAAAAGAAGCAACACCTGTTCGTGGTTTTGCGAATGCTTTGCAGCATAAATGCCCTGCTGTGATTGCTGAAATTAAAAAAGCGTCACCATCAAAAGGCATCATTCGTGCAGACTTTAACCCTGCTGAAATTGCACAGCAATATGAACAAGCAGGTGCAGCATGTCTCTCTGTTCTGACCGATGTAGATTTCTTCCAAGGTGCAGATGAGAATATTGCGATTGCACGTAATCACTGTGCCCTACCTGCATTACGCAAAGATTTCTTGATTGATCCTTATAATGTCGTTGAAGCAAGAGCTTTACATGCCGATTGTATTTTATTGATCGTGGCATGTTTATCGGATCAACAGCTTGAGGAAATGTCAAAAACTGCATTTGAACATCAACTGGATGTGTTGGTTGAAGTGCATGATGAAGCTGAACTCGAACGTGCATTAAAGCTTTCTGAGCAATGTATTTTGGGTGTGAATAACCGCAACCTAAAAACTTTTGATGTGGATTTAAATACATCATTACGTTTGAAAAAATTACTACCAGCTTCTCGTGTTTTGGTCACTGAGAGTGGAATTGCCACGCCTGCTGATGTTGAAATGATGCAAGCTAATGATATTCATACCTTCCTTGTTGGTGAAAGTTTTATGAAACAGCCTCATCCTGATGTGGCGTTTGGTGAATTGTTTGGTATGCCTGAACGGATCTAAGTAAATAAGGTTCAAGGTAAAATTATGCCATGAACCTTAATATATATTTATACAACTGAATATTATATCAATATAAACAACTTTATTATTTATTTCCTAAAACAAATTACCGCGCAATTAACTTCATGTCGCTTTCACCCCACCAACGCTGGGCATAAATATTTGGATTATTTGTTAATATTTTATCTAATACATTTGAAACCTTGATTATTTTCTCAGATATATCTATCTTTCTAAAAAATCCTTTTTTCACTATTGGATTCGAAGGTTCGATAAAAACTAAAAAGCCATTTTCAAACTCCTCATAATGAGTGCATCCAATCCAAATACCTTCTAAATCTTCACTGGCTAGAGGAATTAGGTATCCCCAATCTTCACATATGAATTCAAATACTTGCAATCCATTTCTTTGTAATTCTCCAGATAAAAAAACTGCTAAAGTATATCCCCAAATAGAACCATCCTTATCACTAAGCTCTATATCATTTTTTGGAAAGCTTTCCGAACGAAACTCTATATGTGTTTTCAATATACTCATTATTTTGACTCTTCAAAGTTTATGGAATACTAATTTCCACAATATTAGTATTTCCTTGTTATCTAAAGTAATGAACCACCAATATCACTGTATAATATCTTAAACCAAACATATTGAAATAAATCCAAGTGGTTCTTATTCATGGAATTAGGTTAGAGTGAAAATTGTAAGTTACGTTATTTTGTTGAAAATTTTTGACATTTGACTAAGATCAATATCAACAATTTACGCATCCCAAATTCATTTCAAATTCCAGTAGATTCGGACTATAATTTTAGATCTCTCTCGTATCTTGTATATTTCCATAAAATTATGAGTAAAAATGATTCATCGCTTTCTAAAGATCAGTTTAATTTACTGAAAGTCTTTAAAAAGCAGATCTCAAATCCTCAATCCAGCAAACTTAGTCAACAAGCTGAGTCAAAAAAAGCTCAGGCGGTTGAAGAAGAAATGGAAGATACCGAGCTTTTTAAAAAAGCACTGTCGGGTGTAAAACCGATTGATCATGGCAATATCGCTCAGCTTCGGACTAAACCTTCAAAGAAAGTAGATGCTCAAATTTTAGCGAAACGTGCCGCAGCAGAAGGTGGCGCTGAGCAGGAACTCACAGAGATTTCGGATACGCAAGCGATTTTAAATCCTGTGGCAAGCCAAGCTACTTTAAGTTATCGCATCGCAACACTACAGCATAAAGTGTTTGAAGATTTGAAAGCAGGTAAAATTCGCTGGTTTGAAGCTGTGGATTTACACGGTTGTACCGTCGAACAAGCACGTGCCGCTGTCTTGCAAATCATTCAAATGGCTAAAGATGAAAATCAAAATGTCATCAAAATCGTACATGGCAAAGGCCCAGAAGCGATTTTAAAAACCTATGTAAACGGCTGGCTCAGACAACATCGTGATGTACTAGCATTCGTTAGTGCACCTGAAAATCAAGGCGGTACAGGTGCCGTTTTAGTCTTGCTGAAACGTGCAGAAAAGAATCCAAAGTACAAACAATAATCGGTACTTAGTTCAAAGTTAATTTTTTTAGCGGTTTTCTGATACAATTCCCGTTTTGTTCAACCCACCTAAGTGAACATTGTTATGTCTATGCAGCAATCGTACGCAAATATCTTAACTGCCGTTGGTGAAGATCTTACTCGCCCAGGTCTACAAGATACACCTATGCGTGCGGCTAAAGCTTTCTCATTTTTAACTTCTGGCTATAGCAAAACGCTTGCTGAAGTGACAAATAGTGCTGTCTTTCCATCCGATAACCATGAAATGGTATTGGTTAAAAATATCGAATTTTATTCACTTTGTGAGCATCACCTGCTTCCATTTTATGGGCGTGTGCATATTGCCTACTTGCCTGAAGGTCAGGTTCTCGGATTATCAAAATTTGCACGTATTACTGAAATGTTTGCACGTCGTTTACAGATTCAGGAAAATTTAACTCAACAAATTGCCGAAGCGGTTGCAGAAGTCACTCAAGCGCGTGGTGTAGCTGTAGTGATCGACTCAGCGCATATGTGCATGATGATGCGTGGTGTTGGCAAACAAGAGTCAACCACACGTACCGTTTCTTTTGTCGGTGACTTTAAAACAGACAAAGATGCACGTCGTGAATTTTTAAGTGCCGTTCCAGAAAGTTATTAAACTGAGCATTAATCATGTCATCTCTTCACTTAGCAGGCTTTGGTGAATTATCTCAAACTGAAGCGAGCACTGATTACCCACGTCCAGATCGTTTGGTCACTGGAAATCCAAAGCGCCTGACTTATAGCCTATATGAACATCCTCATATGGACTGCGGCATTTGGCAGTGTGAAGTTGGTGCTTGGAATATCCAGTTTGCGGACAATAAACAAGAGTTCTTTCAAGTCATTGAAGGTATCGTGCGAATCCATGATGCCAAAACAGCTTCATTTGTTGAAGTGACCGCTGGAAATGCAGGCATTATTCCTCCTGCATTTGTCGGTACATTTGAAGTGGTTGAAGCAGTTAAAAAATACTATGTTATTGTTGAAGTGTAGGCTTCTCAAAGGTTCACACCTCAACAATTATCTTTTTTAAAAGAAACGAATAAAAGCCAAACCTAATTTATTCCAGTCTTTATGATCTTGTTGTTCATATTTCCAATTTAAGCGGATGGCGTTATTGGCATTTAAACTATACTGAACTTGTGTTCCTACCCTCAGTCCCCATTGATTTTGATCTTCCCAGTATGGTAGCTCGACTTGCAATAGGCTATTGACCTGATTGGTCCACTGGTTCATACATCCAAGTGTTGGTCCAGCCCCAATCCTCCACCCCTGATCGAGTGCTTTGCCACCTTGTAAATGCCCTTGTACTTGTGCGTAACACAGGTGTTTACGATCATAGTCCGCTAAACTGTAACCCACCTGCATATTTAAATTCATGACACCATGTTGGGATTGATCTGTAAAATCACCTTGCTCAATCGCCTCTTGTTTCCAACCTAAGTTAAAACCCCAAGTTAAAGGCGCTTTAAAGGGCTGAATGGGATTATATGAATTGACAGCGAGCAAATCCAAATGCTCAAGTTTGAGCTTATCCTCGCGATATTGAGCAGCACCATTCAGAAAAAGTAATTGGGTCCCTAAACGATAACCACCAGATGGATCAATTAAGTCGTGATAAGCTTGGCGATGACCCAGCTCAATAAAGGTTTTGCCCTGCACCTCTCCAACGTTCACAGAAAGATTTCGAGCATGATGTCCTTCAACAGGTTGGATCTCAGGTCTTTCAGGTTCTTGACGTTGTTTATCCACCTGAATCTGACTACGCTTTGCAAGTAGCTGGCGCAAATGTGTGGGTGCGAAATCAGCATCAGCTTTATGACTAATATATTTTAAATATAAGTCATCATATGCCATTTCAAGAATCTTAGCTTGATCTTGTATTTCATATGGTTGCAAAATTTCAGACACTTGCTCGATCGGTGTAAATGCGACTTTGTGAGCAACTTTAGCTAAACTGCTTCCATGTTGTTTTGCTTGAGATAATAGTTGTGTTTCTAGTGCAGGACGATAAACAATTTCTTTGACTAATTCCTGCTGGTCGACTGCTTTGAGCGTCTCAATTGGAATAGCGGCATAATTAAATTGTGCTTTTAGATTGAGATTTGGGCGGACTAAATCAATCAGACCCAATAAACGATAAGCACAGTTATCACTCACAAAATAGTAGGGAAAACTTACCTGTTGCATTTCCCAAATATGCTCAACTAAGAATCGTGTTTCTTCGGGGTCGAGATTAAGCTCATATTCCCATAAGTCACGACTTTCAAAATCTCCATATTCTTTTACTTTTCGGTAATACGGCATTAAAGAATATTCGCCAGGATATTGCCCAGTTAAACCCTTCCAAGCATAAGACCAATTATCTTGATTGTTTACCGTAGCCGCATAATTAATTGCATAAGAGACTAAATTCAATTGTTGTTGATCTTTAGGGTCTAAACGCAATAAGGTGTGTCCAAACATAGAGCTCGGATTACCCATAAAATCTGTTGCGTAAATCAATGTTGCTTTGTGAGGATTAATTTGGTTGATCCATTCATCGAATTCAGGACAGTTCACCGCTGGAAGTTGTTTTGAATCGATGTTTAACTGTTGCATCAACCAACGACTTCGTGCAGGAAATTTACAACGAATCGATTGATTATCATCAGATGCTATAAATAAGGCCTGAATATCTGCTTTTAATTCATTGAGTAAGTTTAACCGCCCATCCTCGGCGTAAAAATATCCTTTATAAGTGACTTCGCTTTTCTTTGTCTGCTCCGCATACATTAAACGCTGCCACGTAATATGCTGGTCTAATTTCTTCTGTTCAGCAAGTTGCTGGTAATTATTGATATTTGGCTCAATCGCGGCGTGTGCAATATGAGATAAAAAAGCTGTAATCGCAAAAGTTAAAAATTTCATTCAGCAACAAATATTTTAAATATAATTCGGATTGACTATAAGAAAACCCTGTCACAAGGACAGGGTTTTTAAATGCGACAGATTAAACGTAAGCTTTTAATACATCATCATTTGACATTACGTTTTGCAAAGAATCTAAAACTTGAAGTGTGTTTTGGTTCTTGCTTGAATAGATCTCAGCAAAGTTTGCTTTAGAAACCGCGAAGAAACGTGCTTTATCTTCAGTTTTAATTTGCATCAATTCAGCAAGTACGTTCAAGCTTTCGCCTTGACCCACTGCCATATCACGCGCTAAAGACTCAGAGTTTTCATTGGTAAATTGAACCACTTGTGCTGTTACTGTTCCACCTTGGCGGCAGCCCAATGTACCAAAAGTAATACCCAATAATTGGTTAGTGAAAATACCGTTGGTCGTTGCAGCAAGGATTTTAGGACCCACACCTTTTTTACCCGCCCATACTTGTGTACCAACACCACAACCTACATCGTTATCAGCCATTGCTACAGTTGAACCAGCAGCTAATAACGCAGCTAATGCAATTTTTTTTAACATCGGAAAAGTCTCCAGTATCAATTATTCTTTAGTATTTTGTTATTACTAATGTGCTGTGACATCACACAGACACAAATTAAAATAACGAGGTTCAGGTTTTTTAGCAAATAAAATTTTAAATATTATTGAAATATTTATAAACGATCGGTTTAACACAAATGCGGCGCATTTTCGAAGCCGAAAAATATATTAATGCAATGTCCAAGTTCCCTTTTGATCACGAACACCCAATATTTTAAGTACAAGCACCAAGCTCAATAACAATAATAGATACCAAGAACCCAATTTACCCCATCCCACCATATGCCAAGCATCGACTTGACTTGGATATAGCCAAATTTTGTAAAAGGTACTGATATTTTCTGCGATCCAAATGATAAAGGCGAGCAATAATAAAATTGGTAGCATTGGAATTTTGAAACGATATTGTCGTAATTGGAAATATATTTTCGTTTTCCAAAAAATAACCACACTCCAAATAAACAACCCAATGCGAATATCAGGAATAAAAAACTTTGTCATGAAGTTGAGGTAGGACAACACCGCCAATAACAACATATTGCTAAAAGTGGGCAGGTTTTCAAAAGAAACTTGATAAAGTCGCAATGAACGTGCAAAAAAACTTCCCACGGCTGAATACATAAAGCCAGCAAATAAAGGAACTGTCAGTAATTTAAATACTGCAGGCTGTGGATACTGCCAAGAAGCAATTGCAGGGTGCGTAAGAAATATTTCCATCCCCATTGCAAGGATATGAAATAAAGCAATCACTTTTGCTTCTGCCCATGATTCCAACTTTAAATAGATCAAACAAACTTGGATAATCAATGCATAAAATAACAAATAGTCATAACGAAAAAAGCCATAATATTCATGGCTTCCCATCGGTGCTGTGACTGCGAAAGCAATTAAAAGTAATATACCAAATAAGGCAGCAGAAGCTGCCTTAGTCATGAAATCGAGTGAGATTAAAAATAACGGCACAAAATAAACCTTTCAAAAATGATTAGGATTTGATGGCATTTCAGCCTCTAATCATTTAACCCAAATATTTCGCACTGTATTCATGCACTGTATCAACAAAAATCTTGGGTTGAGCAGGATCAACCCACTGTGTGATTCCATGACCTAGATTTGCAATATAGCCTGTCTTTTCACCATTTTGATATGCATCATCAAGCATCGCTTTAACAGATTTCTCAATAGAAGCAGCAGAGCCATAAAGTACCGCAGGATCTAAGTTTCCTTGCAAGGCTGCACGACCAGCAACAACATCACGAGCTGTATACAACGGTGTTGTCCAGTCAAGACCAAAAGCATCAGCACCTGTCGTTAACATAGTTTCCAGCCATTGTCCCCCACCTTTGGTGAAAACGATAATTGGAATACGACGTCCATCTTTTTCACGTTGAAGCCCAGCAATAATCTTGGTCATATAATTCAATGAAAATTCAACATACTCACGATGCGCAAGTGCGCCACCCCAACTATCAAAAATTTGGATTGCCTGAGCACCCGCATCAATTTGTGCATTTAAATAATCAATGACTGAATCTGCAAGGTGATCAAGCAATGCATGTAGCACTTCAGGTTGTGCGTACATCATTTGCTTGGTAAAACGAAATTCTTTACTCGATCCACCTTCAATCATGTAGGTTGCCAAAGTCCATGGACTACCAGAAAAACCAATCAATGGTACTTGTCCATTTAAAGCAGATCGAATTGTTGAGACAGCATTCATTACATAAGCAAGATCAGACTTTGCATTTAATTTAGGTAAATTCGCGACATCTTGTTCAGTACGCACTGTTTTATGAAACTTCGGACCTTCACCTGTTTCAAAATATAAGCCTAAACCCAAAGCATCTGGTACAGTTAAAATATCTGAAAATAAAATTGCAGCATCAAGTGCATAACGGCGTAAAGGCTGTAATGTCACTTCACAAGCAAAATCCGTATTTTTACATAAAGAAAGAAAATCCCCTGCCTCTGCACGAGTTTCTCGATATTCTGGCAAATAACGCCCTGCTTGACGCATCATCCATACTGGCGTGGTGTCTACAGGTTCACGTAGCAAAGCTCGTAAGAAACGATCATTTTTCAACGTTGTCATTACCAATCTCTATAATCTTTCATGTGAAAGGCATGATAACAAAAATCACCTAAGATATATAACCACGTATACCGTTGATCCATTTTGATGACGAAAAAATTGTCTGGTCACAAAATTGCTACTGCAAGCTTGAGTATTTTCTGTAATACTTGCAAAGTCTTATATCTCAATATGAATAATTCTTAAGGTTGAATTACATGTTTGTTCGCTCATTACTCGCTATGAGTTTAAGTTGTATTCTTGCTAATGTTGCTTTTGCTGCGCCAACAACTGAGCAACCATTAAAACCGCAAAAAATTTCCGCAGTCCAAGATCCGATTGATCCTTTGGCAATTGATTATACCGCATCAAGCAGTAGTGCTGTTTCTTCTGCTGCATCTGAGCCACAGCTTAGCCCAAATCCAGCAGCCAATGTTGCTCAAACAATAGAAAACACGCCTGAAGTACCTGTAACAGCTGCACCAGCACGCGAAGCTACGCTAGACACAGCGACAACAGCGACTAAAACACCATCTCAAGCGCCTGAAGTTCCTGCATCTTGGACTATGGATGCAATTAATTCGGCTGAATGGTATGAAGACATGCCTAGACGCCAGTTACCTGTGTATGCGCGTGCTCATGTTATGTTGAATAACGCACATGCTTCACCAGGTGCAATCGATGGTTCGAATGGTCAAAACACGTTAAAAGCAATTGCATCATTTCAACAGATGAATGGTTTAACACCTACAGGACAACTCACCAAAGAAACGTGGGATGCCTTAGTAGCGAAACAAACTAAACCTGCTTATGTTGAATATACAATTACAGAAGCGGACCTCAAAGGTCCCTATGCTGAATCAATTCCAACAGACTATGCCTTACAAGCGAAAATGAAAGGATTGTATTACACCCGCGTAACTGAAATGTTAGGTGAAAAGTTCCATATGGATGAGCGTTTTCTAAGACAGCTTAATCCTAGAGCAAACTTTAACAAGGTGGGTGAAAAAATTGTTGTAGCCAATGTCCGTAATGATTTACCTGAAGATATTCATTTAATCGTTGCACACAAAGGTGCAAAACAACTGTATTTATTTAACAGTCGCAATCAAATGATCGCTTCGTTTCCTGCAACAATTGGCAGTACAAGCACTCCTTCTCCAACAGGTACTTACAAAGTAACTGGTGTTGCTAAAAACCCATGGTATAGCTACTCACCATCTAACTTTGTCCAAGGTAAAAACCTTAAACCATTGTCACTGCCACCGGGTCCAAATGGCCCTGTAGGTAACATTTGGATTGGTCTGAGCAAAAAATCATTCGGCATCCACGGTACTCCAAATCCATCAATGATCTCTAAAAATGCTTCACATGGTTGTATTCGTCTAACCAACTGGGACGCAAATGATCTTGGTAATAAAGTACGTGCTGGTGTAACAGTTCGCTTCTTAGAATAATTTGTATCATCCAAAAATATTAAAAAAACCGAATATCAACACTGATATTCGGTTTTTTATTTTTGTAGATGCTCTTGAAGATTAGGTAAAGGCTGATAATAAATCTGATTACGTCCCAATTGCTTTGCTCTATAGAGTGCTTTATCTGCCGTATCAATGAGCAGCTCTTGGCTAATCGCTCGATTACCGTTGAATACGGTGATACCTAAACTGATCGTCACATGATTAGATACCAAGGACTTTGCATGTGGAATCATCAACCGATCAATTGCACGATAAATATTTGTAGCTACAGCATATGCACCTTGTGCAGGTGTTTCAGGTAAAAGTACCACAAACTCCTCCCCACCATAACGTGCAATAAAATCCATATGTCGAATGGAACCTTTGATTGTCTTGGCAATCTCAGAGATCGCATGATCGCCCATTTGATGTCCATAAAAATCGTTATAGTTTTTAAAATAATCAATATCAATAAATAACACAGCCAGTGGTTTTTGTTCTTGGCATGCTAAGTCATAATAATATATACACATCTCTTCAAAAGTACGGCGATTGGAAACATTGGTTAGATCGTCATGTTGGCTTAAATGTAAAAGTTCTGAAGCCTGCAAGCGTAATATTTTCTCATCAATCTCAGAAATTTTTGATTTTATAAAAATCCGACGCTCTTTCGAAGTCAACATCACGCTAATCGAAAACCCCAACAAAATACTGCCAATAAAGGTTCGACCAATCATCAATAAATCATAAGAAACATCAAATAAATAGAGGAAAAATAGAATAACGATTGCCGCACAAGTTCCTATGATCAGCATATGTAATGGTTTAATACCGCTAAGAATAAAACCAAGCATATACAGAAAAGCAATCAACACCATTGCCTGATTTTGAAGTACGACATTGGATACACTCATCATCAAAATAGATGTAAAAACAATTGTACAAAAAACCAGTGTGCAGACTGCTGGATAAAATAGGCGGCTAAACTTTCTGAATCGAGCGAATGCCCAAAATAGAAATAAAGCCAAACCAACGACAATCAAACTGAGTATGCTATATACAAAGTCTGAGAGAAAATCTTCAGTGCCTTGGATGACGATATAGTTAGACGGTAAAATCAGCAGAACAAAAATCGTATAAGTAATTACGCCCTGACCAAAAAATTGGATAGCGTTGATACGTGTACGTTCAAGGTTAAACTTCCAAAAATCATTTTCTAATTTTGGAGGTAAAGCATGATGTGTCCGTCTTGATTTAAAATGTTGAGCAACAAGCTGTTCAAGTGCTTCTTTGGACCTCCTTAACTGCTCAAGATCATATTGATTTTCCATCCTTTTTACTCTTTTTATAATTTGGCGTTCAGATGCCGGATAAAAATAACACAAATTCTCATTTTGTCATGAACTTTACTTAACCACTTATCCGTAATTGTAGTTACCATTTTCACACTTTATGCATTATTATTTGTATTATTTTTAAGTTTGAAGTGCACCTTGAATACACTTACTCTTTTACAACCCGATGATTGGCACGCACACCTGCGTGATGGTTTAGCTTTAAAACGTACAGTTCCTGATTTAGCAAAACAATTTGCCCGCGCAATATGTATGCCAAATTTAGTTCCACCTGTTAAAACTGTGGATGAAGCTTTGGCATATCGTGAGCGTATTCTTGCCCATGTTCCAGAAGGGCTTCATTTTGATCCTCGTATGGTGCTGTATTTTACCGATCACACCTCTCCTGATGAAGTACGTAAAATCAAAGCATCTGATCATGTTAATGCCATCAAACTTTATCCTGCTGGCGCAACAACAAACTCAGATAGCGGCGTAAGTGACATTCGTAAAGTTTATGCGGTGATTGAGCAGCTCGAAGAACACCAAGTTCCATTGTTATTGCATGGTGAGGTTACTCATAACCATGTTGATATCTTTGACCGTGAAAAAAGATTTTTAGACGAAATTCTTTCACCCCTACTCAAGCAGTTTCCAAAACTTAAAATCGTTCTTGAGCATATTACAACCAGTGATGCCGCAAACTTTGTTCTTGAACAAGATCGTAATGTTGCTGCAACGATTACCCCTCAACATTTATTGTTTAACCGTAATGATATGTTGGTTGGTGGCGTAAAACCGCATTTCTATTGCTTACCGATTTTAAAACGTCAAACGCATCAAACCACGCTTTTGGAAGTAGCAACAAGCGGCAATCCAAAATTCTTCTTAGGTACAGATAGTGCACCACATGCACAAAATGCCAAAGAAAATGCATGTGGATGTGCAGGTTGTTATAGTGCACCAAATGCGATTGAACTGTATGCACAAGCATTTGATCAAGTAGGAAAATTAGAGCGTTTAGAAGGCTTCGCCAGTATATTCGGTGCTGACTTTTATGGTTTACCGCGTAATACTTCAACTATCACGCTGGTCAAAGAAGAGCATACCGTTGCTGAGTCTTTTGATTATCTTGACGATCAAAAAATTATTCCACTTCATGCAGGTAAAACACTGCAATGGAGAAAAGTGTGACAGAAGAAAACAAAGTTCCTGTAATTGGTCAGCGTTTTCGTGGTTTTTTACCTGTTGTTGTCGATGTTGAAACAGCAGGTTTTAACTGCCAAACCGATGCCCTGCTTGAAATCGCTTGTATACCCATTGTGTATGATGAGCACGGGCAATTTGTACCCGGCCCATCATTTCAGGCGCATATCAATCCTTTCGAGGGTGCAAATCTAGACCGTCGCTCACTCGATTTCATTGGTATTGATCCATTCAATCCAATGCGTGTTGCCATGGCAGAAGATGAACGTACAGCATTACGTCGTATTTTCAAATCACTTAATGAAGTGCGTAAAGCTCAGTATTGTACGCATGCGGTATTGGTTGGGCATAATGCTCACTTTGATCTTGGTTTTTTACAAGCTGCCATTGCGCGTTCTGGCACTAAAAATCAAAATCCATTTCATAGTTTCTCAGTCTTTGACACGGTGACGCTTAGTGCGGTCATGTTTGGCCAAACAGTGCTAGCAAGAGCATGTATCCAAGCGGGTATTGAGTTTGATGGTAAAGAAGCACACTCTGCTTTGTACGATACTCAAAAGACAGCTGAACTGTTTTGCTATATTTTGAACAAACTGTCTCCTCACCTTCTTGACAGTTTGGTGACAGAACCCTAATATACACCCACCTCAAGAAGTCCCTATCGTCTAGAGGCCTAGGACATCGCCCTTTCACGGCGGTAACCGGGGTTCGAATCCCCGTAGGGACGCCAAATTCAAAAAAGCCACTGCATCATAAGACAGTGGCTTTTTCTATACACTAAAAATTAAAAAGGACTCCGAAGAGTCCTAGATATTATGCTGATTTTCGAGAATTCACACGTCCTTTGACCACTGCTTTGATATTCCCTTTCGCATAATTCAAGAATACCAATAATGGCGATAATTTAGGATTTGGCTTTTTCCCTTGGCCAATTGTTTTAAATTGTGCTGCATACCAAATGATTTCCATAATTGCCATTTTATCGACAAAAGGAATGCCCGTTTTAATTTGGTTTACGGCATAACGCACATCATGACCCGCAATCAAACGATCAGTTAAATCTGTTTCAACTGCAAGTGGACGAGCAATACCAATGAATTCACATGCACCGCTTTCAAGCGCGGCATTCATGCCTTCCACGGTGCGGAAACCACCTGTAACCATCAACTTACAAGATACATGCTGACGTATTTTCTCAGCAAACTCTAAGAAATAAGCTTCACGTGCAATCGTACTTGCTTTTCGTTTTTCAGCTTTTGCACCCGCCATCGCTGGTGCTTCATATGTACCGCCTGAAATTTCAATGAGATCAATGCCAGCCGCATCAATAGTTTTAAACACATTGATTACATCTTCTTCAGTAATCCCCCCGCGCTGGAAATCAGCAGAGTTTAGTTTTACAGAAATAATAAAATCATCAGATGTCGCTGCGCGGACAGCCTTATAAATCTCTAACAAGAAACGCATACGATTCTCGATCGAACCGCCCCACTCATCAGTACGCTTATTGGTCAGTGGTGATAGAAATTGACTAATCAAATAGCCATGAGCACCATGCAACTGTACACCTTCAAAGCCAGCTTTCTCACAAATGGCAGCAGCGGTCGCAAAACGTTGAATAATATCTAAAATTTCGTCATGTCTAAGTTCACGAGGTGTACCGAACATCGTCGCTAACATTGGACTAAAAGGAACAGCTGAAGGCGCGACAGTTTCTTTATTTAATCCCTTAGGACATTGACGGCCTGGATGGGACAATTGAATTAATTGCACCATACCGTATTTTTTTCCTACCGCTGCCCATTGCTGCAATTTAGCCAAATCGCGCTCAGTTTCAATTGCCACAACACCAGGTTCATTCTTTGCAGCAATATTGACCATGACATTGCCAGTAATCGCACAACCTAATCCACCTTTTGCCCATGCCTCATACAAACCAATATGCAAGTCATTCGGTTGTCCATCATGGTTGGCTAAAGCTTCACTCATCGCTCCCTTGATGATGCGATTTTTAAATGTCGTATTACGAATCTTAATATTGTCTGCAATCTGACTCATGGTCATCCTCTGCTATCTCAATTAGAGCCTATGCTCCAATGTTATCTCATTATTTATATGGTCAAATAACCTTCCTATAATTTGACAATACCATATGTCAATTTAATTACAAGACTAGTACTGACTCGCTGCAATCAACTGACGGGTGTAATCAGTTTGAGGTTGTGAAAAAAGCAGCTCAGTGGCTTGATATTCCATAAGTTTTGCGTGCCGTAGTACCATCACTTTTTGGCAAATCGCTTTGATGACTTGTAAGTCATGGCTAATAAAAATATAACTAATCTGTTCCTGTTGCTGTAGTCGTCTCAATAACTTCACAATCGCCCGTTGCGTTGTACGATCCAATGCTGAAGTCGGTTCATCCAAGATCATAAGTTTTGGTTGCAAGACCAAAGCACGGGCCAAAGCAACGCGTTGTCGTTGACCACCTGAAAGTTCATGCGGATATCGATTTTTAAAGTCTATCGGTAACTCCACCTTTTCCAATGTCTTTTCAATCTGCTGCTCTACCACAGTTTGATTCATTGCTTTTAGTGCCAATCCTTCACCAATGATCTGCCCGATGGTCATACGTGGATTTAAGCTGCTAAATGGATCTTGAAACACGATCTGAAAATCTGCTCGCAAAGGACGTAATTTTTTTTCATTGAGTCGATTCAGATCTTCTCCTAAGAAAACAATTTGTCCTTCGCTTTCAATCAAACGCGTAATTGCCAAAGCCAAAGTTGATTTTCCAGAACCACTTTCACCAACGACGCCTAATGACTCACCTTGTTCTAGGGTCAAACTCAATGGCTCAACCGCAGTAAAATAATCTTTTAATCGATTCAACAGTCCTTGTTTAATCGGAAATCTCACCGCTAATTGTTCTAATTGCAGAATAACCTGTCCCTCTGTATATGGAATGGCTTGGCCAAAATCGTGATCCAGCAAATGCTGCGTATAACTCGCTTGAGGACGGGTAAAAATTTCCGTAATCGAGCCCTGCTCTTCCACCTTTCCTTTATTCATCACAATCACATGATCTGCATAACGCTTAACAAGGTTCAAATCATGACTAATTAAAATCATTGCCATATTGCGTTGGTTCTGTAACTGTTTCAGCAAATTCAAAATCTGTGTTTGTAAAGTTACATCGAGTGCGGTGGTCGGCTCATCAGCAATTAAAATATCTGGCTCAAGTGCCAATGCCATTGCAATCATTACGCGCTGCCTTTGTCCACCAGATAACTCATGCGGATAGCGACGTAATTTATGTTCAGGCTCAGGTATGCCTACATCATTTAATAAGGCGATGACCTTTTCTTTGACTTTTGTTTTAGGCCAACCCTGTAACAATAATGTTTCACCAATAATTTTCTCAACACGATGCAAAGGATTTAAGGCGGTCATCGGCTCTTGGAAAATCATGGCAATTTTTTGTCCACGTATTTGACGTAATGCCGTTGAATCCAAAGCCAGTAAATCCTGATCATGCAAATATGCTTGACCCTGAATATTTAAGTGGCTAGGTAACAATCCAAGTAAAGCCAAACTGCTAACTGATTTCCCTGAACCACTCTCACCAACAATTGCGACTGTTTCACCCGCAACTAAATCAAAACTCAATTGATCAACTAAAACTTGGCCCGTCTCTGTTTTAACAGTTAATTGTTTAACATTGAGTACTTGATCTTTTATAGAATCATTGTCTTGGATCGAATGCATCACGTGTTGCCTCCCCAATATAAATCAATAATGACAACACAATTGCGAGTGTAAAAAAGCCCGACAATGCCAACCAAGGTGCATTTAAGTTATTTTTTCCTTGCAGTAATAACTCACCAAGTGAAGCTGCATCTGGTGGCAAACCATAACCTAAAAAATCCAGTGCAGTTAATGCCGTAATATTTGCTGTCAACATAAAGGGTAATTGCGACAAACTTGAACTCATGGCATTCGGTAAAATATGTCGAAAAATGATCGTTCGATCCCTGACCCCGAGTGCCCGAGCGGCACGCACATAGTCAAAGTTTCGCGCGCGTAAAAACTCTGCACGAACCAACCCCACTAAAGCTGTCCAACCGAACAGCAGCATAATCAGAAATAGCCAATATACATTTGGTGTAAACATGCTTACCAAGATCATTACCATAAATAGCATCGGCAATCCGCCCCACACCTCCAGAATCCGCTGTCCTAATAAATCGATCCAACCACCATAATAGCCCTGAACAGCACCCACAATAATGCCTAGAACTGCAGCACAAATTGTTAAGGCAAAACCAAATAACAACGACACTCTCAAACCATACAATACTCGAGCCAGCACATCTCGACCTTGATCATCTGTTCCAAGCCAGTTTTGTGAAGTAGGTTTAGATGGTACAGGAACTGTTAAGTCTAAATTCGGAGTTTGATATGAAAATGGAACAATCGGCGAAATCATCCAGCCTTGTGCAGAGATTAATTCACGTACGGCAGGATCTTGATAATCAGTCGCGGTTTCAAATACCCCACCATAAGTGGTTTCAGGATAGTCTTTAAAAACAGGGAAATAGAAACTATCTTGATATTTCACCAATAATGGTTTGTCATTGGCAATAAATTCTGCTGCCAAAGACAATATAAAAATAATAGTAAAGAGAATAAAACATCTGAAACCAAGTTTATTTTTTTTAAAACGTGTTAAACGGGCTTTCATCACAGGTGACATTATTTTACTCCTCGTGAATCAAAGTTAATTCGAGGGTCAATCACCTGATACAACACATCGCTGATCAAACGCAAAATCAAACCAAGCAAGGTAAATAAAAATAACGTACCAAAAATCACAGGGTAATCACGCTGGACAATGGCCTCAAATCCCAACAGTCCAAGTCCATCCAAGTTAAAGATGATCTCGATGAATAAATTACCCACAAAGAAAATCCCCACCAATGCTTCAGGCAATCCTGCAATCACGATCAGCATGGCATTACGAAAAACATGTCCATATAACACGCGGTTTTCAGTCAATCCTTTAGAACGTGCTGCCAGTACGTATTGCTTATTTAACTCTTCCATAAAGGAATATTTCGTGAGATAGGTTAAACCTGCAAACCCACCCAATACGATACTCAATAGCGGCAAACTCATATGCCAAAAGTAATCTTTAATTTTATCGAGCATACTCAGTTGGGCGAAATTTTCAGATACCAGCCCTTGTAGAGGAAACCATTGGAAATAACTACCGCCTGCAAAAAATACAATAAGTAATACCGCAAAAACAAATGATGGGACGGCATATCCCACCGCCAACAATAATGAAGTAGATTTATCAAACACTAAGCCATGCTGTTTTGCTTTACGTATTCCCAAGGGAATAGAAACCAAATAAATGAGTAAAGTACTCCATAACCCCAATGAAATAGTGACTGGCATTTTTTCATAGAGCAATTGAGTCACGGGTTTATCTTTAAAAAAACTTGTTCCAAAATCAAAAGAAAGATAGCCCTTCAACATCAACCAAAAGCGTTCAGGTGCTGATTTATCAAAACCATACTGTGCCTTGATCTGCTCAACCATTTCTGCGCTTAAACCACGAGCACCTTGATACTGTGACTGAGAACTTTGTTGCGCTGTTTCGCCGCCAGCTAGACCAACCCCTTGAAAGCTTTGTGCCTGTTGGATTGCTTGTTCAACAGGGCCACCTGGTGCGATTTGGATCACTGCAAAATTAATCAACAAAATGAAGAACAAAGTTGGAATAATCAGTAATAGCCGTTTTAATATATATGTTCTCATCAATCTTATCCCTATTGTCCAGACTGATTATTTTCTACGTAAATATTGATCTACTTTCTTCGCTTTGTCAGCATCTACCCACCAGTAATCCACACCAACAGATAATTTTGGTTTTTTCTTAGGTTGTTGATACATATCCCAATAGGCCAACCATGTTTCAGGCTTGCCATAGGTTGGAATATGATAGTAACCAGCACGTAGTAAACGATCCAATACGCGGGTATGTAATACCACTTGTTCACGACTTTCAGCAGCAATAATTTTTTGGATCACTTGATCAATCGCAGGATTTTTAATACCTGCAAAATTATAGTTCCCTTCCTCATCTGCGGCCTTGCTACCCCAAAACTGAGCTTGCTCTTTACCTGGGGTAATGGTTTGCGGTAAACGCATGGTGGTCATATCAAAATCACTACGGCGCATTCTTTCAATATATTGCGGCACATCAACATGCCGAATATTTACCGTGATTCCTAAGCGCTTTAGATTGCGAACAAAAGGCATCAGCGTGCGTTGCAAACCATCTTGATGAATGAGCATTTCAATTTCAATCGGCTTACCATGTCGATCAAGCAAGCGCCCATTTTTTACCAGATAGCCCGCGTCCTGTAGGATTTGGCGAGCAGACAAAAGATTTTGTCGGTTAAAACCGCTGGCATCTGATGCAGGAAATTTCCAATCTGCCAAAAAGCCTTTTTGCATCAATGGGTTTAATTTTGATAAGTAAGGATCAATGACCGACATTTCAGCGGAAGACGGTCGTCCCACTGCGGCTAATTCACTGTTTGCAAAATAACTTTGTAAACGTTGATATTGTCCATAAAACAAAGCCTTATTTTGCCATTCAAAATCGTAGGCATAACTCAAAGCTTTGCGCAAATAAATGTCATCTAAAGGTTTACGTCTCGTATTAAATACAAAACTCTGGAAATCTAAAGGCTTAGTGAGATTTGCACTATATTTTTTGACAAGCCCTGCTTGAATGGCAGGAAATTGATATTCTGTCACCCAACGGCGTGAAGTATTTTCTTCATGTAATGTAAATTGCCCAGATTTAAACCCCTCAAAGGTCACATCTAAATTGCGATAGTACACATATCTGAGACGCTCAAAATTATAACGTCCACGATTGACTGGAAGATCTTTGCCCCAATAATTTGGATTCCGTTTATAAGTAATACTCCGCCCTGCATCAATCCGATCAATCAAATAAGGACCTGAGCCTAAAATTGGCTGCATCGTTACCCGAGTAAAATCTTTATTCTGCCAGTCTTTTTTGGAGTAAATCGGTAAACTTGCCACGATCAGCGGCATTTCTGCATTATCATCAGACCGAAAGGTAAATTTGACTTGATGCCTCGATAAAACCTCTGTCTTTTCCAAATCTGATAAATACATCTTCAAGCCGGGATTGGCTTTTTGCTGATAGGTATCAAAGGTAAATTTAACATCATCAGCGGTTAGCGCATCACCATTGCTAAACCGAGCCTTAGGATTCAAATAAAAAATAACAAATTTAGGCTTATGCGGATCGTAGCTTGCCTTTTCTGCAAGCAATGGATACATGACATTCGGTTCATCTAAAGAACGATCCATGAGCGTATCAAAGAGATAATTGATCCCATCTGTTGAACTGCCTTTGCCATTCATACTGTTCAGGTTATCAAAGGTACCATTGCTAGATTGGCTTAGAATCCCACCTTTAGGTGCATTGGCATTTGCATAAGGCATCACTTTTAACTGAGTGTATTGAGGGGTTGCGTGTACAGCCAAAAAAGGCGTAGTTTGTGGAGCAGCCAAACTGAATTGGCTGCTCAATCCTAAACCAAATAAAAGGATGAGAGTTTGTGCTCTTCCATGAGACAAGTGCATATTTATCCTTATAAATTTGGAACTTTAATAACATCCCCAATACGTAACTGCGTATTTGGAGCCAAGTCATTCATTTCTGCTAATGCAGTGGTTTGCATCCCATAACGACTTGCCAACCCAATTAAAGTATCGCCGCGTTTAACACGATATTCAGTCACTGTTTTTGGAATCAAGATGGTTTGACCACGTTGTAAGCCTGTATTTGCACGCAACTGGTTGAGATCAGCAAGTTCGCGCCCTGTCATTCCCAAACGAGTCGCAATACTGTTTAAAGACTCACCTGCTTTCACAGTATATTGCTCAGTATTCGCATTACGATTGCTTGATGTACTTGCATTATTTCTTGTTGGTTCTGTAGGCGCTGGAGTTTCAGCTCTTGCAACCTCACCTGTTAATTGCAGACGCTGTCCGATCCGAACGCCAGAGGTCGGTTTTAAACCATTCAAATCAGCCAAGTAACTCACCTGTAAATTGTATCGGCTCGCAATCGCATTCAAGCTATCGCCTGACTGAACCACATACTGCTCTGGCACCGTGGATCCAGCAGGAATCTTCAGGCTTTGTCCAAGTCGAACGCCACTGTTGGTTTTTAAATTGTTTAATTCAGCCAACTCATTCAATGTGATCTTTGATCGAGTGGCAATACTCGACAAGGTATCACCACGCTGCACCGTATAATTTTCAGTCTTGTAACTAGTTGAAGCAGTCACATTTTCATGTTTTACCGAGTTCTTGGTATTGCTCGTATCTTCAGTCTGTCCCACTTCTTGTAATGGGACATTAATTCGCTGCCCCACCATCAAACTACTTGATGCAGACAATCCATCCGTCAAATCAGCCAGCTCTTGATTTGACAACGCATAACGATCTGCGATGAGTTTCAAATACTCACCACGTTTAACGGTATATGTTTTGGTCGCGACTTTTTGTGAATTTGCCGCTTTTGTTTCTGTTGCACGCGCTGTTTGCTGTGATGTACGAGAATTATTCTTTGGTTCTTTTAACGTTAATCGTTGACCAACCAATAATCCATCCGTAATAGATAGATTGTTATAGTCCGCCAATTGTTTAATTGTTAGATCAAAACGACTGGCTAAACTGGTCAGACTATCACCAGACTGAACCACATAGCTTTCAGGTTTTGTTTCAGCCGCTTTAGCAGTCTCAGTTTGAGGCTTCGCGTCATATAGATATAAGCTCGTACCAACGAATAAAGTGCCCGTAGGATCAATTTGATTCCACTTCGCAATATCACGCCAATTGACACCATTTTTCTGAGCGATAACAGCTAAAGTATCCCCTGGCTGTACCACATAAGTACTACGCTTACCTTTTGGTGCAACTACAACCACCTCTGTATCTGTGCTGATATAAGGTTTACCTTGGTTACGTTTGGCATCATCACTACTTGCTGTAACTTTATCTTCGACCAGATTTTTAGGGTAAGCAAAGCCTTTACTGACCTCTTGTCCTTTCTCATCCGCCACAGACTGGCTGGTTTGGATCGCTGTTAACTTAATTTTCCCATCAAATGGATCGACGATCTCAGTGCCCTTCGGCGCAATTGCCTTGATTTCAGCTACAACTTGATCTTTTTCAGCTTGCGTGGCTTGTGGCTCTAATACTTGAGCAACTGATTTTTGTTCGCCTTCAGCTTTCATTATTGCAAGAATTTGCTCGCGTTCCTTGCCCGAAATCGGTGGCTCAGTGCTCACTGGTTTTACATTTGCAGCTGGTGTAACTGCCACTGGAATACGTGGGGCACTTGGCACATCTGCTGCTGCCGCAAATGAGGCCAATGCATCAGAACCTTTAGGTGTAGAGATCTTGGTATTCGCCGTCGTGGTAGTTGGACGATTTGGAGTACTACTTGCCGTTATGGTAGGTGTTGTTTTTACGGCAGTGGAGCTAGACGGTGACGTCGCACTTGTCGTAGTACGAACTGTTGTACTGGTATTGGATGAGGTATTCATTGCTGGCGGTGGCGTTTTACTCGCCCAGAAACCGCCAGATGATTTATTTGAACGAAGTCGAGCATCAATAGATGGACTTAAATCTGCGGGGATCAGAATACGCATCGGGCTTGTCGGATCCATCACCTCACCACGATGTGCTGGGTTCAATGCATATAACTCAGCACGACTTAGACCCGTGATTGCAGAAATTTCGTTCAGTGCCATAGGCCCAGCCAATGATACCTCACGAAAGTGTGGACGGTTCGCAATCGGTGGTAAAGCCACACCATACGCACTTGGATTTTTAATAATCTGTGCAACTGCCAAGAAGCGTGGCACATAGTTCATGGTTTCTTGCGGCAATTTCAATGACCAATAGTCAGTCGGTAAACCAGCGGCTCGATTTCGGTTAATCGCTTGTTGTATGCGACCTGGGCCAGCATTATACGCGGCTAGAGCCAACTCCCAAGAACCGAACTGATTGTATAAACTTCCTAGAAACTCATAGGCTGCACGAGTAGATTCAACTACATCACGGCGACCATCATAAAGACTGGTTTGTTGTAAACCATAAATACGTCCTGTACTCGGAATAAATTGCCATAGACCTGCTGCAGCCGCACTACTTGTTGCTGCTGGATCATAAGAGCTTTCAATTACAGGTAATAATGCTAACTCTGTCGGCATACCACGACGTTCAGCTTCTTTCACTGTGTGATATAAGTAACGGCTGGCACGTGCACTCAAACGATCCAAATACGGTTGGCGAGAAATAAACCAACCACGCTGAGCTTCAATACGAGAGTCCCAACGATTCAAATCCATCTTAAAACCCACAGTCATGCGTTTCCATACATCACCATGTTTCAAGACCAATAAACGATCACCCTCTACAGCACGCATATCGGTTGCAGATAACAAATCCTCAAGCGAGTCTAAGCTACTCGCATCCAAATAACCTGAGCCAAGTTGCTTAGAAGATGAAGTTTTTGCAGAATGAGGTGTCGATGAACAACCTGTTGTAATTCCCAGCGCAGCTAAAGCAGAAGTGAGTACAGTAATTTTGAATAATGATGTTGCAGATGTGCGCGACACCAATGTGCTCGATTTAGACATAAAATCTTCCAGTCAACTTACGCTAGTTATTACTTTGATAGCCATTGTAGTAAAGCCTGCTACATAGACAAGGCAATAATTTAACGCGATTTGCATGGAAATGTTACAAGAAATTAAAAAACATGAGTTTTGTAACTCACAACATTTGATTTTAGCTTTACAATGCATGATCTTCGGGGGAATGCTAATATTCTCTTTACCCATTTTGCTGGTTTTATTGCAAAATAGTTCAAGCTTTTCACTCAAATATTGTTCAGGTTCAAATATGTCACAAACAATCACACTTTATGTTGATGGCGCATGTAAAGGCAATCCGGGTTTAGGTGGTTGGGGGGCATACATCATCACAGAGCAAGAAGAACATAAACTGTTCGGTGGTGAAGCTGAAACCACTAATAATCGCATGGAACTACAAGCAGCGATTGAAGGCATTTCTTTTTGTCCGATCGATGCACACCTGATCATTTGGACAGATTCTAACTATGTAAAACAGGGAATTACCGAATGGATTCATGGTTGGAAAAAGAAAAACTGGAAAGATGTTAAAAATCCCGATCTTTGGAAAAAATTAGATGCCGTATGTGCCAACCGAGATATCGAATGGAATTGGATCAAAGGTCATGCTGGCCATGCGGGCAATGAAATGGCGGATCAACTCGCAAACTTAGGTGCAGAACAAACTGCTCAACACCTCAAAGCATCAATACAGGCTAACGCTGATATAAAAAAGCCTGAAGCCGATTGGCTTTTAAATGATCCTTTGGGCTTAGACCTTGATACAGATGAAATGATCGATGAATTAGAGGTTGAAAATGAGTTAGAAACTCCAGTGGTAGAAACAGAAATAGAGAGTTCAGTCCAAACGACAGAATCAATCGAAACTACTCAACATCCGCATATTGTCGTGACTGATGCCAAGTTAAAATTACAAGGTCCACGTCAATTGATCCTCGATACTGAAACCACGGGTTTTTATTACCAAGATGGTGATCGCATCATTGAGGTCGGCGCGATTGAAATGATCAATCGTAAACTCACTGGTAGTTCCATTCATATCTATATCAATCCAGAAAAACCTGTAGGCGACTCTGTTGATGTGCACGGTATCACTGATGAATTTCTACAAGATAAACCCAAATATGCAGAAATCGCAGATGCCCTGTTTGCTTATTTAAAGGGTGCTGAAATCATTGCACATAACGCAACATTCGATATGAACTTCCTCGATATGGAGTTCAAACGAGTGGGCTTACCTTTACTTTCAGATGTGTGTGAAGTTACGGATACCTTAGCACTCGCAAAGAACAAACATCCAGGGCAAAAAAACTCCTTAGATGCATTGGTTAGACGCTATGAGATTCCTGCACGAGATCGTACTTTCCATGGCGCATTACTCGATGCTGAAATTTTAGCCGATGTTTATCTCGCGATGACCGGTGGGCAGGTTTCTTTTGACATCGATGCCTTATCTCAAAACGAACAAAATCAAAATAAAACCACACGTCAACGCGTCCAAATTGACTTAGCGGTGATTCGACCATCTGAACATGAGTTAAATGAACATGAGACGTGGGTCAAACAATTTGAGGAAAAACATGGAGAACCCTGCCTTTTCGCAAAATAAATTTTTGAATCAATGTCGCTTTTTATATTTCAAGCCTTCAAAGTTAAGTTATATTAACTCTAAGTGATTTAGACCTCCTCCCAAGGAGGTCCATGGATATAACAACTCAGGAAAGGTGTAGGTCATATGTCTTACCAAACCTCGATTCATTTCGACCCAACGGCATTACTAATAATAAAAAATGAAATCGACAATTCGATTAAATTGGTAGAAACAGCGGTCAATACCCTTGCCGAAGAACAAGCTTTACCCTTCGGGATTGATGATGCACTCAATCAGTTTGAGCAATGCACGCAGGTACTTGCACTGATCGATATGCCGCATTTATCGCAAATTACTCAATACTCAAGTGAACTTATGCGTAAGATCATGGCCCAACCTCAACAGATTAAAACCAGTGATGTGGTGGCGTTGAGTGAAGGTACCACGATGCTGAAACGCTATATTGAGTTTATCTGTTTACGCGAAGTTAAAGTCCCTCAGTTTTTGCTCGATACCTTGAATCGTTTAGAGCTGGCTTTAGGCAAGCCTTTAACCAAAGAAGGCCAAACAATTCAGCCTCTACTTAGTTTGATCAGCCCGCGTTTCAATTTGCCACTTGCCCCAACGCTAGAAAAATCTCAATACATCCATCAACTTTATAAGTTATGTTTGCATAAACTGATTAAACAGACTGAAACCCCACTTGATTTACAAGGTATCAAACTTGTTGGTGTTTATCTGGCTGGACTGTCAACTGATCTACCAAGTCAACAATATTGGCAATTAGTCAACGTCGCATTAAGCTTGATTGATGAAGTGACCATTACTGAAGCTCGACTACGTACACTCATTCAAATTGAAACCAATATTGCAAAATTCTTAACTGAGCCTTCTACATATCAAACTGAACTCAGTGATCTTGCTGACGTCTTGTCGATTTGTATTAGTCAAGAAAACAATATTTCGCATCATATTCGTGATCAACTCAATATTGGTGACGAATTGCTGAGCGACACCCAGCTTCAAGTATTAAGTCGTCATTTATATGGCCCAGATTATGAAACAATTCATACTGTTAGCCGATTAATGACGGATGAGATGGCTCAAATTCGAAATGAAATTGAGTACAACTACCAAAACATGTCTACTGAAAAGACTCAAGAGATTCAGCAAAAGCTCAATCAACTTGCCAATGTTTTCAAAGTACTCAATTTAAATGAAGCTGCTCACGAAATCACACAGCAAGCTGAGAAACTCAGTCATTCAGACTTCTTAACCGATGCCAATTCTGTTCAGCAATTAATGAACGGTATTTTGGCTTCAATGAATTCCATTGGAATTTTAGAGCGTAATTATACATCTAGTCGTTTACAGCTCCGTGTAAATAACCTGCAAATCTCACTTGATCGTTTAGATGAAGCACACAAAGCGTTATTAACCGAAACGAAAACCTTGATCGAAACATTAACTCAGACATTGAGTTTATATGCTCAGGATCCAACTTCACACAATATTGATGCTTTGCCTGATTATCTCAAAGAACTTTCAGGTGCAGCGCAATTCTTAGGCAGTACAGCTCAACAAACGGCGTTATTAGGTGCTGCTGATTTTGCTCAACACCGTTTGGTCCAAAACCAAACCTTAGATGCTGAACAAATCAATTGCCTTTTGAATGTTGTTGCAGGTTTAGATTTGTTGGTTGATAACTTGAGAAATAAACAACCTGTATTGCAATCTATGTTTGATGTGGCATTATCAAATAGTCAGCAATTACAAACGATAGCAGCCTAATGTCTCAACGATCACTTGCTTATATTTTTCAACACCAAAAACTGTTAGTCGATGAAAATCTTCAACTACCCAAAGTTGAAAAGTTAGCAAGTGATCTTCTCATACATCCAAATGATCATGTCATCGCACGTGACCTGTTAGAAGATGAAATCATTCCTGAAGGTCTTCAACTTGTACCCATCCGCGATTTGATTCAGACTTGGTCAACGAATGATTTCCTTCAGGCTAGTCGTGCAGTACAACTGCTCGAATGGCGACGCAATCATAAGTTCTGTAGTCATTGTGGCCATCGAACTGAAATTCACTCCAAAGAATATGCCATGATTTGTCCAGCTTGTGGCTATCATCAATATCCACGTGTGCAACCTTGTGTGATCACCATTATCACACGCGGTAACAATGAAGTATTACTCGCCAAATCAGCCCATAATAAAAGCAATATGTACGGTTTGATTGCAGGTTTTGTTGAAGTTGGTGAAACCTTAGAAGAAGCAGTACAACGTGAAACGATGGAAGAAGTTGGTCTGAAGCTTAAAAATATACGTTATATGTCAAGCCAACCTTGGCCTTTCCCAAGCAATCTGATGATCGCGTTTCATGCTGAGTATGAGTCTGGAGAGATCCAATTACAGCTTGAAGAGATCAGTGATGCTCAATTTTTTAAATTCGATCAGTTACCACAGATTCCATTTAAAGGAAGTATTGCCCATAGCATGATTATGCAGATGACTGAAAAAAGAAAAGCATCCTAATCGATGCTTTTCTTATGACTTCATGGATCTAATGCTTCATCCAGGAAATGTAAAATGGTTCGTTTGGTCTTGAAATAATGGCTCATCAGACTTGCCAGTGTCGCAACAATGGTAATATGCCCAGTCTTGGGAATAATCGAAATATGACTATGATTACCCTTTTCCCTTAATGCAATATCCAAATCAAGTGTATTTCTTTTCTCCACAAGTTGATCTTGTTCGGCTATTAACAAGTAATGCTTAATTTGATTAGGCTCAATAAAATAATATGGCATAACTTGCTGATAGGAAATATTCAGATCAAAAGCATGTTCAGCAAGTGGATCACCTTTATAATCAAAATGATAAGGGCCAGCTAAACCGACAATTGCTTTGATTTGATCTTTATATTTAAAGTTTTTCGCTTGCGCAGAATAAACAACAGACATCACATTAAATGCACCAGCAGAATGCCCCATCAAAATCAGATTCTCCGTTGAGATCTTTAATTTGGTTTGATTCTGATTCAAATAATGGATAGCTTGTGCAATATCATCAATAAAAGCAGGGAAAATATGCTCAGGCGCAAGATGGTAATTGATTACGGCGACGTCATAGCCTTCACGGGCAAACGTTTCACCAATAAATAAATAGTCCCGCTTATTGCCATGCTGCCATGATCCGCCATGTACAAAAACGATCAGCGGTTTTTGTGGCTTCGCATTTTTACTTCGATATAGATCTAAACGTTGGCGTGCCTTTAATCCATAAGCAAGGTGTTCATCCTTTTCAAAGGTATCTTTTGGGGTTAAATAGTTAATCGAATAACTTGCAAAGTCATACAGGCGAAATTCTTTATAAAAGTCTCTCGCCCGTATTACATTTTCTTGAACTTGTTGAATAAGTTGTTTCATAAATTAGGGATTACTAGGATTAATAGTCACAGGCTCAACTTGATCAGGATCAATAGCCACAGGGGTTTCAACCAAAGGTTGTGTTGTTGCTCCCATGCGCGCAGTCGTGGTTCCTGGCATTTGGTCAATGTTATCCACCAAAGTCACAATTCGAGTCACATTGCCAACTTTTTGTAAAACATCATCCAAGTCATTCATTTCTGCTGTATTTAATCGTCCCATCACATACAACACACCATTTTCGGTATGGACTAAGACTTTACTATCAGAAACAACAGGTGCTCTCATCAATAGCCCACGTGTATTAGCAGTAACAGTCCCGTCTTGCATGATGGTGCTATAACCTACTTTATCGCCGACTGTAATGTAGTTATGTACCGCTTTCACATCCGTCATTGCACGTACATTATCTTCAGCGAGCTGTTTCAAATACGGATCAGGCACTTGCCCAGTTAAAAGCACATTACTGTGGAAACTTTCAATATTGATACGAGACTGTCTAAAGCGATGGTCTAATTTGTATAAATTAACATTGGCAGTACGTTTGATTGAAGAATCAATAAAAACCTGCCCTAGACTACGATCACCACTATTTGTGCCAACAGGTGCAGTCCCTGTTCCGCCAGAAATAAAGCTCGCACAACCCGATAAACTTGCAGCGCAAAGTAACGTGATCGATAAACGTTTTAACACTTGGCAAGACTCCCTATTCACACATTTGCTCATTCTTCCACATCTACTTTTAGATCATATTGCCAGAATCAGTCCAAAGTAAATGCATGTTCAATCCATTGCTGATCATACTGCAATTTTGAAAAATCTGGTTGTACTGTTTTTGCAATTTTCTGTGGAAAATCAAAACAAATCACATCAAAACGACAATCAAAGTCATAATAACTAGGATAACGTTGTAAAAAGAATTTTGCCGTTTTAATAATTTTACGTTTTTGCGCTTGTGTAATGACTTCATAAGCATGGGCATAACTACCCGATGATCTAGCTTTTACTTCAACAAAAACAAGCTCTTGACCACGCCTAACGATTAAATCAATTTCACCAAAACGTGAATGATAATTTTGACTGATACATTGATACCCATGAGAATGGAGCAATGTCTTTGCTGCTTCCTCAGCCCATTGCCCCATAGAATTTGTTTGCTGTTCCATGCGTGAGATATCTTATTTTAAAATTTGGATGTGTTTTTTCTGCTGTTCAAAGCAATAAGGCTGTCGATTGATCTTGCCCGCATTCACCTCAATAGCCCCCGTTCGACCAACAAAAGAAAATTGTTGGTTATCAGCACCGACTAGGAACTGCTGGCTAAGCGTCCATGCATCACCACCAAAAGCCAATAAGCGTTGAAATGCCATATTCTCTGGTTGTTCTTTATAGGCTTCAATTAAGTCCGCCCATTGTCCATTATATAAAGCTGGGGTATCACAAAAACGTAGTCCGATAGGAATCGACTTACCCTCTTCTATACTAATTGGGGTCGCATAAATATTTTGTTTTGGTAAAGAGCCAAGTTGCATTACCCATTCATGATCCCCAAGAAGTAATAGTCCTGTTTTCTTGGGTAGTTTCTTTGGTAACTCATGTATAACTTCAATCACAGCATGCGACTGAGACATTAGAGACATCATAAATAGCTCTGTTGCTGACTCAGTCCCAGATTCACGCAACACCCATAAAGTTTGAATTTGATCCTTGACCAATAATTTATTTAAAGCTTCAGCATCATGCTGTTTAGCCAAACTAAATTGCCATACATTCGCTGCCTGTGAGTTCACATCATTTAACGCTAACACAGGCACTTTCGGTTTTAATTTAATCACCGTCTCAATATCAGATCGCCCTAAGGGGCCAACGACCAATTTTGTATTTTTATTGACCCTGCTTTTAAAAATCTGATTAATGTTGCTTTTTGCAGAATCCACAAAAATAATTTTTTCTTTACTTCCCGATGCTGTATAAGCACTCAAGAAACCTCGTTTAATACTTTCACCAGCTCGCGCCATAGGGCCTGATTCAGGTAGAATGACCAATACGTCCGCATAGGCTGGACTAATCAATGCTGCCAAACTGAGTAGCAACCAATATTTTTTTGAATACATTATGGAGTTACCTTTTATGAGTGCTCAATTATTTGTTGTAGCAACCCCGATTGGGCACTTGGATGACATGACGTTTCGTGCAATCGATATTTTAAAATCTGTCTCGGTGGTTGCAGCAGAAGATACCAGACAATCTGCTCAATTATTCAAGCACTATAATATCTCAACTCCACTCACTGCGTGTCATGATCACAACGAAAGTAACAAAATTGATCAACTTCTCCAAAAAATGTTAAATGGAGAAACAGTTGCGTTAATCAGCGATGCGGGTACACCTTTGATTAGTGACCCAGGATTTAAACTTGTTCGAGCTGCTCAAGAACATGGGATTCGTGTGATTCCAGTACCGGGTGCATGTGCGGCAATTGCTGCATTAAGTGCAGTCGGTTTACCAAGTGACCGCTTTAGTTTTGAAGGTTTTTTACCCTCTAAAGCATCTCAACGAATTAGCCAACTTGAGAAACTCAAGGATGAAACGCAAACCCTAATTTTTTATGAAGCCCCACATCGTATTTTGGCGTGTATTCAAGATATGGTTGAAGTATTTGGTGAAGATCGTCCTGTAGGTTTTGCCCGTGAAATTACCAAAACCTTTGAAACCATCAAAAAAATGACTTTAAAAGAGTTACTTCATTTCATTCAAAATGATCACAACCAAGAGAAAGGTGAGATTGTCGTCGTTGTTGGGGGTGCAACCACTGAAAAAGATATGGCACAAGATAAATTGGATGAGCTATTAAAACGCTTACTGCAAGATTTATCCGTAAAAGCAGCTTCTCAACTTGCCGCAGACTTAACTGGAATTAAAAAGAAAGTGGCATATCAACGCGCGCTAGAGTTAACTCAAGCTTAACTGGAAATATTGATGCGAGGTAATCACCTGAGAGTATTACCTTGCCATTTTTTCAGCGCTCAACCGTTATTTCAACACTTGCTTCGCCGTTTGAACAATGCGTTCAGTTAATACATCCAGTTGTTTAGATTGTCGTTTCCAATGATGCCAATATAGTGGAATATCAAGTTGGGCATCAGGCATAATATCAACAAGCGTTCCATTTTCGAGTAGCGGTTGAACCTGCAACTCAGGCACCATGCCATAACCCAAACCTAATTGAATTGCTTTGACGAAAGCATCTGTTGCTGGAATAAAACTATAGGGATAACTTTGCATCGGTAAGCCATACCCCTTTAATAAAATCTCTGAATGCATTAAGTCTTTATGATTAAAAATAACTGCTGGTGTTTTTCTTAAACTTTCTCTATTTACACCCTTCCTAAACCAATGAGCTGCAAAGTCGGCAGAAGCCAGCATTTTATAACGCATTTTGCCTAGGGGTTGTGCTAAACAACCTGACATAACCTGCTCTTCGGCAGTGATACAGGCATTCACCTGTCCTGTTTCTAATAATGTATGGGTATGCGATTGATCATCAATTTTAAGCTCTAACACAATTTTTTCTCTAAACAATGTGGACTGAATACTCGGCAACAACCATGTTGCCAATGAATCCGCATTGGATGCCAAAGCAATCTTATAAAATTCCGATTCAGAGGATTTTCCCATCAAACCTTGTAAAAGATTTTGTTCCATTAACCGAGTATGACGCAAATGTTGCAATAAGGTTTGCCCAGCCTGAGTAAGCACACATGGTCGTCCGCGAATAATTAAAACTTGTCCTAAATACTTTTCTAAAGCTTGTACACGTAACGATACTGCAGAAGGTGTAATGTATAAGTGTTCTCCTGCCGCATCAAAACTTCCTGCTTCAGCTACAGCAAGAAATGCTTCACATTGTTTACTATCTAACACTCACCCACCTAAATTATTTTTAGCCAAACCTAATTATTCTTAATATTACTTATTTTACCTTTAAAAGTCAGATAATTCTCACATCTAGATTTTCCGTTTTATTTGTTATGTTCTCTCTTAGCGTCTTTATGAAAGGTTTTGGTATTGGTAGCGGTCTTATTGTGGCTATTGGTGCTCAAAATGCTTTCGTTCTCAAACAAGGTTTAAAGCAACAATATGTATTTTGGCTATGCTTATTGTGTGCACTTTCTGACTCCATTTTAATTGCATTAGGTGTATTGGGTTTTGCCGAGATCATGGCTACGTCACCACTGTTAATAACAATTGCTAAATATTTAGGTGCGACATTTTTACTGGTCTATGGCGCTAAAGCATTTCATGCAGCTTTTAAAAACACTCAAAGCATAGAACTTATGAGCCATCAAAAGCAGACCTTAACTCAAGTGCTTTTAACAGGTCTTGCTTTCACTTGGTTGAATCCACATGTCTATGTAGATACAATTGTTTTAATTGGATCTGTAGCAACACAGTTTGAGGACAAGATCAGTTTTGCCCTCGGTAGTATTGTTGCATCATGGATTTTCTTTTTTAGTCTGGGATATGGTTCTAGACTGTTAAAACCATTATTTACTAACCCAAAGGCATGGAAGGTCTTAGATTTTATGATTGGTTGTATGATGTGGAGCATCGCAATTTCATTACTCCTCTAATTTATTAAAAACGAAAAAGTATCATCCGTAGATGATACTTTTTAAACAACACATATCTATGCTTCTCGCCCCATTGTAATACTCGATTGTTTTCTTTCTCGCAATGACTGTCTAATAACAGCATAACCTGAAGAAACACCTAAGTACGCGATAATAAAGGCAACAAACAAATCAGGAAACATAGTGCCCGTTCCCAAGACACCTAAAGCTGCGACAATAATCGCAATATTTGCAATTGCATCATTACGACTACATAACCACACAGAACGCATATTCGCATCACCATCTCGAAAGGCATAAAGCATTACTGCTACAGCAACATTTACTAGCAACGCGAGGACACCAATTGCACCCATCAACATTGGTTCTGGTACCATACCATGCCACCATGACCAAAATACTTTTACAATAACAAACACGCCGAATGCAGCCATAGTCATTCCTTTTAATAATGCCGCAGTTGCTCTCCAATACAATGTCATCGATAGTACGGCTAAAGAAATTGCATAGTTTGCAGCATCCCCAGCAAAATCTAGTGCATCTGCCCACAATGAAACTGAGCGTGCATGCGATCCACCTATAATCTCCACAAAAAACATTAATGCATTTAAAACCAGCGCAATCCATAATGCTCTTCGGAATTTTGGGCTAATTTTTTGTGTTGGGGAACAGGTTGTACTACATCCACATCCAGCCATGACTTTTCTCACTTAATATTTTATAGTGATTTAAAACCCTAGAGTAACTCCAGAGTCAAGCATGATGAACTTTACAATTGGACAATTATCAAAAAAGGCAGGTGTTTCTGTCGATACCATTCGTTATTATGAAAAAATAGGACTACTTGAAAAAGCAAAACGAACTGCTGGAAATTATCGAAATTACTCTGAACAAATGCTTTCAGAACTGTTATTTCTAAAACATTGTCGAGAGTTAGGTATCACTTTGCAAGATATACAAAAACTCAAAGAGTTATCAACTAACCCCGATCAGACATGTAGTGAAGTTGATCGTTTGATTGACCAATATCTTGCCGATGTATCGCAAAAAATTAACAACTTAAAGCATCTTAAACAAGATTTAATGCACTTAAAACAACAATGCTCTCAACATCGTACAATTGAACAATGTGGAATTTTAAAAGAACTACACCAACCATTAGAATGCGAACACGAATCACACCAGCATAAAAAAGCACCACAATCGTGATGCTTTTTGAATCTTCTAACTTATTCGTGAGTTTCGCCCGGCGGAACTTCAGTAATACGCCCACCACGTGCAAGGAATGCTGCAACTTCATCTTCTAAAGCCTGGCGTTGTTTCTGCTTAGCAGTAACAGTTAAGCTTTCAGCTTCAGCTAGATCTGCATCATTAATGCTTGATTCCTCGTCAGTCGCACCATTCTCGGCGGCTTTCGCTTCCTCATCATCTACAGTCGCATCTTCTGTATTTTCGTCGTAATCATTCATTTCCGTCATATTACTCTCCCCACAATGACTAAATCTTCATCATCGCTATTTGGTCATCAGAACTTGATGAAATTTAACAAGCTCTTCTCGTTTATCAAAGCAAAATATTTATCAATTTGCGCTTTTTTCAACCAAATTCACTCTGATTTATAAATGATTGTTTAAAAAATATCTACTGTTTTTTAGCACGCATAACGCGTCTCTTTCAATGCGACCAATCCATTGGCTTGTTGCATGAAACGATCTTTAAGCCAATCCAGTTGTTCAACCTGTTTCAGACCTAAATTTCTCGCCCAAACAAAAGGAAATAACTCTGAACTTTCTAACCATCCTATTGCTGACATACTGTGCATCATGGCATCGTTTTGTCCTTTACGCTGGTGTTCATAACGCAATAAAGTTTGTTCATTTGCCCATACCCCACGCTTTAAATCATGCAACAACACATCGCATAGAACAGCCGCATCTAGACAACCGATATTCACACCCTGTCCAGCCAAAGGATGAATCACATGTGCGGCATCGCCTATCAATGCTAGGCCTGATTTTATATATCGTTGTGCGGCACGTGCTTTTAACGGGAATTGAGCTCTTGAACGTACATCAACCACCTCACCTAACATTTGAAGACTTTCTTGAGTTAGCAGTTGCATAAATGCATGATCACTGAGTGCTGAATATTCATCGGCATAATCATCGGGTAATGTCCAAACGATTGATTGCCAATAACCATTTTCTTGAGGATCTAAACTTGCCATGGGTAAATAAGCCAGTGGTCCTGTTGGTAGAAAAATTTGGCGTGCCACATATTGATTCGGTTGAGTGGTTTTAATCGCACAACTGATTGCGGCTTGTTTGTAATCTAAGACATCCAAATCGATATAAGCTTGTTCACGTACAAATGAGTTTGCCCCATCAGCACCGATCAACAGCTTAGTTTTCAGCGTTGTACCATCTGCTAGCTGAATCAACCAGCCTTGTGAAATCGGCTCAATCCGAACCACTTTTACTTGAGTGCGATAATCGTTGAGCTGCTGCAACATTTTTTGTTGTATCGCAATATTTAAAACACTTGGCTCAACCATTGAACCCAATGCCTGATCTGCATGTGGTCGCTGTTCTGATGCATGGCCAAAATTGATTTCGCCATAACCATTTTTATTCCAGACTTGCATGCCTGAATATGGCATCTGGCGGGCTAAATCATCCCAAACATCCACAGTTTTTAATAGATGAATGGTTGCCTGACTGAGGGCTAACACGCGCGGGTTCATCACGGCTAAAGTTTTATCTTGATCGAGCACTGGTGCAGCATCTAATACTGTTGCCTGCACACCACCTTGCGCGAGCAACAAAGCCGTTAAGCCACCGACTAAGCCACCACCTACGATGACGACATCTAACATTTCACTCATGCTTTTAGCCCCATCGCATAGTTCGCAACTAAAGGTTTAATTCCAGGAATCACGTCAAAGGCAACCAAGCCTGTATTTCTCAATAATTTCAGGATTGGGTTTTGATTACTAAAGCCACGAACGACTGAATCACAGAACTTAATCACACGTTGTTGGTCTTTCAAGCGTGCTTGCTCATAAGCCAGCAAATTATCTGGATTTCCAATATCATCTGACTTGGCCAACTGTTCCATCAAGAAACGAACCAGCACATCTGCATCACGTAAGCAAAGATTAAAACCTTGTCCTGCAACAGGATGAATAGTGTGTGCTGCATTGCCCATCAACACCACACGCCCAACTGCTTGTTTATGTGCTAAGACTTGAGACAATGGATAACTAAAACGTTTGCCTGTTTTTTCAAACTTACCTGCACGATCACCATAAGTTTCCTGTAAAGCATCAAGGAAATGTTGATCATTTTCTTCACCTAACCATTCTGCTTCCGTACCCTTTTTCACAGGCCAAACCACTGAACGGCGGTATTCACCCGGTAGAGGTAATAATGCCAACGGTCCTAAAGCGCTAAAACGTTCAAAGCCAACTTGTTGATGTGGTTTAGAAGTTTGCACAGTGGTGACAATCGCCACTTGGTCATAATCATGTTCATCGACACCCACGCCAATCGCCTGACGACAGAACGAATCACGACCATCTGCTGCGATCACCAACTTGGATTTGAGCGAATGAATATATTCTCCATTGCGCATCGCTTCGATCTGTACCTGATCTGCATCTTGCGTCAATGAAGTTACTTGTACACCATCAATCAATTCGATCAGTGGCTGCTGACGCACTTGAGTCAGCAATACTCGACCTAACCACGCATTCTCAATCACCTGCCCAAAGCTTTCTACTTTTTCTTGTTCAGCCACTAGGCGTGCCTTGCCAAAGCTGCCCTGCTCGGTAATATGCACTTGTAAAATCGGAGTCGCATGTTGTTGTAATGCATCCCATAAATCTAATTTTTGGTAAATCTGCACACTACGGCGTGACAATGCGGTATTTCTTGCATCAAAACTAGAATGATAAGGCGCAAGGTTTTCATCATCATAATTTGGATATTTCACAGCTTCTAATAGCTTTACGGCAATATTAGATTTTGCCAACATTAAAGCAAGGCTGAGTCCAACCATACCCCCACCGACAATGATGACTTGTTGCTGCATAATATTATTCCTTATCAGTTTTTCATGACTTAAGTTTCGGGACTATCTTACTCTAACTCAAATCAGGAAGGGAATTTGTACTTTGTTTGGTCTGTGTTTTTAAAATATGTTTAAAAGTTGCTATGAGCATTAAGCTAAATAAAAAGGCCTATCAATCGATAGACCTTTTTTCAATCTCAACTTAATGGCTCGCCATCAAGCTTTCAATCTCTTCAACAGTTTTAACAACATTTTTGGTCAGAACCAATGGACCATTTTCTGTCACGACAATATCATCTTCGATACGAATACCAATACCGCGCCATTTTGCATCAACCGTTTCATCATCAGGTGCAATATATAAACCTGGCTCAACGGTAACCACCATACCAGCTTCATAAGCACGCCAATCTTCATCAATCTTGTAAGAACCGACATCATGCACATCCATACCTAACCAATGACCTGTACCATGCATAAAGAATTGACGGAATGCTTCACTCTCTATCAGCTCATCTACATCACCTTGCAGTAAACCAAGATCAACCAAACCTTGAGTTAAAATCTTTACTGCTACTTCATGCGGATATTTATAATTATTGCCAATACGAGTGGCGTCGATTGCAGCAAGCTGGGCATCTAAAACAATATTGTAAAGTGCTTTTTGCTCTGGACTGAACTTACCATTTACAGGGAATGTACGGGTAATATCTGAGGCATAGCATTCATACTCACAAGCTGCATCAATTAAAACCAGATCACCATCTTTTAACGGCTTATTATTTTCAACGTAATGCAAAATACAGGCATTTTCACCACCGCCTACAATGCTATTGTAAGCAGGCACACAACCATTTTTACCGAAGATATAATTGAGTTCTGCTTCAAGTGCATACTCCATCATATCTGGCTTTACAGTTTGCATCGCACGCGTATGTGCTTCTGCACTGATATTGGATGCGATCTGCATCAGTTCAATTTCTTGCGCCGATTTTTTCAAACGCATTTCATCAATAATCGAATCAATTTGAATAATTTGCTGAGGTGCATCACCACCCTGACGTTGCATTGCTTTTGCTTTGTGTAACCAACCACCAACTTCAGCATCAAACTTTTTCGTTTGTCCTAATCGAACAAAGAGTTTCGATTTATTTAAAAGTAGAGGAACAATTTTCTGATCCAATTCATGGATGGCAAATGCTTGATCTGCACGATATTGTTCGACTGCACCTTCTAGCCCTGCTCGGTAACCATTCCAAATTTCCATTTCACGGTTACGTTCACGACAAAATAGCGTATAACGATATGCCTCACCCTGAGCAAAAGTCTCGATCACTGCAACAGCTTCAGGTTCAGCAAATCCAGTAAGATAATAAAAACTACTGTCTGCACGATATTTATAATCTGCATCGCGATTACGATACATTTCCGCTCGCGTCGCAATAACAGCAATACTATTACTGCCCATTTGTTCCGCAAGGCGATCTCGACGTTGTTTAAAATCTGCTTGAGTTAGTTTCATATTATCCTACGACTAAAAAGTCCCTCCGAAGAGGGATTTAAAAATTAGATGCAATTAGCTCGGGCGATGTGGTGTAAACATTTCTACAATCGTTTGTGGATCTGAAATGGTTTCATCTTGATTGCGGCTTTTTGCATGGAAATTTCTCAATAAAGAGCTTTCAGCCACGGGAACTTTTGTTCGGCCAATCGAAAGACTAACAGGAATGAGTCGGACAAACTCATACAACTCCTGATAACTTTCTTCACCCTCTTCATCATTATCAGAATCTTCAAATTCAACAGCTGCAACATCTTGTAAATGTTCAATCAGCTCTTGCTCTTCACCTCGAATATGTCCAGAAGCTAAACCAAAACCCAGTACTACCCCAGCACACCAATCTGCCAATGCTTGAACTCGATCTGCAAGTATATGGCTGTCATCTGGCAGCATTGGTAAATAATCTAATTCATCATCGGATAAAGCATGTGCTACATCTTCAGTCTCATCGGTTAAACTTCTGAGGGCTTCGGGTGAAAGTGAAGGTACATTGAGGGTGTTTAAGATTTGTGACCATTCATCTGAAGTTGGCGCTTGTGTCACACAAACTATACCTGTTAGTAAACCATGTAACTCACTTGGGCTTGAAATCTCTTCAATTCCGTCAAAATGAGCATTCCATTCGTTCCAACCTGAAATATCGTCTTGCATTCGTTTATCCAATCTCTATACTGCTGTATATATTACCTTTGATTGCAACTCTGTGCGACCTTCGTTATGTTAGAACAATTACAGCGTCTACAAGCGCATATTGGTGTTTTAAAAACACGCTTAAGTCATTTAGAGCGAGAAAATAACTCGCTTTCTGAAGCTAAACAATTAGCTGCAACTGATCATCATGCACAAATTGTGCAAAAAAATAGCATCATCACGCAAAAACAGGATGAAGTTGATAACTTAACTGAACAACTCACTCAGTTACAAGATCAATTCAAACAACTGAATAATGATGCAACAGCTTTAGCTGAACGTTATAGCCGTTTGGAAAAAAGCACCACGGATCTAAAAAATCGCTTCCAAGAAATTTTGGCTGAGCGAAATGATTTACGTGTAATCAAAGAAAAGTTGCAAGCGCAACAGCGTAACAACATACAAGAGATTCAGGATCTACAACAAGATCGTGATCGTTTACTGCAAAAAAATGAATTGGCAAAATCAAAAGTTGAAGCAATTATTCAACGTCTAGCGATTCTAGGCACCGCCCAAGATCAAAATGCACAAGAAATCCAACAGCTCGCCCACCCTATTGCCGAACCTCAAGAGGAGTCACAATCATGAGTGAAACTATTGTTGTTGAACTCCGTTTAATTGAGCAAACTTTTCGTCTCAATACAACTGAGGACAAACGTGAAGAATTAGAGCGTGCAGCTGAATTATTGAATCAAAAATTTCATGATATGCGTCGTAATGCTCCGAGAGTGGAACATAATAAATTAGTGATTATGGTAGCTCTGCAAATGGCTCAGGAAGTTTTTAGTTTAAACAAGTCTTTACAGCAATATGCACACTGTGAACGTTTGCTGCAAACAATTTTAGAAGATGTTGAACAAACTGTTGAGTAAAATTGCACAAAGCCTCATCAATTAGTAAGTATCGTTACAGATAAAAGGCTATCAAACATTGCCATCAGGGCAAGATCAGTTATACTTAATACTGTCTCTAGGGTGTTCGCCAGTACGTCTAGTCCCCTGCCGATACTTAAATTTATGGATGTGTTCTGTATATTTTGAGTGTATGCCTACCTCCGAGTAGGAAACCCATTAAATATGCGTCACCTCCACCTTGAACTCATCGGGTTCAGGGTAACGACCATGCAGCGGCACCTCTGGAGCATTTTAGTTAGTTGAATCTAATAATAATTTTGTGGATCTCAAACTCCATTCCCTAGCTATTATTTCCTTAAGATAACCTTCATGTAACCCAGAATCGTTTGCTATGGATAATTACCATGAGTTTATCTTTGCTCATACAGAGCTCATTTTATCTCTATTACTAAGCACTTCCTCTAGCTAATCTTTTTATCGACTAGTAGTCCAATTTTTATGTTGGAAACTTTTCGCTGTCCGCTCTCTGAAAGAGAAATTTTCTAAAATTTGTATAATAGCCAGATGCAAAAAAGAACCCCCTTACTTTCCTTTAAATATAAATAAAATCATATTTCATTATCAGATTATTAAAATTTCTATTTATGAACAAAGATTCGTCTTATTACTAACATCTCGAAATCAATCCCAACCTTATAT
>NZ_OVCN01000025.1 GCF_900406815.1 Acinetobacter haemolyticus
GTTCTTTTTTATTTAATTGATTAATAAAGAGAATAAATAAAAATAAGTTATAAATAGCGACTCACTCATAAGTCGCTACAATAAAGAAGAGCCGCTTTTTAACATGAGGTTTATCGTGAAAAATCTAAAAGCTTAAGGGCTAACTGAGCATAATTTCTACAATTCCATCAGTATTGGTTAACACCTTATAATTTTTCCCTCAAATTACGGTATTGTTTTGGAGTCTGATCAGTCCAACGTTTTGCCGCTAATTTATTTAAATCATATTAACATTGCTCAGGTGCCAAACGGGCTGCCAAATAGTCCCCACCAGTTGGAACGTACGGCAAAAGACGCCATTTCTTCATGATTTAAAAAAATCACTGATACATATTTGTTTTTGTGACATATTCTGCGCCTGCTGATTAGGATTCATCTTAAATTCCTTTTCCCAAAGTCTTTAAAAATTACTGTTCCTGAATAGTGACTTTGGCTTCTTCAAGATATTCAACTTTCTCAGGCGCAATTTGACCTTGTGACAAAATATCGATCACTTGAAAATAAGTAGGTGGCTCAGGCGCAAATCCTCTTTCACGTAACATTTGATGCATTTTAGGTAATTTAAAATAAGGTACCGCTGCCATTAAGTGATGTTCCATATGGAAGTTCACACGAATCGGTGCAACAAAGGTACGCGCAATCCAACCCGCTTGGGTTGTGCGAGTATTGGTCAGTGCTGAATTGCTGGTTTCCATACCGGCATGTTCTGCCATAGAGCGAATACGAATAAAAAGAGGAAATGCAGTGAGGTAAGCTAATGGCCAAAGTAAGTATAATTTAGGATGTCCAGCCGCCCATAGAACACCGAACATAGCCCCGTTGGCAACTATTGCCTTACTTGAGTTCTTAAAAAACTTAGCGGGGTAGTCATACCATTTACGGCCTTCTCTCGGTAGCCAAGTCACATCATTCGCAACTGTCCATTTCATCACCTCGGCATCCATCAAAATCCGACCTATGGTGAATTTCAACCCAGTAATACCTGTCAAATCACGAATAAATTTACGTGTTATTGATTGTTTAGTCGTTGGAAAACCTGCAACCAAAGACATATCTGGATCTTCTGGGGATGATGTTTTGGCATGATGGCGCATGTGATGAGCGCGATATTTATGCACATCATTCCAAATAGGACGAGCACATAACCAATCCACCAAATTGTCATTCATCCATTTAGTTTTGAACAAACTGTTATGTGATGCATCATGCATCAAAATCGCTAATGCCAGTTGACGACCAGCTAAGATAGCAATCGCGGCTATACAAATGAGTAATTTTCCCCACCATGGTAAATAACTCCAAGATAGCGCCACCCCGGCAAAAGTGGCTCCAATCACAGCCCAAGTAGAACCCACCGCCCAAAATCCATGTTTGTCTGATGGTTGAGTAAGTTCTTTTATCTCTTCACGACTAAATAGATCAGTCACACTCACACGCGTATTCATCTTTGTTCTCCTAGCGAGATTCTGAAGAATCAAATTAATTTCATAATTTAAACTTTATTATATAAAAAGAAATATTTCCATTATTTTTTTAAATTAATTTTTTAAGTAATATTAGAAATCTACTAAGAAGATATTAATCAAATTCTTAGTGGGCTTTTCTAACGAGCTAAATTGTTCTATAGAAAAATGGAGTGAGCGACATTTAACATTTTTGGAGAAAATTTATACTTTTTCTTGATTCATTTCTTTAATTACATTCGGCACCCCATCACGGTGGAAAGCTTCAAAGGGTTTTGAATTGTCGTGATCAATGAGGGGGAAAAATGGTGAAACTAAAGAAGCGCCTCCATCAATTCTGACGTTTACTCCAGTGATGAAAGAAGCCGCTGGCGATAATAAAAAGCACATTACGGCAGAAATTTCAGATTCAGTTGCCATTCTTTTAAGAGGAATTTTTGAAGCAACCATAGGAATCATGGCTTTCATTCCATCCTTATAAGAATCCAGACCTGAAGCAATTACCCAACCAGGCGCTACGGCGTTGACTCGTACACCTGCTCTAGCCCATTCTAAGGCTGAGGTTTTAGTCAAATTGTCAATGCCTGCTCGAGCTGCTCCTGAGTGCCCCATTGAAGGTAAACCACTCCACATATCAATGGTCATATTGACAATACTACCGCCTGTTTTTGACATACTCTGATTAAAGACCTCTTTCATCATCAGAAATGTCCCCAAAAGATTGTTACGAACCACACTATCGAATGCATTCGCTGACATAGTTTCTAAAAACGCTGGAAATTGCCCGCCTGCATTATTGACTAGGCCATCAATCTTGCCGAATTCTTTTATAATCGATGCAACTGTGTGTTTGACGACCTCTTCATCACGGTTATCACATACGCGATAGGCTGCTTTACCGCCATCTTCAATAATCTCTTGTTGCACACGCTGAAGTTTTTCTTCTGTCCGACCTGTAATAATGACTTGTGCACCAAGAGAAGCTAACTCATGAGCCGTACATCGCCCTATACCAGAGCCACCTCCAGTAACAATCACTGTATGATTTTTAAATATTTCTTTTGATAAAGCTGACTGATATAACGACATATCAATATTCCTTTTCGATTAGGTTATTCAATTAACTAAGAATTCTTGTTGGAAGATTACTTACAGTTGGAAACTCTAGACTTGATAAATTCGATGCTGAGGTCCCCAATGTTAGTTCATGGAGTTGCCGCCATAATAATTGCCCTACTTCATCTAGTTTTTTTACATCACAGGCAAATTGATTTCTGGCTTCTACATTGACAAAAGTTTCTGGTAACAAGGGGTCGTTCATTAATAAAGAAATCGTTTGACGACCTAATAACAAAGATTCACGCGCAGCATCTTCAAGTCCCAATGCAGGTAATCGAGTCAGCCAATGCTGAATGATGTAGCTATATTTCTCATAATTTTTGTTGAGTGTTTCCGTAGACCAGAGTTCTTTAATCTTCGATTCTGTGATTTGATCAAATGAGCTGACGTAACACATTTTAGCTTCTGACTCTAAACCTATAGATTTCATCTGTGTCAAAATTTCTTCGAGAGACAAAACCAAATTATCTGGTCGAACAAAAACGCCTAGCTCTAATTCTCGAAATCCAAAGTGTTTAAGCGCGCGCTCTCTTCTCTTTAATGCTGTACGATCTACTCGACCCAGCATTCCTGTAAAAACGCATAGATAATGTTGATTCCATGGTTTCGTTTCTTTTAAACCCTTAGTACTTCGATTTAACATCACGTTCGCCCACTCATGGGATTGATCGCTTAATTGATAAACCCCTCTTTCGGCAGTCACAATGACACCTTCGCTCGCCAATCTTGTTACAGCTACCCGAACTCCATTTTCACTCAGACCAAACAATTTGGCAGCAAGAATCATTTCTTTGATCGAAATGACCTTTCCTTCCGCAGCCATGAGAAGATCCGTAATTAAGGTACGTGCATTGATTTTTTGTGTGGTCATATTTTTTTTCAAAGGTGAAAAATCATATATTCAAAAGATAAAGCGCTTTTAAACCTAGAAGATAGGTTAGCACAAATATTACAAATTTAAAATTTAATAAAAAAACAGAAATAAAAACTACACTGTAGGATAGATAAGTTATTTGTCGCCTCGTCCCTATTACTTCAATTCAAACCCTGCCGATTCTCTTATTGCTTTATTTGGCGAAAATCATTAATCATAAAGTCTTGATAATAAAAAAAGAGAGTATCTACTCTCTTTTATCTTTGAGTTATCCTGGATGCAATCCAAGCATTGATCTCTATAGCTAACCATTTAGGGATCAGACTTATCTCGTTTTAATCCTGCTATGACGACTATCCTGTCTGGTCCCCCCTGAAAATTTATGTTTTTAAAATAGCATTTTGAATAAATAATCCTATCTCATCTAAAGCATCTTCGGATTTACGTGGCTTTGTTGCACAAAGCTATTCTTGAAGGCTTCTTCAGCAATATAATTTCCAGATGAAGAAGCCTGTCCCTAAAATCTACCGTACAACCAATTGGTCCTCGTATAACCAAGCTTTAATCAAGCGAGGAAATATTTCAATCTGGTTTGATCCCAAGACCCAATGGTATGCACAGCCACAAGATAAGCACGGACGAAATCAAACTTATTCCGATACAGCGATTCAATGTTGTTTAATGATCAAATCTCTATTCCGTCTTTCTTTACGTATGGTCACTGGCTTTGCTCAAAGCCTGATTAAACTCTGTGGTTTGAATTGGACAGCACCAGATTACTCCACCCTCTGTAGACGACAAAAGCATATTGATATTGCGATAAGCTATCAGAAAAGTCGTGATGGGTTACACCTACTCGTCGACTCTACAGGGCTAAAATTTTTAGGTGAAGGCGAATGGAAGCGTAAGAAACATCAGCCTGAATATCGTCGCCAATGGCGCAAACTTCATATTGGTATAGATGCTAAGACCCTTCAAATACGAGCAGTTCAGCTCACAACAAACAATGTGAGTGATTCACAGGTGCTTGGTGATTTGCTTGATCAAATTCCGTTGGATGAACGAATTGATTCAGTCTATACAGATGGTGCTTATGACACAAAGCACTGCCGACAAGTCATTTTAGATCGAGATGCACATGCAGTCATTCCACCTAGGAAGAATGCAAAGCCTTGGAAAGATAAGAAATTGAGATCTTTAGAGAGGAATGAATTATTAAAAACAGTCAAACGGCTAGGTAGATCAATTTGGAAAAAATGGTCTGGTTATCATCGTCGAAGTTTAGTGGAAACCAAAATGCATTGCATCAAATTATTAGGCGATAAATTAACAGCAAGGAGTTTTCCTAGTCAGGTGAATGAGATTCATGCACGTGTAGCAGTTTTGAATAAATTCAAAGAATTAGGTCGACCTCGTACCCAAGTTGTCACTTGAATTTAGCTCAATTAGGGTAGTATTGTCTTTCAAACCTTTGTGCAACAAAGCCACTCAGATTACTAACCTACCTCAAATATGAGCACGTATTTATCTGTGATGAGACAGGTAAGGAATTTACTACACAAAAATCATTAAGTGAGAAGTTTGTAGCTGCACTGAAAGCAAATGGCATACGCTATCGCCCTGCCTATAATAATACTCGTCATACATATGCGACTGTATGCTTAATGAATGGACTCAATCCAGTTTATGTGGCTTCACAGCTAGGGCATAGTTTGGTGATGCTAATGATGCGTTATGCAAAGTGGATTAATTCAGATAAGAACAAAGAAGAGATTGCTAAAATTTCGAATAGTGCCAAAATTGTGTCAAATAAAAAGGGAATCAAACTATGTATTTGATTCCCTTTAAGATATTTGGCGGAAGCGGTGAGATTCGAACTCACGGAGGACTCACACCCTCGTCGGTTTTCAAGACCGGTGCATTAAACCGCTCTGCCACGCTTCCAATGGCGGCTATCATATAAATAAAAGTGCAAGTTGGCAAATCTTTTATTCAAATTTACATACTGAATGCTCAAAATAAACTCAACAAGCTGAATTTTTATGGATTTTCTTTTTTCTCATAGCGAATTGAGTTGATATACCAAACTTTTTTCCCTAAAGGCGTATGTACTTCGACTTCATCATCAACTTGTTTGCTTAATAATGCACGCGCCATGGGAGACTCAATCGAAATATGTTGAGGATGATGATCATAAATCTCATCAACACCAACGATTCTCAAAGTCTTTTGTTCTCCTTCTTCATTTTCGATCTCAACCCAAGCACCAAAGTAAACTTTCCCTTCTTGCTCAGGCACATAATCTATAATTTTCAATTCTTCTAGGCGTTTACCCAGATAACGTACTCTTCGATCAATTTTCCTTAGCAATTGCTTATTGTATTGGTAATCTGCATTTTCAGAACGATCACCTAAGCTCGCAGCCCAGTTCACCTTTTTAGTGATTTCAGGTCGTTCATCATGCCAAAGTTTCTTTAATTCAGCGACCAAGAGATCATGGCCAGTACGGGTAATTAAGTTTGATTTCATAAATAGCAAACACGCGAAGATAACAATCCGTTTACAAGTTTTTGCATTGTATTCCTTATTTCAACATCACTAAAGTGTATAAATTTTATTCTTTTTTAAATCATGTGTTTGTGATGGATTTATCATTCTTTTTTTGCTCAAAATTTGACAATCTGTTTTTGGACGCTTATTATGCGCCCCTAAGTTAATTTTTTGTTTATTTTTTATACACTTTGTGAATGATGTGTAACATCTGCATCATTTTCCCGATCAACCCAATGTCATTTTGAATGACGTCATGACTTGCCCACCCTTATTGAATTTATCAACTTTTAAAAGTTAAGGCAGTATTTTGCTGAACTTTTAGGGCATAAATTACCTGTAGCGGAGACAACATGCACAGTAATTCAAGTTCTGGGTCTAGGCTTAGCCTTAACTCTTTATCTTCCAAACTCCCATTTCAGGCTTTAGCATTAGGTATTGTAATTATCCCTTTTAATAGCTTAAGCGCAGAAAAATCGCACCAATACAACACTGTTGTAGCAAAAAATGTTTTAACTGTGGTTGCTGTAGAAAATCCAACCATCGTATTTAAAGAAGATCAATTCTTACATGGCTTTGGTTACGATCTTGCTCGTAACTATGCACAAAGCTTAAATGTAAAACTTGATTTTAAAACGGTTCCAGACAATGCCACTGCATTGAAGTGGATCGCACAAGGCAAAGCCAATTTCGCCATGACGACTTCCACAATTGCAGATATTGAAAAGAAACAATTAGTTTCGTTTTCAGCAAGTTGTGGTGATCAAGCAAGTTTGACAAATAATGGTTTAAATCCGCAACTCAACTGGGTGTTTAAACAAGCCGATGATCCTTTGACACTTACCGCCAGTGGTTTTGTATGTCAAAGCAAGCAACTGGGTACGACGCAGCAACTTGCATCTTTTTATAATCGTAATGTTGTTAAACCAGAATCATGGTCTACTATTCAAAAAGATTTGAATCAGCGTTTACCTATTTATAAGGCAAGTTTCAAACAAAGTGCATCTAAATACAATTTAGACTGGCATCTATTGGCTGCTATTGGTTATCAGGAATCTTATCTAAAACCGACCTCTGTTTCACCAACAGGTGTACGTGGGATTATGATGCTCACCAATAACACAGCTAGAGCCATGGGTGTTACCAATCGCACTGACCCCGTACAGAGCATTCAAGGTGGCGCCAAGTATTATGACTTGATGCTGGATCAGTTTGCCCATGTTCCTTATCCAGATCGCAATTGGTATGCTCTTGTGGCATATAATATGGGTCCTGGTGCAGTCGGACAAATCCAGAAGCGCATCCAAGCTCAAGGAAAAGATCCAAATCAGTGGGTAAACTTATATGATTATTTACAGCGCAACCAAGCTCGAAATGGTCGTTATAAGCAAGCTGTGCAATATGTAAAACGCATCCGTACTTATTTAGAACATATCAAGACAAGTAACATGATCAATGTCTAAAGAAAAAAAAAGCTTACCTCGGTAAGCTTTTTTTAAATTAATACTTAAGCTGTTTGCTCAAGTACTCTTTTAAATAAATCTTTTTGTTCTTGGCTTGGCTTCGCTGTTTGTAATGCCATCAATTGAGACATATCACCTTGAACTTTAATTTTACCTGTCATGAATGCTTGCATAGCAGCAGCCATGTCAAATTCCAAGAATACTTTACGTAAAGTCTCAGCATCCATATTTAAAGTTGTTTTAGCATTTGAAGATAAACCCTTTTGGATTTTACCAGCATCAAGAGCTAGCTCAGTATTACCAGCTGCATCTGTTACAACTAAGTTAATCGCTAAATTCGCAAGCGCTGGTGGTAAGTTTAAATCACCTGCTTCAGCAGTAAGTTTATCGACTGTTGCAAACCAATCATCAGTTAAAAATGCAGCCATGATTATTCCTCAAATGTATTTGTTCAATTTCTTGTGTTATCTATCCAGACAACATCACATGAAGCAATTTGCTCATGCAGTGTTATAGCACGTATATTTTATTTTAGGCTATGAATTTTTGTACAGAGGATTCAATTTTTAAAAAAATTATAAAGAAAAGGCACTTAACAAAGTGCCTTTTAAAAATTTTTTACATTTTAGTCTGCTGCAAAACTTAGATTGACCACGTCGAGACGATTTTTCAGTTCCTCTGGATCCTTCATGTCGAACTCTCGCTGTCCATCTAATGCCTCAAAATCGAATAATTCACGATCAGCCAATTGTGATGGCGACACATTCTGTAAAGCACCAAAAATACTGTGTAAACGTTTCGGGTATTGTTTATCCCATTCACGCAACATATCGTTGATTATTGCGCGTTGCAGGTTTTCTTGAGAACCACACAAATTACAAGGGATAATTGGAAACTTACGCATTTCTGCATATTTGATAATATCTTTTTCTTCAACATACGCTAAAGGACGAATTAAGATATTCTTCTTATCCGATGAAAGAAGCTTAGGCGGCATTGCCTTTAAACTTCCTCCGTGGAATAAATTCAAGAAGAAGGTCGCCATGATATCATCACGATGGTGACCTAATGCCACCTTAGTCGCGCCAATCTCTTGGGCAAAACCATACAATGAACCACGACGCAAACGTGAACAAACCGCACAATAAGTCTTGCCTTCAGGGGTTAATCGCTTGGTAATGGTATAAGTGTCTTTTTCCAAAATGTAATACGGAATATTATTTTCTTCCATATAACGCGGTAAAACATCTTCTGGGAAACCAGGTTGTTTTTGGTCAAGATTGACTGCAACAATATCAAAATTAATCGGTGCAATACGTTTAAACTGCAACAAAATATCTAACAAGGTATAGCTGTCTTTACCACCAGACACACACACCATGACCTTATCGCCATCTTCGATCATTTTATAATCACGAATTGCATGCCCCACTTGGCGACGCAGCTTTTTCAACAGGCGATAATAGGCCGAACTGGTTGGAAGCTCAGGCTTGAAATTAAATCCTTGGTTGGACTCCACTGGCGCGTACATAGACGTGATTAACTCATAAACAAAAACACTGCGAGATTTTATCCGAATTCGAAAAAAACCGCACCAAAAGAATTTTTCATTTTTCTTTCTATCGTCATATTCAGATTTCATACTGGTAAAATTGTGATCAAAAAATGATGAAATTGTCTGGATTGCTTATATTTCAAACTTTTCCACAGTTTTCCACAAAAACTGTGGATAAAATTGTGGATTTCTTAGCTATTGACAAACTGTTTTAATCAGATAATAAGGCTTTTGATTAAATTGATCATTTTTTAACCACTTATTTTAATTATTTTTTATCAATGACTTACATAAGTCAATACTTCGTTTTTAAAAAAAATTTAATTTTTTTTTTGATGAACATTCGAACAAAATGACTTGATTTTTTGTTAGACAGTAAAATTAAAAAAATTGTATCAAAACTTCATTTTTAGCATTTTTTTGTTACACTGCGCTAAGGAATTATAGCTCATCCATTGTGAATATTATAACGATGAACAAAATAACGTATTTGATGGCCTTCTGTTTGGGGACAATTGGTTTTTTTTCTAACTCTGCATCATCACATGCAGGGCAAACCATTTATCAATTTAAAGACAACAACGGTACTACGCTGCTCACGAATAAGAAAAAAGCGGAATACAGTCATTTAAAAGTGGTTAAAGCGACTTATTATCCTGACAGCAATATTCATACTTATAGTAACTGGGGTAAGACTGAGGCCTCTGTTCTGCCTAGTTATAACCGCAATCGAAATGCTTTTGATCACCTCATTAAACAAGCTGCCCAACAACACGGCGTCTCTGAAGGGTTAATTAAAGCTGTGATGCATACTGAGTCTGGATTCAATGTTCGTGCCCGTTCCCCTGTGGGTGCTCAGGGCTTAATGCAATTAATGCCAGCCACTGCTCGACGTTTCAATGTCAATGATGCTTATGATCCTCAACAAAATATTTTTGCAGGTGCACGTTATTTAAGTTGGTTGCTTAAACGTTTTAACGGTAACACCGAACTTGCTCTGGCGGGCTATAATGCAGGTGAAGGTAATGTCGATAAATATGGTGGCATTCCACCTTTTCGTGAAACACAAGATTATGTACGTCGGGTAACCAGTCGTTATCAAAACTTGTATGCCTCAGGACTAGGTAGTGTTTCGTCGAATAATGAGCTTATGGCGCAAGCTGTCAGCTATTCAAATGCTGACTTACCAAGTAACCTGTCTACCAGCAGCACTGCGCCAAAGCAGTATAATCGCCAAATCATTACACTAGCAGACGGCACTTTTACGGATGCACCTACAGGTACTTATTCAACTGCAAATGCGACTGCATCGGCACATATACGATTGAGTGATTAAGCTGTACATTAAAACAACGATACCATTTCATAATATGTGCTTATTTACAGCATAAAATTTATTTTAAGTTATTGTTTCTGCTTTCATTCATTGTTTTATGATCGAAATACAATTCCATCCATTTTTTTCTTGAATTTTTGGGGTTCAACCTGCATATTATGGGAATGATTTATATTTATAAATCAGATCACTTTTTCTTTATAAGAGGGTTTTCTCAATGATGCGGATTGGTTTGTTCTTGCTAACCAACCTCGCGGTACTGGTTGTAGCTGGCATTATTTTGTCACTCTTCGGTGTCGGTAGTTACCGTAGTGCGGGTGGCTTAAATCTAGGCAACCTATTAGTCTTCTGTTTTGTCTTTGGTATGGTGGGATCGTTTATTTCCCTCTTCATGTCAAAGTGGATGGCTAAAAAAACCACTGGGACTGAATTAATCGACCCGAATGCACCTCGTAATCAGGCTGAAGCGTGGTTGTTGCAAGAAGTTTCTCAATTATCTCAACGTGCAGGTATTAAAATGCCTGAAGTGGGGATCTTCCCATCTTATCAATCAAATGCGTTTGCAACTGGTTGGAATAAAAATGACGCACTAGTAGCTGTTTCTACAGGTCTATTAGAACGCATGAACAAAGATGAACTTCGTGCAGTACTTGCACACGAAATCGGACACGTCGCGAATGGCGATATGGTTACACTGGCCTTGATTCAAGGTGTCGTCAACGCCTTTGTTATGTTCTTTGCACGTGTCGCAGGTGACTTTATCGACCGGAATTTCTTTGGCCGTGAAGATGGTGAAGCACCTGGTCTTGCTTATTTTGCCATTACCATCGTATTAGATATTGTATTTGGTATTTTAGCGTCCACAATCGTGATGTGGTTCTCTCGTCAACGTGAATATCGTGCTGATGAAGCGGGTGCTCGTTTGGCAGGCAAAGATGCCATGATTTCTGCACTACTTCGCTTACAAGCTGAGACAGAAATGCCAGATCAAATGCCAAAAGAAATGAAAGCATTTGCAATTACGGAAGGTAAGGAGCAAGGCTTTAGCTTAGCGGCTTTATTCCAAACTCACCCAAGTATTGAGCAACGTGTTGCTGCGCTCAGACAATTGAATGTTCATTAAATCAAACAGTTTCAAAACAAAGCCTCCAATATGGAGGCTTTGTTTTTAAAAAGATTGATACCATTGCCATAGAAAGCTAAATCCAGCCCACACAGCCATAACCAATAAAAGAAGAATTGCAATGCCCAATAAATCAGGTATCCGCAACCATATCCAACTCACAATGGGATTACGCCAAAATGCTGAAGTTTTTTGCTTTTGTTCTAAGGCTTCATGCAAAAAAGGATGGACTACATGGATATCACTACGTACTTGATATTCCTCACGGATATGATCATGTACAATATCTAGAGTCTTTCGACTTGGGCGAATAAACACGTCAAAGATCGTGCCGACAATGGGTACAAAGCCAACCAGCATATCCAAAATTGCCAGTTTTACCACCCCATTCAGCTTATGTTGAGGAACACCCACCTCTCTCGCTTTTTTAAACGCATACAGCGTTAAAATAAATCCTGCAACATCTCCTGCCAAGGGTATGGTGCTCAGTGCCGCATCAGCACCGATACCTTGTTTAGTGAATGGAATACGCACCAAGCTATCCATGCTATTGGCAAATTTTGCTAAATCACGCTCTACTGCAATCGCCTGCTGTTGTGTTAATTTTTTTTGTGAGGTCATTCAGTCAACCTAAAATCCATAATTTTATTAATGATAAATTAGCATAACAATTTTTTCGGTATATTTTGTTCTGCAATTAGAACAAAATCATAGATGCAATAAAGAGATAAATCAGTACTCCCATAGCATCACAAATCGATGTCACCAAAGGTGCAGATGCACTAGCTGGGTCAAATCCAAATCGATTTAAAATAAACGGTAAACTCATACCAATCAAACAACCCATCAGTACGATTCCAACCATACTAAATGCCAAAACCAGCGCAACTAAGGCATCACCACGCACATAACCAAGAAGTGATACGGCAAACGCCATCGTGCCGCCTAAACATAATGCCACCAAGCTTTCACGACCTAATAAATAGAACCAATCCTTAAATTGGACATCACCTGTGGCCAATGCCCGCACCATCAATGTTGATGATTGAGATCCTGCATTCCCTCCACTCCCCACCAGAAGCGGTAAGAAAAATACCAAAACCAAATGTTGTGCAATCACATCTTCATAATGAGCAATTCCAATACCCGATAGTAGGCTGCCAAATACCAAAAAAACCAACCAAAAAACGCGTTTCTGGTATAACTGTAAGATTGGTGCTGATTTAATACTTAATTTAGTAGTTGCATTTACGCCCCCGACTTTTAAAAAGTCTTCTGTTGCTTCTTCTCTGGCAACATCCATTGCATCATCGTAGGTAATAATCCCCACCAAGGCTTGTTGTGCATCGACAATCGGTAAGGCCAGTAAATCATAACGTGCCATGATTTTGGCAATATGGTCCTGGTCATCATCTACACGCGCACTAATCACATCACGTATCATCAACTGTGCAATTCGTGTCTCTGGTTGTGCCAAAACTAATTCACGTAAGGACACAACACCGATCAAATGCCGTTGTTCATCAATGATATAAGCTTGATAAATCGTTTCCGCATCTGGGGCATCTTTACGTAATGCCTCTATTGCTTGAGCAACAGTAAATTCTGGCTTGAGTGTCACATAATCCGAAGACATGATCGCACCCGCAGTGCCTTCAACATAACCCGCAAGACGGCGAATATCTTCTCTTTTTGCTTGAGCTAATGCAGGCAATAGCATTTCTTGCTCACCTGGATCTAAACGTTTGAATAAATCAGTTCGATCATCGGAAGGCATTTCACTTACAATTTTCGCCAGCACTTGACGAGGCATTTCTTGCGCAATCAGAATTTGTTGTTTCGCAGGAAACTCAGCAAAAATATAGGCACATTGTGGTAAATGCTCGAGCAAATAAGCTGCATAGCTTGGTGTCATTTGTTGTAATAGTTCAGCCAAGTCAGCATAAGGTACACCCCTGAGTAAAGCGAGTGCTTGTTCGATATGATGGTTTGCAACAGTTTCGTTAAGTAGTGTGATTAATTCATTTCTTGACATGCGAATCTCCTAGCCCCAAACACATTTGGCTAGGTCGCAAACATGATTAAGCGTGCGTGTAAAAACCTAGCAAGTCTGGGGAGTATTTAAGGTAGTAAGTACTTGATTGAGACCTACAACTCTGTGTATCCATTTTTTAGATAAACTCTCATTTGAACCGTTTATACGGCGCATGAATAATAAGGGCTTGAACCTATTGGCTCAAGCCCTATCCCTATGAATTATGTCTTATTTTGTTTCAGTCAAAATTATATCGCTCAAATACGACCCTTATAGCCGCTTAATTTTGAATCGCAGTTTTACCTTTAAAAATAGAGCGAATTAACACATACATTAATGGAATGAAAAGAAGTACCAATACGGTACCAAAGATAACACCACCAAAAACGCTATAACCAATCGCTTGGCGGCTCAAGGCACCCGCACCTGTTGAAAACATTAATGGGATCACACCTGCACCAAACGCAATCGAGGTCATTAAAATAGGACGCAATCTTAAACCCGCCGCCCGCAAAGCCGAATCCAATAGGGATTTTCCTTGCTGCTGTAAACTTGCAGCAAACTCGACCATTAAAATGGCATTCTTACAGGACAGTCCTATCGTCGTCAGCAAAGCAATTTGGAAATAAATATCATTGGCGAAACCAAACCAATAACTGAATAGAATTGTTCCGCCGATCCCTAGTGGAATTGCAGCCATCACCACAGATGGTATTGACCAGCTTTCGTATAAAGCTGCCAAACATAGAAAAATGAAAGCAATTGAAATCACATATAACCAAATCGCTTGATTACTTGATTGTTGTTCTTGATAAGATAAACCACTCCAAGCCAAGTCAATTCCAGGCATTTTATTGGCAAGTTCCGTCAATGCTTGCATGCCTTGACCACTACTAAAGCCATTCGCAGAATCAGCTTCTAACTCTATCGAAGGATAGCCCATAAAACGTTGTAAAGATGGCGGTGCACCTTGCCAAGACACCTGACTAAATTGGGTAAATGGAATCATTTGACCTTGTGCATTTTTCGCATGCCAAAAACCTAAATCCTCAGGTTTTGAACGATACGGCGCATCTCCTTGTAAATAGACACGCTTGATTCGACCACGATCGATGAAGTCATTGATATAACTTCCGCTCCATGCTGTCGAAATCGTTCGATTAATTTCACTCACATTTAAGTTATGTAACATCGCTGCACGATGGTCGATTTGAAGATTTAAAACCGCCTGATCATCGTTGGTCTTTTTATCTAGATTCTCAATGCTCTGTAATGCATTACCTTGTTGCTGTAATTCTCTAAAGATCGTTAATAACTTATCCCGTCCCATCCCTTGAGTATCTTGCAGCCAAAAATCAATTTTATCGGAATTACCTAAGCCACGAATTACAGCAGGCATGACCACCATGATCCTTGCCTGATTATTTTGCGCAAAATGTTGCATCGCCCGTGCGCGAATCGCTTGTGCGCTGTTTTCACTTCCCTGACGTTCATCCCAATGCTTTAAAGATACAAAAGCTTGTCCAAGATTTTGTCCTGTCCCCGAAAAGTTACGACCATGAATTACCATAATGCCATTGAGATTGTCCTTTTCCTCATTCAAAAAATAATCTGAAATCTGCTTGCCCACCACTTGGGTCTGGCTCATCGGTGTCCCTTCTGCGAGACGGAATTGAACACCTAAAAGTCCTTGATCCTCTTGAGGTAAAAAACTAGTCGGTAATTCGCGATATACCCAAGCAAAAGCGCTGATTAACACGATAAACCCGATGATGGACACGGATTTTACTTGAATGGCTTTTTTTGCAAGTGCTAGATAACCCGATCTAATCCGATCTAATCCTCGCTCAAAACTTTGAGCCCACTTCGCTTTTTGATGTTGCTGTTTCAATAAAATGGCACATAGCGCGGGTGTCAAAATCAGTGCAACCAATAATGACAATGACATGGCTGCAACCAAAGTAATCGAAAATTGACGGTAAATAATCCCTGTCGCACCTGTAAAAAACGACATTGGAATAAATACGGCGGTTAGCACGAGAGTAATACCGACCAATGCTCCACTGATCTCTTGCATGGATTGAATACTGGCCTGTTTGGCATCCAGCTTTTGCTCATGCATGATCCGTTCAACGTTTTCCACCACGACAATTGCATCATCCACCAACAAACCAATCGCTAATACCATAGCGAACAAGGTCAAGGTATTAATACTCATTCCTAGAACTGCAAGTACGGCAAAGGTTCCCAAAATCACGACGGGAACAGTAACTGCAGGAATCAGCGTTGCTCGCCAGTTCTGCAAAAACAAGAACATCACCAAAACCACTAAAATAATCGCTTCGATCAAGGTCGCCAGAACCTGAGACATCGACTCTTTGACAAAAGGCGTATCATCTCGTGGATAAACAATGAAATAACCTTCGGGAAGGTCTTTCTCAAGTCTTTCAATTTCTTTATAAACCAAATCCGCTGTTTGCATCACGTTGGCGCCGACAGCCAAAGATACGGATAACCCAGAAGCTGGGTAACCATTTAATCGGTTAAAAACTTGATAGTTTTCTGCACCCACTTCGATACGAGCAATATCTTTTAAATAAACTAAACCACCCTCTCCATGTGCTTTTATAATAATTTGTTCAAATTGCTCAGGTGTTTGCAATAAAGAACCAGACGTAACTCTTGCATTTAAATATTGATCATCAACACTCGGAAGTTGCCCAATCGCCCCGGCTGCCACTTGCGCATTTTGACTTTCTAAAGCGGTTCTGACTTCACTGACACTCAGTTGATATTGTTGTAACTTCTGTGGATCCAACCAGATTCGCATCGCGTACTGCGAACCGAAGACACTAATTTCCCCCACCCCTTCAATACGACTCAAATTCAATTCAAAGTGATTGGTCAAATAGTCAGAGATATCAATATTGGTGGAACGGCCAGAAGAATCAGCCAAGCCAATCACCATGAATGAATCACTAAGCGATTTTCGAACGGTTACCCCTTGTCGTTGTACATCTTCGGGTAGACGGTTAATTGCGCCATTAATTGCATTTTGCACTTGTACTTGCGCTTGATCTGGATCAGTACCTTGGGTAAAGAAAAGGCTGATACGGCTATTGCCGCTGGCGTCACTACTGGAACTAAAATAAAGTAAGTGATCAATACCTTTAATTTGCTGTTCCAATACCTGGGTAACGCTATCTTCTACAGCTTGTGCATCCGCACCACTATAATTCGTTGCGACAGTAATACGCGGTGGAGCAATATCCGGATATCGTTCCACGGGTAAGTTTAATACCGCGAGTAAGCCAACAGCCATGACAATAATTGCTAAAACACCAGCAAAGATGGGACGATGAATAAAAAACTTAGATAACATGGCTGTTCATTCCATTTCAGAAACAGTCAATTTTTCAAAAAGATAGGTGGAAGATTAATAAGAGTGAGTATACATTTTAAGCTTGATCATCTCTAAGTCATTCTCGAAATACCATCCCTATTAACATATCATTTCAAAAAGCGCTAATTAAGGAGGAATCGTGGATTTTTATGGTTTAATACCGACCAAATTTCAATTCAATTGCTACAGAATCTTTTGTTTCAAAAGTATTTAATTTAAATCACTTTGCTATCAATTACTTCATAAATTCAGATTGACAGTCGCCTGAGTAAAAACGATAGTAGCACGCTTATTGCCACCCCTATGTTATTCGTCATTTATGAAAACCACGCTGCAAAACTTTAATATTCTGCTATTAATTTTGCTGCCAGCATTAATTACTGGTGGTTTATTAATTTTTTCTGGCAATTTATCTGACGGGTTGAGACTTGGCTTTTTATCGTTACCTGGTGTTATTTTTTTAGTTCTCGCTGCGACACAACGAAAATCCTATTGGTATCTCCTTTCTATTCTTTGGTGGCTTATTTTCTGGTTTGATTCATTGCTTCGTTCGAGTACTTGGATCTTATTCAGTAGTGACAATGAAGCTTATTTCATTATTGAAGCAGTTGCGAATACTAGTTATGCAGAAACATGGGAGTTTTTCCAGCTCCATGCAATCACGATTCTTTCGGTCTTATTCAGTCTTATTGCATTGACCATTGGATATAACATTGCTGCTTTTAAATATTTAAAGGAGAAAAGTTTTAAACAGCTTTGGAATAGCAGATCTTATCGTATTTGTATTATTGTTTTGGTGTTATTAACCTTAACCAGTTATCTCATCAAACCTTCTCGCAAAGTACATCCTGTTGTATTTTGGACGAATTATCATGAAAAAATTCAAGATTTCCGTGATCGAATTAAACAGCACAAAAATGTACATCAACAGTGGGATCAAAGTGCCCGACAAAACTTGATTATTCAAGATCCGAGTAAATCAAAACAAACCCATGTTTTAGTATTATCAGAAAGTATCACCAGCCTTGATTTAGGCCTTTGTGGTTATAGCAGAGATACCACGCCGCAGCTCAACAAAAGAATTGATCAACTTAAAGTTTTTTGTAATGCCTTTTCCCCATCAGCTTCTACGATTAATGCTTTACGTGTATTACTAACCGAAAGTCATGCGGCAGAATATAAGACATATTCACCTGAAAGTATCTTGGCGTATGCTCGAGCAGCTGGCTATAAAATTTACTGGATCAGTAATCAAGATGATATTTATCTGTCATCGCTATTTGGTGCCTATGCGGATCAAGCCATCTATAAAAATACCCGCTCGGGTCGTAGCAGCACATCTTTAGATGAAAAATTAATTCCTGCTTATCAACAAGCTTTGGCTGATCCTGAGCCTAAAAAGCTGATTATTCTACATATGATTGGCACACATCCAAATTACCAAGAACGTTACCCAATTGCGTTTAATAAATTTAATAGTAATAGTAATGATGCTGTAGAAATGTCACTCAAGAAAAATGACATTGATCCTTGGATTCGCTCAATGCGCAACCATTATGACAATGCCATTTTATATCAAGATTCTTTATTGGCTCAGTTCTTTGATGCCTTAACGACTCAAAAGGATCTGGATCAACGTTCATTTACCGTGGTATCCGATCATGGTAATGAAGTAGGCCACGAGCTTGACTATGCTGGGCATAGTCCCAATACCCAAGCAGGCTATAAAGTACCTGTCATCATGTGGTATGACCATATGCCGTCGACTGGTGTAGATCTCACCACAACCTTAAATACGGCTGAGTTAGACAATAACCTCATGAAGATCATGGGACTAAAAGACAAATATGCGCCTCCTCAGTCATACTGGTTTGATGCCAATTATCGTTTTAATCCTGAAATCAATTGGCCCTATTGGCAAAAGAAGCATTAAGTATTGCCGATCTCGAAAAAGCTTGTCACTTTTCTAGCAAGCTTTCTTCAATCACTTTCTTTTTATTTTCATAAAACAATCATCAAACTGTCATCCATTTGATAAATTCGATTAGCAAACTAACAACTTTAATAAAAACACTTGAGTTTTACGATGCTAAAAAAATCCGTTCTTAGTCTCTGTCTTTTTACGCTTGTTGGCTGCAACAATGATAACAACGATCAATCAAATACTGGCAAAACAGAATATCAGCTGCCTCAGATTTTAGTGGTTGGTCATCGAGGCGCGAGTGCACTTCGTCCTGAACATACATTGGAAGCGTATCAAAAGGCCATTGATGATGGTGCAGACTTCATCGAACCAGATCTGGTTTCAACTAAAGATGGTGTTTTAGTCGCTCGTCATGAAAATGAGATTAGCGGAACCACCAATGTAGCCAGTCTCCCAGAATTTGCAGACCGAAAAACCACGAAAGTTATTGATGGGGTAAGCCATGAAGGCTGGTTCACTGAAGATTTTACTCTACAAGAATTACAACAACTCAAAGCACGCGAACGTATTCCACAATATCGTCCAGCCAACCAACAATATAATGATTTGTATGCAGTACCGACATTAGAACAAATTATTGAATTGACGGAAGCACACTATAAAAAGACAGGTAAAATTATTGGTCTTTATATTGAAACTAAACACCCAACGTTCTTTCAACAACAAAACCTTGCTATGGAAGATACTTTAATAAAAACTTTAGCAAAATATCGCTATACAAGAGATATCGCACCCGTTTATTTACAGTCTTTTGAAGTGGGAAATCTTAAATATTTAAAACAACAGCTCGACCAACATAAGAGCATCAAACATGCACAACTCATTCAACTCTATGATGAAAAAACAACAAAACCTGCAGATTATGTGGTGCAAAACATTGAAACAACTTATGCAGATATGGCAACCGCTCAAGGTTTAAAAGAAGTTGCAACGTATGCAAATGGTGTTGGCCCTTGGAAGCCTTATATTTTTGAAGATGAGGCCATGACCAAAACCACATCGTTTATCACTGATGCTCATCAAGTTGGCTTAAAAGTCCACCCTTATACTTTCCGCCCAGAAAATTATTATATGCCCAACAGTTTAAAATGTGCAGACAAAGAGAATGTTTCTGAACGCTGCCCAGATAGTGCGATTAAAGAAATGCAGTTATATTTTAAGGCAGGGGTAGATGGTATTTTTGCTGATGATCCAGCTATTGCCCGTCAAGCAGTCCAAAATTATTTAGGTCAAAGCAAATAATTTTATAATTGATTGGGGGAATCACGTGGTGTTCCCCTACATTCTCATTTAATTTGTGCATTGTCTTTGTTGAACTTGTTGCCATTGCCACCAACCATAGGTTGCCAGACCAACAAAAGCAGCATACAGCCCTGCCGTCAATAATAACTCTTTATAGATAAACAGCCCCACATAAACAATATCAATGATGATCCAAAGCATCCACGTTGCGATATGTTTACGACTGGTCCAATAGGTCGCGAGTAAACTAAAGGCCGCGAGTTGTGAATCCAACATGGGAACTGAAGCATCCGTAAAATACTTCAAAACCATACCAAAAATTAAACCGCCACTGGCAGCGAAACAAATTTGGGCCAATGCAATATACCCATTGATCGGTTCGATCCGAATATCATGGTCTTGTCGTTGGCCTTTTAGCCAACTATAAAAACCATAAAAATTAAACACGATAAAGAAAAATTGTAAGATGGTTTCACCATACAATTTATAGGTGAAAAAAAGGTAGCCATACAATGCACAAGCCAGAATGTTGAACCACCAGCACCACATATTCCGTTGTATGGTTAATGTTACCCCTATCACACTCATGATGACGGCAATAATTTCTAATGCAGACAAAATACAACTTCTTTGAATATTCGATCGTGACATTATGAAAAAATCCCAGATTTAAGCAACTGCTAAATCTCAAAATGCCATGCTGTTGGTTTTTCTGCTCCTTCGTTTTCATCTGGAATGATTTATTACCTTTTTATATTCAAGTTATGGGTAGAAACAGAGTTTTAGAAAGCAAATTTAATTTTTAAAGCGGCTATTTATTCAGCAATGGTTGTGTTATAAAAATACACAACTATTTTTTACGATACATCAATGTTGACACAACAAGTTTCCTCAACTCGCAAAAATCACATCGTTGATTGCACTCACGTCAGCGCCGCATGGCGACGTGTCTGTATTTTATCGCGAGGAGACTTTATCCATCGGTTTCATATCATGACGATCTAAATAAAATAGAACATGATACGAAATGACAAGGTCACCTCAAGCGTGGCCTTTTTTATTGCCTAAAAATCAAGATGACATTGTTATCACTGGAGTTTGCTCATGTCACAATTACATGAAAAAAGTTTATTGCCCACCACACAGATACAGCCGACTGTTGTGTCTGCACACCCTCGCCTCGCAACAGTCGGTCAATTTATCGCAGTCACCCTGATTTGGTCATTTACCCCTTTAGCGGCGGTATGGACAGTCAAAGAATTGCACTGGGCGTGGGGCTTATTTCTACGATTTAGTCTTGCCATTCCTTTAGTGTACATCTGCTTACTTTATTTCAAACAAAAGCTGGCTTGGGATAAAAAAGCTTTACTCAGCTATGCTGCTGGTGCAATTGGATTATTCGGGTCTATGGCTTTTTGCTATTTGGGTGCGACACGCGTGCCTTCAAGTATGATTTCAATCATTTATGCGACTGCCCCATTATGGTCAGGATTAATTGCGGTATTTATATTAAGACAAGAACGTTTATTGATCCTGCAATGGTTTGGTCTCATGTTGGCAATCTTTGGTCTAGTTCTCACCCTGGGACTCGCAACCGAAGAAATTCAACTCGATATGCTTGGCATTACTTATCAGATCATTGCTGTTTTACTGTACGTGTTGTCCATTTTTATAGTCAGCAGAATTAAGGCTGAGATACATTCAATCGTACAAACGGCTGGATCAACGCTGGTATCATGGTTAGGTTATCTTTGTCTTATTGCTCTTTTTTATACTGAAGCACCGACACAGTTGCCGAACTTACAAACATCGTTTGCTTTAATATATAGTGCCTTGTTTTCCTCTGTTCTTGCGATGATGTTTTATTTTCATTTGATACAGAAACTCAAACCCACAACAGTGATGCTCACCACTATTTTAACCCCTGCGTTGGCAACACTTTGGGGAATAACGCTAAACCAAGAACCCTTTAGTTCACACTTATTTATAGGTTTGATCTGCTTGGCTATGGGATTACTTATGTATGTCTATCCCAAACAATGGTCTAGATAAATATAAAAACTAATGGATCTGATAAATGATCAGTACATTTGTATTATATTATGCATAGATTCACGCAAAGGAACTGAAATGGTGAGTTAAACAGTTCAGTTCCTTTTGATTTACAACGTGACTTCCCAAAGATTTATTCAAGGATGAAAAATCGATGCATACTTACGTTTTGTGGTTTATTTTAAGTTTTGCTTTGATTTTACAAGGCTGTGCTTATCACACTCATCAATCTGCTTTACACCCACAAAAACCATCCGCTTTAAAACAACGTTATTATCAGGCAAAAACGCTAAGTGCCGACGGCACCGTGTTGGCATTTACGGTCTATCAGCCTAAATTAGACGCAAATCAAACCGCACCATTACTGTTGCATACCCATGGTTTCGGTTTATCCCGCATGAAACGTCCCGAACTAAGCCTGTACGGTTTTTTATTACCTACAGGACAAGTCGCAAAATCTGCATGGAAACAAGGTTATTGGGTGATTAGCTACGACCAACGTGGACATGGTAACAGCCAAGGTAAAATTCGTCTGACTGATCCTGAAAAAGAAGCTCAGGACATCATCACGATGATGGATTGGGCTGAAAAGAATTTGCCTCAGTTGGCAATCAACCAAAATGGCGTGCGTACTGGAATGATCGGTGAATCCTATGCAGGTGGCGTACAATATCTAGCTTCCGCTTTGGATCCGCGTTTGCAAGCGATTGTACCGATTACCACCTGGTACGACATTTTAAATAGTCTTGCCCCGAATGGTATACCTAAAAGTAACTGGATTAGTTTCCTAAACTTAATCGGAGATTGGTGGAATTGGAATAAATTTGATCCAGAACTCAAGCAGGCTTATAGATCTACACAACAGGGACAATTAGACCCCTCTTCTTACCATTTCTTGCAACGCCATCAGGCGAAATGGTTTTGCGAACATAATCAAGCACCTCAAGCTGATGCTTTGATTATTCAAGGCTTTAGAGATGTATTATTTCCTTTTAATGAAGGCGTAAAAGCAGCCGCTTGCATTCAACAGGCAGGAAAGAATGTTCATTTGATTGGTGTAGAAGGCGGACATTTACAACCTTTTGCTCAAAGCTCACCCTCAGGACAAACACCTTTTTGGTACATTGGTAAAACAGTTCAATGTGGTGATAAGCAGAAATACAATTTGCAAGATTCTATCCTTGCTTGGTTTGATCAACAACTCAAAGATCGAAGCGCGAAACCACATCTGCCTGAATTATGTGTGGATAACAGCCCAGTCAATTCTTTGCAAGATCTAATAGCAAATACAGCATATACGATCACTCCAACAAAAATTACGGCGACAAAAACCCAAGCCGTTTTTGTACCTATTCATGTTGCTGAACATACACGACATATCACAGGTAGCCCATTATTAAAATTAAAAGTTGAAGCTGAGGAAAATACATCGCCCACCCTATTTATTTCTCTTGCCCTCAAATCTAAACAAATGGGCAAATATCAAATAGTGAATGAGCAAACCACACCGTTTAACCTTGATAAAAAACATCTATACGACCAGATTGTGTTGGGTTCAGCTCAACACGGGACAACTCAAATGATTGAGTTATCGGGTATCAATACCCAGTTAAAGGAGGGAGACACTTTAGGATTATTAATAAATACTGAAAGTATCTATTATAAAAGAATTAAACAGCCAAAAATTGAAGTGGGGATTTCAGGAGAAATCATTTTACCGAAACTTTGGTCGATAGAAAATTCAGCACAATATTAACTTAGCCAAAAGGTCGAGAGTGGTTTACTACCACTCTCGATTGGCAATCAATTCTTCCATTTCAATCTCTAAATGCCCAACATCTTGCACCACCATCATCATGGCTTCAGCAATATAATCCGCCGCCGTATCATCCAGACTTGACTCTAGATCTTCAAATTGTGGCTTCATTTCATTAATTTCAATCATGGTTTGATGAGCAAAACGATAGATTTCCGTCTCAGATAAATCAGTACGCCCTACTTTTTTTGCAAACTGTTGAATATGTTGTTTGACTTCAGCGACCAAAATATCGGGATAATATTCGTCGTCAAACATCGGGAGAAGTAAATTTTCAAACATAAAAAATCATATGCCAATAAAACGCCTTGCTTATAACATACTCCGACATAAATCACGATATTTAGACATAAAAAAAGCGGTCTTTCCGACCGCCCTCTATAAAATTAATCTTTATTCGCACTTAAGCTTTTTGCAATTTTAGCAAGTTCGATAAATTCTTCCCTCATCTGATAAGGATCAGGTTTTGCCGATTGCTGTGCTAACTGAATAATTTGGTCCCAACCCATTGAACCATTATATTGCCCACCTTTTAATTGCTGAGCATAAGCTGCGACAGCTACAGCAAAACGAGTATCGCCATGTGCTTGAGCAAGTGTTTTACTCCCCACTTTTATTGGCTGATTCAACAATATGCTCGTCTGTTGATTCGGTAACTTATAACGTAGATTCACAAAGGCATATTCTGATTTTTTTGTGTTATCTATTTTTGTTGAGGTTTGATAACGTGAATCATTGAGCCAACCTTGTTGCCCGACAGGAATAATTTCATATAGCGCAGTGACGTTATGTCCAGCCCCAATATCTCCCGCATCGACCAGATCATTGTTAAAATCTTCTTGCTTCAACATCCGATTTTCATAACCGACCAAACGATATTCTTTTACGGTAGCAGGGTTAAACTCAACTTGAATTTTGACATCTTGCGCGACAGTGGCAAGCGTGGAGGAAAGCTGACGTTGCACCACTTTCTTCGCTTCATTTTTATTGTCAATATAGCTGTAGTTGCCATCTCCTGCATCAGCTAGTTGCTCCATGAGCTGTTCATTATAATTGCCCGTCCCGAAACCCAATGTGGTTAAAGATATACCGCTTTTACGCTTTTCAGATACCATCCCTTTTAATGTACTAAAATCAGTAATACCAACATTAAAATCGCCATCTGTCGCTAGTAAAATTCGATTAATTCCATTTTTTACATAAGCTTTTTCAGCCTGTTTATAGGCCAATTGAATCGCTTGTTCACCTGCTGTAGCTCCCCCAGCACGTAAGCCATTAATCACTGCCAAAATCTTTTCTTTTTGATTACCAGATGTTGGTTCAAGCTCTAATTTCTCACCACTCGCATAAGTAATGATCGTGACTTTATCTTGTGCTCTTAATTGCTCAGTCAATATTCTCAAAGTTTGTTTCACTAAGGGCAATTTATCAGCAGCATTCATACTGCCAGACACATCAACTAAAAAAACCAAATTTGCAGGCGGTAATTGTTGAAATGCAAAATCTTTTGCTTGAATACCAATCCGAATTAGCTTTGCATTCGTTTTCCAAGGAGAATCAACTGTCTCTGTGGTCACCGAAAATGGATGGATACCTTGTGGTTGAGGATATTGATAATCAAAATAATTAATCATCTCTTCGATTCGTACGGCATCCATAGGTGGTAATCGACCATCATTCAAGAACCGACGTGTATTGGTATAACTCCCCGTATCCACATCAATACTAAATGTTGAAATTGCCTGATCTATAACACGATGAACAGGGTTGACCTCATTTTTCTGATATTTTTCAGTATTCTGTTCTAAACGCGGTCTTTCCATTGGCGGCATCACAGCAATATAAGCTGCTGGCGCTATCATTTTACGTGCTTGATGGGCAATATGACTTTGCGCAGCGACAGGTGCTGGCCTAATAGCATCGCTCGTTTCAACGCTATATTGTTTTACAGGAGAACTACATCCCATCACCACGAAACCAAGCACACTCACGGTCAATATTTTTGCTGAATGCTGCATTTTGTTATATTCCTAATTTTATTTGTCTTTGTAACCATACGATACCATTCAAATTATTTATGCAGAAAATAAAAAGACAGCCTATTCGTATTTATCTTCAATATTTTGCTTAACTGAATCATTCAATTGCATACTTAATTGTCACCACTACACGAACGATTTTGTTAATAGTGGTCTTATCATAAGCTCCACCTTAATCTCTATCATTATCTGAACCACTTTCTGGCAAAATATAAAAACGTCCTGACTAGGTGAACGCAGCGAGCCAACATTCACCCAACTCATCTATATGATTATTGATTTTGCATCATTTTCCACACATTAATCGCATCATGGGTCGCTTTCACATCATGTACTCGCACAATGCTTGCACCTTGCTGGATGCTCAGCAAATGTCCCATCACACTCCCTACTGCACGCTCTGGGGCTGGCACACCATTTAATGCCTCGCCAATAAAACGTTTACGAGATAAACCAGATAAAATTGGATAGCCCATTTGATTAAGCTTCCAAAATTCATTCAACAATTGAAAATTTTGTTGGGCATTTTTAGCAAAACCAAAACCAGGATCGATAATAATATTTTCTTTTTTTATTCCGATCGCTAAAGCCTGATCTAGCCGTTGTTGTAACTCATGAATCACATCTTCAGTAACATCGAGATATTGATCAAGTTGGTTCATATTGGTGGGTTCACCGCGCATATGCATCAATATGACAGGAATATTAAGTTCGGCGGCTGTTTCCAATGCATGAGGGCGTGTTAAGGCACGAACATCATTCCAGATGTGGGCACCTGCTTGGACAGCGGCCTTTATGACTTCAGGCTGACTGGTATCAATCGACATGACCACTTTATATTGAGATAGTGCCTCAACAACAGGAATTACACGACGAATTTCCTCCTCGACTTCCACCGGTGATGCATTTGGACGTGTTGACTCTCCTCCAATATCAATAATACTTGCACCATCTTCCATCATTTGTATAGCACGTTGAATAGCTTGGTCTTTTTGATAATGCAATCCACCATCACTAAATGAATCAGGCGTAACATTTAAAATACCCATAATCTGTGGCTGGGACAGATCTAAAGTAAAACGACCACAGCATAATTGAGATTGTGGTAACGGCATTAACTGCATCAAAACTCTCCACACTTTAATCTGACTATCTTATCAAGACAGTCATGCCCCCAGAGATGATTTATTTTCAACTTCATCGAAAATTCAGACAAAAAAAGAGCGACCGAAGTCGCTCTTATATTGGATTGCTATATTAGCTCATCGCTGGCAATGGTGGCGGTGTAGATGGACCATCTTTCGGTGGTTCAAAATCCGCCACAGGATTTTCAGCAACATAGACTTTTGGTGGTTGCGGTTCACGACCTTCCATGATGTCACGGATTTGGTCACGATCAATGGTTTCCCATTCCATCAAAGCTTTTACCATCGCATGTGCAATCTCTTGATTGTTTTCTAAGATATCACGCGCAACCTTATATTGCTGATCAAGAATACGACGAACTTCCTCATCCACTTTCTGTTGGGTCGCTTCAGAAATGGTACGACTACCTACATTACCAAAGAAGCCATTGTGATTTTCATCTTCATAAACCATGACACCAAGCGCATCAGACATACCGTACTTGGTTACCATTGCACGCGCCATTTTAGTTGCACGCTCAAAGTCGTTCGATGCACCAGTTGACATTTGATTGATAAAGATTTCTTCAGCAATACGTCCACCAAACAAGATAGAAAGCTCGTTTAACATCTTGTCTTTATAGTGGCTTGTCTGATCCTGTTCAGGAAGCTGCCAAGTTACACCCAATGCCCAACCACGTGGCATAATCGTTACTTTATGCACAGGATCAGTACCTGGTAAAATCTCCGCAACAATCGCATGACCCGCTTCGTGGTAAGCCGTTGCACGACGTTCCTCTTCACGAATCACCATTGATTTACGCTCAGGACCCATGTAGATCTTGTCTTTTGCATCCTCAAAATCATGCATGTCCACCGTGTTTTTATTACGGCGAGCAGCAAACAATGCAGCTTCATTGACAAGGTTTGCCAATTGCGCACCAGAGAAACCTGGTGTACCACGTGCAAGGATCTTAACATCCACACCAGTGACTGAAGGCAATTTCTTCAAATGTACATTGAGAATTTGCTCACGACCGCGGATATCAGGTAAACCAACCATCACTTGACGGTCAAAACGCCCTGGGCGAAGTAATGCTTTATCTAATACATCAACACGGTTAGTCGCTGCAATTACGATTACGCCTTCATTGCCCTCAAAACCATCCATCTCAACAAGCATTTGGTTTAAGGTTTGCTCACGTTCATCGTGCCCACCACCTGTACCTGAACCACGGTGACGACCAACAGCATCAATCTCATCAATAAAGATGATACAAGGTGCATTACGCTTAGCTTGTTCAAACATATCGCGCACACGCGAAGCACCTACACCGACAAACATTTCAACAAAGTCTGAACCAGAGATACTAAAGAAAGGAACTTTAGCTTCACCTGCAATCGCTTTGGCTAATAAGGTTTTACCCGTACCAGGTGGGCCAACCATTAACACACCGCGTGGAATCGTTGCACCGAGACGTTTGAACTTAGAAGGGTCTTTTAAGAAGTCAACAATTTCAACCACTTCTTGTTTGGCTTCATCGCAACCTGCAACATCAGTAAAGGTCACTTTGATTTGGTCTTCAGAGAGCATCTTCGCTTTTGACTTACCAAAACTCATTGGACCATTTTTACCACCGGCTCCCCCACCCATATTGCGCATAAAGAACATGAACAACAGAATAATTAATAAAATAGGGAAACTTGCAATGAGAAGTTGCATCAAAATGCCTTGGCGTTGTGGTGCAATACCTTCAACTACGACATTGTGCTTATTCAAGCTTGGTAGCAACTGAGTGTCTTCGACTTGTGGACGAACAGTCTCGAATGAAGAGTTATCTGCTTTCTCACCACTGATATTTAAACCATCAATTGTAACTTGTTTAATTTGTCCAGCATTCACCGCCGCAACGAAATCAGAATATTTCATCGCCGCAGGTTTATTTCGGTCACTGACGTTGCTAAAAATCAAAATCAGAACACCGAGTATGACGAGCCACAATACGGCATTCTTGAAGTAATCGCTCAAGGCTTTATTCCCATATCAATCTAATTTGATCATACCTAATCTTGGCTGACCTTCACAAAAACAGCAATGGATTTGCGTTACAAAAAACTTAAAAGGTACAAAATGCACAATTTTTAGCAACTTGGCAAGTATACTTTTTATCGCAACGCCTTCTTGCGACCTTGACCAATCAAAAAAACCTCTTTTGATCGAGCGCGGGATGCCGCAGGTTTTGCTGTCTTTAATACATCAAAACTATCGACCACTTGCTTTCTAAACTCATCAAAACCAGAACCTTGGAACACCTTAACCACAAACTGTCCATTCGGTCCAAGTACTTTTTGAGCAAAGTCCAAAGCCAATTCACACAAATAAATTTGACGTGGTTGATCAACAGCCCTATTACCTGATGTATTGGGGGCCATATCTGAAATTACAACGTCTACTTGACGTCCATTTAAAATATTTAACAATTTTTCGAAAACTTCTTCTTCTCGGAAATCACCTTGTAGAAAAGTGACATCAGGAAGTGCATCCATTTCTAGAATATCAGATGCAATTACAAGACCATTTGATCCGACCAGTTTACCTGCGATTTGAGACCAACTTCCAGGTGCTGCACCTAAGTCGACTACCGTCATTCCAGGCTTAATCATTTTATATTTTTCTTGGATTTCAAGCAGCTTGTATGCCGCACGTGCACGATAGCCTTCCTTCTGTGCTTTTTTTACAAAAGGATCATCTAGGTGCTCTCTCATCCATGCACGACTGCTTTTCGACAATTTTTGGTTGGTAATGCGTATTGCCATAACTCACTAAATTTCAAAAAACTTCTGATTGGTCATTGTACGTTAAATTTGGGCTGAATACAGTAAAAGCGCTCATGGATAATACGATCTTTTGCAGATTTTTTTGATTACCGTAATCGAATAAATCCACGTCCATTCGCTTGTTTAAATGCTTTTTAAATAAAATCTAATTGGCATTTTTATCGTGATAAAGCATCAATTAAAATTCCGCAAGCCCAACTAAGTTTTGTTATACTAGGTCGTTTTTCGAATCAGGTATTTTTAATGGCGGCTTTATCTATCCATGAACGTAAACGTTTACGTCAAATTGGTCATGCACTTAACCCAGTGGTTATGATTGGCGGTCAAGGTCTTACTGAAAGTGTTATTGAGGAAACTCAACGTGCGCTAAATGACCATGAATTGATTAAAGTTAAAATTGCTGGCGAAGATCGTGATGCACGTGCTGCAGTCATTGATGCAATTGTTGAAGCAACGGGTGCTGAAGCTGTACAAAAAATCGGTAAAATTGTGTTGCTTTATAAAAAAGCAGCGAAACAAAATCAACATCTTTCAAACTTAGTTCGTTTTGCTCATTTAAGTAATAAGTAATTACCATGGCAAGTTATGAACTGTCAGCTTTTGATCGCTTTAGTGCCATTACGGTAGTTGGAGCGATTGAGCAACAAACACCAGCAACCTTGAATGTTGGCTTTTGGGTACGTGATCCGAATCAATTTTTAATTTACCCAGATCAAGTTGCCGCACACCCCCGCCATGACTTTTTATGGGAACAAACATGTTTTGAAGTTTTTGTGGGTGTGAAGGATGAAGATTTTTATAGAGAAATTAATCTTTCCCCTTCTCAAGCTTGGCAAGCTTATCAATTTGAAGAATATCGCTTTCCAGAAGATATGCCGCCTATCGCTGCCTATGATATTGAACTTAACCATTTACAGCGTACACATTATGGTTTGAATGTCAGTCTAGATCTGTCCCAGTTTATGCGGGATCATCGACTTAAATGGTCTGACCTTTATATCGGTCTAACTGCTGTACTCAACACCACACAAGGTATGCATTATTTTGCAATGCAGCACAGTAGTCCTCAGGCCGACTTTCATAATAAACGCGATTGGTTACACCAGTTTTAATATTTTAAATATAAAAAAAGCGAGAAAAATTCTCGCTTTTTTTATTGGCTAGTAATTAGTTAGCACGAACTTTGTTCCAAGCTTCAACCGCTTGATCTTTAGTACGTTTAAAACTACCTACTAGCGTATCTTTGTGCTTAACAGAGATTTGGCTAATATCGTCTTTTAATTCTTTGCTTACTTTCGTTAAATCTTCAATTAAAGCATTTAACTCAATTTTCAACGCATTCTTTAATTCAACCAAGTTACCTTGAGATGAATTAAGCTGAGTTTTAATCACTTCAATACGCTCAAGAAGCTCTTGTTGGATTTGAGCAAGTTGATTTTGAATATTTTGATTCAACTCTTTTGCTTCAGATTCAATCTTTTCTTGAGTCTCAGCAATCACTTCTTTCACTTGCTCTTGAGTTTCCGCGATCACTTCTTTCGCTTGTTCTTGAGTTTCTGCAATCACTTCTTTCGCTTTCGAAGTTTTCGCAGCAACAGCTTCTTTGACTTCAGCTGTTTTCTCAGTCACAGTTTCTTTTGCTTTAGCAGTTTTTGCTGCAACAGTTTCCTTGACTTCTTCAACAGTAGCCGCAGTTTGTTTTTCAGCCATTTGAATGCCCCTCTATATTGATTGTTGATTTTTTTGGCTAGATATAAGATAAATCGCTTTAAGCAGGAAACACCAAAAAATTGTTAGACAATTTGCATAATATCTCACCAAATCGTCATCAAAATGACAGATTTCGCAATAGACCTTTATCAATTTATAGCGTTTTCAAAGAGTGAACATTTCTCCATTTAATAATTAAAACACATAGACTTCTGGCTTACTCATGCGTATAATGCGCTGTTAAGTTACAAGCGAGCAGACTGGAAGGAGGGGCATGTTTTTGAAAGACAGCCTGCCTTTTTTTATGTCTACTCGCTTTTTTACAGCCCTATTTTTGTGGTCTTAGTTCAGGAGCTTTGGTTTGAGCACCCCCGCCATTTTAGCCCTCGCAGATGGAACGATCTTTAAAGGAACGTCTATCGGTGCATCGGGTAGTACGACTGGTGAAGTCGTTTTTAATACTGCCATGACTGGTTATCAAGAAATTTTGACTGACCCAAGTTACGCACAACAACTTGTGACGTTGACTTATCCTCATATTGGAAATACTGGCTGTAATAGTGAAGACGTTGAATCAGGTCGCATCCATAAAGTATGGGCGAATGGTCTGATTATCCGTGATCTTCCTTTATTGCATAGTAACTTCCGTTCTGAACAATCATTAAGTGAATATCTAGAACAGCACAATGTCGTTGCGATCGCAGATATTGATACACGTAAACTCACTCGTATTTTGCGTGACAAAGGCGCGCAAAATGGCTGTATTCTTGCTGGCGAAAATATTACAGAAGAAGAAGCAATTGAAAAGGCACGTGCATTCGGCGGTTTAAATGGTTTAGATCTTGCAAAAGAGTGCTGTGACCCTAAAGGTTTTGAATGGACTGAGGGTTCTTGGACTTTAGGTCAAGGCTTCACTCAACCAGAACTTAAATTTCATGTGGTTGCATACGATTATGGTGTCAAAACCAACATCTTACGTATGCTCGCAGACCGTGGTTGCAAACTCACCGTCGTTCCTGCTCAGACACCTGCTGAAAAAGTACTTGCGTTAAATCCAGACGGTGTGTTCTTGTCTAATGGTCCTGGTGATCCAGCAGCATGTGACTACGCCATTGAAGCGGTTAAAACCATTGTTGAAACCACGACATTACCTGTATTCGGTATTTGTTTAGGTCACCAAATTTTAGCGCTGGCTTCTGGTGCAAAAACCATGAAAATGAATCATGGTCATCATGGTGCCAACCATCCTGTACAAAATCTTGAGAATGGTACAGTGATGATTACTTCTCAAAACCATGGCTTTGCAGTTGATGAAAGCACCTTACCTTCAAACTTAAAAGTAACGCATCGTTCATTGTTTGATGGTACAAACCAAGGTATTCATCGCACTGACAAACCAGCATTCAGCTTCCAAGGTCACCCTGAAGCGAGTCCTGGTCCACATGATTGCGCGCCGTTGTTCGATCATTTTATCGAACTTATCGAAGCAGCTAAGAAGTAATTAAGGAGCGAATAATGCCTAAACGTACGGATATTAAAAGCATCTTAATTATTGGTGCTGGTCCTATTGTCATTGGTCAAGCCTGTGAGTTTGACTATTCAGGTGCGCAAGCTTGTAAAGCATTACGCGAAGAAGGTTATCGCGTCATTTTGGTGAACTCTAACCCAGCGACCATTATGACTGACCCTTCAATGGCAGATGCAACTTATATTGAGCCAATCACTTGGCAAACTGTTGCACAAATCATTGAAAAAGAACGTCCAGATGCTGTACTTCCGACTATGGGCGGACAAACTGCATTGAACTGTGCCCTCGCCTTAGATGAGCACGGCGTTCTTGCTAAATACAATGTTGAATTGATCGGTGCGTCAAAAGAAGCAATTGAAAAAGCTGAAGACCGTAAACTGTTTGACATTGCAATGCGTAAAATCGGTCTGGAATGTCCTCGTGCAGATGTTGCTGAAAGCATGGAACACGCTCTGGAAATTCAGTCACGTTTCGGCTTCCCTGTGATTATTCGTCCATCGTTTACCATGGGCGGTTCTGGCGGTGGTATTGCTTATAACAAAGAAGAATTCATTGAAATCTGTGAACGCGGTTTCGATCTTTCTCCAACTAAACAATTATTGATTGATGAATCTTTAATTGGTTGGAAAGAATACGAAATGGAAGTTGTTCGTGACAAAAACGACAACTGCATCATCGTATGTGCGATCGAAAACTTTGACCCGATGGGCGTGCATACAGGTGACTCAATCACAGTTGCCCCTGCTCAGACTTTGACTGACAAAGAATATCAATTGATGCGTAATGCCTCTGTTGCGGTTCTTCGTGAGATTGGTGTAGAAACAGGTGGTTCGAACGTTCAGTTCGGTATTAACCCGAAAGACGGTCGTATGGTTGTGATCGAGATGAACCCGCGTGTTTCTCGTTCATCTGCACTTGCCTCTAAAGCGACAGGTTTCCCAATTGCAAAAATCGCTGCAAAACTTGCGGTTGGTTATACCCTTGATGAGTTGAAAAACGACATCACTGGTGGTGTGACTCCAGCAAGCTTTGAACCAGCAATTGACTATGTTGTCACCAAAATTCCACGCTTTAACTTTGAAAAATTCCCACAAGCTGAGCCTGTATTAACAACTCAGATGAAATCTGTGGGTGAAGTCATGGCGATTGGTCGTAACTTCCAAGAGTCTGTTCAAAAAGCACTTCGTGGTCTTGAAGTAGGTGTGAGCGGCTTTGATGAAAAAATCGAAGTGGGTACAGCCAATGCTAAAGACGTCATCTTAAAAGAGCTTAAAGTTCCAGGCCCTGAGCGTATTTGGTACGTAGCGGATGCATTCCGTCATGGTTTCTCATTAGATGAAGTATTTGAAGCAACCAAGATTGATCGTTGGTTCTTGATCCAGATCGAAGACATCATCAAGACTGAAGCTCAAGTGAAAACTTTAGGTTTTGGTGACTTAAACGCCGACAATATCCGTTCATTTAAACGCAAAGGTTTATCAGACCTTCGTATTGCCAACTTGATGGGTATTTCACAAAAACAATTCCGTAAACAACGTTGGAACTTGGGTGTGTATCCAGTTTACAAACGTGTTGATACTTGTGCTGCCGAGTTCGAATCTGGCACAGCATATATGTATTCAACTTACGACGAAGAATGTGAAGCAAATCCATCAAGCCGTGACAAAATCATGGTCATCGGTGGTGGTCCAAACCGTATCGGTCAAGGGATCGAGTTCGACTATTGCTGTGTACACGCTGCACTTGCTATGCGCGAAGACGGTTACGAAACCATCATGGTAAACTGTAACCCTGAAACAGTTTCTACAGATTATGATACATCTGACCGTTTATACTTCGAACCTGTTACATTGGAAGATGTACTTGAAATCGTACGTACCGAGAAGCCTAAAGGCGTCATCGTACAGTACGGTGGTCAAACTCCTTTGAAATTGGCACGTGCTTTAGAAGAAGCAGGTACGCCAATCATTGGTACATCTCCAGATGCAATTGACCGTGCAGAAGACCGTGAACGTTTCCAGCAAATGATTCAACGTCTACAGCTTCGTCAACCGAACAACAGCATTGTAAAATCTGCTGAAGAAGGTATTTCAGAAGCTGCTAAAGTTGGTTATCCGCTCGTTGTTCGTCCATCTTATGTATTAGGTGGTCGTGCGATGGAAATTGTATATAACGAAGAAGAGCTTAAACGTTATCTTCGTGAAGCAGTACAAGCGTCTAATGAAGCGCCTGTTCTTCTTGACCGTTTCCTCGATGATGCAACTGAAGTTGACGTAGACTGCGTATCTGACGGTAAAGATGTTGTGATCGGCGGTATCATGCAGCACATTGAACAAGCAGGTATTCACTCAGGTGACTCAGCATGTTCGATTCCTCCTTACTCTCTTTCACAAGAAGTTCAGGATGAGATGCGTCGTCAAACTGTTGCGATGGCGAAAGAACTTGGCGTTGTTGGTTTAATGAACGTTCAGTTTGCAGTGAAAGGCAGCGACATTTATGTACTTGAAGTGAACCCACGTGCATCACGTACGGTTCCTTTCGTATCGAAATGTATCGGTGAATCGTTAGCAAAAGTTGCTGCTCGTTGTATGGCGGGTCAATCTTTAGAATCTCAAGGATTCACTAAAGAGATCATCCCGACTCACTTTGCAGTAAAAGAAGCTGTATTCCCGTTTGCTAAATTCCAAGGCGTTGACCCAATGCTTGGACCTGAGATGAAATCTACAGGTGAAGTTATGGGTGTAGGCGAAACTTTTGGTGAAGCATTCTACAAAGCTGTGCTTGGTTCAAATGAACGTTTACCAGGTTTACCAACTGAAGGCGAAGTGAAATATGCATTCTTATCTGTTCGTGAATCAGATAAGAAATACATTGCGAACATTGCGAAACAGCTAATTGCGTATGGTTTCAAACTTGTAGCGACTAACGGTACTTACCAAGTTCTTCAAGAAGCTGGTTTGGAATGCGAAGCTGTGAACAAAGTCACAGAAGGCCGCCCACATATTGTTGACCGCTTGAAAAATGGTGAAATTCATCTTATTGTCAACACAACTGAAGGCAAACAAGCTCAATATGATTCTGCCATGATTCGTCGTGCCGCCCTACAAGGCAAAGTGTATTACACCACGACCATCAACGGTGCAGAAGCAGTTTGCCAAGCATTTGCTGTGAAATTGCCAATGGATGTATACCGCTTGCAAGATTTACAAACTGTAGGTTAATTCTCTACCGATAAAGTCCCGTCACCTTATCGGTGGCGGGCTTTTTCTTTTTTTAATCCTGTATTTTCCCAACCAATTTAGAGGGGACCAGAATGCAACGTTATCCTATGACTCCCGAAGGCAAGGTTGCCTTAGAGAAAGAATTACAACAGCTAAAAACAGTCGATCGCCCACGTATTACGCAGGCAATTGCTGAGGCACGTGAGCATGGTGACCTCAAAGAAAACGCTGAATATCATGCGGCACGTGAGCAACAAGGTTTCTGCGAAGGTCGTATTCAAGATATCGAAGGTAAGTTAGGTGCTTGCCAAGTCATTGATGTAAAAGATCTTGAGCAAAACGGTCGTGTTGTATTTGGTGTGACGGTAACAATTGAAAATCTTGATACCGAAGAACGTAAAACTTATAAAATCGTCGGTGATGACGAAGCAGATTTTAAAATCAATAAAATCTCAGTGAACTCACCAATTGCTCGTGGTTTATTAGGTAAAAGCGAAGGCGATGAAGCCAAAATTCAAACTCCACAAGGTGAAGTTGAATATGAAATCGTGAGTGTGGAATACCTATAATATTCCAAGTTCAATTAACCCCTCACCATTGAGGGGTTTTTCTTCTCAAATTATTCTGTGAAAAATAAATGGACTCATCTTTGATCAACTCCCCTGTTAAACATTGGTGTGAATTCGAGTTTATTTCTAAAACGGTCAAGAACCCCAATATCCATATCAAGGGTAATTATTCTTATTATTCTGCTTATTGGGATCAAGGCTTTGAACGTTGTGTGGTGCGCTATCTACATGACAAGACTTCAACTTCTGACAAACCCATTGATCAGCTTTATATTGGCAACTTTGTATGCTTCGGCGCCGAGTGCGTGATTATGATGGGGGGTAATCAACTGCATCGTCCTGATTGGGTCTCAACCTTCCCTTTTGATACGCATAGTTTTCTACCTGCTGGTGATACGGTGATTGCGGATGGTTGCTGGATTGGTAGTCGTGCCATGATCATGCAAGGGGTGAAACTCGGTGAAGGGGCTGTGGTGGCAACAGGTGCTGTGGTTACGCAAGATGTACCTCCATATGCTATTGTTGGCGGTGTACCTGCCAAAATCATCAAATATCGTTTCTCTAAGCAAGAGATTGAGAAACTGCTTTCACTTCAACTTTATGATCTGGATGAAAAACAAATTTTAAAAATGCGAGAACAGTTACAGACGGACAATATTGACTTACTCTTAACTTTCCTTGAACAAAATTCACTTTGAATTATGTAAGTCACTGATAAACAAACATTCTATTTTTGAAGAAATTTCATATATTTTTACTCATGGATATTATTCTGCATATTACACAGAATAATCACTATCCCTATAAATTTACTAGGTTTTATTTCATAAAAAATAAGTTTAATATGGAACTAAGATAATATTTTAAACAAAATTTTTATAAGCTAATTCAATAGAACATCGTAAAAACAAGGAGTAATAAATATGAGCTATCATAAAATTCTAGTCGCTATCGATGACTCAGAAACTGCTGATAAAGTCATTCGTGAAGCAGCTCAACTAGCAAAAGCTCTAGATAGTCAAATAACGGTTGTTGGAGTCGTCACTCTTGATCCTTATTTAGCAGATACTTACATTCGTTTCGGACAAAGTAATGAGCTGATTGAGCGTGTTAAAGGCTATGTACAAGATAATTTAGAAAAAGCAGAGCAAAAGTTTGAGAATTTAGGTTTAAGTGTTGCATCTCAAATACTGGAAGGTCTCTCTGTTCATCAAGAAATCATTAAAGCTGCCCAAAATATTGGGAGTGATTTGATTATCATGGGTTCTCATGGTCGCACAGGATTTAGACAATTCGTTTTAGGAAGTGTCGCTCAAAAAGTTTTAGCAGAAAGCCAGCTTCCTGTACTGATTGTTCGTTAATAAAATCTTAAGCTTATCTATAAGCTGATCAAAAATAAAAGCATGGTAATTGTAATTACCATGCTTTTTTATACAAAGAAAATGATTTAATTCATTTGAATCGGCTTAGCTTTATCCAGAATATCATTTGGCACTTCGGTAGTTGAGACAATAGTTAAAGACTGAGTATCTGCGCTCTCACCTTTATTCAGAGCATCCAATACAATATTCGTATCTTTAGTACTTAAGCTATACATTGCCCCTGTTGCAGGATCAATTATTAACAATCCAATTAAACCGCCAAGTAAAATATTACCCACATACCAGCCATTTACGTGCGAAGAAACATCAATCGTTTTTTTCGCATAGCCTTCTTTTTCAAATACGACTGTATAACGCTCAGGAACAAAAAATCCTGCACTACGTTTTAAATTTACAGTTACTGGCGCCTGCCCTGCGTGCACCTTTTTCCCAGCTTTATTAAAAATTGTAATATCACTTAATTCTGGAGTACTTGCGAAAGTCATTGTTTGAGTACGACCAGACATGATGCTAGCGCATCCTGACAAACTAAGAACAGCTACCCCAAAAATCACAGAAATTTTTTTCATTTAAAGACCTAAAATATACGTAACATTATGTATACACATTGTAAACAAATGGTTAAATACATTCAATCTATTCACTCTGCAACTGTTGTTTTTTTATTAAATGGTCCAACCAAAAATCTTAAAATCTACTTTTCCATTATTAAAATAGACGCCTTCTGCTTCTAATAAACATTGTTGAATATTCTCACCTTTTTCATTCATTCTATTAATACTGATTCGCCCTTGCGCATTGATCACGCGATACCAAGGCACTCTACTTTCGCGATCCAAATGTTTTAGAACAAACCCTACTAAGCGTGCATGCTTTGGTAAACCCGCTAATTTCGCAATCTGACCGTAACTTGCCACTTTTCCATAAGGAATCAGCTGAACGACTTCAAGGATTTGGCGATGTAACTCGTGCTCATTCAACGTGATAAAACCTCTAAAAATTGCTATTATGAGCCAAAAATCACACAAAACAATTCAGTATTAAAATATGAATATTAGAGATCTAACTTATGACATATAAAAAAATTACGACACTATTGATGATCAGCTTAGTCTGTGTAGCATGTAGTACTAAACAAAAAACTTATGTGGAGTTAGAGAAACATCCAATCAAGGTACCAAAAGAAGAAGAAAGTAACTTGCCGATTGTTTATGTGAGTTTTGTCTTCACAACCAACACGCCTAAAGCTCGTGAATATGACAATTTAAATCAAATGCTGAAAGAAATTAACATTTTAAACAAATACTTTGTTGATGCAAATAATCAAAAGATTTTCAGATTTAAGCCCTCTCGCTATTATTCTTATGAGAATTTCAGTAAACGTAATTGTGATTTGGCTTTTCAGCTTAATCAGCCTCGGAAAATAATCACTGAGAATATTCCTACTGCTGTAAAAAATTGCTTTCCAGAACGTAGATCCAAAGAGGTTTTTTTCATTATTTATGATTCATATAGTGACAGATTGAAATTCAGAGATGTCACAAGCTGGGGTTTCCGCAACACAGGCCAACCATTTATTTTAATTGATTGGCAAAGGCTAAATTATAATATTCAAGCAGCTACTCCACATGAAATGGGTCATGCCTTTGGGTTAAAGCATGTTTGTGCACCAGGAGCAAAGTTAAAAGATTCGACGAATATAATGACCAGTGCAGATTGTAAGCTAGGCAGTGGTGGGCGACGTAATATCGGTTTTAATCGTGAACAACTTTCCACAATAATGGATTTTTATCATCGGGCGAAATAAATAAACTGTTAGCAATATTTTGATTATAGACTAACAGTATATTGTTACCTATTATGAAATGAGATTGGTGATTTAAATATTATCAATTAAAGTCTTCCATTTATTAGACATATTCTCAACTGAAAATTTGGCACAGTAGTTCTTTGAGCTCCTAGAGAAATCGCTTAGTATCTCTCTATTTTTTATTAGATATTTGATCTTTTCAGCCAACATCTCGATATTCTCATTTTCAACAAGAAAACCATTTTCTCCATCCACAATAATTTCACTAGGGCCATATTTTATATCATATGCAATGTTAACGACCCCCTCGGACATTGCATCTAGTAAAGCAATACCAAAACCCTCTAAACGACTAGTAAGCAAAGATATATGGTATTTTCCTAATACATTTTTAATATTTTCTTCATACCCCTTAAAATATACAATTTCATCCAACTTGCTGTCATTAACTAATTTTTTTAATGCATTAAATGTCTTGAATCCATCACGACTATCAGGAAAACCATATAAATCCAATTGGATATTAGAATATTCTTGTCGAATTAAATCGATTGCTTTAATCATATGATCTAAACGTTTTTCAGAAAAATATCGCCCCAATGATACAATCATAAATTTTTCATTATCATAGTTTATTTTATTTTCAAAATCATAAGATTTTGTATAAGTTGGTTGAATAACTGATATTTTTTCATTTTTTGGAAAACGATTAACAATATCTTCCTTCTGTTTCTGCGTAGAAACTACAATTGCATCATATTCATTATAATTTTCAAGTGGTATTGAATACCCTTTCAATAGTGGGGATTTATTCACATCACCTAATCGACTGACATGCAAACTATGAATTATACTTATTTTTTTAAGGTTCTTATAGTTCATATTTTTCAAAATTGGATTAAAAAATAAATTTCTATCAACATAAAATAATATATTTTGATCTGTAGATTCAACTAAGGTTCTTAACCAGAAATCAATCAGTTCAATCTCATTTTTAAAAAATAATTTTCTATTATTAAAAACAAGTTCTATAGAAGAAATAACGTTTTTATCTTTTACTTTTTTGTAGTTAACCTCAATAATGGATGATCCTTCACTGTCATAATAG
>NZ_OVCN01000002.1 GCF_900406815.1 Acinetobacter haemolyticus
ATTATTTTATCAATAAAAACACATATGTATATAAATATTTATAGCATTTTTTTTGTTCAATTTCACTTAATCAATCGTACTAACAAGTTCATTTAGAACATTTACTCTTATTTTAATTATGGTATTTTTGTTACATGAAGTTATAGCCAATCAAATATGAATGATTTTTTGACGTCATTTCATAGCTTCTAAACTTAAGAATCTTAAAAGTTCAAGGAAAGATTTAAAATGAAATTAAAACACCTTAGCACTGCAATGATCTTAGCTACGTTACCTGCAACTGGAGTTTTTGCAGCAGCGTTAGACCGTTCTGGTCAGTCTATGTCTGCGTTCTTACAACCAGGTAACTATTTTGAAGCTGGTATCTCGATTTTAGATCCGACAGTTAAAGGGCAAGAAGCTGGTACAACTGCGACAAATCGTAAAATTGATGATATGGCAGGGGATTATTTTTTTCCAAGCGCAGCATTAAAACTTCAACTCACTGATAAATTCTCATTCGGTTTACTCTACGATCAACCTTTTGGTGCAGATGCGAGATACACTGGAGATAACGCTTTTGTTGCATCACCAAATGATCGCGTATTAAGCTCATTACCTATTACAACATCTGCTATTGGTGGAACCACAACAGGTAGTACTTCTGTTGAAGTTGATTCACAAAATATTTCTATGATTTTTGGTTTCCAACCAACTGAGAACTTTAATATCTATGGTGGTGGTGTATACCAAACCATTAAAGGGAATGTTCATCTACGTGGTTCAGCTTATAGTGTCTTTAATGGATATGATGCCAATATTAAAGAAGATGGTGCAGCTGGCTGGTTAGCAGGTGCAGCATTTCAAATTCCTGAAATCGCACTCAAAGCGTCTATCACATACCGTTCTGAAATTGATCACAAGTTTGTTGCCAATGAAAATCTGAGTTTAGCTACACCGTTAGCAAATGCAGCACCAAGCTTAGGTGGTATTGTTCCACCAGCATTATTACCCGCTATTTCACAAGCAATTGGTGGTTTCGCAGCAGCAAATTCAACTGAAGGTCAAACTAAAATTACAACTCCACAATCTGTGAATTTAGACTTCCAAACAGGAATCATGGCAAATACTGTGGCATTTGCGAATGTGCGCTGGGTAAACTGGAAAGACTTCTCAATTACTCCTTACAAATTTGGTAAAGCAGCAGAAGCAGTTGGTCCTTTAGTCAATCGTCCAAATGGTTTTTCTCTTGTTGAATATGCAGATGATCAATGGTCAGTTAACGCAGGTGTTGGTCGTAAACTCAGCGAGCAATGGGCTGGTAATGTTTCTGTAGGTTGGGATTCTGGCGCAGGCAATCCAATCACGACCTTAGGTCCAACTGAAGGCTATTGGAATGTCGGTGTAGGTGTTCAATTTAGCCCTACTCCTGCGACATTTATCGCTGGTGGGGTGAAGTACTTCTGGTTAGGCGATGCTAAAGCGCAAACTGGTGCACAAGCTGGTAGCGATGATTATGTCGCGAAGTTCGAAGACAACAAAGCTCTCGCTTATGGTTTAAAAATCGGTTACCGTTTCTAATAATTATCAACAAAAAAGACCGTCTCATGACGGTCTTTTTTTGCATAAAAATTTAACAACGAGTCAATTTTTTAGAGTGATTAATCTATAACATCTTATCACTCAACAACTTTTCATGACTTTATCAGTTCATTTATGGACATTTGTAAAAATATTTTCGCACTCAAAAATTATGTTACTTTTCGCGGCATTCTAGTTACACCTGATATGAGAGAAAATATCAATGAAGCTGCATGCAATTCAAACAGCACTTTTACTCAGTTTATTACCAACAACGTCTGCTTTTGCAGCAGCCTTAGATCGCTCTGGTCAGTCAATTTCAGCCTTTTTACAACCAAACAATTATTTTGAAGCGGGTATTACTTTTCTAAGTGCTGATGTATCAGGAAAAGATATGTCTCAAAATAATACGGGTGACATGGCAAATCATTATTACTCACCAAGTGCGGCCTTAAAAATCCAAGCAACTGAGCAATTTTCCATTGGTTTGCTGTATGACCATCCATATGGCGCTGACGCCGAATATCATGGTCAAAATAGTTTTGTAGAAAATCGTCCTGTTCCATTCCAAGGGAATACCTCAGTCACGGTTCGTACTGAAAATTTAAATTTACTGTTCGGCTACCAACCCAACCAGAACTGGAATCTGTATGCAGGGGCAGTTTATCAAACACTAGATGCTAACGTATTATTACGTGGTACCAGTTACAGTGCCTATAATGGTTATGACTTTAAAACAGGTCGTGATGAAGCAGTGGGTTGGTTAGCGGGTGTCGCTTATCAAATTCCAGAAATTGCACTGAAAGCATCTCTCACCTATCGGGCCAAAATCAAGCATGAAATGAATGCTTATGAAAAACATAATGCTGCAGGTATGATCCCATCACCTCCTGATCTAAATGCAAGTCTGATTCAAATCAATAATGCTCAAGGTACGACAGAAATTACCACCCCACAATCAATCAATCTCGATTTACAAACAGGGATCATGGAAAATACCGTTGCCTTTGCGAACTTACGTTGGGTCAACTGGAAAGACTTTGCTATTCGCCCATATAAATTTGGTGAAGCTTCTGTACTTACTCCTATTATAAATAACACTGGCAAAAAAGAAGGTTTTGATCTTGTTGCTTATACCGATGATCAATATTCGGTAACTGCGGGTGTAGGTCGTAAATTCAATGATCTGTGGGCAGGTAATCTTTCAGTAGGTTGGGACTCAGGTGCGGGTAATCCTGTAACAACATTAGGGCCAACAGAAGGCTATTGGAATGTAGGTTTAGGTGTTCAATACAGCCCTGCTCCAAATTACTTCATCGCTGGTGGAGTGAAATATTTCTGGTTGGGTGATGCCAAAGCACAATCAGGATCACAATTTGAAACGCCTGCTTATATTGCAGAGTTTAAAAATAATGATGCTATCGCTTACGGTTTAAAGATTGGTTATAAGTTTTAATCTTATTTAATCAATCAAAAGGCGCATAATGCGCCTTTTGTTACTTTTAGCTCCACGCTTTAAGCGATCTCAAAAAGTAATTTCTCAGCGTAGATTCATTATTCTGGAATATTACGTTGAGATACTGAGCGAATTGCTTGCTTCAATGCCTCATAGCCATGTAATGGTGGAAATTGAGGAAACTCAGCGATTACATTATCTGGTGCATCAAACAAGAATCCATGATCCGCTTCGCCCAACATCGTCGTATCATTATAAGAGTCACCTGCCGCAATCACGCGGAAGTTTAATCCATGCAATGCTTTAACTGCCTGACGCTTTTGATCAGGTTGACGTAGTTTATACGCTGTAATCATACCATTTTCATCTGTCTCTAATTTATGACAGAAAATTGTCGGTTGACCCAGTTGCTGCATTAAAGGATGTGCAAATTCATAAAACGTATCTGAAAGAATAATTAGTTGGAAATGCGTACGTACCCAATCAACAAATTCTTTTGCACCTTCAAAAGGTCCCATATCTGCAATCACCGCTTGAATATCATTTAATCCCAAACCATGTTGTTTTAAGATATTCAAACGTTGTGTCATCAGCACATCGTAATCTGGAATATCACGAGTTGTTGCCTCGAGTTCTTTAATTCCTGTTTTTTTTGCAAAATTAATCCAGATTTCTGGAACTAAAACCCCTTCAAGATCCAGGCATACGATTTCCATGAATGCTTCCAATGTTGGTTAAAAATTGCTGTATCATACCATTAACATTTTCAATTTTTGCGCTGTTGTTGAATAAATCAGCTTTATTCTGCAAGATTAAAGTTGAGAGCAAGTAAACTGCTTTGCTTAGAATGATTTACAATTGTGCCCAAGCCTATCGCCAGGAACATCCATGACTGTTATCCCGACTATTGACCTTGTAGATGCGCTCGCTGCTGAATATGCAGATAAATCGCCACGAGAAATTCTAGAACTTGCCTTAAGCCAAGAAGGTGAAATTGCTATCTCATTTTCAGGCGCAGAAGACGTTGTTTTAATTGATATTGCTTCTCGTCTGGGTAAGCCATTTCGTGTTTTTAGTCTAGATACTGGACGTTTACATCCAGAAACCTATCAATTCATTGAAACGGTGCGCAAGCATTACAACATCAATATCGAAATTTGTTTTCCAGAGTCTGCCGCTGTTCAACAAATGGTCAATCAAAAAGGCCTGTTTAGCTTTTATGAAGACGGGCATCAAGAGTGTTGTGGCGTGCGTAAGGTTCAACCTCTACGTAAAAAACTGGCGACATTGGATGGTTGGATTACTGGTCAACGCAAGGATCAAAGTCCAACGCGAAGCGAAGTACCTGTAGTTCAAGCTGATGTCGGTTTCTCTGGTGAAGGCAAGCAATTAATCAAATATAATCCGCTTGCTAACTGGTCGAGTGCCGATGTGTGGAGCTATATCCGTATGATGGAAATCCCATATAATCCATTACACGAGCGTGGCTTCGTTTCAATTGGCTGTGAACCTTGTACACGTCCTGTTCTACCAAACCAACATGAACGTGAAGGACGCTGGTGGTGGGAAGAAGCAACTCATAAAGAGTGTGGTTTGCATGCTGGAAATCTAAATAAATAAGCTGTAACAATTTTGGTATAGAAGGGTCTATGCGTTTTTCATAGATGCTTGCGACAGAGAATATTTTTTAGACGTTGCAAGGCATGTCTTGTGAAATTTAGTCATTCTAAATAAACAAGACATAACGAAGGAACGGCAAAAAATACTCCTGTCCCGCAGGGTTATGGCTAAAACTTCCCTAAACTGCGTTATAAAGCTTGGCAAGGGAGACCACCATTACACGCTTCATGCCTTGTTTATGTCGTTTTAGCCAATAACGCAAGGTATCGATGAAATACCCATAGACCCTCATTCCACTGATTTGTCAGTGGTTTTATTTTTTCTGACTCCCCTGTACAAAGTCATATTTTAACCAGACGAAAGCGTATATACTGATCTCTACGGTTCAATAATACTAATAAGAGCTCCAAGAGTATCTTATAAAAAATGCGATGAGAGGCTATATCTGCTATGCGCCCATTACACCCGATCGACTTCATTTTTCTTTCATTAGAAAAAAGACAGCAACCCATGCATGTAGGTGGGCTGTTTTTATTTGAACTACCTGAAAATGCGTCTCCAACCTTTGTTCATGATCTGGTTGAAGAAATTCGTCAATCAAAAAGCATTCCAGTACCACCCTTCAACAATCAGTTAAATGGTTTGTTTTGGGGTGAAGACAATGAATTCGATTTAGACCATCATTTCCGTCATATTGCGTTACCCAATCCTGGACGTATTCGTGAATTACTAGTGTATATTTCACAGCAACATAGTTCTCTTATTGACCGTGCTAAACCATTATGGACCTGTGACATTATCGAAGGAATTGAAGGCAACCGTTTTGCCATGTATTTCAAAATCCATCATGCGATGGTAGATGGCGTCGCAGGTATGCGCCTAATCGAAAAATCACTTTCAAAAGATCCAAATGAAAAACATGTCGTTCCGCTCTGGTGTGTAGAAGGCAAGCGCGCTAAACGTTTAAAAGCCCCGAAACCGCCAAGTGTCAGCAAAATCAAAGGTGTGTGGGATACGATTAAATCCCAGTGCGAAGTTGCTCCTAAAGTGATGCAAGAACTCTCTCAAACTATTTTTAAAGAGATGGGGAAAAACCCAGACTACGTTTCGACCTTTCAAGCACCGCCGTCGATCTTAAACCAACGTGTTAGCTCTGCCCGTCGTTTTGCAGCACAGTCATTTGAATTAGATCGTTTCCGCACCATTGCCAAAACACTTGGCGTGACCTTAAACGACGTCGTTTTGGCTGTATGTGCTGGTGCTTTACGCGAATATTTGATCAGTCATAATAGCTTACCGAAAAAGCCTTTAATCGCTATGGTGCCAGCATCACTACGTACCGATGACTCAGATGTAAGTAACCGTATTACGATGATTTTGGCCAATCTTGCCACTCATATCGAAGATCCAATCGAACGTTTGGAGATTATTCGTCGCAGTGTGCAAAACTCCAAACAACGCTTTAGTCGTATGACCGCCAATGAGATTTTAAATTATAGTGCTGTTGTATATGGCCCAGCAGGGTTAAACATCGCTTCAGGTATGTTACCTAAGCGTCAAGCCTTTAACCTTGTGATTTCTAACGTACCTGGGCCTCGTGAGCCTTTGTACTGGAATGGAGCAAAACTCGATGCATTATATCCAGCATCAATCGTGATGGATGGTCAGGCACTCAATATTACTTTAACCAGTTATTTGGATAAATTAGAAGTAGGTTTGATCGCGTGTCGTAATGCATTACCAAAAATGCAAAACTTACTGACGCATTTGGAGGAAGAAATTCAACGCTTTGAACAGAAAATCCAAGAGTTACCGCAAGAAAAGATTGTAAATCTATAAGAAAAAATTAAGGGGCTTTCGATGGCCCCTTACTTTTTAATTGCGCGACAACGTTGTAGTAGTTGATGGCAGGCTGAACGAATCATTGCCGTAGTAATTGGAACTTCTTTACCTTGGCTATCTACCATATAACAGGTGTTCACAGGATTGCTGTCTAAAACATGCTTAAAACCGTGACTCACTAATCTTTTACTTACATTCATCATTATATACCTCATTATATTTGCTAAGACATTGAAAAATGCCTATGGCTAATCTTATGGTTCTAGTATTTAAAATTCATGAATGAAAGTAAAATTTCAGTTGTAACAAGGATTAAGCGAAATCTTGTTACAACTTTAGCTTAAAATGATATCGTATTGCTCTTGCGTATATAAATTTTCCACTTGGAATTTTATGACACGGTTCACAAAATGCTCCAAATCCGCGACGGCTGGGGCTTCTGCTGTTAAAAGCCGATCAATCACTGCTGGATGAGCAACGACAGTAAAGCCACCCTTGGAATCAAATGCACGTGCATATCGCATGATTTCACGAAATATCTCGTAACACACTGTCTCTGCTGTCTTCACATAACCACGTCCTTGACAAGTTGGGCATGATTCACAAAGCAAATGTTCTAAAGATTCGCGGGTACGCTTACGGGTCATTTCAACCAAACCCAGTTCTGAAACTTGAGTAATTTTGGTTTTGGCATGATCGCGTTCAAGCATTTTTTCAAACTGACGCATCACTTCTTCCCGATGCCCAGCTTCTTGCATATCAATAAAATCAATGATGATGATACCGCCCAAGTTTCGCAAACGGAGTTGTCTGCTAATAACTTGGGTCGCTTCCATATTGGTTTTAAAAACTGTGTCTTCTAGGCTTCGCCCACCGACATAGGAACCTGTATTGACATCAATGGTGGTCATCGCTTCTGTCTGATCAAGCATCAGATAGCCACCCGATTTAAGTGCTACACGCGTTTGTAAGGCTTTCTGAATATCTTCTTCGACATTGTATAAATCAAAAAGTGGTTTTTCACCTGGATAATGCAGCAAACGATTTTGAATGGTTGGCACAAACTCTTTGACGAAGTCATTCAACTTGCCATGGATTTCGCGTGAATCCACATAGATTTTAGCAGTTTCATCACTGGCTAAATCCCGCACAATACGTTGTGGTAAAGGCAATTCTTCGAAGATCAGCTCAGGCGTAGAAACTTCTTTTTGCTTGCGTTGAATGAATTCCCAAAGTTTGCTCAAGTAATTCATGTCTTGTGCAATCGCCGCTTCATCCACCCCTTCTGCAGCCGTGCGTACAATCACACTTCCCGGTAGGTTATGTTCAGCTTGAATATGCTCAATAATCCCACGTAAACGATCACGCTCTTCTTCAGCCTCAATACGCTGAGATACCCCGATGTGATTTCCATAAGGCATCAGCACAAGATAACGTGATGGAATTGAAAGATCTGTACTGAGTCGGGCCCCTTTGGTTCCGAGCATGTCTTTCATGACCTGCACGGTCAGCATTTGTCCTGGGTGTAACAACTCAAAAACATTAGGCGTCGGTTGTGAACGAGGCCAGACCATATCATTGATATGCAAGAATGCTGTTCGAGATAATCCAATATCAACAAAAGCAGCTTGCATGCCCGGCAGTACACGGACAACCTTGCCTTTATAAATATTACCCACTAAACCACGTTTTGCCGTACGCTCAACAAACAATTCATTGACCGTACCATTTTCAATCAACGCAACCCGACACTCCATCGGTGTCACGTTAATCAGCAACTCTTCTGCCATAACCAACTCAAAACTTTTATAAAAATTCTTATGCCGACAGCGTTAATGCAGAATTTATGCTCTAACGCTTTCTAATAACTGTACTGTTTCATGCAAAGGCAGCCCCACCACATTACTATAACTGCCCCGTATTTGGGGAATATATTGTGCGGCAATTCCTTGAATGGCATATCCACCTGCTTTGCCAATCGGCTCACCTGTTGCCCAATATTTTTCCATTTCCGCGTGGTTGAGTGTTTGCAACTCAACTTGTGTCCTCACTACTGTACTGCATGTTTGAACACGGCTCGCAACGCACACACCCGAAAATACATCATGCCACTGCCCTGAAAGTTGCGACCACATTTCAAAAGCATGTTGCTTTGATTCAGGCTTACCTAAAATCTTTCCAGCAAAACTTAAACTGGTATCTGCTGCAATTACAATTGCATCAGGAAATTGAGCTAGAACTGCATTGGCTTTTTCTCTCGCCAACCGCTCAACATACTGCACAACCGTTTCAGCATCCCTTACTGTCTCATCAATGTCTGGACTAAAAACTTCAAAGTCCAAACCCAGTTGCGATAAAAGCTCCTGCCTACGCGGCGAGCTGGATGCGAGAATTATATGCGCCATTTATGTAAACAATAATAAAGGATCGGCCAAGCTAAAACACCCGTAATCAACGGTTGCCAATGTCGAGCTAGAGAAAAATGCATACCTGTTATGGTCTGACACATCCATAAAAAAGTGATATGCATCACTATGGCAATACTTGCAATCACCCACGAATTACCAAAAGTTAAAATTCGTCGTTCACGTATGAAATAGCGTGTCGCAAAACAAATTAGCACAAAACTTAATGCGTTTAACCCAAGTGGCGCATCTAAAAGTAAATCAGCAAAAATCCCCATACCGAAGGCAAACCAGATCCCACACCAAACAGGTTGATAAAGAATCCAGAACAGCATCACCATCAGCATCACCGCAGGTCGCCATCCTGACAACTCATACGCCAACGGATAGACCATCAACACCGATGCAATCACAATCGAGATGATGATCATCAACAAAGGATCTTTATTGGATTTACTATAACTTAACTTAGCGATTGGCATAAGGCTGCTCCTTTGCCAATGACTCTGAGAACAGAACCACGACATGATGACCACTTGCCAGTTGAGCCGCTGGCACTACATCAATTTCAGCAAATTCACCAGAATTATGACGACTGACTTTCGATACTGTCCCGACTAAGTAACCTGCAGGGAAATGCTCACCTAAACCAGAACTGAACACCTTATCCCCAACTTTGATGTTTGCACTGGTCGCCACGTAGTCCATTTTTAACTGACCTAAATCACCAGTACCCGACACAATCGCACGCATACCCGTCCGCTCTAAGCGTACAGATAGAGAATGCTCTTTGTCAGATAACAACATCACACGCGCACTATGTGGATAGACATTGATGATCTGTCCCATGATGCCCTGATCATCCAAAACTGTTTGTCCAATTTTAAGCTGATCGGAAGAACCACGGTTGATAATAATGATATGACGTAATGGATCCGCATCCGTTCCAATCACTTCAGCAATCTGCATACGTCCATCAATGATCAATGGCGTATCTAATAGGCCTCTTAGACGGTTATTTTCAGCAGAAAGTTCAGATAATTTTTGGAGTCGAACACGTGCTTGCAATAGCTCTGCTTGCATCGCAGTATTTTCACGACGCAATTGAGCTTCAGATTTGGTTTGTTGATTCAGCCATTCTCGCGACAGTACTGGATAACTCGCCAATGCATAAATTGGGTTATACGCGGCGTACAAGACATCCCTTGCTGGTTTAATCACATGTGGCATGCGCCAATCAAAAAATAGCACTACCAAACATGTGATCACTGCAATAACAAATGAGCGAAAAGATGGCGGTTGTCTTGAAAAAAGATTCGGTTGCACCGCCTAGTCCTTATGGTTTAGCCAACAAAAAGCATGTCGTGATTTGGATTGTCAAAGAACTCTAATACTTTTCCAGCGCCACGAGTGACACAAGTCAACGGATCTTCAGCAACCACAACTGGTAACCCAGTCTCTTGCGCAAGCATCTTATCTAAGTTACGCAATAATGCCCCACCACCCGTCAACACAATACCACGCTCAGCGATATCAGAAGACAATTCTGGCGGCGTTTGTTCAAGTGCAGATTTCACCGCACTGACAATACTTTGTAATGGATCAGCAATCGCTTGCGTGATTTCATCAGAAGTTACCGTAATCGCACGAGGAACACCCTCAGCTAAATTACGACCACGAACTTCGATTTCTAATGTTTTACCATCAGCAACCGCCATTCCAACTTCTTTTTTAATCACTTCAGCCGTGGTTTCACCAATCACACAACCATGCGCTTTACGTACATAGTTGATGATTTGCTCATCAAAAACATCACCACCGATACGTAATGAATCAGCGTAAACACAACCTTGTAATGAAATGATTGCGATTTCAGTGGTACCACCACCCACATCGACCACCATCGAACCACATGCTTGCTCTACAGGCATACCCGCACCGATTGCTGCCGCCATCGGCTCTTCAATCAAGCGGACATCACGAGCACCTGCGTTGAATACAGCTTCACGAATTGCACGGCGTTCTACCAAAGTAGATTTACACGGTACACAAACGACAACACGTGGTGCAGGTGGAAATAAACGCTTTTCATGTACTTTGCCAATAAACTGATGCAACATGGTTTCAGTTACTTCAAAATCAGCAATCACACCGTCTTTCATCGGACGAATCGCTGAAATATTCGCTGGGGTACGACCTAACATCTGTTTAGCATCAAGTCCAACATTGGCAACAATTTTTTGTGAACCACTATGGCGAATTGCCACAACAGTTGGTTCATTTAAAATAATGCCACGGCCTGGTGCATAAATAAGCGTATTAGCAGTACCTAAATCAATGGCTAAATCCGGCGAAAACAAGCCAATTAGTCGTTTTAGAATCACGGGGGCGTTCTCAATTAAACTTTGTGTGAATACAAGGTGGCAACTTTAACTAAATGTGATGATTTGAACAAGTCAATCGCTTATTATAACGCACGATATTTTGAAATTTTTTGATACTGAATTAGGTAAAGTTATGTCTACATCATCCGATGCTCCACAGACGGCGGATCTAAATGCGCAAACTGTATCGCAAATTGCAAATTTGGCACGCTTATCGCTAAACGACACGCAATCTGCTGAATATGCTCAAAGTTTAAATAAAATTCTGGGCATGATGGAAAGCTTGAAAGGCATTAATACCGATGATGTTGAGCCTTTGAAAAGCCCATTTGATAACCCACAACCATTACGCACAGATGCAGTTACTGAAAGCAATCACCGTGATGAATATCAAGCGATCGCACCTGCAACCGAAGCTGGTTTATACCTTGTACCTCGTGTAATTGAATAATTTTTATTCAGTTAACTTTTATTTTATATTTAGAATGTAAAGAAATTTTTCATATGACAGATTTACATCGCTTATCAATTCGTGAACTTTCTGAAGGTTTAAAACAAGCCCAATTTTCATCACGTGAATTGACTGAACATTATTTAAAACGTATCGCCAAAATTGACGCAAAAGTAAAAAGTTATGTGACGGTGACCGCAGAGCAAGCCTTAGTAGAAGCTGATGCGGCTGATGCAGCAATCAAATCAGGCAATGCGCATGCGTTGGCAGGTATTCCACTTGCACATAAAGATATTTTTTGTACCCAAGGTATTAAAACCACTGCGGGTTCAAAAATGTTGGACAATTTCATTTCACCTTATGATGCAACCGTGGTTGCCAAGGCTAAAGCCGCAGGTCTTGTGACTTTAGGTAAAGTGAATATGGATGAATTCGCTATGGGTTCAACCTCTGAAAGCTCTTACTTTGGTGCAACCGGCAACCCGTGGGCCTTAGATCATGTCCCGGGTGGTTCATCAGGTGGTTCTGCAGCAGCTGTAGCGGCTGATCTTGCGCCGATCGCAACAGGTACAGACACAGGTGGTTCAATTCGCCAACCAGCTTCATTTTGTGGCTTAACGGGCTTAAAACCGACTTATGGTCGTGTTTCTCGCTTCGGTATGATTGCCTATGCCTCATCATTGGATCAAGGCGGTCCAATGGCACGTTCAGCAGAAGACTGTGCCTACCTCATGAATGTGATTGCTGGTCATGATGCTAAAGACTCAACCTCTGTAGACAAAGAAGTGGATGATTACGTGGCTAACCTAAACGGCACAGCGGTGAAAGGTTTACGTATTGGTATTCCAAAACAATACTTCAATGTCGCTGGTTTAGATGCAGACGTAAAAGCGCGCGTTGAAGAATCATTGAAAAAGCTTGAAGAAATGGGCGCGACTTTGGTTGAGATTGATCTCAACATGACTGAAGCCTACGTTCCAACTTACTATTTGATCGCACCTGCGGAAGCGTCATCAAACTTGTCACGTTACGATGGTGTTCGTTATGGCTACCGTTGTGAAAATCCAAAAGACATTTTAGACCTCTACAAACGTTCACGTTCAGAAGGTTTTGGTGCTGAAGTACAACGCCGTATTTTGATTGGTACTTATGCGCTGTCTGCAGGTTACTACGATGCTTACTATGTGAAAGCACAAAAAGTACGTCGTTTAATCCAACAAGACTTCCTCAAAGCATTTGAAAATGTCGATGTGATTGCAGCGCCATCTGCACCAACGACTGCGTACAAAATCGGTGCGAACCTCAGTCCAACTGAAATGTACTTAGGCGATATCTATACCCTTGCTGTGAACTTGGCGGGTCTACCAGCCATCAATGCACCTGTCGGTTTTGATAAAGACAGCCTACCTGTTGGTTTACAGTTGATTGGTAACTACTGGTCAGAATCACAATTGCTTTCGATTGTGCATCAATATCAACAAAACACAGACTGGCATACCAAACGTGCGGCAATTGCTGAGGAGAATGCATAATGGCTGAAGCTCAAAAGTTAAAGTTAATTGACGGTTGGGAAGTCGTTATCGGGATTGAAATCCACACTAAGCTTGCAACCAAATCTAAAATTTTCTCGGGTTCATCAACTGAATTTGGCCAAGACCCAAATACACAAGCTAGCCTTGTTGATTTGGCGATGCCGGGTGTATTGCCTGTATTGAATGCCGAGGTCGTTGATCTTGCAATTCGCTTTGGCTTGGGTATCGATGCGTATATCGATCAAGCATCCGTATTTGCACGTAAAAACTACTTCTACCCAGATTCGCCAAAAGGCTATCAGATCAGCCAGATGGACAATCCGATTGTGGGCTTGGGTCATATCGACATCCAACTCGAAGATGGCACAGTGAAGCGTATTGGCGTAACGCGTGCCCATCTTGAAGAAGATGCAGGTAAATCAATTCATGACCAATTCGAAGGGATGTCAGGGATTGACTTAAACCGTGCAGGTACACCATTACTTGAAATCGTGTCTGAACCTGACATGCGTTCGGTTGAAGAAGCAGTTGCTTATATCAAAGCCATTCACACCCTAGTGCGTTGGTTAGGTATCTCTGACGGGAACATGGCTGAAGGCTCTTTCCGTGCTGACTGTAACGTGTCTTTACGTCGTCCAGGTCAACCTTTCGGCACACGCTGCGAGTTGAAAAACCTCAACTCATTCCGTTTCATTGAACAAGCGATCAATGTTGAAATTGAACGTCAAATGGAAATCTTGGAATACGGCGGTGAGATTGATCAAGAGACTCGTTTGTTCGATCCAAATAAGATGGAAACTCGCTCAATGCGTTCAAAAGAAGAAGCGAACGACTATCGCTACTTCCCTGACCCTGACTTGTTACCAGTGATCATTTCAAATGAGCAAATCGAAGCGGCACGCGCTGCCCTGCCAGAATTGCCTGCTGCACGTCGTGAGCGCTTTATTGCTGACTTCGGCGTGACTGAATACGATGCACATGTATTAACGCTGTCACGCGAAATGGCAGACTTCTACGAGGCTGTTGTAGCTGCTGCTGGCGGTGCGAAGCAAGGTAAAGTTTCAGCAAACTGGGTGATGGGTGAATTCTCAGGTGCTTTAAACAAAGCAGGCCTAGATTTAGCAGACTCTCCAGTTTCTGCTGAGCAATTGGGCGGAATGATCGCACGTATTGTCGATAACACCATTAACGGCAAAATCGCGAAGCAAGTGTTTGGCTTTATGTGGGAAGCAGAAGGAAAATCTGCTGATGACATTATCGCTGAGAAAGGCTTGAAGCAAGAAACTGATACCGGTGCAATTGAAGCGATTATCAAAGAAGTACTTGCAGCCAATGAAAAAATGGTCGAAGAGTACAAGTCTGGTAAGGAAAAAGCCTTTAACGGTCTTGTTGGTCAAGTCATGAAAGCTGCAAAAGGCAAAGCCAACCCAGCGCAAGTAAATGAATTAATGAAAAAATTGATTGGTTAAACTGATCTATTTTATAAAAAACCCGCTTTAGAGCGGGTTTTTTTATATTTTTAATTTATTACGATCATCATCAATATAGGACATCGTAATATCAATCAGACAATCAATTAATTCTTCAAAAGTGAAACCCATATTTTGAGATGAAAAGAAATTCATCGTCAGTGCGACACTAGAGTTAATTAAAATATAAACCATCATTTTTAGATTTTTTATTCTCAATACCTCAGGATGTTTTACTGCGTATTCAATCGCTAAAGTATTGATCGCCTTGACGGCTTTTACGTGACTGGCTTCGGTACTGTATTTACTCGATACACTCAGCCAATAAAAATATTTATTCTCATCGGCTGCTAAAAACTCACCAATATGTAAAAAAATGGATCGAATTGCTTCGGGAATTTCCATTTCCTGAATGGTTGGAATGACCTCGTAAATGACTTTGGCAAGCTCAGCAATAAAGTGTTGTTGCATCTCTACAAACAAGGCTTCTTTATTTTTAAAATATTCATAAAAGCTTCCAGAACCAACACCCGCAATCTCACAAACTTTCAACACGGTAGTGTGATCTAATCCATTATTTTTTACTGATATAAATCCTGCATCGACTATAGACTTATAAGTATTTTTAGACCTACTTTGTTTTGGTTTTCTTATAGTTACCATTATAAATACCTCATATTTAAATCCGTCTTTTTTCCGTATAAATTCACTGATAGATTCTATATACATACTAAATTTTGTTCAAATTATCTTCTACAGAAAATAGGGAAAAAAGATGAATATAGCAGTGCAGTCTCTACAACGAATCGTTCGCCGTAATGTGGTTATTCCTTTAGACAAAGACAAAAAATTTACTTTTTACTATGAAGATAATGCTGTTGTGACCTCTCTTTTTGTTGTTTTATCTGCGATGTTTCCACCAGGTGAAATGTTCTTCATCGAAAGCGTACGCAATGTTCGTGATCAAATTAAGGATGAAAAATTACTCGAAGATATTCGTAATTTTATTGCACAAGAAGCTTTTCATAGTCGAGAACATAAATCTCTGAATGAGCATCTGATCCAGTCGAATTATCCAGAAGTGGTCGAAATAGAAGCCTTAACCAAAGCAAGATTGGATAAATTTCGTAAACTTCCCAAAGTTGAGCAACTAGCGGCGACCGTAGTTATGGAGCATTTCACTGCTACACTTGCTCGCCTACTGTTAACTGATCCATTAATCAAACAGAAAACCACTCAAGAAAGTCGAAATCTTTGGGAATGGCATGCACTGGAAGAACTGGAGCATAAATCTGTTGCTTTTGATGCGCTGAAAGCGATTGGAGGTAATACGGTTAAAAATCGAAGAATTGCTTTGATTCGAGTAGCTCGCTTTATTGCCCCGATAACCTTTGATTATTGGATACAGATTTTAAAACGTAAGGATATTAAGTTTTCAGGTAAAGAACTGAAAGATGCATTTTATTTGGCATTTGGTGGTGTAAATCGTTTGGGTATCTTTTCTCGCACGTTTATCGAAATGCTTGATGTTAGAGATCAACATTTCGATCCATTAGATATGCAGACAGAACAACTCGAAGCTGAATACCGTGAAAAGCTATTTGGTGAAAATGGTATTTTGAATAGTGCGCTTAAAAGCTAAGTGAATTTAAAATGCAAAAAAACTAGGATAGTCTCCTTGGTCAAGTCATGAAAGCTGCTAAAGGTAAAGCCAGCCCTGCACAAGTGAATTAATAAAGAAATTGATTGATTTATTGGCTAGTCAATTAGATTCATGATATAAAACCCCACTTAATTTGGGGTTTTATAACTTTAATACGATAAAACATCCAAACAATAAATTTTAAATTCAACCAACATGATCATAAAACTTATGAAAAATAAATTATTACTTACTGCTTCTTTACTTCTAATTAGCACACCTAATTTTGCACAACAGCCTAAAGTACCTAAAGCAGATGCTCAAGCTATTTTTAAAGCTGCAGATTTCAAAAAAACAAAATATGGCTGGGAAGGTAATTGTGATACTGGTGAAATTATCATTTATAAAGATTTAAATGGTGACGGCCGTAAAGATGCCGTTATTCAAGATAATAGCAGTATGTGTTATGGCAGAACTGGTATTGGTTACTATATTGTTTCACAACAACAAAATGGTAAGTGGAAGCAGTTATTTAGTAATCCGGGCATCCCTACCTTTTTGAAGACCAAAGGAAAAGATGGGTGGCCAGATATTGAAAATGGTGGTCCTGGTTTCTGCTTTGCTGTTTATCGTTGGGATGGTCAAGCGTATAAAATTCATCGCTTTGAATATCAAGGTAAGGCTTGTGAGTTAAGATAAATGAAGATGTAATAAAATAAATCCCTCATGAACGAGGGATTTTAAGTAATTACTTAACGCACCACACCCAATTTATTCCAAATATCAGGTGTTAAAAAAGTCGTAACCAATTTATTTAAATCGATATAACGCAAGGTGCCTTGCAACTGCTGTCGAACCGCTGGGTCTTTGACAATATCCTCACCCGCACTCTGACCTAACTGCTGAAAAGCCTCACCAACTGCTTGAATCCCCTCAGCCTGAATCACAGCCTTAGTCTGTGTCGAACACTGCTCTACAATCACACGCTGTAAAACCTGCGCTAACTTCTGATCTAACTGATTTTTTTGCTCAGGTGTAACGCTACTAAATCCCTTTAAATCAGGATGTGCAGCTAAAGCTGTAAATGTCCATTGCAACACCGTGGTTTTATCCGCAGCGGTAGTTGCTTTCACTAAACAATCACTGAGTTGATCGACTGTTGGCCCTGCTATTGCCACTTGCGTTGTACCCAAAACAGCTACAGCCATCAACACAGAACGACTTAAACGAGAAAATTTACCACGAGGAAAAATATAAACACGAGACATAAGCACAATTCCCAAAAGCAATCAGCTTCTTTGTACCATAGCCATAGTCTGCTCATCAGTGCGACTGTGTAACGGTAGGTATCATTTCACAACAGCTTCGATTAAATCTAACTCCCATACCCCACCAGCGGCTAACCCCTTACACATACCTGTCCACATATCTTTGGTTTGGACAAACTTCTGACCATCCCACACCCATTCCGAACTCGACCAGCAATCCCCAATCCCTCGACCTTTTTGTGCACTGCTAATTACACCTTCATTAAAATATGATGCAGCTTCAGTCACAAATGTCGCTTTACCCTTTAAGGATTCATCCAATACCCATACACCATAACCCTCGTTATAGGCTGCACGCCAACACAGACTCATTGCCAATACTTTTTTATTACTCAATTTATAAAGTGCGATCGGCTGAGGTTTTGCACCACCACTGGTATAGTCATATACACCGTCACAAAAGTGCTCATCTCTCGCCGAAAATGATGCGGTCATTAATTGTGAGTAGAGTGATTGAAATTGCTTATTTTGGGGTTGCAGAACCAGATAAGGCTTTGCTGCGGTTTTAACATGTTTCACTGCGATTTTAGGACGAGCTGCCAACACCTTTGACTCATCCGCTTTGCCCTTTTTAACCAGTGCGCCGACTGTGCCAACACGTTTCTGAAAGTCATCCATTTTTAATAATGTAGCCGTCATTCCTGCATCAGAAATTCGCCATTGGAAAGCTGAGTTTTTAAATACAATCTCATTTTTCTGTTTAGACTGTTGTAATAAGGCATTCACTTGTTGGGTAGATAATTTCCCCATCAAAGGTGCTTCCTTCGCATTAACACCGACTGGCCCTAAGTCTTTTCCATTGACATAAAAATGAATATTTCGGAGTCGATTGGCTGCAATAGGACTTTCATCATAAAGCGACAATGCATATTCGGCATTTACAACTTGCTTCGCCCCTGCATGGCGCGTTAATAAAATCGATGCAGGGTTTTCACTTCCATCTAAAGCTTGATAACCTGCCGCGCGACATGCCCCAGTATTACTACAATAGATTTCCCAATCTTGATGTGAGAATGAAACCCCTTTCATCTCCTGCGCAACTGCAAAAGAACTGATTGCGAACATACAACATACGGAAAATATATTTTTCATTATGGTATTTCTCTAAGGTGTAAGGTTATTTTTAAAAATTAACTATAGTTTAAATCTCTTGGCATATTGCGTCATATTTTTTTCATTAACCAACTACCTCATTTTAAGTAGATCAACAAAATGCTCTATGCGTACACTCTTTTGCTTAGCTCGGTATATCGCATATATGGGGGCAATACTGGGTTGATCCGCAGCAAGCGGACGATACACAATCTGCTTATTCCAAAAACCTTGAATCGATGCTGGAACAATCGAAAGCCCAATCCCTGCTGCAATCAAATTCAGACTTGACGTTAAACGTGGTGCTTCCTGCACGATATTGGGACTAAAACCAGCTTGATAACAATTTGCCAAAATATTATCAAACAAGTCTTGTCCACCTAAACGGCGATATAGCACAAATTCATAAGCCTCTAAATCAGACAACCGAATTGTCCCCTGTTCCTCTGCCAAAGGGTGGTTGCTCGGCAAAGCCACGATGAGTGGTTCATCGAGCACATAAAAACTATGCAAATCAGCATGAATAGGGGCAGGTTTACGTAAAAAGGCGATATCTAATTTTTCGTTGATCACAGCATCTACCAAAGAGCTACTGCTGTCTTCTTCTAAATGAATCGCCACAGCAGAAAAATGCTCTCGATACTGGCGCAATAAAGCAGGCAAAAAAGGATGTAACCCCACAGAGTGAGTAAATCCAATATTGATCTGCCCTTCCTTTCCTTGAGCAATATTACGTACTCTTTGGGGAATGGAATCGGCATGATCCAAAATCGTAATGGCTTCTTGGTATAAGGCTTTACCCGCTTCAGTCACCTCCACACCGCGAGGTAGACGTTTAAGCAATACCGTATCTAAATCTTTCTCTAAGCTTTTGATAAGTCGCGTCAATGGCGGTTGCTGTATATGCAAGCGCACAGCAGCCTTGGAAATATTACTTTCCTCCACCACAGCAATAAATGCCTTGAGTTTATGAATATCAATCATACATACCTTGAGAGTATAGATAAGGAAAAATAAAGCATTTGTAAATATACCACTATTCCACCATCCTATCATGAGTCAGATTGATGAGGATAATCCCCAATGAAAGCTCAAGTCATCTCCGTAGCGGACCTAACACAATCAAGTACCCCAGATTGTAAAGCGCTATTTATGGGATTTATGAGACTGGGCTTAATGGGATTTGGTGGAGTCTTACCACTGGCGCAAAGAGTGATCGTCGAAGAGCAAAAATGGATTGACCTGAACAAATTTACCGACCTACTTGGGATCTGTCAGATATTACCCGGCGGCAATATCATTAACATGGCCGTTGCGATTGGAATGGAGTTTCAAGGCGTTAAAGGGGCGATCAGTGCATTATTAGGTCTGATTTCTGCTCCAACAGCGATTGTCTTGCTGATTTATCAAACTTACGTGCATTTCCAGCATTTATCGAGCGTCAAGCATTTAATCCAAGGTTTAGCCGCTGCCGCTGCAGGTTTGCTTTTTGCAACAGGTTTACGCATGCTGCAGCCCATTTTAAAAAGTTATCTCACCCTGATCACGATTGCGCTGACCGCAGTTTTTATGCTTTGGATCAAACTGCCATTAATCCTCACCCTGATCCTTTTAGTGGTAATGAATATGTTGATCTTAGGAGTGAAAAAATCATGATATTGCTTACGCTTGCAATGGTATTTACTCAGCTTTCTATCGTCGCGTTTGGTGGAGGAAATGCGATCTTGCCAGAAATGCAGCATCAAGTTGTCACTGTACATCAATGGATGACAGCCGAACAATTTAGCTCCTTATTTGCGATGGCGCAGGCAGCCCCCGGTCCCAATATGATGATTGTCCCTTTGGTGGGTTGGCATGTTGCAGGACCAGCAGGACTACTTGCGACCTCGATTGCCAAGTTTGGTCCATCTTCTGTCTTAACCATCTATGCACTGAAGTTTTGGCAACATTTTAAAGATCATCCTTTGAGAGCACGCTTTGAACAAGCACTAAGACCAATTACAGTCGGTTTGGTGTTGGTCAGCGCATGGCTGATTGCTGATGCATCTGTACAAAATTTCTTGCTCGTTTTGATTGTGATTTTGACCGCAGCTTTAGGGCTATTTAAGAAGATACATCCTTTATGGGTCATGGTATTGGGTGCAGGATTAGGTGTTTGCTTCCTCTAAATCCTCATAAAAAAAGACCTGTATTTCATCAATACAGGTCTTTACTATCAGATTTACTCTTTATTTCTCTAATGTAGACTCAAAAGCCTTGAGACGTTTATGAATCGACATTAACTCAATAATCGTTGGCCATGAACTAATCAAATATTGGAATGAACTACGTACCTGATTAAAGACATTTAAGATTTGCATCATCAATCCTAAGGTAATTGCACCCGCAGCAATCGATGGAAACAAAATAAAGAGTCCATAAATATTATCTAACTGCATATACCAAATACGCACTAAATTAAAGTAGGCATAATGAAAATATAGACGAAAATAATTTTGACGTACTTTGGAAAAAAGCTGTTTAAGTGTTTGTGGTTGTGCCCGATCATGCTGATCTTCCCCATAAACTAATTCTTTACGGAAGGCCGCCTCTACTTTTTGATTATTAAACTCTAAACCCGGCAACTTATAACCAACAACCATCAATACAACTGTACCCAACACTGCCCAACCAATTGCAGCAATCATAAGTGCATGTGGAATTTCCCCAACAATAGGTAACTCTTTTACATGTACAGATAATTGTACCAAGATCGGTAAAAAAGCAATCAAGGTTAAAAGTGCTTCGACGAGATTAACCCCAAGTGTTTCCGTCGTCTTCGCAAAACGCATCGTATCCTCTTGAATACGCTGTGAAGCCCCCTCAATATGTCTTAATCGCTCCCAATGTGAGGTATAAAAATCATTCATCGCTGTACGCCAACGAAAAACATAATGGCTCACAAAGAACAAGTTAAACACAGCAAAAGTCACATAGACCATCGCTATATATAGGAAGGTCATGACACCTGAATAGAGTTCTTGTACATTGCCACCACCACTAGATAACATGGTTTGGATGAGATTATAAAATGGGTTATACCACGCATTAATCACGACACTGACTTGTACCCCAAACCAGATATTAAACAAAATAAATGCCGACCCCCAGACTGACCAACGCTGCCATTTATTGTCGGAGAAAAATCGCCAAAAAATCGCAAATAATGCTGTTGCCGCAAAAAACCAAAGGTAGAACCATAGAAATGTTGGAGACCAAAAACGGCTCACATCAATGGGTAAAGCTGTCTCATGATATCCCGCTGAAAAGCCAAGATATGTCCCCCATTCTTTTCCACCTGAATACCATAACAACATGTTAATGATGACCCACAGTAACAATGAAGCAAAAAAATAACGTGGATTTGGGAAAAAAGATTTAAACATCGTACTGAACTATCCTTGTGGTGCTGCAATAGACGGATGGTTGTATGCTATAACCTCAAACTTAAATCAGTCTGATGGATTGCTAATGTAGTTATTTACCTGTTTTTTCATTATTTTCATAGCGTTTTATCAGGCATTTTTTTATTGTTTTGATCATTTTCGGAAAATCTTTCGATCTTGTTTTAACCCCCATCATCCTTGATTAAGGCAATAGCGCATTCACGCGTTCTTTTGAATAACGCTTGGTTTGAATTGCCAGCTGAATATCTGCAAGTTTACTTTGCGCAGCATCAACGCCAGCTTGCATGGTGATTTCACGTCCTTTCACATCAAAAATATGAACTTTCTCACGTAGGTCTGGTTGAATCACAATATCCGCGTATTTAAGTTCTTCTTCTGCTAATCGCCCCTGCATGATATTGATATTTTGGTTAAACAGCCCCCAAACATTGGTCGTTTCTGTATGGACGGGTTGCGCCAGAATATCCACCGCAATGACAATATCCGCTCCCAAATCTCGTGCAACTTGAACCGGTACAGGACTTACCAAACCGCCATCAACATATTCGTTGTGACCAATTTTGATCGGAACAAACATACTTGGAATCGAAGCCGAAGCACGTACTGCCTGCCCAGTGTTGCCATAATTAAAGACAGTTTTAGTTCCTTCTTTCAGTTCAGTTGCGACTACATACATCGGGATCTTAAGGCGCTGTAATGGTGTATTTTGGACTTGCTCATTGACATAATCCTCAACTTTTTTCCCATCGAAGAAACCTTTTAAACTAACACTCACATCACGTACATCATTGGCTTTTAACTTGAGTGCAATCTCACGTAACTCAGCTGCACTTTTTCCACTGGCATAGATTGAACCTACAATACTTCCGGCACTGGTTCCTACGATTAAATCAGGACGAATGCCATGTTGCTCTAACACCTCAATCACACCAATATGTGCATAACCTCGTGCACCACCACTGCCTAAAACCAATGCGACGACAGGGCGTTTTTGTTGTTTAATTTTAGCGAAGGGTTTTTCTACAACACGTGTTTGAGCGTCTTCCACAACTGGAGATATATGTGCAGTTGTTTGACAACCAACCAAGGTCATCATCGGTATAACTAACATCCATAATCCAAGCTGTTTCATACGCAATCTGGGCCATTTCCACGCAATTTTCGAGCAAATTTTAACGACTCAATTGTGAAAATACTGTAGCAATTTTTTGTATTTTGACAGCAAAACGGCGTAAAAAAGCTCCTCGAAAGGAGCTTTACGACTTAGAACATTACCAAATATCCGAATCAACTTTTTTCTTCAATTCTGGATATTGATCCAACTTAAACTCAGGTTCTTTAACACCCTTTTTAAGCTGAGAGAGGTAATCTCTTAATAAAATCAATAAGATTGGCGTGAGCAATAAAATTGCAATCAAGTTAATGGTTGCCATTAATCCCATAGATAAATCGGCCATTGACCAAACTAATGGAACGCTGGTGATTGCACCAAAGTACACCATGACCAACACCAATACTCGGAAAATGAACATGATTGTTGGATTGTTATTGATAAATTGTACGTTACTTTCTGCGTAAGCATAGTTACCAATAATCGAACTAAACGCAAATAAGAACAACAGCACCGCTAGGAAACCACCGCCCCAACTTCCGATCTGACTCTCTAAGGCTTTTTGAGTTAAGGTCACACCTTCAAACCCTGCCTCATGATACAAACCTGAAACCATGATAATAATAGCTGTACACGAACAAACCACGAACGTATCAACAAATACCCCCAGCATTTGTACCAAGCCTTGATTTACAGGATGTTTAACATCTGATGCTGCTGCGGCATTCGGCGCAGAACCCATACCTGCTTCATTTGAGAATAAACCACGTTTGATTCCCATCATCATTGCCATAGAAATCATTGCACCAAAGAAACCGCCTGCTGCCGCTTCAAATTCAAATGCTTTGGTGAAAATCAATTTGAAAATTTCAGGCAAGATTGGGAAGTTAATCATCGCAATATATAACGCCACCAAAATATAAAGCAGCGCCATAAAAGGAACGATTTTTTCTGCAACTTTAGCGATACGCTTGATACCACCAAAGATCACCAACGCGGTCATAATAACCAGTACGATTCCAAGCCATGAAACTTCTAAATCAAGCCCACCTAAACCTAGAGTAAGATTGGCTTTATCCCAACCCCAAGCGTGTGAAGTTGCACCGATAATTGCATTCGCTTGCACCGCATTGAAAACAAAACCATAAGCAAGAATGAGTGAAAGCGCGAACACGACACCAAGCCATTTTTGTTTTAAACCTTGAGTAATGTAGTAAGCAGGTCCACCACGAAATTGTTTATTCTGATGATCGCGGACTTTAAATAACTGGGCTAATGAAGACTCAACAAATGCCGAACTCATCCCTAAAAAAGCAGTCAACCACATCCAGAACACAGCCCCAGGTCCACCAATCGCAATTGCAATCGCAACCCCTGCAACATTTCCGACCCCAACACGACTGGCCAAACCTGTCACAAAGGCCTGAAAAGGGGTAATACCATGATCGTCTTGCCCTTCTTTACGGCTACCTTTCATCACACGAATACTGTGTAAAAAGAGGCGTAACTGTACTGCACCCGTAATCAAGGTATAAAACAAACCGACTGCAACGAGTAAAATAACCAAGAAATTCCACAGCGGATCATTCAAGTATTGTACCCACGACATGAGTGTGGCATTTAATTGTTCATTCATCACTTATTCGCTTTTGCATGTGCTATGTAAATATCAACATAGACGATTAACAATGGATGAATCAAAAAAGCCCCATTTGGGGCTTTTGATCCGACTTAGGCAAAGAATTTCAAGATCACTTGAATTACAGTTGCGTTAATTAAATCGACAAAGAAAGCACCACATAATGGAACAATTAAGAATGCTTTATGTGATGGTCCATACATATTGGTAATGGCTTGCATGTTTGCAACCGCAGTTGGTGTTGCCCCCATACCAAAACCACAATGACCCGCAGCCAATACCGCAGCATCATAGTTTTTACCCATGATCCGGAAGGTAATAAATGCTGCATACAATGCCATCACTAAAGTTTGCGCCGTTAGAATGATCACCAATGGGCCAGCCAAGTCAGCCAATTGCCACAACTTGAGAGATAACAATGCCATTGCTAAGTATAAAGAAAGTGATGCATTACCAAATACATCAATTGCGCGATCAAAAATATCGACCTTCAACACACTTTCTAAAATATTACGTAGGATAACACCGCCGCCTAAGGCCCAAACGAAGGTTGGTAATTCAAACCATGTGCCTTTGCTGTATCCCGTCATAAACTCTGCAAATGCAAGACAAGCAGCAAACATACCTAACGTGGTAATCGCATTGTCAGCAGTAATCAAACGGACTTGATGTGGATTTTCAAAAGGTGCTAAATCTTCTGGATGTGGATCTGGATGAGTATCACGATCTTCGATCTGTGCAGGCGTTTTTGCGCGCGCTAAACTATGACGGTTAATTAGCAACTTCGCCAAAGGACCACCGATAATACCACCGATAATCAAACCAAAAGTTGCACTCGCCATACCCAATGCCAATGCACCTTGGATACCGTATTGGGTTTCAAAAATCTCACCCCACGCACCCGCCGTACCATGACCACCTGTTAAGGTTACAGAGCCTGCGATTAGACCAATCAGAGGATCAACCCCCAATAAGGTTGCCAAACTCATGCCTACCGCATTTTGTACAACAATATAAGCTGCGACACAGCCAAGGAAGAGTACTAAGCCTATACCACCTTCCTTTAGCTTCATAAAATTGGCACTCAAACCAATCGAAGCAAAGAAGATCAACATAAAGCTTGTCTGTAACTGACTACTAAAGGTAATACTGTATCCCAAGAATGAATGGACCAGTAATGACAGTATTGCAGCAACCAAACCACCAGCGACTGGCTCAGGAATATTATAACGCTTTAAGAAATCAATTTTGTTGACGAGCAAACGTCCTAATAACAAAACGATAACCGCTGAGATTAAGGTATAAAAACCATTAAAAGTAAATTCCATATCTTCTTCCGTTTATTTCATTTGTTCTTAGACGTTTTTTCCATCTTATAAACAATGAAATAGTAACTCTCAAAATGAGTGAAAACTCAATCCACTTAATAAAACAATACAGTTCTTTGTAAGAATGTAGCTTCGATCAAGTTGATTCATTTTCACGGATGATTACACCTACAGGATAGGCTAGAAGTTATAGCGTGCCATTGCTCCTACACGGCTATCCTTACCTTTTTGTCCATCAAAGGTTTTACGTTCACCATAGATATACTCCAGACCAAACGTAATAGGTGTGACAGGTGAATACATGACGTTCCACCAGCCTTGTTGCAAAGTCTTATTTTGGGTTTCATCTGTTACAGCCTGTTGAGCAAAGTCATTGCTATCATCTGCAAACATTGCGCCATACGCTAAAGTACTACGCAATTTAGGCGTAATTTGATAGCTTGTACCGACAGTCAATGCATCAAACTCATTCAGATTTAAACCCATATTATTTGGATTCACATTAAAAGCATTGTTGGTATAGAGTAAAAATTTACTGTCACCTTTGACATGCGAATAGTCAACCATCGCTTGCAATGCATCTGTGAGTTTATATTTTGCACCGACTGCAACACCCCAACCTAAATCTGAATCATTGCGACTGATTTGCATGTTGTCTTTGTTAAAAGCAACTTTACTACGTGCTTCTGTCAATAAAGCACGTACAGACGTCGTGCCTTTCCCTTCTGCAAAATCATATTTCAGTTTAGAGCTTAGCGCTGGTACTCGATTATCATCATTGCCTTTTTCCAAAGCAATGGCATAACTTATATCTGGATTTAATTTATTACTGTAACGCACCATTGGCGTACGATAAGTACCAATTCCTAATGGCGAGTTAAAATCAAGCATTTCTGGCTGTAAATCAGTTGCCAAAAATGTCGATGTGGTTTGACCAAACAACCAATCATTCATGGTTAAGTAAGCATGACGAATACGGATCGTGTCATTATTGCTACCACCACGGAAATCAACTTCTAACTTTCCACCCACTTCTGTGCCTTCAACTGGCGATTTAAAATCGAGGCCCAGTCGCGTTACAGTCGCTGTGCTATAGAAACGATCACTATTTTTTTCAGCGCCTTCCAAATCTACTTTATTGATGCGGTTAAAAATCCCATCACCACCCTTTGCTTGATAAGATGCGTCACCACGCAAAAAACCATAGAGTTTAACTTGCGCACCGGAAGCAGTTTGTATCGCGAGTGGAGATTTTTTTGCAGGCTCTGTATTTACAACTTTAATATTTTGATTATGTGTTGTAACAGATGCAGGTTGTGCAACAACTTGAGAGGCAACATTTTCTTGTTTTGGTTGTGAAACATATTGTTCTAGTAAAGCCCTTAATTCACTCACTTCTGCACGAAGTTGTTGAATTTGCTCTTGCTCACTCGTCGCGTGAGCAGTGTTCATCATAAGAGTAGCAACAATAATTGCTAAACTTTGCATTACGAACGGCTTGCGGATGAGAGTTAAACTCATAAGAAGCTCCTTTATCCAGTGTATATTTCCACGTTTTCCCAAAGCATAAAACTCGAAAATTAAAATGCTTTGTACAGAAAATCCCCCCACCCTAATCAGTAAGGAAAGTCTAATCGGTTTTTTAAAAAAGGGCGTATTATGCATAAATTTAGGATATTGTGTGTACTTTTTTATTCGAAGAGCCACGGCACTTTTTAGAATACCTATAAAATATTTTATTTTTTCATCGTGTTATAAATAAAATTATTTTTCATGCAAATATAGCATAGTTCAAAAAACGCACTAGAATAATCAAGTCATTTGCAGTAATGACTATTTTTCACCCAACATATAAACCATGTTCAAAAAATCATCCGCAAATCTCATGTATTGCTTTATAGTCACCTCACATGAGAAAGATTCGAAAATAAAGAGGCATTTTTTATGAACATGGAACAAGTCCGTTACGTGGATGAGGCAATCCGATCTCGTCATTCTGTACGTGCATTTTTAGACCGCCCTATTGAGCAACAAATCATCAAAGATATTCTAGATGTTGCCTGTCGTGCCCCTTCAGGTACAAATACTCAACCTTGGAAGGTTTATGTCATCACAGGAAAAAAACGTACGGAAATGATTGACCGTGTTTGTACTGCCCAAGTTGAATCATTCCAAAATCCTGCGCTTGCATCACAATACAAAGAAACCTTTGCCTATTATCCTGAAACATGGATTTCACCTTTTATTGATCGCCGCCGAGAAAATGGTTGGGGACTCTATGGTTTATTAGGTATCCAAAAAGGTGAGAAAGAAAAGATGGCGGCACAGCAGTTGCGTAACTTTCAATTGTTCGATGCACCTGTTGGTCTTTATTTTACTGTGAATAAAGTCATGGGCATTGGTGCCAAAATGGATATCTCCATGATGATTCAAAATGTCATGATCGCCGCTAAAGCTCGTGGCTTGGATACTTGCCCACAAGCCGCATGGAACCATTTTCATCCAATCGTTTTAGATGTTTTGGGTGCCCCAGACGATGAAGAGCTGGTTTGTGCGATCGCACTCGGTTATGCCGACCCCGAACATATTGTGAATACCTTCATTACGCCTCGTGAGCCAGTTGAAAATTTCACTGTGTTTCTTGATGAATGATTAAAGTTTAGGACAATCCCAGTTAGAGGCTATAGAAATCTATAGCCTTCTAAACTGAAGCTCGCTGTTGTCGCCCAACTTTAAAGATCATCAATAATCCAAGGCTGGTAAACATCAGCATCATCAGCCCCATATTCAGTGATGCCTTCCAAACTAAAAAGTTCAGTATCACCCCACCCAATAAACCACAGGAAAACTGCATACTCCCCATAATCGCACTCGCTGTACCTGCACGAGCACCTTGTTCAGACATTGCCAATGCCATTGCATTCGGACCTGTCAAACCAATACCAGAAACAACCAAAAATAAGCCTGACATTAAAAACCACAAGGGCGCATTGACCATCAATCCAGCGCTCACCACGCAAACTGCTCCAAAGCACTGGATTGAACCGCCAAGGACTAAACGAGGAAATACCCCCATTCGCGTATTCAAATGCTTATTTAATGAAGACATCAACATAATGCCCGCAGCATTAAAGGCAAAAGCATAAGAAAAATGTTGCTGTGACAAACCATACTGCCCCATGAAAACTGCGGAAGCAGAACTGATATAACAAAATAGTGCTGCGCCAGTCAGACACCCAGCCAGCATCGGAAGTCTAAAGCTTTGATCCTTAAAAATGGCAGCGTATAGAGTGGTTACTTGATAAGTCGATAATTTTAAACGGCGTTCTACAGGCAGTGATTCTTTAAAGAAAAAGTGTACACATAAGCCACAAATCACCCCAATCATTGCTAAACAAACAAAAATAGACTGCCAAGGAAAGAAAATTAAAATCCATGCCCCAAAAATCGGTGCCAAAATCGGTGCCAATCCCATCACAATCATCATGCTCGAAAAAGCTTGTGCTGAACCTTGTACATCTAATCGATCTCGAATCGCAGCCCTAGCAATCACGACGCCAACACAGCCCCCCAACGCCTGAAAGATACGAGCAATGATCAGCGCCCATTCATTCGTAACTAAAACACAGGCTAAACTGGCAATCACATAGAGCGTCAACCCAAAATATAAGGGTGTTTTTCGACCTATCCGATCACTGACCGGTCCATAAAAAAGCTGCCCGATGGCAAGCCCTAAAAAGTAAGCTGGTAGAGTATTGGCCACCATTTGGGTACTTACCCCAAATTCATCAGCCATCTGAGGTAAGGCAGGCAGATACATATCAATAGATAAAGGTCCCAAGGCCGTTAACAAAGCAAGCAACATAATCCATGTTGTTGAATATTGACGTTGATTGGTTGGCTCTACCTGCATAATGCTCTACTATTCAAGTTTATTCATGTGCAAGCTTAACACTCTCACGTGAATTTGTGCATAATAATACTGTCTGTTAATCATTGATAAACATTCAGCGCACGCAGAATAATTTGATTGCAAAATACAAGAAGGATAAACCTTGAATTCTGGGTTAAAACGCTTAAAACAAGCGACCTATAACACCACGTTTATGTATAACGTACGGATGTTAATTGCTTTTACAGGAACGGCTTTCGTTCCTTATTTGCTCGACCACCAACTTGCAACCATTCCACTTACGCTGGGTGTCGTAGCAGCAGCAATCAGTGACATTGACGATCGCTTTTCAGTTCGTCTAATGAACCTGATCTATACATATATTGGTTTCTTTATTACCGCGGCGTCAGTTCAGCTACTCTTCCCTTATCCAATTGCGTTTGCAGTTGGCTTAATTGCTTCGTGCATCGGATGGATTCTATTAGGTTCACTTGGGCGTCGCTATGCAACGATTGCCTATGGCTGTCTGGTGATCTCTGTCTATACCATGTTGGGTGTACATCTATTTGAAGAATGGTATCTGCAACCTGCACTTTTAGTCGTTGGTGCTGCCTGGTATGGTTTGCTCTCCACCATTAGCTTTTTATTGTTCCCTGTTCGCCAACTACAAGATCAACTTGCTGCGTCCTATAATGCTTTAGGCGGTTTTCTATATGCTAAGTCAAACTTATTTGATGTAGATATGACGCCATCCAGTTATCAACAAAGCATGATTGATTTGTCCATGGAGAACAGCAAACTTATTGGACTTTTCAACAACTTACGCGTTGCGTTATTAACCCGACTCAAAGGTGATAGAGGACAAAAAGATACACGTAGAAGTCTCCAATACTATTTTGTTGCACAAGACATTCATGAGCGTGCAGATTCAGCACATATTGACTATCAAAAACTAACCAAAGTTTTTCAACACAGTGACATTCTATTTCGTTTTCAACGAATTCTATCTATTCAAGGAAAGGCTTGTCAGGATTTAGCTCAATCTATCTTAAGTCGTACCCGCTATACCCACAATAAACGCTTTAAACATAGCTTTGAAAATCTAAGATTGTCTTTGGAAAAACTTCGTGAAGATGGGCTATATGATCAAGTGCGGGTCAATGCACTGTTCGCACTGTATCAAAATCTTAAATCGATTGATGCACAATTACAAAACTTAGAAACCGAACGAAATCTCGTTTTAGATAATGCTCAACAGCCTGAGCATCAACTCAAAGATGATGATCTCAAAGGCATGAAGGATATCGTTGTTCGAATCAAACAGAATCTTACGCCTGAGTCTGTTTTATTTCGCCATGCTGTCCGCTTATCAATTGTGCTTTTTATTGGCTATCTCTTTATCCAAATGACCAATATTGCTTATGGCTATTGGATTTTATTGACAGCACTGTTTGTTTGCCAACCCAACTTTAACGCGACTAAACGTCGGTTATATTTACGGATTATTGGTACTTTGGTTGGGATCATCGTCGGTCTTGCCATTATCTATTTTATTCCTTCACTCGAAGGTCAACTGGTGATGCTAGTGTTAAGCGGCATTTTGTTCTTTGAATTACGAAGTAAACAATATGCTCAAGCCACTGCATTTATTACCATCCTTGCTTTAATTAATTTCAACTTGGATGGTTCCGCGTTTGCCGCAGGATTTCCTCGTTTTATTGACACAATTATCGGTTGTGCATTGGCATGGTTTGGTGTCAGCTTTATCTGGCCAGATTGGAAATTCCGTAGACTTCCACGTTCAATTCAACGTGCTCTACAAGCCCAATGCCAATACTTAGCTGAAGTCGTCACTCAATATCATCAAGGGCACAACAATGCCCTCAATTATCGTGTAGTTCGACGCGCAGCACATAATACCGATGCTGAGGTTGCTTCTTTAATTTCTACGTTGGCTACGGAGCCTAATATTGACAGCACTCAAAAAGCCCAAGCTTTTGAATTCTTATGTCTAAGCCATACTTTTTTAAGTTATATCGCAGCACTCGGTGCACATCGTGAACAAATACAGGACCAAGAAGTTCTTGACCTACTAGATCAAGCTTTGGATGACATTCAAGGCGCATTACTTAGAGATGAAGTCCCGGACCTTTCCGCACAAAATATGCTACAAACCATCAGGCAGCGCTTAACCCAAAAAGAAAGTAATGAAAACGACCAAAAGTCATTGATTATTTTACAGCAGCTGTCACTTATGCTCAGTATTTTGACTCGTTTGAGTATGCTCAAACAAAGCTTAGGACATGAACCAAGTGAGGATGGCACTGAGTTTGCGTCACTTTAACCTTGAACTATCCTTTGGATTTCATAGTACTTGATACATTGGTAGAATATCTTTGATTATGAGGGTTTATAACGTGTCAACACCCTCTATTAATGCTAAACTTAACTCAGTTCTAAACTCATTTTTTAAACTATGACCGCCAAAACCCCTTACGCTTATACGCTACAACCTGTTCCTTATGAAGTTTCTGAAGTTGAACAACGTCAAGCTCAACTGATGATTTGGCGCAGCAGCAACAAATTTAGCCGCAAAGCTTGGATCATTATGATCTCTCTTGTTGTGCTTTCTTTAGTCGCAGCAGGACTTATCAAATATTACTCGACTTACTCGACTGTGATTTGCTGGGTAGTCATCATTGGGGTTGCTTTTTACTACCTCACCAAAAAGTTTGGTCTTGAATGGTATGTAAAACGTAAAATGAAAGAATTCCCAGTACAAGAAATTAAAGGGATTCGCTTAGGCGTACAACCGCATGGTCTTGTAATGCGTCAAAAAGTAGGTTTACAAGATGGTACAGCAACCATTGGCTGGAAAGATATCTATGAATGGTATGCTTCACCTGACTTTATTTTGGTTAACTTCAAAGTAAAAACACCAAAAGGTGATGAGCAACAAGGTGCTTATATTTTACCTAAACGAATGGATTCAAAGAACTTCTCTTTCAAAACCATTCGCAGACATTTAACTGAAACTGTGGGTGCGCCAAAGTCTATCTAAATCCCCCTCTTATTTAAAAGCCTCTCATTATTAATAGATTGAGAGGCTTTTTTATAGCCACAAAAAACAAATGATAATCAAAATCAATATTACCTACAAAATCCACATTATGTACGTATTCTTGCGTTATAATTTTTTACATGAATTCCATTATCTTTTCATTTTTCAACCATGTTTAAAAAAGTTTTCTTCCAAATCCATTGGTTTTTAGGCATTACTGCGGGCTTAATTCTTTCGTTAATGGGAATCACAGGTGCAATTTACTCCTACGATCAACAAATCCTGAAGTGGATCAACCAAGAAAGCTATGTCGTTGAAGTCGTCAATACACCTAAGCTTACCCCAGCCCAACTTTATCAGCACTTTAACCAGCAACAACCTGAAATCGAAATCAATAGTATTACCATCGCTGCCGACCCTGCTGCATCCTCTACTGTTAATATTAAAAAAGAAGGTGCACGTCGCGGCTATAACATGATGGTCAATCCATATACCGCAGAAATATTACCCGAAGTAAAAGGGCGAGAATTTTTCCAATTCATTCAACGCTTGCATCGAAATCTCACTGCGGGTGAATATGGAGCTCAGATCACTGGTGCATCAACATTGATGCTGATTTTTTTTGTACTCAGTGGACTTTACTTACGCTTTCCCAAAAAACATAGCTTGAAACAATGGCTTTTCATTAAACCCAAATTAAAAGGTCGTAACTTTATTTGGGACTTGCATGCAGTCGTTGGTACGTGGGTAGTTGCTTTCTATCTTCTATTTGCCTGTACAGGTCTATATTGGTCATATGATTGGTGGCGTGCAGGTATGTTCAAAGTCATGGGTGTAGAGCAACCACAACGTCATCAACAAAATCATGACCAAAACAAAAAAGAACAACCCGACTTATCAAATCAACAAGTGAATACAATTTTGACCCAAGCTTGGACTGGAGTGAATGCCAATATTGGTCGTGAATATTCGAGTTTGACCCTCAATATTCCTAAGCTCGCTGATCAAAAAATTGCGTTAACCTTTATTGATCCAACTCCACAGCACGAGCGTGCACGCAATCAAGCAATCTATAATTATCAAAGTCATCAATTTGAAAAACTAGATCTCTATGAAGATAAAAAGCTTAATGAAAAAATCATGAGCAGTATGCTTCCTGTCCACCGAGGAAGCTTCTTTGGATCAACCTATCAATTTATTGCGATGCTTGCCTCACTGACAATGCCGTTATTTTTTGTGACAGGTTGGATGCTTTATCTTAAGAGACGAAAGCAGAAAAAACTCACTCAATCAGCACGCCAAACGTTAATCAACCAACAAATAGATCCAAATGCAACCCCATGGTTAATTAGCTATGCATCGCAAACTGGCATGGCAGAACAACTGGCTTGGCGTACTGCTACCAGTTTACAAGAGGCACAACAACCAACAACGGTTAAACCAATCCAACAACTCACTGAACAGGATCTGCAACAAGCACAGCAGGTTTTATTCGTTGTGAGCACATATGGCACAGGTGAAGCCCCTGATCTTGCCACCAGTTTTAGTAAAAAACTCATGCAGCAATCGCTTGATCTTGCTCATCTAAAATATGCTGTATTAGCGCTTGGTTCAAAAGAATACCCTGACAGTTACTGTCGTTTTGGTTATGTTGTTGATGCATGGTTAAAACAGTGCAAAGCCCAAGCTTTGTTTGATCTTGTCGAAGTTGATAATGCCAATAACGAGGATATTCAACGGTGGAATCAGGCTTTGTCGGTTGTGACTCAGCATGAATTACATGCAATGAATATTGAAAAAGTCTTTGATCAATGGACTTTAACTGAACGTAAATTATTAAACCCGAACAGTTTGGGAAATGCAGCTTACAATATTGAGCTCAGAGCTCCTTATGACATAACATGGCATGCAGGTGATATCGCAGAAATCCAACCTGAAAATAGTTTGATTGAGATTCAAAACTTCTTGATTAAATATCAAATTCCAGCGCAGGTAGAGATTAAATCACTCAATCTTACGATTGAACAAGCACTATGGAATAAGAATTTACGTATTGAGATTGATCAAATCGACGATCTCGAAACGTTAGTTGCACAGTTACCGACTTTACCGACCCGTGAATATTCAATCGCCAGTATTCCTTCACAGCAATTACTACGACTTGTGGTACGTCAAAAGTACGATGCAAATGGCGAACTCGGATTAGGTTCGGGCTGGCTTACAGAGTTTGCTCAACTAAAACAAACCATTGCATTGCGTATTCGCACTAATGAATCATTTCATTTGATTGATGATAACCGCCCAATTATTTGTATTGGCAACGGTACAGGCATTGCAGGTTTGATGAGTCTATTACAGCAACGCAATCGACAAAACTATACCGCCAACTGGTTGATTTTTGGAGAGCGTCAGCATCAATGTGATTTCTTCTATGAAGAAACCATTCAAGCATGGCTAAACATGGGAAGTTTACAGCGTCTCGATCTGGCTTTTTCTAGAGATCAGGAGCAACGTCGATATGTTCAAGACGTATTACGCGAACATGCAGATGAGTTGAAAAACTGGATTGAGCAAGGGGCTGTCATTTATGTCTGTGGTAGCATTGAAGGCATGGCCACTGGTGTAGATCAGGCCCTAAACGATATTTTAGGTGAAGAAGCTGTTGATGAATTAAGACAAACCCAACGTTATCGACGGGATGTATATTAGTCCATATTTTAAAAGTAAAAAACGAGTGGTTCACCACTCGTTTTTTACTTGATGAATGAAAAGATTTGCCTTTCGACTTTTTTTCCATACACTTAGCAAGTTTAAATCGACATCGATTCAGAGTATGCAAATAAGTTCTTGGCTTCGTATTTTTTTTGCGGTTATCGGTTTTATATTATTAATCGATGGCGCAGTGCTCATTGCGCTTAAGAAAATTCATATCGGAACCGTATTACCTTTATTACTTGGGCTTTTTTTCTGTCTCTATTCATTTTTTTACTATCACCTAGAACGCTTTTTTTTCTACCATTTTCGTCTGCATTCAATTTGGAGGTTTGGCTGGCTGTGCTTTTGGGTATGGTTGATTAGCTTAGGCTATTTCTTTAACTATTTAAATAAGAATAATAGCCAAGTAGAAGTACCGACTTCAGTCGCTGCCATCATTGTACTAGGCAGTGGTATCGAAAATGGTCAACCATCTGCTACGCTTGCAAAACGCTTAGATCGTGCCGCCCCAATTGCCCTCACCCAACCAAATGCTAAACTATTGCTCACAGGTGGTGTTGATTTTGGTGAAACAGAAAGTGAAGCCATTGTGATGTCACGCTATTTACAGCAACAACATCATATTCCAGCAACACAAATAATATTGGAAGATAAAAGTACCAGTACTGAATTAAATCTCAAAAATAGCCAACCCCTATTACAAGCTCACAAGATTTCACTTCAACAACCTATCGCGATTGTCACGAGTGACTTCCATACACTTCGTGCAGCCGCAATTGCGAAAAAACAAGGGTATAGCAATATCGTGACAATCGGTGCTACAACACCGTTACAAACACGATATAACGCGTGGTTAAGAGAATATTTTGCTTACGCGAGCGGTTGGGTACTTAATGAATATTGATTGGGCAAAACCCAATCAATTTTCCAGATGAGATCAAAATATCTCAAAGACTTATTGATGTATCCGAATATCACGAGGTAACGGTAATTTTAATTCAGCAAAAATATCAGGGCGCTGTAAATAGATTTGATACAAGAAATTTTTGATATCCAATAACAAAGTATCTGGAGTTACCAGCAGATTATTGCCCTCAGGGGTTAAATCTAAAGATAGAATTGTATTATTTTCTTTTAGAAATGGGATCATTTTTCCCACAAAATCCATCAAGGGAACTTCTTGCAGCTCGTATTTCGCCCAATTGTCTTTGATTAATAATTTAGCCAAACTTTTATTTTGCCAGACTGAAAGTGCATGCTGTCCAGAAGGCGTTGAACATAATGCCCAGCCATCGTGATATAGCGCAATCACTTGGCGTTGCAAAATAATATTTTCAATAAATTTGCGATAATTGTCTTTAGAAGAGGTGTTTGATGTCGTTGCTTGAGATTTCGACGCAGCCTTACGTTGATAAGGGTTTCTCATATATTACTTCAATATTAGAATCATTATTGAGGCTAATAATAAAAGAATTTAATATTGATTACAACGATTTGAAACAGAGACTATCAAAGGAGATATGGTGGGCGCTGACGGGATCGAACCGCCGACATTCTGCTTGTAAGGCAGACGCTCTACCAACTGAGCTAAGCGCCCTGAGCGAGGATAAACAAAGCGAAGCTTTGTCTGAGCGCAAGAGAAAAATCTTTGATTTTTCTAATGGCATCTCGAATCAGAGATCAAGTATAAAGATACTTGTTAAAACTATCATCCTCTTGAACAGGGAATCAAGAGAATGGCGCAGCGGACGGGGCTCGAACCCGCGACCCTCGGCGTGACAGGCCGATATTCTAACCAACTGAACTACCGCTGCACTATGATACTTCTGTAAAGAAGTAAATGTCACAAATTATGGTGGGCGCTGACGGGATCGAACCGCCGACATTCTGCTTGTAAGGCAGACGCTCTACCAACTGAGCTAAGCGCCCTGAGGAATAAAAATTGATTGACTATCAATTTTTATGACGCAAGACAAACAAAGTGCGTAGTCTTGTATCCTAAGGTATACCCATTCTTGCAATCTTAAAGTGGCGCAGCGGACGGGGCTCGAACCCGCGACCCTCGGCGTGACAGGCCGATATTCTAACCAACTGAACTACCGCTGCACGATAATTTTGCAATTATGGCAAACGACTATTAAAACTTAAGTGGCGCAGCGGACGGGGCTCGAACCCGCGACCCTCGGCGTGACAGGCCGATATTCTAACCAACTGAACTACCGCTGCACTTGAGTTTTAACGTAAAGGCTTGGTGGGCGCTGACGGGATCGAACCGCCGACATTCTGCTTGTAAGGCAGACGCTCTACCAACTGAGCTAAGCGCCCTTAACGTCTTCATCGTTTGTGAGGTGCATTATAGAGAATCTTTACAGACTGTCAAACGCTTTTCATATACTTTTCCGAAAAAACCACCTGAGTGATTAAAAAATAAGTAATTCTTTGATAATTCCAATGTTTTCGTATTTTATTTAAACACTTCTTTCTGATTTTATCATCGACTCATCCAGCGCATGTTCCGAAATATAAACCAATGCCTGCTCTGAAATCAGCTCAAAAAGCTCAATAACCTCATCATTCTTCATTCGAATACAGCCATGCGACATTGGGATGCCCATAGGTTCTGTCTCTGGTGTTCCATGAATATAGATATATCGCTTGAATGTATCACATCCATCACCTTGATTGAATCCAGCTTGTAACCCATCCAACCACAAAATCCGAGAAAGAATCCAGTCTCGTTCAGGAAATTGTTGCGCAAGATCTTGATCGTATATTTCACCAGTCGCTTGTCGGGCAATAAAAACCGAATTTTTAGGCGCATCATCACCAATTTTCTGAGCAATACGATGCCACCCTCTTGGTGTCTTCCCTGTATTTTCTTGCTCACCAATACCATTTTTTCCTGAGGAAATAACATAAAGTTTATTATGTTTTGGCAAGTACAAAGTTTGTTGTGCTAAGTCAATTAAGATATCGGCCTGTTCGAGCGCATAGGGCATGTTCAGTCTCTATATTTTTAATCAGATGGTGTTATTTCAACATAAATAGAACTGCTTTTCTGTAGTTTTGATATAAGACAGGATGATTATTGATTTTCAGATGCTCGTCTTATTACAAAGCTTTAATTCCATCTCAGGACAAAGCGTTGCTTTTCTTAACTCGCCACTCACAGCATAGCTGCTCGTCTTGCGCATGAGGAATATATTCCACAAGAGCGTTGCTTTTCTTAACTCGCCACTTGCGGCATAGCCGCTCGTCTTGCACTCGGACAAAGCGTTGCTTTGTTTATCCTCGCTCAGGCTCTGGACGGAACCACAGCCAAACAGCAACAATAAACATGGTTGTATTGGTAAAGACCTTTACCAAAAAAGGTGCATTGGTAAATAACATCAAAATGCCGCTAATTAACATCATAATGCTGGCAAGCCACTTTGCTCTCCGTGGCACAGTTCCATTTTCTCGCCAGTTACGCAAGGTAGGACCATATTTGGGATGATTGAGTAACCACGCATCCATTTGTGGCCAACCTTTAGATGCCGCCCAAGCAGCGATAATGAGAAAAACAGTGGTTGGCATGCCTGGCAAAATAGCCCCTATGATCCCTAATGTCACAAAAAGGATAACTAAACTGCGCCAGAATAGGATCTTCATTTACCAATTCACCAACATGTCAAAACAACCGTGCTAGTATAAAGTGTTTTTGTTCTTGTTTCTTAAACTTAGTCCATTATTTCCATGATCGAGTTCCTTCATGTTTAGCGTCGCTGACCGTCCTTGCTTTTTTGAACCATGGTTAAAATTTAAGAACCCAATTGTACGTCAACTGGCCTTCGCTATCGCTAGTCCAAATATTTTATCAGCCGTCCCTAGCGAGCTAATGATAAAAAACAAGTTTGACTTACACGATAACGCGACTTGGCAAATACTGTATCAAAACTACGAAAAACGTTTATATCAACTCGAGCAACAACCTCAACCTTTACACGACTTTTTAGCTCGACTTAAAAGTACTCGCTTAGGTTTACGTTTTGAGAACTTACTTTGGTTTTGGTTACTCGATGACGAATACCACCCTTATAAACTGTTAGGGCATAGTATCCAAAAAATTGCTGGTGCAATCACTTTAGGCGAAATTGATTTTCTTGTGCTTAATCAACTGACACAAGAAGTTGAGCATTGGGAGGTTGCTTTAAAATATTATCTTGGCGAGGGTCATTTAAATCTAGCGCACTGGTATGGACTCAATCGAGAAGATACATTACATCGTAAACTAAAGCATTTTACTGATCGCCAATTTCAATTTTCAGAAGCAAATGGCTATAACATCCAACGAAAATTTGCGGTCATGAAAGGCCAACTTTATCTTCCCCATCAACAGAAAAACAATCAATGCTTACCGATGTGGATAAATACATCTCGTCAATTAGGAACATGGGGAACGAGTATCCCTCAGCAAACATACTATCGACTTCAACGCCATGAATGGCTTTGCCCGAATCAAATAGCCACTTCATCCAATGCAATATGGTGGACCGACGGTTTATATCATACAACTGAATCTGATCCGGCATTTTATATGTTCCGCCAACCTGCATTATTATTTAATCAAACTTAACTTACCCAAGTAACATTTCATAACACATCTATAATCAAACCATTATGTTCATTTTCTTCTAATTTTCTTAGCCTCTTAAATACATCAAAATTAAATTGAAACGGAGAATATGATGAAAAAAGTTTTATTTGCATCAATCATGACTGCTTTTGTTTTAACAGGCTGTAATACATTTAAAGGTTTTGGCCAAGATGTGTCAAAAGCTGGTGATAAGGTTACTCAAACGGCTGAAAAGACACAAAATAAAATGTAATTTTACCGAACAATCCCCCACAAGACCTTATCTACACGTAGATAAGGTTTATTTTGACATACCTTTCTTGGCAATATTCCCCTATTATATCGGTTCAGATTTCACCAGATTTAGCACCATCTCGCATGAACCACTCCGATACGCTTGAACTTAGTTTACAACTCCTCCGCCAACCTTCTGTAACGCCAGTAGACCATGATTGTCAAAACATCATGGCTGATCGTTTATCAAAAATTGGTTTTAATATCGAAAAGCTCCGATTTGAGGATGTCGATAACTTATGGGCTCGTCGTGGTACAGAAAATCCAGTTTTCTGTTTTGCTGGTCATACTGATGTGGTTCCAACTGGACACCTAGATGCATGGAACTCAGATCCGTTCCAACCCACCATTCGTGATGGAAAATTATATGGTCGTGGCTCGGCGGATATGAAGACCGCTTTAGCTGCAATGGTTGTTGCTTCAGAGCGTTTCGTCGCAAAACATCCAGATCACAAAGGCTCAATTGCTTTTTTAATTACATCAGATGAAGAAGGCCCATCGATTAATGGTACGGTCAAAGTAGTTGAAACTTTAGAAGCACGTAATGAAAAAATGACTTGGTGCTTAGTTGGTGAACCATCAAGCACTAATCAACTCGGCGATATCGTAAAAAATGGTCGTCGAGGCTCTCTAAATGCGGTATTGACTGTAAATGGAAAACAAGGTCACGTTGCTTACCCTCATCTTGCAGAAAATCCGATTCATCTTGCTTCTAAAGCATTAAATGAGTTATGTGAAACTGTATGGGACAATGGTAATGAATATTTTCCAGCCACCTCATTCCAGATCTCGAATATTCAAGCAGGTACGGGTGCGACCAATGTCATTCCTGGTCACCTAAAAGTGACATTTAATTTTCGCTATTCGACTGAAGTTACCGCAGAAATCCTTCAACAGCGTGTCTTAGAAATACTAGATAAACATAAGTTAAATTACGATATTAGCTGGACATTTTCAGGCTTACCATTCCTAACACCCGTCGGTGAATTAGTAAATGCTGCAAAAACTGCAATTAAGGATGTGACTGGTGTAGAAACAGTACTTTCAACCAGTGGTGGGACATCTGATGGCCGCTTTATCGCACCGACTGGCGCACAAGTTTTAGAACTTGGGGTTTTAAATGCGACGATTCATCAAATTAATGAACATGTGAATGTTGATGATCTAGAACCGTTAGCTGAAATTTACGAACAAATCCTTGTCCAACTGCTTGCTTAAGATAATGATTTAAAAATAAAAGGAACTCTAAAATGAGTTCCTTTTTATTTTTTTATAACCCCAATTGGGCTTCTATATTTTGCAAATTCGGGACAAAGAATCTTTTCTCACCCATTTTTACGTATTTAAAAACGTTTTGATCCTCAATTTCACCTTCCTCATCAACGATCTCCGAAATACGTAAACGGATCGACTCGGGCATTTCACTACAAATAAGTGCAAAACGCTGTGAAACATCTTCTCCTTCCACAACCAACGCAACCCCTTGTTTCTGCAAAGGATCATGTAAAGCAAATACAGGTAGTTTTAAATCATGCCACTCGATATGTTCTACATTGGTAGGCGTATCCATTGCTGATAAAACAATATTCTGCGGTAGAAGCATCGGAACTTTTTGATGACACTCAATAATATAGGCATCAATAAATCCAGTCGAGACTGTAATAAGATGCTGTAACTCTTGTTGATCAATCTGTCCTAATGCGGTGTTAGCGCTTTTCTTTACCATTCTTATTCACCTTAATCAGCGCACTGCAAGTAAGCTTTCAATATTTTCTAAGAGCGTTTCCTCTTGGAATGGTTTACCCATATATTGGCTAACGCCTAAGGATAATGCACGTTCACGATGCTTCTCCCCTGTACGCGACGTAATCATAATGATTGGTAAATCACGATGGATTTCATGATGGCGTACTAGATTGGTCACTTCGAAACCATCCATTCGTGGCATTTCGATATCCAGTAGCATTAGATCAGGCTTCACTGTTTCAAGCTGCTCCATTGCATCAACACCATCCTTGGCAGTCACCACATCATAACCTTGTCGTTCTAACAAGCGTGAAGTCACTTTACGTACTGTCACTGAGTCATCGACAATCATGATGAGACGACGCTCATCGTAACGCTGTTTAGTATAGCTTTCATCTGCTTGCTTACTTCGGGCAGTTGACTGTGCTTGTCGTGCCAAGTTTCGACCATCTAAAATCAAACACACCTGACCGTCACCTAAGATTGTTGCCCCCGCGATGACGCCAATGCTTGAGAATTGTTGCCCAACAGGTTTAACAACAATTTGCCCACGAGAACCAATCAATTGATCAACCAATAATGCAGTCATCTGACCTTGGGCACCTTTGATCAGCAACACAGGTAAAGAATGCACAATACCGCTCAAACGAGGAATAGGCTGTCCAGCGACAAACTCTGATAAATAGCGTAAACGATAATCTTCTTGGTCAATTTTGAAATAATCATCTTGGCTTTCAAAGTACTGTTCTAAAGCCATTGGTGAGATACGAACAATACGGTCAATCTGTGCCAATGGGAATGCAAACTGTTGATCGCCTGCTTTTACCATCAAGGCATCGCTTACTGCGACGGTAGTCGGTACGCGAATTGTAAATGTAGTCCCTTTACCTAAAGTGGAACTCACACTCACGTGACCACCTAGAGCTTTAATATCACTTTGCACCACATCTAGACCGACACCACGTCCTGAAATCTGTGTGACTTGTGCCGCAGTACTAAAACCTGGATGGAAGATAAACTGAAGGATTTCTTCTTGATCAAGTTTCTGATCTTTGGTCATCAATCCAGTTTGAATCGCTTTTTCTTTAATACGATTGACATCGATACCTTTACCATCATCACTAAAAGTAACAACGACATCTGTACCTTGACGACCAATATTTAAAACAATATGTCCAGTTTCTGGCTTTTTCGCTTGTAAACGTTGTTCACGATCTTCAATACCATGGTCAATCGCATTACGTAACATATGTTCAAATGGTGCAACTAAACGCTCCAAAATACTACGGTCTAACTCACCTTCAGTATTATTCACCACCAGCTCAGTGGGACGATTAAGCGTCGAAGCTGTTTGACGGACGATACGCTGTAAACGAGGTAACAAACGCGAGAATGGTACCAATCGTGTACGCATTAGACTTTCTTGGATTTCCGCCTGAATACGAGATTGTTGCAGTAATAAACCTTCTGTATCACGAATCTTCTCTGAAAGTGTCGTCTTAAAGTCGACCAAATCCGATGCGGATTCTGCAAGAGATTTTGACAACTGATTTAAAGAAGAATATTGATCCATTTCGAGCGGGTCAAAGTCTGCGTAACGGGCATCTTCACCGCCATGTCGCGCGATAATTTGGCTTTCTAACTCGCCTTCCATCCGGCGCAACTGGTCCGCCAAACGTTTGATCGCTAGTTCCATTTCAGTCAACGTACCACCGAGTTGACCTAAGTCCATTTCAATACGTGAACGGTTGATCGCATTCTCACCTGATAAATCAATCATCTTCTCAATGACTTCAGCTGAAACACGAATCATTTCATTGTTCTGTTCAATACGTTCAGTACTTTCCCACTCGCCGAACATTGATGGTGGTTCCGAACCATCACCTTGCACAAACTCCATTGTATATTCTGGAGTGAAAATATCCCTTGCAGAAAGCTTTTGAGGAAGTTGTGCAGCTACATCAACAAATTCCATATTTTCAAGGCTTTGTTTTAAACCATCGAAATTGGCATATTGACGTTTAAAGATGGCATCATTGAGCCATGCTAATGCAGTATTCAATAAATTATCGTAAACATTTGAGCTAAAATGATGTAGACCAAACTGCTCGAATGCATTTTCTAAGTGGTATGCAATAATTGCGATTGCATCCATTTCAGCCATACGTGCACCGCCTTTAAGACTATGTGCATTACGCTGAAGTTGTAATAATAAACTTCGATTACCGCGTTGTTCAAACCATTGTTTTAATAAATGTTGAGCTTGTTCGAGCAATTCTTCGGCTTCTTCGAGGAAAGTTTGTTCTACTAAAGAACGAACATCTTCTTCGTCTGTTGTCTCCTCAGCAGTTTCCTGCATCTGGCTCGATACAACCTCATCACGCTCTGTGTCTGAATCTATTTCAGCTATTTGAAGCGATGGCTCTACCGCAGCAAAACTAAACTCTGTTTCATTGGTTATAGCCTGTTGTTCAACATTTTCAAATGATGAACCTGCAAACTCCAAATCAACAGTTTCAAGTGCTGTTGAGGTTTCATCTATCTCAGTTTCAGGCTCATAAAGCTCGCCTTCTACCGTTTGGTCTGCATGTTGTAGCAATTGAATAACATGCGTTGAAGGATAGTCAGTTTGTTGATCACGGATGGTTTGAATACGGTCTGCAATATCATCTTGAACCAGACGAATAATTGCAATCAACTGAGCTGTTACTTGGATTTGCTGATTAATCAGTTTTTCATAAATCGTTTCTAATTCATGCGCAATCAGACCAATGTGACGCGCTTGAATCATATTTGAACCACCTTTTAAGGTGTGCAAATAACGCATTAAATTCTTTAACGCATTTACATTCTGATGATCAGCCGTCCAAGTACTTAGATCAGCATCAATACCCACCATCAGCTCATCTGCTTCCTCAAGGAAGATATCTAAGAGATCAGGATCGAAGTCTCGATTAGATTGCTCTGATTGTAATTGTTGTTTGTCCAAAACCAATTGAGCGGCGAAACTGGTAACATCAATCGAGGATTCAGAAACCGCTGCATGAGCCGGCATTTCTATTTCGATAGGAGTATCAAAATGGGAAACTTTGTCGGTATCTTGCGATACAGTAGAGTTATCAGACTGTATTCCCACTGTTGCAGGAGTTTGCATCAAATTAGTCAATACTACCAAGACATGCGTTGATGGATAATCGACTTGCTGATCACGGATCGTTTGAATACGATCTGCGATATCATCCTGTACTGAGCGAATCACAGCAATAAGTGATGAGGTCGGTTGAATCTGTTGATTAATCAATTTTTCATAAATTGTTTCTAACTCATGCGCAATCAAACCAATGTGACGCGCTTGAATCATATTTGAGCCACCTTTTAAGGTATGTAAATACCGCATCAAGTTTTTAAGTGCGTTCACATTTTGTGGATCAGCAACCCAAGTACTGAGATCGGTATCAATACCGACTAAAAGCTCATCAGCTTCTTCAAGGAAAATATCTAATAGATCAGGGTCAAAATCACGATTCGATTCACTTGTCAGCAACTGTTGTTTGTCTAAAGCAAACTGAGCGGCTAAATCGCTCGTTTCTACGACTGAATCCCGTACAACTTCTGGTTCATTTAACGGAACCACTTGATCATTATCTATCTCAATCTTATCTGTTTCTAATAATTCGATATTCTGTTGAGTAAATGTACTCAACTCATTGAGCATTCGTTCATGTTCTTTGGTTAGGGTAACTCGCTGCCCTGCGGCCAATGTATCAAATAATTGAATAAATTGTTGATGGACTTGATCATATAACTTAAATCCATACTCAAGATTCAGTAAGCTTGGCTTAAAGATTAAGTCCTGATAACTCGACCTTAATAGACTGGTGTATTGATAGATTCCAATCGTTGCATGATGGTGTGTATGTTGCAATAAAATCTCAGCTTGCTGGCTGAGTTGCTGAATATATTGCGGAAATTCAGTTCTTACACGTTGCTCAAAATCAGATTCCACATCTAGTAAATCTTGAATATTAAGCTCCAGTAGCTGTGAAACCAGCCCTTGTGGTCTTAAATTTTCACCTTGAGCGTCTTCTAGTTGGAAATCATAACTGTCCCAAGCGGTATTGAACGTCGCATGAATTTCGTCTGTTCTTTGTTGTGTTTCTACCTGTCTTAAACTGTATAAATAATCACGCACAAATTGAGCATAGTGAGTCAGCAAAGCAGTTTCATTCGAATTAGAATCTAACTCATCATGCAATAGCGTTTTAAATAAATTTTCAACTTTTGAGCTAGCATCAAAAATTTGATCAATATGCGCCATTGCCGAACTACCACGAAGCGTATGCAAGGCTCTGATTAAATAATTGTAATGCTCACTGGTCGGATGATCATTTTGTAAGAATTGATCAATTGTTGCCAAGTGCTCCTCAGCTTCCTCCAAGAAGATCGCCAATGTTTCTTTGGCAAGGAGTTCATCTTCGGCTAACACTTCATCTGCACTTTCTAGTTCAGATTGTGTTTCTGCTTCATCTCGTTCGTTTTGATTCGCAGGATCAACAAATGTCGTTTCTTCAACTAATTCTAATCCCGTACTTAAATCTTCACTTACCAAATAATCAGCAAGCATTAATAAGTCAGAAAGCGCTGGTTCTACACTCTGCTGTTGTTGTAATTGTTGGCCTAATAGCACCAATGGTCGTAAATCGATCAGATGTGCTCGAACCGCTTTAAAATCGTGAATTAACTTAAAGCGATAAATATTAAAAATCGCTTGTACATAACGTTGAATTTCTGTCGTAAGCGGAATTGTTCCGGCTAAGACTCGATTTAACGTATCTTCCACCGTCCAACCTAACTCTCCTGAAGATTTCGCACCAACCATGCGACCAGAACCTTTTAGCGTATGGAAATGACGACGAATATCAGTCAACACATTCTGTAGATTCGGCTGTTCAATCCATTGAACTAATAATGGGTCTAACTCGACAAAGATTTCATCTAATTCTTCAATAAAAATTTCAAGAATTTCTGCATCTTGTTCAAGATAACTATCTTCAGGAAGCGTCATCGTTTCAACTAACGTTTTTAATATTTCTTTCATAGCGGCTTCTTTCGTTTTTATCCACCAATTGTGGGTAAAAAATACGAGTAACAATCACACAAGATGTCGTTCCATTTCGCCATCACCTTGTAGAGATATCCTACATCTCTAAAAATGGAAAGACAGACACCCCCATCTGCCTTTCCAATCCTGCTGCTTATTCAGGTAACTTAAAGTCAGTTACTGATTCACGTAATGATTCAGCCATATTCGCCAACTCTGAAACCGAACGTGCTGTATCAAACGTCGCTGTTGTTGTTTGCGACGTAATTTCCTGTACAACGTTCATCGTAGTCGCAATATGACTTGCTGATGCAGACTGAAGTTTTGCTGCATCCGAAATGCTTGCAATCAGTTTTGCCAAGTCGCCAGATACGGTCTGAATTTCATCGAGGGCAATACCAGCATCTTTTGCTAAGTTAGCACCACGTACAACTTCAGATGTTGTTTGTTCCATTGAAATAACGGCTTCATTGGTATCTGTTTGAATGGTTTTTACTAAGCTTTCAATCTGCTTGGTTGCTGATGCAGAACGTTCCGCAAGACGTTGAACCTCATCCGCTACGACAGCGAAACCACGTCCAGCTTCACCCGCCATCGATGCTTGAATGGCAGCATTCAATGCCAAGATGTTGGTTTGGTCCGCAATATCGTTAATCAACGAGACGATGTTACCAATCTCTTGAGATGACTCACCTAGACGCTTAATACGTTTAGATGTTTCTTGAATTTGTTCACGAATGTGATCCATACCTTCAATCGAACGGTTTACTACTTGCGCACCATTGGTTGCAATTTGTACCGAACGTTTTGCTACTTCTGCTGATTCAGATGCATTCGCAGATACTTGGTCAATTGACAATGCCATTTCATTCATTGCAGCTGAAGCACCAGCAATCTCTTGAGCCTGATGCTCAGAAGCTTCTGCCAATTGATTGGTAATGCTTTGCGTATCTTGAGTATAACGTGCAACTTCTTGTGATGTATCGGTGATTCGAGAAACAAGATCGCGTAATTGATCAATCGCAAAGTTAATCGAGTCAGCGATTGCACCAGTGAAGTCTTCCGATACGGTCGCGTATGAACGTAAATCACCATCAGCTAAGTCAGCAATCTCATCAAGTAAACGTAAAATCGCGTTTTGGTTACGATCATATTCATCTTGTAAACGTGTCACACGCTCTTTATCTGTATTGCTACGCAGTGCAAGTAACTGAAGTGCTGAGAAAACCAAGACACCTAAAGCTAAAATTAATGCAATACCCGCTAATACATTCCCCCAACCGCCTTCTGCCTTATCTGACAAAGCATTTAACGAAGTCAACAAGGCATCAGATTGAGTAAAAATTTCAGAAGATGCTTGACGTACATGGACAATCTGGTTGGCATTTTTTAGAACCGTTTCAGCCGCCAATTTTAAAACAGCGTCATAATCGGATTTAATACTATCAACCGATTCACGTAACTCTGGTGAACGAATACGATCAACACCCAGCTCAGAACTACCATTCAATTGAGCATTCAGGTAAATACCAAAGGTTTCAATATCTGCGCCAAAGTCATTTGCTGAAGCGTTTGAGTTATCCGTTCCAACCAAAACCGAGTTGATAGAACGTAAAATACGCTCCGCAATGAACACTTGGTTTTTGGTGATGATTACCTGACTACTTGGCATGTTCTCACGAACCATCTGGTCAACCATCAAGTTATATTCAGCCTGAATCTCAGGAATCGTTTCACTAATCGAAATGTTAGTGTCATACAGCTGATTAATGATTGCTTGTTGAGACGCAATTAAATCAATGTTCTTCGATACATTGGTCCATAACTCATTGACCTTTTTATATTCATCAGAACCTTTACCATATACATCTTCCACCACTTCCAGATTTTCTGCAAAGCGCTTTTCAGAAGCAACTAGGTTATTCATCGTCTCAGAGGTACCTGAAGCCGTTGCTTCAGTCGCTTGACGTGAAATCATCTGCGAAAGCAAACGTAATTCACCTAAGCTACGCGTTAATTGGTTAGAACGCGGCAAACTCACGAACAAATAAATTAAGAGGATAACTGCAAGGACCAAAGCAATTAAGGCACGATAGATAATCGGCTTAGACTTTTCAGTTTCACCGAATAAACGAGAAAATTGATCAAGCTGTGTACGAATTTTTCCTAAAAAAACCCCACCCTTCTTCGATCCTGCACCGTCACTACCATTCTTCTTTTTAAGTTTAAAGCCCATTCCAGCTTCTCCCCTGAATACGCGTTTATCTTCCGCCGCGTATTAAATTAGTTTATAAACTTTATTGATGCGTTCATGTACTGAGGATTTTTTAACAATCGACTCAATAAGAACACATGCCATTGTTGATTATGTTGGTGGAAATACCCCTGACAATAGTCTTTTAATTTACTGTCTAGCTCATTACTTTGAGAAAAAAAACTCTTTTTATTGAAGTGTTGAATTCCCAAGACCTGATCAACGACCAACCCCACATAATGATCTTGATGGCTAATACAAATTACTTTTTGTGTCGGAGAAAATTGACTTCGCTGATCTGAAATAAAATGTGATAAATCAGTCACTGAAAGTAATCTTCCGCGGATATTTGCCAAACCACGCACCCACGCCTGAGTATTCGGTACAGGTGTATATTTTGGAGGATAAATCACCTCTGAAATTTCCCCCAATGGTGCAACAAAATATTGCCCTAACATCTCAAATGCAATACCAGACCAACGGCTGACTTCATTTTGAGTTGCAGTATATTGCTTGTTACCTCGCTTGGATAAACGAAGCAACTCGATAAATCCGTTTGCTGCCATACTCTATCCCGTTATTACGTCATGAGAGGCTCATAGTGAGCGAACCAATTAACTTAATAGCTGTTTAATCACATCAATAAGCTGTTGCTCATCTACTGGCTTGGTCAAATAATCACTTGCCCCTTGACGCTTACCCCATACACGATCCGTCGCTTGGTCTTTGGTACTTACAATCACAACAGGAATATGTTGTGTATCTTTCGCCTTACTGATCTGACGTGTTGCTTGGAAGCCATTCATTCCTGGCATGACAACATCCATAAGCACTAAATCAGGCAATTCAGCTTGTGCCATTGTTACCCCATCAGCACCATTGGTTGCTTCTAAAACTTCATAACCGTGTTTAGTTAAAATTTCTCTAAAGCGAAATGTTTCAGTAGGTGAATCATCTACAATAAGAATACGAGCCATTTTTTCCTCAATTTTTTAAATTTTATGCGCTAACATGGTTACGGATAGCACTCAACAGCTCATCCTTACTAAATGGCTTCGTTAAATATTCATCTGACCCCACAACTCGCCCTTTTGCTTGATCAAATAAACCATCTTTGCTTGAAAGCATAATGACAGGAATATTTTGATAATTTAATGAATTCTTGATCAATGCACAGGTTTGATAACCGTCTAAACGCGGCATCATAATATCCACAAAAACGATATCGGGATTTGCTTCAGCAATTTTTGATAATGCTTCGAAACCGTCAACTGCAGTAATTACTTCACAACCTTCACGTTGTAACAAGGTCTCAGCTGTACGACGAATCGTTTTTGAATCGTCAATCACCATCACCTTTAAATTCTGAAATTTATCTTCCATTTAATTGTTCCGCCCCATTCACTCAATACACATTGTGGTTGGTTTAATTTGTTTTATACAGTTTGATATTTTTAACATATCTTTACTTGCATTATCAACGAAGTTTTTTGAACCAACCTATCAGTTTCCCAGAACAATCGTAAGTAGTTCACACTTTTAATTAAATTCCTATTTTTTTTGCATTCTAACTATTTTTAATTGTATAAATAACCACTAATATACAATTGATTATTATTTAAAAATAAGTGTTTTAGTTAACTTTTTTACGGGAGATGTAATGACTGGTTCGTTAAAGTACGCTTTCCGCGTTAGCCAGCTTAAAACGATGACTTGCATTTACATTTGCTCATTTTCCCTATTAGTACTCATTTGCACTTCTACCCTTGCTTCCACCGATCCAGCCAAAGCAGTTTGGTATCGCTATTATGATAGTAATGGTGTTGCCAATGTCAGCACATCTGTTTCACCCGATCATATTCGTCATGGATACGAAGCGCTTGATCGAAATATGCAAGTGATTAGGCGTAACCGCCCTTATAATGCGGCTGTGGATGCACAACAATCTGTACAAAGAGAAGCTTTAGCTCGCCAAAGAGAACAGGATTTACGGTTAAAACGAGCTTATGGTAGTTCTCAGATTGCCACTGCAAAAAGAAACCAGATTCTAGAAAATTTAAAAAAACAATTGAATTATCAACAAGAACAACTCCAGCAATTGCAAAGTGATAAAATTCGATTTAAACGTCAGGAAATGGAATATCACCGCAAAGGGCAAGCGGTTCCAGCACAGCTCAAGAGTAATCTTGCAAACAATACGCAGAATATTGAAAGTGTCAAAAAAACGGTTGAAAGTCTCCGAAATGCGTATCAAAAAACAGATTACGAATACACAGATATCATTTATCGACTCAAAAAACTCGAATCAAATCAATAATCACACAATAAATCCAATCTATTTTTGTCTTATAAATAACAAGAATTTCGCTAGCCCCCCCATGGATTTAGAAAGCTGATACGAGTTTTTACTGCGCCAAATCCCTTGATTCATGTCATAATGCCTGCTAGTTCAAATGTAGGTGAGCAGTATTGACTGATGTTCACCATTTTTAATTACACTTAACTTTAGGACAGTTTCCATGCGCGCAAGCCGCTTTTTATTTGCAACGTTAAGAGAAACCCCAAATGATGCTGAGGTTATTTCTCATCAGCTCATGTTACGTGCGGGGATGATCCGTAAACTCGCTTCTGGCTTATACTCTTGGTTGCCCATGGGAACACGTGTTTTAAAGAAAGTAGATGCGATTGTCCGTGAGGAAATGAATCGTTCTGGCGCATTAGAAGTCTTTATGCCAGTGACCCAACCTGCCGCATTATGGGAAGAGTCTGGTCGTTTTGAACAATATGGCCCTGAATTACTACGCTTCAAAGATCGTCACGATAACGATTTTGTGCTTGGCCCTACCCATGAAGAAGTCATCACAGATTTAGCGCGTAATGAATTAAAGAGCTATAAACAACTTCCTTTGAATTTTTATCAAATTCAGACCAAATTCCGTGATGAAATTCGACCACGATTTGGTGTAATGCGTTCTCGTGAATTCATTATGAAAGACGCTTATTCTTTCCACGCAAATCAAGAATCATTGCAAGAAACATATGATGTAATGTATGACACTTATAGTCGTATCTTTAGCCGCCTCGGATTGGACTTCCGTCCTGTGCAAGCGGATACAGGCTCTATTGGTGGATCAGCATCTCATGAGTTTCATGTCCTTGCTGCAAGTGGTGAAGATGATATCGCCTTTTCCACTGAGTCAGACTACGCCGCAAACGTCGAAATGGCTGAAGCAGTTTTAGTGGGTGAACGCGCTGCTGCGACCCAAAATTTTGCTTTAGTCGACACACCAAATCAAAAAACCATCGCTGATGTTTGCCAATTCCTCAATGCCGATGCGAAACAATCTGTAAAAGCATTATTGGTACAGGGTGTTGTTGATGAAGCAGGCAATACACCAATCGTGGCATTATTCTTACGTGGCGATCACGAGCTAAATGAAATCAAAGCTGAAAAACATCCTTTGATTGCAGCACCATTAACTTTTGCAACTGAAGCACAATTGCAAAAATATGGCTTAACTGCTGGTTTCTGTGGTCCACAAGGTTTGGTTGAAAAAGGCTTAACCGTGATTGTAGACCGGGCTGCATCTGTATTATCTGACTTTATTGCTGGTGCAAATGAAGTTGATAAACACGCAACTGGTATAAACTGGGATCGTGATGCAACATTTACAGAGGTTTATGACCTTCGTAATGTAGTTGAGGGTGATCCATCTCCTGATGGTAAAGGCACTTTGCAAATTAAGCGTGGTATCGAAGTTGGTCATATCTTCCAACTGGGTACGAAATATTCTGAAGCTTTGGGTTGTAAAGTACTGGGTGAAGATGGCAAACCATTTACCGTGACTATGGGCTGTTATGGTATTGGCGTGACTCGTGTGGTTGCAGCAGCAATTGAACAGAACTTCGATGATAAAGGTATTATTTGGCCACAAACAATTGCACCCTTCGATGTTGCCATAGTTCCGATGAATGCGCATAAATCACCACGCACGGTAGAAGCAGCTGAAGCACTTTATGCTGAACTACAAGCACTAGGTTATGATGTGTTACTTGATGATCGCAATGAGCGTCCAGGCGTTAAATTCTCTGATCTTGAATTGATGGGTATTCCTCATCGTATTGTAATCGGCGAGAAAGGTCTAGATGCTGGTACTTTTGAGTACAAAGGTCGTCGTGATGCTGAAGCAAGTAACCTCGATAAAGAAGCGTTATTCGCAAAACTCGCTCGCTAATCGAAATTTAAGATGTAAAAAAGCCGTTTCAATGAAACGGCTTTTTATTGAGAGATTAGACGGTAGTATCCTTGATCGTTTCTGATGAACCATTATTTTTTACCGATTCAACTCCTTTATCACGTGATTGTTCACTCGCATACAATTGGCTGGTACCAATAATCTGATGATTCGCTGCTTTAAGATTAAAATAAGGTTTATCATTTTTAGAAGTTAAGCGTTCATAACGTGTATCATCTGAACTATTCTTTTGCACAGATGCAATACCATTCATCGCTGAAGCTTTGGCCTTGTACAACTCACTCGTTAAAATGACCTCGCCATTGCCTGCCTTGAGTGTAAAACGGTATTGCCCATCACTTGCCTGACTTACTTCGAACCATCCTGCCATAAGGACCTCTATTTATTGGAGTTAGTTTTGATTGTTATACTCATCCAATATAGATCAGCATTTGCTGTTTAAGAAGATTAAATTTTGTTCAATTTTGGTAAGTGATGTAACTAAAAAAAGAGCATTTACATGCTCTTTTTTCAGTGTTCGGATTAAACTTTTTTAACAAATTCAGATTTAAGTTTCATCGCACCAACCCCATCAATTTTACAATCAATGTTATGACCATCACTGGCGTCAGGTACTAAACGAATACTTTTAACTTTTGTTCCAACTTTAACAACTGAAGATGAACCTTTGATTTTCAAATCTTTAATTACAGTCACACTATCCCCATCTGCTAGAACATTGCCATTTGCGTCCTTAATAATTTCTTCTAATTCAGCAGTCTGACTCTCCCCTTCTTTCCACTCATGTGAGCACTCAGGACAAATGAATAAGTCACCATCTTGATAAGTATATTCTGATTGGCATTGTGGGCAATTTGGAAAAGACATAAAAAATCTCAAAAACTCTATTATGATCCATAGCCTTTATTTTTCAAAATTTACCCTTCATTCTTTTTCCACATTTAAGTTTATATTTTTACTCTGAAAATTCGATCAAGTTTTTCATTTTCAGCTATTACACTGTTCAACTGATAAGTAATTTGAATCTCTTATTGGTCAGGTATATCAGCTTGGACCAATAAACTTAATAAATATAATGATTCTTGCCAACCCAAATAGCAGGCTTCAACAGGGATTACATCTGGAATATCTTCTTGAGTGATATTGACTTCAGTACCAACCATGACTGGTTTCAATTCAATCGTAACCTGAATATCTCCAGCCAAATTCGGATCATCAAATTTATCGATATAACGGAGTAATTCATTTGGAACAAGCTCAAGATAAGTACCACTGAATGAATGTACCTGACCCGTTGAGAAATTTGTAAATGATATCTTATATGTTCCGTCTTTTTGCGGTTCCAAATGGTGAACCTTGGCTGTAAACCCATGAGGTGCCATCCATTTAACTAAAGCATCCGGATCTAAGAAGGCTTTAAAGACTCGTTCTGCTGGTGCTCTGAACACTTGATGTAGTTTCACTGTGCCTGTCATTTTTATTCTCCAATATCAATATTATTTTGCTCTTTAGGCTGCTCATCACAATCGTTATACAAAGATGAAGCGATCTATTATTCATTTCAGCATGAATATCAACATTCATAAGCTGCTTTTTTGTGAAAAATGGCGCAAAATAACCATTCTTATTTTAATGATCAGAATGCAGCTTTAGGATTGATCTATGAACCAACTTGCTTTTACTGCTTTTAGCTTAAATGGTGTAGATGCACAAAAATTCTTACAAGGTCAAGTCACTGTCCATGTTGAACGATTGGTTGAGAATGAAAGCCGTTATACTGCAATTTGTGATTTAAAGGGGCGTATTCACTTTGGTCTATGGATCAAAAAAATAAATTCAGAAAGTTTTGAGCTGGTTACCACGCAGGATCAAGCAGAAGAATTTGCCAAACATATTCGTAAGTTCGGTGCATTTTCCAAAATGAAGTTAGAGGAAATGAATGCTGTTTATCCAACGATCAATGGTATTCAAACTGATTTTTCTAATTCAGAAACTGATATCAATACATGGCAAGTTCAAGCAATTCAATCTGGGCAAGCATGGATCACTCAAACGACTGAACACCTATTTCAGCCCCAAGAATTACGTCTACATCAGCGTGAAGGGGTACACTTTGATAAAGGTTGTTATCTCGGACAAGAAATTGTGGCTCGTCTTTGGTTTAAAGCTAAACCAAAACATTGGTTACATTTAATTCAGGGGAAAGAGGCAGCACCCGCTCCTGCTACACAACTGAGTAAAGATGTTGAAGTGGTCAATAGTATAGCTTACGAAGGTGGCTATCTAGCTTTAGTGATTGCCAAACCAACTGCTTTGCAAGAACTAGATGTCAATATTTTAGACTTACCTGAACCACTGAATGGTGATGTGGCGAGACCAAGTTAATCTATTGTTAAAAACAGGACTGTAAGCTAAAATTCAAAACTCATGTGTTATCGCGGCTGCTGAACCCGATTAATTCATGAGTTTTTTAATAATGGATGATTTACCGCAACAACGCACGCGAGCTTGGAGACGAAAGAAAAAGTTCCATTTCAGAGGTCGAGACTGTCGGCATACTTCTCTTTTGTGGAAACCCCAGAAAAAATGGAAGTACTTGTGTACCCGTCAAGATAAACTCGCTCGCTCAAAAAAATTAGGAATTGAATATCCTCGAGTTTCTAAAATGAAGAATCTAATTGAATCCCGTTTTAATTATTGGACACTATAACCCTGAACTTTTTATTCATCTGTAGTCGTAATCAATGGCGTAGTCCAACTGCTGAACGCATCTTTGCACAAGGGTATGGTCTCCATACCCGATCAGCTGGTACCAGCCGCCACGCTAAACATACAGTTTCGATCAAAGATATACTTTGGGCTGATCAAATCTTTGTGATGGAAATACGACATAAGCAACAAATTAAAGAGAAATTCTCTAAACAGCTCATGAATAAGAAAGTGTTTGTTTTAGATATCCCTGATAATTATCAATATATGGATTCTGATCTAATTGAATTACTACAACTCACGATGCAACGTTATATAGAATAACGTTAGCGTTTATTGCCTCATTCATTTTCTCTCCATATATTCTTCATGGCAATTCCATAAAGAATAGCCATATATCATTGTTTTTATGAATTTTAATGGCACAATAATAGAAATTAAAAAACCTTTTTCTGGCACAATACGTACAAAATCATTATTTACATTCTCCACGAAACTTTTATGATGTGGGGATTAAGTTATTTTCTGCTGTTTACAAAGGATTGGAGCAGAAATGAAGGAAAGGAAAAAAATGATGAAAAAGTTGCTCATTGCCAGTTTAATGATCGTTGCAAGCCATTCAACATTGGCAGCAGACAACAAAACAACCAACAAGTCTGATGTTTTTGCAAAAGCAACCCAACTCTACGAAGCAAAAAATTATCCTGCAGCATTTGCAGAAATGCAGCGTCTTGCAGAATCAGGAAATGCTCAAGCGATCTATAATCTTGGCTCCATGACCCAGCATGGTCAAGGTACCAATAAAGACGAAAAGAAAGCACTGCAATATTACCAAGATGCTTCCAATAAAGGTTTCGGGAAAGCGAGTTTTGTCATTGCCCAAGCCTATCGTCAAGGTAATTTAGGTTTAAGCAAAGACACTCAGAAATTTAAAGAGTACCTCGATAAAGCATCCAAACAGGGATCCGAAGAAGCAATTGTGGAAATCGCAACTTTATTATTTGCTCAAGGTAAACCTGAGACAGATCAAATTGCAATTCGCCAACTTAGACCATTAATTCAGAAGAATTACTATCCTGCGATGCACATCCGAGCGATTTATGACCTTGGACAAGGGGTTAAAAATAAGAATCCTGTAACGCGTCAACAAGCGATTAAGAGCATTCAATCTCTTGCTGAAAAAGGTTACGCTCCTTCTTTGATGGCATTAGGTAATATGCTAGCAAATGGCGATATTATTCAGCAAAATCTACCTGAGGCAAAAAAGATTTTTACTGAACTTGCGAGACAAGGTATACCTCAAGCTAAAGAGTCTTTAGCGAAGGTAGAACAGATCGAGGCTCAGAAGAAACAAGCTAAAGCATCGACTTCAAAACCATAACCTCTTCTTCAAATCACCAAATACCTTCTGTTTCGGCAAGGTATTTGGTGATCGCTATGCTTAGAACTGTTTCGCTATTGAAAAACCCGCACTCCAGTTACGCCCATCAGCAGGTTCATAATATCGACCATTATTAGGATTTTGATTACCGCTACTATCATTTATAATGACAGAACCCGCATAGTTTTTATCAAACAGGTTATCTACACGCGCAAAGCCATTAATGCCCCAATCAGCATATTTCCATGCATAACCCGTATAGATCGATGCCACGGTATAGCTTGCAGCAGCATCACTATTGATATCATTGACATAGACCTTATCCATAAACTGGGTATCAAGTCCTGCGTAGAAACCTTGCTCTGGCTGCCAAGTGATATTAATAAAAGCCTGATTTTTAGCAATCCCAGGAATTGCATTGCCAGATGGAATAGCAGCAGCGAGTACAGCACCATCTTTATCAAGATTGACTGGAACATCAGCATCGAATGTTGCATCGAGATAAGCATAACTGGCTGTTGCAGTTAAATCACGCCACAGCTTTTTATTCCATGTAAACTCAACACCTTCACGAAGCGTTTTGTCTGCATTTCTAAACGTCGAACGACCATTAGAAGTGCCCGCAGAAACAATATCATCTTTAGTTTTGCTCTGGAAAACAGCTAAAGTAAAATCACCGAGCTGATTTTGTGATTTTAAACCGAATTCATAATTATCGCTGGTCGATGGTTTTAGCGCGAAATTAAATCCTGATTTGTCTTTATCTGCTTGATAGGCCATTTCAGTAAAAGTAGGGGTTTCAAAGCCTTTAGCATAGCTGACATAAGCCAATAACTCAGGTGCAATTTGCCAGCTTAAAGCAGCCGATGGTAAAACCTTGTTATAATCCATTTTATCACTATCATTGCCGTTGCTTAAATAGTGATCTTTAGATTTATAATGCACATTGCTATAACGTACACCCGTATCTAAACGCCAAGTTGGTAAAAACTGCCAAGAGGCTTGTAAATAGGGATCAATATTCCATAAAGTATTGTCTTCATCACGTCGTAAAGTGCCTTTTACTCCATAAGATGGCGAGCCATTGACGAGATTAAAGTTCTCATACCCTTTACGATCTTCATCCATGCTATCAACAGCAAGCCCTGCGCTGAAGCTTATGTTTGGCAAAAGTTCTTTACTTGTCCAGCGGAAATCAGCACCATAATAATTACGCTCAAAATCAATCACACCACCCGCATGATTTTTATTTAGTTGAGCACTGTTAGGGATACATTCTTGAGTGTCTTTTTTAAAACTACATCTTGGTATAGATTGATATTGGGTGACTTGACGATTGCCAAAATAAGCCATCGCATACAACTCGTGCTGATCATTAATTGGTTTTGACCACGTTACTCCTGTTTGAGTCTGCTCAATATCTTTGCGAACATTATATCTATTCTCCGCATCATTCACTTGACGAGGATTTTTCTGCCACTGCTCTCGGCTTAAACCTTGTGGATCATTAGCATTGATCTTTACATAATTGGTAATCCAGTTCACTTTGGAACCATCTTCCAAACTCCAAGTCAGCTTGGCATTATTTTGAACTTTATCTGCATCACTGTGTTGTCGATAGCCGTTTGTATCAAAGTAAGATGAACTAATAATATAGCTTGGTTCATTTTGATTTTTGGCACCACCTTGCAAAATGATACCCGCACGATTTTTATTGTGGCTACCACCCGCATAGCTCATCTCAATTGAATCTTTGCCTTGACCTTCTTTGGTTGTTGTTAATAAAGTCCCGCCAGAAGAATTTCCATATAGTGACGAAAAAGGTCCTGTTAAAACTTCAAGATGACTTAGGCTACTTAAATCAATATTTGAGGTCTGTCCCTGCCCATCAGGCATCGTCGCAGGAATACCATCCACATAAAGGCGTATCCCTCGCACTCCAAAAGTAGAACGCGCACCAAAACCACGCATGGATAACTGTAAATCCTGTGCATAATTTTCACGATTATTTAATTGTAGGCTTGGTATACCTTTTACCAATTCGGTTAAGTTAACTTGAGCAGATTGTTGGTGCTCAGGCATGTCCATCCGAAACACTGAGGCAGGCGTATGTAAATAGTCAGTATTCATACGGGTTGCTTCGACATGGATGGTCGGTAATACAGTAACGTCTTGAACTAAGTCTTCTGCCCAAACAAGTGGGCTAGAAATGCAGCCCAAACTCATCAAAATACGATAATGAAGTCGGTCTAAACGTAATAAGGACATGCTTATTTCCTATATTCATATTGTAGTTATGATAACAAAAAGCAGTATTTGGTTTGGACATTGAATTCGACTTAACATTAAGCAAATCTGTAATACTCTTCACTAATGTCTAAAAATTGATTACCAGATGAGAATTAACGACTCAAAGAAGGATGATCTTTCCAGCAATATCGTTCAGGCCAGTCTTTTGCTTCTTCGGCATAGTCAATTCCAATACGAGGCGTCAACACCACTTCGGGCTGCGTTGATGCCGCTTCAACCCACAATCCAGATTCCTCTCCCAAGGTTTGCCCTTTTAAAGTCCGGTCAATACCTAAATGGCGTGTCAGCTTGCCTGGTCCAGCTAAAAGCTTATATTCTTTTTTAGTTGAAGCGCCATTTAAAAATGCAGATCGAATCATCACTCCTTCAGGGATACCCTCAGTTTGAGTAATGAGATTGAGCATTTCATACATGCCATAAATTAAATAGACGTAAATTGTACCGCCAGAACGATACATCACCTCAGTTCGAGCTGTGCGTTTGTCATTGTAACTATGACAAGCCTTATCACGAACGCCCAAATAAGCTTCTGTCTCAGTTATCGTACAGCGGATGACTTGGCCATCAGGTTGTCGCTTACATAATATGCAGCCAATTAAGTCATAAGCCACTTCTGAGGTTTCACGTTGAAACCAGCTTAATGGTAAAATATCTGTCATAGTATTCTCTGAAATATTACACACTACACTTTATACTCGATTCATCCAGTATATCTGTTCATTCTGCGAGTTGGCGATGCCTGAGTTACCCGAAGTCGAAACAACCAAAACCAGTTTATTTCCCCTACTAGAGCAACGCGTTCAATCCATTAAAGTCTTTAATCCGAGCTTACGCTGGCCCATTCCGAATGATCTAGATAAATTGGTTGGACAACGTTTAGTGGGACTTAAACGTCGTTCCAAGTATATTTTGGCCGAATTTGAACAAGATCAGATGCTTTGGCATTTAGGTATGTCAGGTAGTTTCCGTCTGTGCCAACCAAATGATGAATTGAGAAAACATGATCATCTGGTCATAGATTTTGAGGATCAACAACTTCGTTACCATGATCCACGTCGCTTCGGCTGTATCCTTTGGCTCGATCAGGTTCATCAAAGCAAACTGATTGATACACTTGGCCCCGAGCCGCTCAGTGAGGATTTTAATGCAGCCTATCTGCGCGAAAAGCTAAGTAAAAAAAATGTCGGCATTAAAATTGCATTAATGGATAATCATATAGTGGTTGGCGTTGGCAATATTTATGCAACTGAAAGCCTTTTCAATATTGGCGTGCATCCTGCACAACCCGCGTCTACATTAACCAAGACTCAAGTGGAAAGGCTGGTGATTGAAGTGAAACGCATCTTAAAACAAGCCATCGACTTAGGAGGTTCAACTTTGCGTGACTATAGCAACGCAATGGGTGAAAACGGTTATTTCCAACAAACCTTATTGGCCTATGGTCGAGCTGGCGAGATGTGTGTTAACTGTGAGACTACCTTGGAGAACCTAAAACTGGGACAACGTGCAAGTGTGTTTTGCCCACAATGCCAACCATTGAAACTGAAAAAAGCATAGTTTTTTAAAGGAGAACAACGCATGAAAACTGCTATTGTTCGACATATCTTAGTCAAAGATAAAGACATGGCTGAACAATTGAAAAAACGTATCCATTCTGGTGCTGATTTTTCAAAAATTGCGAAGCAATATTCAACCTGTAATTCAGCCAAACGTGGTGGCGAGTTAGGCGAAGTCAAAAAAGGACAGCTTGTTCCTGTTATAGATAAACTGGTTTTCAGTGCTGCTGAACGCGTCTTACATGGTCCGATTAAAAGTCAGTTTGGTTTCCATTTGATCGAAATCAAATTTAGAATGTGAGTCAATGACGAATACCACTCCTTAAAACACACAAGCGCTTAAAATGCTGCAATCTCGCCGAGCCGAAAGAACAATTGTAGTCGAATCGCCATAAGCAATAGATTCAAAGCGAGTTTCAAGAACTTGTAACGTTTGGCAACAAATCCATAAGAAAAATGGCAACTTATAAAATATCAGTTGCCATTCATTCCACTATTTTACTTCATTCAATCTATACATATTGGCAGATTGTAAAGAAGAAAAAGTTAGTGCACACCTGCTTTGGTGTTGGTGTTGGTGTTGGTGTTGGTGTTGGTGTTGGTGTTGGTGTTGGTGTTGAAGATGTTAAACCATCAACTGCCGCACTCAAGTTCAGACGAGGAAAACGTTGATTCGTACGGTGATCTGTCACCAATGTTCCAGTATTCTTTAAACGATTTACAATGTCATCCAAGCTCGCATTTGGTAAGGCATTATTTGCAAGCAACACAGCGACTGCACCCGCAACATGTGGAGCTGCCATGGATGTACCACTTTGAGTATAACCTCCTGCCGTAATCGGTGCTCCTGGCGCTAATAAAGTTAGGTTTGATGCACTATTACTAAAGCAAGTCACTTTATCCATATAAGACGACTGATCTGAACATTTTTGATAGTATCGTCCTCCAACATTCGCATCATAAACAGCGCCAACGCTGACCGCACCGGCTGTACATGCTGGATATGAGATACCATTGGTATAAGCATCATTACCTGAAGCAACCACAGGGATTACACCCACATTACGTAATTTTTGGAATGAATTAGTCAACGATGAAGAAGTACACGTTGAAGAATAACTGGTTGAATTACCTAAACTTAAATTAGCTGACTTGATATTGAGAGTTACCGCTTGATTCGTCACCCAGTTTAAAGCCGAAATAATATCGCTATCATAGGCACTTACACCGCGAAACACATCAAGAGCAACAATTTTAGCCTCAGGTGCCACACCAGCAGCAATTGAAGACACATTGGTGCCATGACCATTGTCATCTAATGAGTTATCTTCTGGGGCAAAATCAAGCGCATAGCTGACTCGACAACTTGCTGGCGTGCCCGGTGCAGTACAACTCCCTAAATCAGAATGTCTATAATTTGCACCTGTATCTAAAACTGCAACTGTTGTACCCGCACCTGTAAAGCCTTGAGTTTTTGCTACAGGTTGACCAATTTGGTTTAAACTCTGAGACAAAGTGGCTTTGGATACACGGTTCGGATAGACCGCTTTGACGTTTGGATTATTTAATAAATTCACTAACGCATTACGATTTTGTATACGATAAAAACTAATCGGTAAGGCATTGTAATCACGCAACAATTGAACACCCGAGTTTTGTTGGGCAAATTGATTAGTGATCATTTGTTTTTGTTGTTGGAAATACTTCCTTAACTGTGCCGCAGTCAAATTTTGGTCTGCATCGTTATAATATTCAATAATCAGGTCATTCGATGCATTTTGTAATAATGCATTGATGTCAATTTTACCCTGTTGAATTTTTTGTTTAGCAGCATTACTCAATTGCGCATTTGCAGCCTGCGGTGAAATTTGCGCTTGTACATTGCTAGCCCCAAAGGATAAACCCATGCATAGCGCTAACAGCATTTTTTTGTAAATCATAAACATTTTCCTTTTTTTTGCTTGTTTTAACAAACTATGTTGATCAGTTTGGTTCAATAATTTGGTTGCCTACATCGGTTTCTGGATCAATCGGTTGAATACTCATATCACTTTTAGTATCAACCAATTCATTGTCACCCGAAGTATTCGCGGCAGCCTGTTCAACATTAGAAGCTAACTGAGTTGGATGACTTGCATCAGTTGTGAAGGCATTTTGATCGTTTGGTGCACTTTGTGAAGTTGTATCTGTTGAATGCATATTGGCCGAAACTGACGTTTCGTTAGCAGGCTTAAAATAAACAACCAATGCAATCACCAAACCAACCACAATGACGATACTTAAGATAACTTTCATCTTATTATTCATAGCTCTGTTCACTTCTATTTATTTGCTTGAATTAAATTGCGTTTACAATCCGCACACAATCTATAGTTAAAAATTAAACAGTGACTGCCATTTATTGTCTAGATATGACACAAATTATTAATGTGAATGCTCTCACAAAAGATTTTTTTTCTTTGATTCAAATTAATAAAATTACAAAAAATTTATTTTAAAATTTTAAATGTAATAAATTTATAAATAAACAATCCATTTTTCTAGAGAATTTTTCATGACAGACAAATCACCCAATTAAATGATTTTTCAAATATATTAAGGCGATTTTAACCCTATGCAAACGACCAGAATTCGATATTTCTTAATCAAAGAAAAAGAAATGGTTCAACCATGAAAATGGATTTATTTGGATGCGGATTTTTCAAAAATTGCGAGGCAATATTCAACCTGTAATTTTGTCAAAGATGTTGTAAGCGAATTCAAAAAAGGGACAGCTTGTCGCTATCATTGATAGATTAGTTTTGAGTGTTACGTAACGCGTTTTACATGCTCCAATCAAAAAACCAATCAGCTTCCATTTATTGTCAATTAAGTTTCGAGGATGGCTTCTGGTAATCCCAAATGAGCTTAAATCTTATTTTAAGTTCATTAAAATCGCCTAAGGGCCAATTCAGTTGCCCAAGATTTAATCTTGTTTCGGCTTCATCACATAAGTCCACGCGTCTATACATTCGCCTGATGCAAGGAGAACGTCTGTTTGTACCCGCTGATATTGAAATCCTTCAAAATCATCTAACATTTGCCAATTCTCCTCTAACTTTTCGGAACGAAATAAATACCCTTGAACCAATGGATCTTGTGAGTTGAGGATGATAGCTGGCAATCCCTTATCAGGACCCCAATCTAGAATATGAACAGTTCCATGCACACTTGCTTGCTGCCAATCCCCCTCAATCGCACCTAAAATATGGGCATTTTCTCGATTTGGACACAAGGTTCCATAGACAAAAAGTCGATTCATTTCTGCACGTCCCCTCAAATATTCGCCGTATCTTAGAATGAAATTTAGGATTTTTCTATGTTGATATAACACTTTCAACACTTGGGTGCGCTATTACGCCTAATTCATTGGCAATAAAAAACGGCATATACATGCCGTTTTCTTATTCCAGAGTATTAACCCTGTTTTTTCAACTCATCACGAATTTCACGCAATAATTGCACATCTTCTGGTGTTGGTGCTGGCTCTACTGGTGCCGCTTCTTCTTGCTTGCGTAAACGATTCATCATTTTGACTAGCAAGAACACTACCCATGCCAATAATAAGAAATTAATTAATACTGTAATGAAATTACCGTATGCAAACACATTTAACCCAGCTTCTTGAGCTGCTGCCAAATTACTTAAATTGTTAGGGTTATCTCCTAACACAACAAACCAGTTGGTGTAGTCCACTTCACCACCCAAGATCCATGAAATAATTGGCATAAGAAGATCTTTGACCATAGAATCAATAATCTTGCCAAAAGCACCACCAATGATCACACCAATCGCGAGATCCATGACATTGCCTTTGATCGCAAACTCTTTAAATTCTTGAATAATACTCATCTATAACGCTCCAGAACTGAAATGAATACAACCTGTTTTGGGATTGTTTAATACACAGGTGTATATGGTTAGCATAATGTTGATAATTTAATATTTTTATCAAAAAAAGAAAGTTATTTCACACTTTAACAACATATTTTATTTTAATAAAAATATGAACTTAAGCATGCAATCGTTCTTTTCATGATGCAATAAAAAAAACCGCCAAATCAATTTGGCGGTTTTTCATTTTTCAGTTATGAAAAATTATTTATCACGGTTACGCTTACGCTCGTTTTCAGTCAAATAACGCTTACGAATACGAATCGATTTTGGTGTTACTTCAACTAATTCATCATCTTCAATGAATTCAAGTGCTTGTTCAAGCGTGTATTCAATTGCAGGTGTCAAAGTTAAAGCATCATCAGTACCAGACGCACGAACGTTAGTTAACTGTTTTGCTTTAGTTGGGTTTACAACCATATCGTCTGAACGAGAGTTAATACCCACGATCATCCCTTCGTAAACTTCTAACTGTGGCTTAGCGAATAAACGACCACGGTCTTGAAGTGTAAATAATGCATAGCCCAAGCAAGTCCCTTGAACCATAGAAATTAATACACCATTTTGACGCTTCGCTACGCTACCTTGTTTCACAGGGCCATAGTGAGAGAAGCTTGATGTCATGATCCCTGTACCAGAAGTCATGGTCAAGAATTCAGAACGGAAACCGATCAAGCCACGTGAAGGAACTGTTGCTTCAATACGGATACGGCCTTTGCCATCTACTTCCATATTGGTCATTTCACCTTTACGGTGACCCATTTGTTCCATTACAGCACCTTGATGCTGTTCTTCAACGTCAAAAGTTACATTTTCATACGGCTCTTGTCTTTCGCCATCAATTTCTTTGATGATTACTTGTGGACGTGATACGCCCATCTCGAAACCTTCGCGACGCATGTTTTCAATTAATACTGAAAGGTGAAGTTCACCACGACCAGAAACTTTGAAACGGTCTGGACTGTCAGTATCTTCAACACGTAATGCGACGTTGTGAATCAATTCGCGATCAAGACGCTCGCGGATATTACGTGAAGTTACGAATTTACCTTCTTTACCAGCGAACGGTGAGTTGTTTACCTGGAATGTCATCGAAACTGTAGGTTCATCTACAGACAATGCTGGTAATGCTTCAACATTTTTCGGATCACAAATCGTGTCAGAAATATTTAATGCATCGATACCTGTGATACAAACGATATCACCTGCAGAAGCAGATTCAACATCAACACGCTCTAAACCGTGATAACCCATGATTTTTAGGATACGACCGTTACGCGTCTTACCTTCTTTATCAATTACGGTTACTGGAGTATTTAACTTAACAGAACCACGTTGAATACGACCAACACCGATAACACCGACGAAGCTATTATAGTCAAGTGAAGAAATCTGCATTTGGAATGGACCATCAACGTCTACTGCTGGTGGCTCTACGATATCAACGATAGTTTGGAATAACGGCGTCATGTCGTCCGCTAATTCTTCTGGTGATGGACCCGCCACACCACGAAGACCAGAAGCATATACAACTGGGAAATCCAATTGCTCATCAGATGCACCTAAGTTATCAAACAAGTCAAATACTTGATCAATAACCCAGTCACAACGTGCACTTGGCTTGTCAACTTTGTTAATAATAACGATTGGCTTCAAACCACGAGCAAATGCTTTTTGAGTTACGAAGCGAGTTTGTGGCATTGGACCTTCTTGAGAGTCAACAAGAAGCAATACACAGTCAACCATCGACATTACACGTTCAACTTCACCACCGAAGTCTGCGTGTCCCGGGGTATCTACGATGTTGATACGGTATTCAGTATCCGTACGCTTATCTAACCATTTGATCGCCGTGTTTTTAGCAAGAATGGTAATACCACGTTCACTTTCAAGCGCATTCGAGTCCATGACACGCTCAATCTCACCCGCGCGTTCGCCGAGTGCACCAGATTGTTGAAGTAATTTATCGACAAGCGTGGTTTTACCGTGGTCGACGTGCGCAATAATTGCGATATTGCGGAGATTCTTAATATCAGACATAGAATTCGAAACGCTTAAAATTTGAGGGCAAATTATACAGAAAAATACTACGCTTTAGTAGTGACAGTTTATTGACATGTGATTTTTTTTCTGACGAAACGTTACAGAATCGTTGGTAAAGTAGGCTAAGTCTATTAGAATATTCCACTAATGCTTACCTGTTTTATATACTCCCATGTCGAATCCCCAACCCCAGCAACAATTAGATCTGGTCTATGGCCTGAATGATCGTCCGAAACCTTTTGTTGCATTTTTAGCCGCTTTACAACATCTTTTAGCGATTTTAGTCCCGATCGTTACCCCTGGCTTATTGATTTGTTTAGCCTTAGGCGTATCTCGTGAAGATACCAATATGATCCTTTCAATGTCCTTGATTATCTCAGGGATTGCCACTTTTTTACAATGTAAAAAAGTGGGACCATTTGGTGCAGGACTTTTGATCGTTCAGGGCACAAGCTTTAATTTTATTGGTCCAATCATTGGTATTGGTAGCGCGATGGTCGCGGCGGGCACACCAGTTGAGCAAGTAATGGCTGCAATTTTTGGTGTAGTCATCGCAGGTTCATTTATCGAAATGGGAGTTTCACGAATCCTACCTTGGGTGAAAAAGCTGATTACCCCTTTGGTGACGGGTATTGTGGTTTTGCTCATTGGTCTCACCCTGATTAAAGAAGGCTTGATTAGCATGGGTGGTGGTTATACTGCCATGCAAGACAACACCTTTGCCAATGCAGATAATCTCATTATGTCTTGTAGCGTACTCGGCATCATTATTTTATTGAATCGTATCCGTATTATTTGGGTGAAAAGTTCAGCAATTTTAATTGCCTTAATTATTGGTTATATTCTTGCTGGATTTAGGGGACATTTAAATTTTTCAGCACTGAGTGAAACCCCACTGATTCAAATCCCTACCCCGATGCATTTTGGTTTGAGCTTCTCATGGAGCCTATTTATTCCAATGGCGTTCATTTATTTAGTGACATCGCTTGAAGCAATTGGCGATGTAACAGCGACTAGTAAAATTTCCAATCAACCTGTTGATGGCCCTGTGTGGATGCAACGAATTAAAGGCGGTGTATTGGTCAATGGCGCCAACTCATTCTTGGCTGGTATTTTCAATACTTTCCCAAGTTCTGTTTTTGCACAAAATAATGGCGTTATTCAACTGACTGGTGTGGCCAGTCGTTATGTCGGCATCTGGATTGCAATCTTACTGATTCTATTAGGCTTGTTCCCTGCTGTTGCGGCAGTTATTCAAGCTGTGCCTCAGGCCGTTTTAGGCGGTGCAGTGATGGTCATGTTTGGCGCTGTAGCGGCTTCTGGAATTAATATTTTGTCGGGAATCCACTTAGATCGTCGTGCTTTGTTGATCATTGCAATTTCATTAGCACTGGGTTTGGGAGTCGCTCAAGTTCCGCAGATTCTAGAACACCTCCCTGAATTGTTTAAGAATATTTTCAGCTCAGGTGTTGCGACTGGCGGCATTGCTGCATTGGTTTTAAATCTTGTTTTACCTGAAACTCACAAATAATCATCCAACCATAGCAAACACCCAGTTTGACCACTGGGTTTTGTTTTGATGAGAGATCAATATGGATCCACGTAGCGAAGTTGTCTTACGTCAACAAGATTATTTAAACGGGCATGTGTTATTGATTAATGCCCCACATGATCAACTGAATAAAAATATGCCGAGTCAAGTCCAAACTTCGATATGGACTTGGAATTATGCAGATCATCAAAGCTTTGTTAGCCATCAAATTAACTCATATTTCTCAATTGAGTTTCCTCAGATTACGGTTGATCAAGTCATCATTTTTGTTCCGAAATCAAAAGAACTTCTCAACTATCTTTTGCATGTTGTGGTGAGTCATTTAAAACAAGGGCAACATATTTTTTTAGTGGGTGAAAAAAAAGGTGGCGTTGAACGTGCAGCTAAACAATTACAAAGCTATGGAAAAACATTCAAACTCGACAGTGCTAGACATTGTCAATTATGGCAAATGCAAATCGAAAAAACTGAACAATTAAAACCACTTGACCATTGGTTAAAAACTTACACCGTAGATGTTGGGCAAGATCGCCTAGAGGTCTGTGCCTTACCTGGTGTTTTTAGTCAAGATCATTTAGATACTGGAACGGCAGTGTTAGTCCCTTACCTTCAACAGGTAAAATCGGGTAAGATTGCCGACTTTGGTTGTGGCGCAGGCATTATTAGTGCGTATTTAGCCAAGCTTCATCCAAACCAACATATTTTTGCGCTTGATGTTGATGCATTTGCATTACGGTCGACTGAGATGACATTTCAACGTAATGGGCTGGACTTGGCTCATTTACATCTTCAGCCTGTAACAGGCTTTGCCGACGCGCCAAAAGACTTAGATGCAATCGTAAGTAATCCGCCTTTTCATCAAGGAATTCATACGGATTACGATGCCAGTGAAACATTATGTCGACGAGCAAAATCACACTTGAAACGTTCAGGTGAGTTATGGATCGTGGCGAATCGTTTCTTAAATTATCCTCCATTGATTGAACAAAGCTTTGGAGAATGTATGGTGAAAGCAGATCAACAAGGCTTCAAGGTGTTATTCGCCTGTGCAAGTAGGGTCGGCTGATATTTCAGCCTACAACGCAATTCATTTATAAAGTGTCAACCGACCCTTATAGTGTTTAAGGATTTTTTATGAGCGATACATCTGCTCCCCAACAGCTTCTGCGTAAGCTTGGTGCCCGCCATCTCAATATGATCGCTATTGGTGGCTCTATTGGTACAGGCTTATTTCTCGCTTCAGGTTCAACCATTGCTAGTGCCGGTCCAGGCGGTGCATTATTGGCATATGCCTTAATCGGTCTAATGATTTATTTTTTAATGACCAGTTTAGGCGAACTCGCAACGCATACACCCACTTCTGGGGCATTTTTCACTTATGGTAGCCGTTATGTGGAAAGTGGGTTCGGCTTCGCTTTAGGTTGGAACTATTGGTACAACTGGGCAATTACAGTTGCATTTGAGCTTGTTGCCGTACAGTTCATTATGAAGTTTTGGTTCCCTGATCTTCCAGGATTTTACTGGAGTGCCATTTTCCTGGCTGTCATTTTTGGAATTAACGCACTCACGGTAAAAGGCTTTGGTGAAAGTGAATTTTGGTTCTCAATGACCAAAGTTGTTGCAATTTTGATCTTTATCATTATTGGTATTTTCATGATTGTTAAGATCATGCTCACACCAGATGTTTCCGCTTTTAGCAATTGGACTAAAGGGGATGCACCTTTTGTAGGTGGCTTACAAGCTATGATTGGCGTGGCAATGATTGCAGGATTTTCATTCCAAGGCACAGAAATGGTTGGGGTTGCAGCAGGCGAATCTAAAGATCCAAAGAAAACCATTCCGATTGCAATTAAACAAATTTTCTGGCGTATCTTGTTGTTCTATATCTTATGTATTTTCATTATTGGTACATTGATTAGTTATGACAACCCACTGCTATTACACGCAGCAGAAAGTAAAGACATTGCGCTATCACCATTCACTTTATTGTATGAAAAAGCAGGTTTTGCTTTTGCAGCGAGTGTCATGAATGCGGTTATTTTAACTGCGATATTATCTGCGGGTAACTCAGGCATGTATTCATCGACACGCATGCTGTTTGATATGGCTAAACAAGGGCGTGCACCGAAATGGTTTGCCAAACTTGACCCTCGTGGCGTACCTATGAATGCCCTATATGCAACCACTGCCGTCGCTGCACTGTGTTTTTTAACCACGTTTATTGGTGAACAAGAGGTTTTCAACTGGTTACTGAACATGTCAGGAATGTGTGGCTTTATTGTTTGGTTGGGAATTGCGATTTCACATTATCGTTTCCGTAAAGGCTATCTAGCACAAGGTTACCGTCTTGAAGATCTCGCTTATCGTGCTAAATTCTTTCCATTCGCACCGTGGTTTGCATTTATTCTGTGTTCAATCATTATTCTTGGTCAGAACTACCAAGCTTTAATTGGCGGAAAAATCGATTGGATCGGGCTTATCTCGACCTATATCAGCATTCCTTTATTCTTGGTAATTTGGCTAGGTTATAAGTGGAAACACAAAACTAAGCTCATTGCTTATCAAGATATGAATGTTAAACCAGGTGAATAAACTACATAAGACTTGACCAAAATTTAAATATGAGTAGAATCTTTGCTCATATTTTAACGGCAACATTTATTTTAGGAGGACGACACGCATGCCAACATTACAAGGAACAACTTACTAAGATTTGGCGCGCTGTCGACTCACGGACAAGTGGCAAATCAACTACTTGTCCGAATGACTACTTAAACCTAGCATTCGCTAGGTTTTTTTATGCCTATTCGGACCCACTATAAAATAAGAGAGAATCTTATGGGCATACAAAAAATCCTCAATGCAGATGCTCAATATGGCGTGCCAGTGAAAATATTCACTCACGATATTGATCAGGAAAGCATTGAACAACTTAAGAAAATGGCACAACTTCAATTTGTTTATTCACATATTGCAGTGATGCCTGATGTACATGTCGGCAAAGGTGCGACTGTGGGCAGCGTTATACCTACAAAACATGCCATTATCCCTGCCGCAGTTGGTGTAGATATTGGTTGTGGTATGAATGCGATCCGCTTGAATCTAAAAGCTGATCAGTTACCTGACAACCTTGCACCGATACGCCATGCGATAGAACGCAAGGTTCCTGTAGGTTTTGAATTACACAAGCAGGTTAAAGCGAAAGCCTCGAGTATTATTCCATTGGAAAAACGCTTGCAGCCTATCATTAAGAAACACCCTGGTCTTGTCCGAATGCTCAGAAAATTTGACGCAACTTGGCAAAAACAATTGGGAACTTTAGGTGGTGGTAATCACTTTATTGAACTTTGCCTTGATGAAAATCAAGATGTTTGGGTCATGCTTCATTCTGGCAGTCGCGGTTTGGGCAATGTGATTGGCACCTATTTTATTGAGCTTGCAAAGAAAGAAGCGCAACATCGTTTTGGGCATGTTCCTGACAAGGACTTGAGTTATTTTGCTCAGGGCTCAAATAGTTTTGATGATTATGTTGAAGCTGTGGAATGGGCACAAAGTTATGCTTTCGAAAATCGTCGTGAAATGATGCGTCTGATATTAGAAGCGATCCGCCCTCTTCTACCAGCCTTTCAGATGACGAAAGAAGCGATCAATTGTCATCATAATTATATCAGTCAGGAAAATCATTTTGGTGAAGACCTATTCATTACACGTAAAGGTGCAATTCGAGCAGGTCAAGATGAACTCGGCATTATTCCAGGCTCAATGGGTGCTCGCTCTTATATTGTGAGGGGGAAAGCCAATCCTGAATCTTTCTGTTCGTGTTCACATGGCGCGGGAAGAAAAATGAGCCGTAATAAAGCAAAGTTAATGTTTAGCCAAGATGATCTGATTCAACAAACTCAAGGTATTGAATGTCGAAAAGATGCAGGTGTCATCGATGAGATCCCTAGCGCCTACAAAGACATAGATGAAGTCATGGCCAATCAATCTGATTTGATTGAGGTTGTCCACACCCTCAAGCAGATTTTATGCATTAAAGGATAAACAAATGAAACTTAAAAAAATGCCACAAATCAAAGTACGCAATCCTGTTGCTTTGTCACCTTTACTCCAAAAGGGTGGAATCCATGAGACAGAGAAGCCACGTGCACAGCATCGCCGTGATCGCCAACATGCCAAACAGCAGCTCAACAAAGGTGTTTGGTAGGACTACCTAACCTAGACTTCGATTTAACTTTTAGAATAAGGAGAGATAAAATGAATATTTACAGCGTAATAACCATCAAAAAAGCGACTCAATATGAGTCGCTTTTTTTCAGCTCAAAAACTCAATTATTGAGCTTGTTGTTCTGGTTGTACTAAAACAGTACGGCTACCAGAAATCGCAGCAAATACGCGACGGTTCATAGCACGACCTTCTTTAGTGTTATTGTCAGCAATCGGTTGATCCCAAGCGAAACCTTGAGTAGACAAACGAGATGCATCAACATTGTATTCGTTTACAAGCGCTGATTTAACAGAGTTTGCACGAGCTACAGATAAGCGTTCGTTCAATGCACGTGGACCAGTGTTATCTGTGTGACCTTCAATACGAGCAGTCGCATTCGGGTACTCAGCTAATTTCTCTGCTACTTTTGCAATTTCAGACTTAAATTGTGGCTTAATGTCTGATTTGTTTGTATCAAAGAATACACGAAGTTCCATGTTAAGGTCTTCAACCAACTCTTGTGGTTGTGGAGCAACTGGAGTTGGTTCAACTGGAGCAACTTCTACTACTGGAGTAGCAGGCTTCAAGTGACCACCAAGAACAACGTTTAAACCCGCAAGCGCTGTATAGTTCCAGAATTTTTCATCAAAATGATATGTACCACGAGCTTCAGTACGAAGAGATAAAGCATCGTTTAAACGCCAGAATACACCACCGCCTGCATTGGCTAATGTACCTTCTTGCTTACCACCGTAGATGTCATCACCTTCATATTTATAATGACCAGCACCAGCCAATACATATGGCTTGATTTTGCTGTCATAGTTTTTAGTGATGAGGTCAGAAGTTACATAAGCATTACCAGCAATATTACGACCTTTATAATCGTTACTTGTACTCGTATCACCTTTGATTTGACTATATTCAACTTCTGCACCTAACCAAGGTGTTACTTCAACACCAATAGCAGCACCAACGAATAAATCATCTTTAAGCTCTGGGCTTGGCGTCAATTGACCTTTATCACCACGATTATTATGTTCAGTATCAAACATTGTATAACCAAGCATTAAAGGGGTTACTGTTACACCAGCATTCGCTGCAGCGAAAGGAGCAGTAACAAGCATAGCAAGTACAATACGACTCAATTTCATGAATATCTTCCTAAAAACAAAAGGTTTGCCCTGTAAACTTTAATAGTTTTGAATACAAAGAAATAGCTTTAATTGCATCTTTTTCAGCTACCCACTTTATGTTGAATCTTACAAAATACCTGATTCATTTTACAAGTATTCAATCAACAGCTTACTGAAAAGGACGTATTTCTCGCTGCAAAATCTACCAAACTCTAATTTGGCAATCGTTATTAAAGCTGCGAGAGTTTATCACTTTTTAATCAAAAACTTAACAAAATCTAGAAATACCAGCGATAGAACTAAATAATTCACACCGTTTATTCAATATTGGTACATAATTATTCTAATCATTCGTTTGGTTTTATTTAGATCACCATAAAAAAATCTTACCCCTATAAAAAAAGCGACTCATGTGAGTCGCTTTTTTCAGATCATTTCAATAACTTGAAATTATTGACCTGGTTGTACTAAAACAGTACGGCTACCAGAAATCGCAGCAAATACGCGACGGTTCATAGCACGGCCTTCTTTAGTTTTGTTGTCAGCAATCGGTTGATCCCAAGCGAAACCTTGAGTAGACAAACGAGATGCATCAACATTGTATTCGTTTACAAGCGCTGATTTAACAGAGTTTGCACGAGCTAAAGATAAACGTTCGTTCAATGCACGTGGACCAGTGTTATCTGTGTGACCTTCAATACGAGCAGTCGCATTCGGGTACTCAGCTAATTTCTCTGCTACTTTTGCAATTTCAGACTTGTATTGTGGCTTAATGTCTGATTTGTTTGTATCAAAGAATACACGAAGTTCCATGTTAAGGTCTTCAGTTAACTCTTGTGGTTGTGGAGCAACTGGAGTTGGTTCAACTGGAGCAACTTCTACTACTGGAGCAGCAGGCTTCAAGTGACCGCCAAGAACAACGTTTAAACCAGCAAGAGCTGTATAGTTCCAGAAGTCTTCATCGATATTATAAGTACCGCGAGCTTCAGTACGAAGAGATAAAGCATCGTTTAAGCGCCAGAAAGCACCAACACCCGCATTACCTAAAGTACCTTCTTCTTTCAAACCACGACCAACACGACCTAACTCTGCTTCGTTAGCATCAGTGAAAGAGTATTTGTAATGACCAGCACCTAACAATACGTATGGCTTGATTTTGCTGTCATAGTTTTTAGTGATCAAATCAGAAGTAACATAGAAGTTACCGTTGATTTGTTGTTGCTTATATTCTGAGTTAGCAGCAAGGCTGTCAACATCACCTTTAACTTGGTTATATTCAACTTCGAAACCTAACCAAGGAGTTAATTCAACACCAATAGCAGCACCAACGAATAAATCGTCTTGGATTTCGCCACCGTTAGTTAAGTGCTTATCACCATTGTTGTGTTTAGTGTCTTGGAATGTGTAACCAAGCAATAATGGAGTGATTGTTACGCCCGCGTTAGCAGCAGCTAAAGGAGCAGCAACAAGCATAGCAAGTGCAATACGACTCAATTTCATGGATATCCTCCAGAGATAACAATTGTTTGTTGTTCAAGCTTCGCCTATGATTTTTGGCCACTGCGAACAGGGTCTGCCCTACAGTATTTTTTTTAAGCTATTCACTTCACTTTGAATCATACAAACACTTGATGAAATTTCCAAGTGCTTGATAACTTTAACCTCGCAAATTATTGACAAATTTTCTTACAATTTCCGTTGTAGTTCAGTAAATTTTAATTCGGCGTAAAAGAATGAATAGCTTATTGTACACTTTCTTCAATTTTAGCAGCATTTAATGAAGGAAGTAATCTTTAGTTTGTCTAGATATTAAACTTAATTTAATAAATATGATCTTTACTTAACACTTTGTTAATAAAAAAATTACAGAAACATTATATAGGTAAAAAAATGTTTAAAGATTTAGGATTCACAATCAGTGAATTAATTACTTCTGTGGCGATTTTGGCAATTTTAGTTACTTTTGGTATCCCTCATTTCAAAGAGTTGATGATCTCGAATGAAGCGAAACAATTAAAAAGAACACTCACAATTCACATACAAAAATCCAAATCTGACGCACAAATTTATCAAAAAAATGTGACCTTGTGCGCAAGTCATGATTTACAAACATGTGGAAATAACTGGAACCAAGGAATCATCAGCTTTTTAGATATCAATAATAATCGTCAACGGGATCCCTCAGAAACCCTGTTATACGCCATTCCATTGAACTACAAACATGGGCAGCTAGAATGGAGAGGTACGTTGAGAATCAACTCAGTCACATTTCAGGGTAATACTGGATTACCGCGAGGATCGAATGGTAGCTTTTTCTATTGCTCAACTTCGCCTCAACACCATCTGCGAATTAAATTAAGTCAAATGGGACACCTTAGCCCTGAACCACTGGTAAGTTGCTAAGAACTGTTCAGTCTAGCTTAAGCGATGTAAAACACTTTCTTCACTGCTTTTTTTTACTATACTGCATAGGTTTTGAACATTTCTCTGCAAATATATAAGTCTGGAGACACAGAATGACTGACATCGTAATTGTTAATGGCGCTCGTACAGCAATGGGCGGCTTTCAAGGCGCATTATCTAGCTCAACTGCACCTGAACTAGGCGCAATCACAATTAAAGAAGCAATTGCTCGCTCAGGCTTACAACCAACTGATGTCGAAGAAGTCATCATGGGTTGCGTATTACCTGCTGGCTTAAAACAGGGCCCTGCGCGTCAAGCAATGCGCAAAGCTGGTTTACCAGACTCAACGGGTGCGGTCACCATCAATAAACTATGCGGCTCAGGCATGAAAGCTGTTATGCAAGCGACTGACATGATCAAAGCAGGCAGCGCAGAAATTGTGGTTGCAGGTGGCATGGAATCAATGACTAACGCTCCATATATATTACCCAAAGCACGTGCTGGTTATCGGATGGGCCATGGCGAAATCAAAGATCACATGTTCTTTGACGGTTTAGAAGATGCAGAAACTGGTCGTTTAATGGGTTCATTTGCACAAGATATGGCAAATACGCGTGGCTATACCCGTGAACAAATGGATGATTTTGCGATCCGCTCATTACAACGTGCCCAAAAAGCCATTACTGAAGGTTATTTTAAAGATGAAATTGTTCCTGTAACTGTTTCAACTCGTAAAGGTGATGTTGTTGTCGATCAAGATGAACAACCTTTGAATGCTAAAATTGATAAAATTCCAAGCCTAAAACCAGCTTTTGCAAAAGATGGGACAATTACCGCTGCCAATGCCAGTTCGATTTCAGATGGCGCTTCTGCACTTGTACTCACTTCAAGTGATGTTGCAGCTCAACGAGGCTTACAACCTTTAGCAAAAATCGTTGCAACAGCATCTAACTCTCAACACCCTTCAGAGTTTACCATTGCACCAGTGGGCGCAATTGAAAAAGTGTTGAAAAAATCGGGCTGGGATGCACAAGACGTAGATTTATGGGAAATCAACGAAGCTTTTGCAATGGTAACCATGTGTCCAATTGACGACTTCAAACTTGATGCTGAAAAAGTAAATATTAATGGTGGAGCATGCGCCCTCGGTCACCCAGTAGGCTCTACAGGTTCACGTATCATTCTTACATTAATCCATGCGCTTAAACGTACGGGTGGTAAAAAAGGCGTTGCGGCGCTGTGTATTGGTGGTGGTGAGGCAACCGCCGTTGCTGTTGAATTGATTTAAGCCCCAAATCTACAGCTAAGAATCCTGCTTTTTGCAGGATTCTTTTTTAGAATTACAAAAAATAATGCACCATTCGTTAAAAATATCGATAATTTATATTGTGTAAAAAAAGAACAAGGACCTTCTCATGCAATTAAATCATTATTTAAATTTTCAAGGACAAGCTGAACAAGCATTCAACTTTTACAAATCTGTATTTGGTGGTGAGTTTTCAATGTTAAGTCGTTATGGAGACTTACCTCCAGAAGAAGGCGTAACATTCACAGAAGCGGAGAAAAATTATGTACTTCACGTTTCTTTGCCAATTAATTAATGAATCTACAATACTCATGGCATCGGATGTGAATGATCAATTTTGCGCTCCAAATAGTGTGTTTACCCAAGGCAACAATCATTATATTTCGATTAATTTAGATGCAAATGAAATAGATGAAGCCAAACGTTTATTTGATGCGCTTTCACACAATGGACAAATAGAAATGCCATTAGAACAAACATTTTGGGGTGCGCTGTACGGAGCATTTACCGATCAATTTGGTATTAAATGGATGATTAACTGCCAACTTGCACCAGAAACATAAAAAAGCTGAACATTTAAATGTTCAGCTTTTTTTTCAGACAGGACTTAAGCCCCTGTCTGATAACTTGCTTGTGGTACAGCGGTAGAAGCCTGATAAGGATTGGTAAAATCTTGAAGCCCTGCCGCAGCTTCATGGATATCTTTCCCTTCTTTCACCACAAAAGTATCAAAGCCAGAACGTTTTAAATAATTTAAAACATCTTTGAAGATATCACCGACGGCACGTAATTCACCTTGATAACCTTGGCGACGTAACAGCGCAGCAAATGAATACCCACGACCATCATTAAATCCAGCAAATTCAATGAAAATCGCATCAAGTTCATTTAATGGAAATTGATGAGTTTCAGGCGAATCATTCACAGTGATATACAGCGCTTTTTTACCTTGTATATTTGCTAATTGATCTAATTGAGCAGTTGTAACAACAACATCACCTTGTGGAATCACACCATCTTCAGCAATGACTTGATAGGTATTATCAGCAATTGTACCGTCTTTAAAAAGCACTTGTAGCGAAGTATTAAGCATAAGCTCGCTCCTTAAATGGTTGAATACCAACACGGCGATATGTGTCAATGAAACGCTCACCCTCTGTACGTAGATCGAGGTAAGTATTCAAAATTTCTTCAATAACATCGGGCACTGCGTCCGCCGCAAAAGATGGTCCTAAGATGTCACCGATTGAAGCGTCATGATCTGCATTACCGCCCAATGTGATTTGATAGAACTCAGCACCTTTTTTATCTACACCGAGAATACCAATATTTCCTACATGGTGATGACCACATGCATTCATGCAACCCGAGATATTTAAATCTAGCTCACCTAAATTATAGATGGTATCCAAATCTTCAAAACGACGTGTAATCGCCTCTGAAATTGGAATAGATTTGGCATTTGCCAATGAACAGAAATCTCCGCCAGGACAGCAAATAATATCCGTGATAAAACCGATATGTGCACGAGCCATATCGTTTTGTTCAAGTGTTTGCCACAACTCAAACAAATCTTTTTGAGGCACATCCACTAACGAAATATTCTGTTCGTGTGTGGTGCGGAATTCACCAAAAGTATATTTATCAGCTAAGTCTGCAATTAAGTTCATTTCCTCTGACGTCATATCGCCCGGTGCAATACCCGCACGCTTCAAGGAAATCGTCACGATACGATAGCCCTTGACTTTATGCGCATTGGTATTGACATTGAACCATTGCTTAAATTTAGGATATTCAGCAAATAATGCCGTAAAATCTTGATCTTCTAAATCTTGATAATCAAATGGGGTAAATTCTTCATCTAACTTTTTCAAGATTTCAGGCTGAATCTTCAAAGCTTCACGTGTGTGTTCAAATTCAGCTTCAACTTTCTGAGCAAACACTTCAGGCGTTAATGCTTTTACCAGAATTTTAATACGTGCTTTATATTTGTTATCACGACGACCATGCAAATTATAAACACGCAATGTCGCTTCAAGATAAGCAATTAAATCTTCACGCGGTAAAAACTCACGAATGACACTACCAATGATTGGGGTACGACCCAATCCCCCACCAGCCATGATTTTATAGCCTATTTCACCCGCCTCGTTACGCACGATATACACGCCAATATCATGGAATGCTGTAGCAGCACGGTCGGTTTCAGCGAGTGCAGAAACTGCAATTTTGAATTTACGAGGTAAGAATGCAAATTCCGGATGGAATGTACTCCATTGACGAATCAATTCGCATGTTGGACGTGGATCAGCAATCTCACCCGCAACAACGCCAGCAAACTGATCTGTTGTCGTATTACGAATACAGTTACCAGATGTTTGAACCGCGTGCATTTGTACTGTTGCCAATTCCTCAAGAATATCTGGCACATCTTCCAACGCAGGCCAATTTAACTGGATGTTTTGACGAGTCGATACGTGTGCATATCCACGATCATACTCAGTCGCAATCTCAGCAATTTTTCGAAGTTGTTTTGTATTCATCAAGCCATACGGCACGGCAATACGCAACATAGGTGCGTAACGTTGCACATATAAACCATTTTGCAAACGTAAAGGACGGTACTCGTCTTCAGTCAATTTTCCCGCTAAATAGCGTTCTGTTTGATCACGGAACTGAGCAACACGTTGATTAATCAGTTGTTGATCGAAATCAGTATATAAATACATGGCGTACGGCTAGTAAATTCATGATAAAGGCAGTTAGCATAGCGAGCTTTTTATCATCAATAAAATGCTTTTTTTGCATATTTAATAACGGTTTTATTGATAAGCTTGACGGCGCTCTGTAATAGATAACATCAATAAAATAGAGAAATTTAAAATTGTATCGTTCTCCTCTCCACCTAAACTGAAAAAACAATAGGTATGGATAATACGTTTATCTAACAACTTCATATGAAGTCACTAGATAGACGTTTAAGAAACCTATATGCAATCCATTAAAGTTCCCATAGAAATTGATGTAACACCTTTAATCAAAATTAGGAAACTCCTCTTCTCAAGCTCTACATCATATTAAATCTGAACTAATAATAAAGTTGAACAAGGTGTCCAAATACATCTGATTAATGTACCAAATAACTATACCTTGGATGATTTAGAAGGAATTGTTGAGACTTAAATAAAAATGAACGGCGATTATTTTATTAATTTCCGTTCATTTTTTTTAGATGTTGGAAGGATTACGGTATTTTGTTATACGCTCGAACCATTCTCTGCGAGGACTTTTAGAACTTATAACTCGATATTCCCCAAGAGCAACTAATGATAATTAGATTTGATTTTTAATAAGCATTTGCTTCCCATATTTCAAGTGCTTCATTACATTGATCTAAATTTTGAAATGCAAAAATCCTATTATCTTGAACTGTTATTCTAATAGCCTCAAAATCTGAGCCAAAAACTTTTTCTTCAACTGAACACTGATAATTTTTTATTTTACCGATATTATCCATTTTTTTACAACTCGGTTTTTCTAATGTTTCATCAAATGTATACCAATCATTTAAGGCCTGTCCCAAACAAGTTATTTTTTCTTGAGTATCATTTGCAGACTTTGAGTTAAGATTTTGTTCATTTTCCAAAATGGTAGTAGAAGGTTTCTTCTCATTATCTATGGCTTTAATAGAGATACTATCATCATGTTGCTCGATTACTGGCTCCACCTTTATTTGATGCTTAATAGATTCTGTCGATTTTGTCTGATCATCACTACAAGCGATTAAAAGTAATAAAATGGTTGCTATCAAAACACTCTTCATCGTATATCTCATAATATTGAATTATCTAAAATTAATGTCGGATCAATCAAATCAGTCCGACGCTGGTAAGCATTTGCACCCCGAACTGTTAAAGCACTGGTATCACTAGGATTTGCATACATTTCTAAATGTAGCATCATACTAGGAACTTTTATGGAAAGCTGTCCGACGTATCCAATAAGTTGTCCACGACGTACATTATCTCCAGCTTTCACTAAAGACTTTCCTGATAATACTTCACCATAGCGGATAATATGCTTTTCATGAACAATCTCAATTACATCAGTGCCTGCGTAGAATCCAGCAACTAAACGTACTTTCCCATCAGCCATGGCTCTTACTTCAGTTCCAGTAGGAGCATAAAGATCACAGCCCGCATGCTTTCGTTTACCCCCCCCTCTATTTGATCCAAATCGTCCTGCTCCACTTTTGTATGAATTGGTTTTTTGAGATGTTTTTAATGGATATAAATAACGACCATCATCTTTTGGCTTATCAATTTTTAATTCAATTGAAGACATAGGAGATCTAAGAAGGACGTTATATAACACATGGTTGTTACCACTTGAATCTAAAATTTTAATTGTTTGGCCAATTTGTCCTTTATGGGATTTTTTTCCTAAACCATGTGTTCCGCTAACATGTAAACGTTTATTTCCTTTATATTCTATAATATAGCTTCCACCGTTAAATAACTGATTAGTTTCTTTATCATAGGTTAGAACTACAAACTCAACATCACCATGATCATTAACAATAGTTTTTGGATGCCCATCTGTACTCGTTGCAGTGATCTTATCTCTTTTAGATGTCTGATCTTGGATTTTAACTTCTTGTTTAGATTCAGGTACTGCTGCACTAGTAGATTGATTCTGTTGTTTTGATGCATCAACACTCTTTTTTAAACTTTCTGCTGCTTTCTCTATTGCGTTAGAATCCACATCGATAATTCTTAAATCCTTATTTTTATCGACATTCAGTGTCAATAAATTTCGACCATTTCTTAGTTTGTAATTTAATTCAAAACCAGGCATAGCTTTGACTAATATTTTACCCTCATCATTCGTCTTCTTTTCATAAGTTCTTCCACGATAAGTTTGAATTAAGTTTAAATTACTTATTGGTTTTCGAGAGTTCTGGTGACGAAACATTATTTCAAAGCAATGTAATTCAAATTTTACGGTCTGTTCTAAAACACCACTAGATGCTGTAAATGATTTGATGACTTGTCGTGTATCTTTACCACTAATCTCTACCGCAAGTATTTCCCCACTTTCTGCAATAATATTTCTTTCAATACCATCAGAACCAACAACATGTTTTTTATCATTGCCCTTATATCTCAAAAAATATGCCATATTAGGAATAGGCCTGTTATCACTGTCTACTATTTTTATATTAAAGATAATATCTCTCTTTTCTGAACTGCTATTTGGATTATCCTTTTGACCCTGATTAGAAGAGTTTTCTAAAGGCTTTTGTTGTGGGGCAGTAGGTTCTTGATTATGGACATCTGTTCTTGATTTAATTCCACCTTTTCCATTGTTTACGACAATTACTGCAGAATGATTCTTACCATCTGCAATAAGCATAAGTTCTTTGCCTTTATCGTCCTTAACAGATATCTCATCAACTGAAAATCTTGCCCCCCAACCATCAGCCACTAAAACCGACCTAATTTCACCATCATTATTGGTTATTAAATTGCTTAGTGAAGGAACATTCTTTGTATTTCTATAACTTATATTTATCACAGCACCACTCAATGCTTTGGCTGATGTATCGATAAACTTACAGTAGAATCTTGATGCACCTTTATATCTATACCATCTCATATCATCATTTTCTGTACCCTTTATTTTAACCTCTTCTGTAAGAGAACTCTTAGCAAAATCAGGTACTAATGATTTATACTTGTTAGGATTTCTTCTATGTAAAGCAGCCTGAGCTTTTGGACTAAAATATAAAACCACACCATTTGTAAAGTCGTCTTCTACTCTTTCATAAATTGGATAAACAGCATCAATAATATCTTGTGTATTCTTAGATAGAATACCTTTATTCATTTCTGAAACAGCTTTTAAAAATGGCGCATTTTGATCTGTTATTGCATCAAAATTCTTCTTTAAAATATCGCTTACATTTCTGGCATTTACCCATTCAGCAAAACCAACCCTATTTACTATACAATGAGCCACTACTTTCCATGTGGTTGGACTACACCCCCCAGCTTCACCTGCAACAGTCCCCACAAAATTTTTAAATTCTTCTGAATAAGGCATTCTATTTACTCTTACATGGATTTTTTAAAACTTTATTTACTAATATTCTTCCATAATCATTAGCAATCAAATGTAAATTATTATTTTCATCAAAAAAAGACATTTCATTAAAATCACTATAATAGTTCAATTTTGATGGCAGAATATTATATTCTTTATCTCTCAAGTTTATTAAAACCTCTTTCTTGCCTCCAAATAAAATTCTAGCATAAATAACTTTTTTCTCGCTATCACTCTCAATTAAGCAGTAATTTTTTTTATTTAATACGATATATTCATCAGTAATATCTTCCCCATATTCATTTATAAAAAAATGAATTTGACATGGTGACCCACATGATGTTTTTACATGAAAAAAATTATCATTTACTTTATTTATTACAGGAGATTTTACTTTCTCTAAAACTTTTTTTACATTATTTCCAACTGATGAGTATATATCACAACTCATTTCATATTCATCATCACACTTTGAAATTACATTCAAACTATCTTTAGCATAAATACCAGATGAAAATACTAGAATTAGAAAAAATATGCTAATAAATATAAACTTATGATGATTCACTTGTATGCTTTTAATCATATTCCTCTCCACAATCTTCTTCCTCCAACTCATCTAAAGACTCAGCAACCTTATTATTTTGAGCCTCATTTAATGGCTTTAAATATGCACCTGGTACTAATGCTAATTCAACCTGATCCGCTGAATCACTATATATTCTTGCACTACTTTCTTTCTCAAATTCATATTCTGATTCAATCTTTTTAGTATGGTTCATTAGCTTATATTTCATATTTTTGAATATACTATTATCAAAAACCTGACTTAAATCAAATCGCATACTATACATTCCCCTCTTCGGCAAGCTCGGTAACTCTGCATTGACGGTTGTACCACTTTCAAATACATGCTGCCCGGCCTTCACTTTGAAATACCCGCCCGTGTTTATAAAAACACCTTCTTTATTTATCTTGAGTTGTGAACCACCAGCTTTAAGGTCAATCTCAACAGGACTAGTGAGCTCTATTTTTTCTTCGGTCGATATAATTTTTACGACACGACGGGCAATTGCTTCGATCATGTCATCTTGTGCTTGTAATTCAACTTTTCCTTTTGCAGCGAAGGCTTTAAGTCCTTTCGTAGCAGCAAACAAACTCACTTTATGTTGTGCATGACCAATAATATTTTTTTGAGCACTCCAGTTAATCGAACCGCTAGCACTTCCTGCAATATCTTGTGAGGCTTGAAGAATAATGTTTTCAGGTGTGGTCAATGCAATCCCATTCGGTGATGCTAGGAGCATTAAAGCTTGTCGAAATATTTTTCCTTGTTCTTGTTGTTTGGCATCACTGCTACTTTCTAAGTTTTGTGTATATCCTTCCATGAAACCTTGTAAGGAATTCAGCGCTTGTAAGGGACTGACATTGAGTTGATTACCTTTCTTGAAGGTGCCACAGGTACTCATCAAATCAAAATCTTTGATTTCAACGTTTGCCAGTACTTGTCCAACTTCTTTAAGGCTTTCAAATGGATTCTGTTTAATTTTATTTTTTAAACTTGCCAGTTGTTCTTTAACAACGTCTGCGCCATGTGCTTCAACGTTTTCAATGAAATCTTTTAAGTTATTGATAGCATCTTTGCTATCTGCAAAGAATTGATTAAATTCTTCAATAATTGTTTTTGTATCTCCACCAAAGCCACCGATATCTTTGATAAAGCCTCCACAGTCTTTCAAGGCATGTAATGGATCATCTTTTAATTCATTCTTAAATAGATTTACAGTCTTGTTCAGCGCTTGAGTTTTGCTATTAAGCTCTAATGACTGAATAAATTTTGGCAATCTCTGGATAACATTTAATGCATCCGCTTGCTGTTTTTCAGCAATATGACTGAGCATTTTCATGCTTTCATAGCCTTGATTGAGTAAAGATTGGGCTTGTGCTGCCTCTAAGTGATCTGCAATCGCTTGCTCTTGTGCATAGGTACTGATGAGCATGCCTTTGCCTGCTCTAACAGCGCCCCAAGCATCCGTTCGGAGCTCAAAACCCTCTCCACGTCCAGTACTATGCTCTTGGACTTTGGGATGGCTTAAATGACCTAAATTTAATTGTGTTGCCGCATGACTGCTTTGTAGTTGCGTGCTGATTTGTCCCGATGTATCGTCAAAACGTAGTTGGTTAAATCCCTGCCCACCTATTTCTTGACTACGAATACCACTTAGTCGTCTGGTATCAGGTAATTGTCCTTTGATATCAAAACGGGTCGGTGAACGTTGTGCTTCATGGATACGTCCCATCACAAACGGACGATCAATATTACCGTCAAAGAAATCAATCACCACGATCTCACCGATTCGAGGTAGGAATCGTGCACCATAGCCCTCGCCCGCCCAAGGTGTCAGGACGTCAACCCATGCAGAGTCAGTATCATTATTATTAGAGCCTGCACCGCCATCATGTTGATGGTCTTCACTCCTCGTGAACAAAAATCGGACTTTTATACGCCCCCATTCATCCACATAAATACTCTCACCTTCAGGTCCAACCACTTTTGCCCGCTGAGGGTATGCAATCGGACGATGTTTGATCGGATCGTATTCAGGCACTATTGGAACATAGTGGCGTTGTAAAGTGAGCTGGTTCGCTTGGCGTTCATTGTTGTTATTAAAATCTCTGACTTGCCAATGGCTATTTTGCAAGAGTTGTCTAACTTGATGATTTAGCTCTTTGGGCAGATTGTTATGATGATAAAAATGCTTTGCTGTAATCAAAAAATTTCTGTCTTGGGAAGTATGTAAATCGATTTCAGGATGTGCTCTGAGTTCAAACCAATAACCGACATAGGCATCACGAACCGTGGTATGCGCAACAAAGTGTTTAGCGGCCACATTATAGTACTGATTACGATGCTCATTTAGACGTTCAATTTGTTGACTACCTGATGCTGTGACACCATCATCACCTTTTAAATCCTGAATCCATGCAGGTGTGAAATGCCAAGCATCTTCCAATCCTAGACTGAGATTGTCATGATGTTCACTATGGGAATGTGTACTTTGAACGCTGCCCGCACCATCTTCTTGATCCAATGCATCAGCTTGCCATCTTTGAATATGTACCGTTGTGGGTTGTAATCTCCGTTGAGCAACCAAACTGGTCATACTGTCATATTGTTCTGCTGCACTGCTCCGATGATACCGAATGGTTCGACGTTCGAGCGCTTGATATTGTTGATTATCATCAATGAGACGTAATTTTTGCGCTTGGATTGGCGCAGTATTGTGAGGAACAATATGCTGTGCTTCATCGATCAAACTATTTATAGATTCTGAAGCCAGTAATCTCTGGATAAAATCAGCGTCTAGCTCATTGTGCTGCATCGTAAAAGGACGTACATCATAGTCTTTACTTAGCCCACTTAGATCTAATGTCAAACTTGCGGCAAATAATGGGCTACGTGTTTGCCATTCCTTAAATAAAGTTTGGACAATTTCAACCACGGATTGGTTCATAAATACGCGGCTATTACGACGCTTTGCCCAAAGCGCTGTGGCATCTTGTAGCGTCAATCGATACAAACTTAAAGCACCATCACTTTGTCCCTGTGCTGCGGCCGTAATGATTCCTGTTGTACGCGTCAAGTGTCCTGTATCTGTGACCTGATCAACCGCAACTTGGCATCCTATAAATGTTTTTAATGGAATGGCTGCATTTGTTGACAGACAGATCAGCTCAGCCGTTAACCCCTGATTCAGTTGATGATTTCCATCAATCGACTGCAAAAACACTTGCGCATTGAGCATCGGATGCGAAAATTGAACTTGTATTGCACGTTTTTGTGCATTTAACCCCAGTTTTTCAAGTACATGGAATATATTTAAAAGCATTTTCTTATGGTATTCCTTTTTTATTAGGTCGAAATTTTATACAAGCCAGATCGATCTGTCTATTTTTTTGTTTAAAAGTGACGTATTTGATCACTAAATCAATCAAAAAAAATGCCCACCGAAGTGAGCATTTTGGATGCTAAAAGGAATTAATCAGGTAAAGCATATGCAACTAAATAATCACCCATTTTGGTGCCAAAAGAACCATGTCCTCCAGCCATAATGACCACATATTGTTTGCCATTGATTTCATAGGTCATTGGTGTTGCCTGCCCACCTGCTGGTAGACGTGCTTCCCACAATTTATCACCATTCGATACATTAAATGCGCGAATATAATTGTCTTGTGTAGCACCAACAAACATCACGTTACCAGCAGTTGAAATCGGTCCACCTAAACCAGGCACACCAATTTTCACAGGAGGTAATTGGAACAGCGTTGGTAAACTATCACGAATCGTACCAATACGTTTTTTCCAAACCACTTCATGGGTTTTTAAATCTACACCAGCAACAAAGCCCCATGCAGGTTGTTTACATGGCAAACCAAATGGAGACAAGAATGGACTAATATCAACCCCATATGGCGTACCATACATCGGTTGCATACCATGCTCGGTACCCGCACCGCGTGCAACAGTTTGACGATTTGGATCCGCTGGGATCAGACGGCTTACAAAAGGTAATCCAATTGGATTCATCACAGCAACTTGACGGTCAGCATTCACTGACATCCCGCCCCATTCGAACACCCCCAAGTTACCTGGGAAAACTAAAGTTCCATTTTCTGAAGGTGGTGTATAAATGCCATCGTAATTGAGACGTTTGAATTTCACTCGGCACATTAACTGATCCAACATGGTGGCGCCCCACATGTCTTTATCCGTTAATTTATCTTTTGGTGCTAAATTGAAATCAGAAAATGGTTGTGTTGGTGAATAAAACTCACCCTTGGTCTGTGGTCCCCATTTTACTGTTTGCGGTACTGGCTTTTCCGTAATCGGTACAACCTTCTCACCTGTTCTGCGATCCAATACAAATACATTACCTGTTTTTGTTAGTACATAAATCGCAGGCACCGTCTGACCTGATTTATCTTGAATATCTGCTAAAGATGGCTGTGATGGTACATCCATATCCCACAAATCATGATGTGTGGTTTGGAAATTCCAAATGAGTTTGCCCGTAGTTGCATTGATGGCGAGCATTGAGTTTGCATAACGCTCTTTCAACTCGGTACGATCACCACCCCAAATATCAGGAGTACCTACACCTGTCGGCACATAAACAATATCGAGTTTCGCATCATAAGCAAGAGGTGCCCATGCGTTCGGAGAGTTATGAACAAATGTTCCACCTTCACCCGGTAAAGCATTTGGATCTTCAGCACCCGTATCAAAGGCCCATAGTAATTTACCAGTATTTACATCATAGCCACGAATCACACCAGATGGTTCTTGGCTTGAATGGTTATCCGTTACTGAACCTGCGATTACGACCGTCGTACCAGTCACAATACCAGGAGAAGTCGGATTGTAACCGCCTGGATACGCATATGGCATGAACGCTTGTAAATTTACTTCGCCATTTTCACCAAAATCTGAACAAGCCTTACCTGTATCTGCATTTACGGCAACTAAGCGACCATCGTTTACAGGAACAAAGACTTTTCTCGGGCACTCCGTTGAACTCGACTTTTTAGCCTGTAAACTGGTTGCAAACTTGGTCGTATTATCTGCATCGTAGTACATCACACCACGACAGGTTAAATGCTGGAAGGTTTTATCCGATTTCAGCTTTGGATCAAAACGCCACTTCTCCTCACCTGTTGCAGGATCAATTGCAATTAAATGCTGATGCGGAGTACACATAAACAGATTATTGCCAATTTTAATTGGAGTAACCTGATTCGTTGTTTCACCTGAATCATGCTCAGTTCTAAAGTCACCTGTCTCGAAAGTCCAAGCCACTTTCAAATCTTTGACGTTTTTATCATTAATTTGTGTCAGTGGAGAATAACGCTCACCGCCCTGACTACGACCGTATGCTGGCCAATCTTCAGGTGCAATACCCTCTAATGCTTTCGCTTGCTGAGGTTGCGGTGTTTCAATGACACCATTAATTTCTTGAGGGTCATTAAATATTGCGTACACCATCACGACTATCGCAATGGCCAAAGTAGAAGATAACGCCACTTTACTTGATGTTAAGTTATCTATACCGCGAGTCACCGCTGGTACCAATAACCATAGACCCAAGATCCCTAAAACATCAAGGCGTGGTGCAAGTGCCCAGAAGTCTGTACCAACCTCCCAAACACCCCAAATCACACTCCCCAGCATTAAAGCTGTATAGATCCATAATGGACCAGAAGCACATTTATAAAGTTGAACTGCGACAATCAGTAACAGCACACCCGCAATAATGTAATAAAAAGACCCGCCTATTGCTGCGAGCCAGATACCGCCAACGAGCAAGAACAGTGCAATGAGGGCAATGATAATTACCGTCAATGTTCTAAGCCCAGATTTTGAAGCAGATTGATTCATACGATCACCCTTGCATCTTTAGTATTTTGGATACGATGAAGCAAATCACTTCGCCTCACCGTCAAATTTAAATCACAATGAAAACTTTGCAGATGTAATCCATTTGAGTGAACTAAATCTGCAAAACTATTCAAATCAAAAATTAGAAAACTGTTTGGAACTTAATTCCGCCAACCCAAGTTTTGTCACCATCTTTAACTGCGCCTACGTGATGTACGTATTGGATATTTGGACGAATCGTCAACCAATTGGTCGCATGAATGCCGTAATACAACTCGGTGTTATATTCTTCATCCAATAAACTGTTATTTTTATCATTGGCATGAATACGTGCTACACCGAGTGCCAACTCATCTTGTGGACGTTGATCCAATAAACCTTTGTAGATCAAACCAATATTTTGCATATCTTTAACTGCATTGGTTTTTGAATCATGAATCGTCACATTCACAAAGCCAGTCAAACCACGATCAGACTGACCGTCATGACGCGTCAGTTGCTGCTTCGCAGTAAACCAACCACCTTGTTTGTGTGAGGTTTTCGATGGATTGGCAATTTCCACAGCATCAGCAGTGCTATAGTAATAGCCAAAACGATACTCGCCAGAGAGGGATTGCGAACCGAGTTTCGGTGTCCAAACCAGTTCTGTAGGAATAATGGCACCATGTGATCCATCAGTACTTAAATTAAAGCCTTTGCCGCGTTGCAAATTCTCAGGGTTATATTCATATGCCCCAATCTGCGCGTACAAGTCTGGTTGGAAATTGTACTTAACACGCAATGCCCACTGACTGACAGGCCAGTTGTACCATTGATCGCCGACCCAGTTACCCACTTGTGAACCGCATAATGCTAAATTTTGGAAATCACAATCAAAACTATTAAAGTCAGCGCCTTCACCAAATCGCCCCACTTTAATATCCAATGCTTGATCTAAAAATTTCTTTTTGACCCAAAGCTCAGTTAAACGCCATGTTTGACCGCGTCCCCAAACTTCTTGCACCGAACTTAAATGTCCTTGTAAACCATCTGCAGTTTGAGAAAGAGATTGACCATCACGATAAGTTAACGTGATTTGCGCCTCTGTATCTTCCCAACCTAAAATTTTATTTAGATCAAAATGTGTACCTAATGCCAACTGACCGGTGTATTCATTTCCACGACTCGAATACTGTTTAGAATCGATAACCCCTGCAAATTCACCTGTGTAATTCGCAGAAAAGTTATAACCCTGTTCTTGTAACGCTGTGCGTTGACCGTTCCAATCACCAAACAACCATTGACCATTTGGATCAAACGCGGGAGAAGCTGCTTGAGTATGATGTGTAAAAAGACTCAATGATAGAACGGATAAACAAGAAACAATCATAGATTTAGAGATTGTCATGTTTACGTAACCTTTTATGTTATTGTGTATAAAAGGTTACTCTTATTTTTAAATTACAAGTTATTCAAAATGTTAACGATCTGTACAATATTTTAACATTCAGTGATCATATGCGCATATTTTCTACCACTTTCCCTCTCCTAATCCCTGCCCGATAAATGTATATACCATTTGAGAACGAGAAAATTTAATCGGACAAGCTAACTGGGGTTCAGTTTGATCAGCGTTTTCAGATAAAGGAACATCCACCACCCAACCTCGTTGTTCAGCCATCGGTGATACTAAAGCTTCGTCTAAACTGAGCACTGGCTCCACACAAATATCTAAATTCTGGAATACATGTTGCCATTCGGCAAAGTCTTGGGTTTTAAATTTATCTTGTAAAGCCTGTTTGACTGCTTGGCGATCGTCTGGATCAAAAGAAGCACCTTTTGCCATAAGTATTGGTAATTCCAAAGCAGCAGCTAATCCAGCCATAAATTGTGGCTCTAAACTTCCCACTGAAAAATAGCGACCATCTTTTGTTTCATAATAGTCATAAAAACTTGCACCATTCAGCATACCTTGCTCAGGACCCTGAGGAGTTTGTCCTGCTAAGCTAGCTGAAGCAGCCATACTATTTAAACTCGCTACACAATCAGTCATAGAAATATCAATATATTGCCCGATACCACTGCGTTGACGCTCAACCACTGCCGCGAGAATACCAATCACTGCATGCAATGAGCCACCAGCAACATCTGCGATTTGAATCCCAAGTGGCGGTGGCCCACTATCTTGACGGCCACTATGCCCTGAAACACCTGCTAGGGCTAAATAGTTAATATCATGTCCTGCACGGTCTTTATAGCACCCTGTTTGACCATAACCTGTAATGGAGCAGTAAATTAAGCGTGGATTGATCTCTGCTAGCGTTTCATAATCCAAACCTAAACGGCGCATCACATCAGGGCGAAATTGCTCCAGCACAATATCAAAATCTGAGATTTTATTTTTGATTAGCTCGATACTCGTTGGATCTTTAAGATCTAGCGCAATTGACTGCTTATTTCGATTCAGATAACTATGTGCAGTGGCCTGACCGTTCGCATAGGGTGGCATAATCCTTACTAAGTCTGGACGAGTTGGTGATTCAATATGGATAACTTCTGCACCCATGTCTGCAAGATACATACTTGCGAATGGACCAGGTAACAAAGTAGAAAAATCCAGAACTTTCAATCCTTTTAATGCAGATGGCATGATAATTTTTACTCATTTTGTTTAAATTTTCTTTTATACTAGGTAGGGATAAACATAAAAACAATGTCATGTTCAGCCATTTACCTTGATAGTTTCGGCAATTTAACATGTACGCATTGAGCAATTATTTTTTATTGTCAATTGCCCAATTTGATATTTTAGACGGTTATTTAGGTCAATTATCGTGAATAGTAAAGAAACTGAAGGATTCAATATGAGCCGTGATACGATCAGCATCCACTTCGTGAATGCGGCTTTAACAGGTGTGAAACGCCTAGGCATGGACGTTGAAACATTACTTTCACATGTCGGTATAGAAGCAGAATTATTGCGGCAACCTAAAGCTCGAATCTCCCCTGAGCAATATACTCGCTTTGTTAAAATGCTATGGATGGTAACCCAAGACGAACATGTCGGTTTTGATATCCAACCCCGTCGTTTAGGTACATTTGCAATTATGTGCCAATTGATTATTCATTCTAAAACACTCGGTCAGGCACTAGAGCTTTCATCACAATTTTACAAACTGTTTGGTGATGAATGGTCCGTGAGTTTAGAGCGTGACAAACATGAAGCACGCTTGGTTCCCCACATCCCAAAATCACTTGATCCTGATCATTTCATTACTGAAAGTATGCTGATGATTTGGCATGGTCTTGCATCTTGGTTGATTGAACGTCGTTTGCCCTTAGAACGTGTACATTTTGGTTATGAACGTCCAAACCATGCAGATGAGTATGATGCATTATTCTTCGCACCAGTGATGCAGTTCGATGCACCTCGTACCGAGATCACATTTGCCGCAGATTATCTGGACTTGCCAATTCGTCAAGATGAAAGCACTTTAGAAGAGTTCTTAAAAGCAGCGCCAGCGCAGCTTCTAGTGAAATTCAAAAATACCAACTCGCTCACTTCTCGTATCCGTGATGTATTGAAGAGCCAAATCGGTGAAGAAATGCCGACACTCAATGATGTAGCGTCGATGTTGTATTTATCCCCTCAAACCTTACGTCGTCGTTTAGCTGCCGAAGGTAAGAGCTATCAAGGTGTCAAAGATGCCTTGCGTCGTGATGCTGCGATTCACTTATTGTTAACACCGAATCTCACACTTGAAGATGTGGCTCAGCAAGTGGGCTTCAGTGAAACCAGTACTTTCCACCGTGCTTTCAAAAAATGGACAGGTGTCACACCAGGTTTATATCGTCAGTTACATGGACATCATTCATAAAAATCACTACATGGATCGTTTAAGAATATTTAGGCGATCCATTCATTGAATTAAGAAATTCTGCTGCTTCTCTTGGAGAGGTCAGATGAATAAATCGAATATGCTGGTATTTGGGATCCTGCATCATGGCGAGATATCTTTGTTTATTTTGTGGATATTTCTGAAACATCCAAAGAAAAATAGATTTTTTTGAGAACATCATCCTCCAACTTTCTCTATTATTCGAGTTTTTCCATAGTGGCTTCCGACTGAGAGCACGCCATACAGTTCGTTTGGTTAAACGATATAAATTTACAGAAAATGAATAATCGAGCCAAATAACAGTATCAACCTCAGACCAAATCATTTCGATACTGCGCGTATATAGGTTATCAATCACCCAACCAGTTGAAGCCTCCTCCATTGCTATTTTAAGTTTCATAAATAAGGCCTCGTTTGAAGATTCCTGCCAATCATCTAACCAAAGCAAATCATCCAATTCTATATATTGTAGTTGTCGTTTGTATGCCAACTTGCGAGCAAGTGTAGACTTACCCGAGCCTGTTGTACCAATGATATTAATAAATTTCATTAAGATAATTTTGTTGAATTATGACCACATATTTTACTGAATATCTCACCTATTAGACAGTCGATTGAATTGGCGAAAAACATCAAACTTGCCAATGTTTATCATCATTGCACTGCCACTTAAATTGAGTACACTCGAAGCACAATGATTTTAATTTAAGGCAATACAAGGAACAGCTATGAGCGAGGCCTATATTATTGATGCCATTCGCACACCACGCGGAAAAGGAAAAAAAGACGGCTCATTACATGAAGTAAAACCAATTACTTTACTCACAACATTACTCAATGAATTACAACAACGTCATCAACTCGATACTTCAAAAGTCGATGACATCGTATTGGGTTGCGTGACCCCAATCGCAGATCAAGGCGGAGATATTGCCAAAACTGCCGCAATTGCAGCGGGCTGGAATGATGATGTTGCAGGGGTGCAAATCAATCGTTTCTGTGCTTCTGGCTTGGAAGCTGTGAACTTGGCAGCTCAAAAAGTACGTTCAGGCTGGGAAGATGTCGTGGTCGCTGGTGGGGTTGAATCCATGTCACGTATCCCTATGGGTTCAGATGGTGGTCCATGGGCACTTGATCCTGAAACAAATTTGAAATCATCTTTTGTACCACAAGGTGTAGGTGCAGACTTGATTGCAACTTTAGATGGCTATAGCCGCGCAGATGTGGATGCTTTTTCTGTTGGCTCACAACAAAAAGCTGCTGCAGCTCAAGCAAATGGCTACTTCGATAAATCTGTTGTACCTGTGAAAGATCATGCAGGTGTAACAATCTTAGAAAAAGACGAATTTATCAAAGGAAATACCACGGTTGAAGGTTTGGCAAAACTGAATGCCAGCTTTGAAATGATGGGTCAAATGGGCTTTGATGCCGTTGCTTTACAGAAATATCCTGAAGCGCAAAAAATCAATCACGTCCATCATGCAGGTAACTCATCAGGTATCGTGGACGGCGCTGCGGTTGTGTTACTTGCTTCTGAAAAAGCAGTCAAAGAGCAGGGTTTAAAACCTCGTGCAAAAGTGCTTGCAACTGCATTGGTCGGTACAGATCCAACCATCATGTTGACAGGTCCTGCCCCTGCTGCACGTAAAGCATTAGAAAAAGCTGGCTTGAGCATTGACGATATTGATTTATTTGAAGTGAATGAAGCCTTTGCAGCTGTTGTGATGCGTTTTATAACAGAACTCAAAGTCCCAGCTGAGAAAGTTAACGTCAATGGTGGTGCAATTGCGATGGGACATCCATTGGGTGCAACAGGCGCCATGATTCTAGGAACTTTGCTAGATGAATTAGAGCGTCAAGGTAAAAAACGTGGTCTAGCAACATTATGTGTCGGTGGTGGTATGGGTATCGCTACCATTATCGAATTGGTGTAAGGGGAACAACATGAGCGCTATTAAATACGAAAAAAACGCTGACAATATTGTAATTCTTACGCTTGATTCATCTGGTCAATCTGCAAATACCATGAATGCAGAATTCCGTGATTCCTTGGACGAAGTAAGCCAAAAACTCAAAGCTGAAACGGATCTTGCAGGCGTTATTTTCCGTTCTGCTAAGAAAACTTTCTTCGCAGGGGGGGACTTAGATGAACTCATTCAAGTTCAACCTGAGCATGCCACTGATTTTTTCAAAATGATTGAAAAACTCAAAGGTGACTTACGCACGATCGAAACTTTAGGTGTGCCTGTTGTTGCTGCGTTAAACGGTACTGCTCTTGGCGGTGGCTGGGAAATCGCTTTAGGTTGTCACTACCGTATTGCTATCAATGATCCAAAAACCAAATTCGGTTTACCTGAAGTAACTTTAGGTTTACTTCCAGGTGGTGGTGGTATCGTCCGTATGGTGCGCCTACTTGGTTTACAAAATGCGTTCCCGTTCTTGATGGAAGGTAAGCAATTTGGTGTCGATAAAGCAAAATCATTAGGCCTCGTACATGACACAGCTGAGAATGAACAAGAGCTGTTAGAAAAAGCGATTGCATGGGTCAAGGCCAATCCAAAATCACAACAACCATTTGATGTGAAAGGCTACAAAATCCCAGGTGGTGATCCTAAAACGCCTGCGGTTGCACAAGTGCTTGCAATTGCTCCAGCAATGCTTCGTGACAAAACAAAAGGTTGCTATCCTGCTCCTGAAGCGATCATGGCGGCTGCAGTTGAAGGTGCGCAAGTCGATGTCGATACCGCGCTTCGTATTGAATCGCGTTACTTTACACAACTAACTGTAGGGCAAGTATCGAAGAACATGATCGGTACGTTCTGGCATGGTCTGAATGCGATCAAATCAGGTGCAAGCCGCCCTGCTGAGGTTGCAAAATGGCAAGCAACCAAGGTTGGTGTATTAGGCGCAGGCATGATGGGTGCTGGTATTGCCTACTCAACCGCGATCAAAGGCATTCCAGTTGTGCTCAAAGACGTTTCTGTAGAAAATGCGGAGAAAGGCAAAGCTTATTCGCAAAAGCTACTTGATAAACGTGTTTCACAAGGTCGTATGACCGCAGAAAAACGTGATCAAGTGTTGGCACTTATTACTGCAACTGCTGATGCAGCTGATCTACAAGGCTGTGACTTAATTATTGAAGCGGTATTTGAGAACCAAGAACTCAAAGCCAAAGTAACTCAAGAAGCTGAACAATATTTAGCTGAAGGTGGAATCTTTGCATCGAATACGTCAACTTTGCCAATCACTGGTTTAGCAACAGCCAGCAAAGATGCCAAAAACTTTATTGGTCTGCATTTCTTTAGCCCTGTAGACAAAATGCAATTGGTTGAAATCATCAAAGGCAAAGAAACTTCAGCTGAAACACTGGCTAAAGCCTATGACTTTGTTCAACAAATTGCGAAAACACCAATTGTTGTCAATGACAGCCGTGGCTTCTTCACCAGTCGTGTATTTGGAACCTTTATTCAAGAAGGTATGCGTCTTCTTGCTGAGGGCGTACATCCAGCGAAAATTGAAATGGCAGCACTCAAAGCAGGTATGCCTGTTGGACCACTTGCAATTCAGGATGAAGTGTCTTTAACCCTGACCGAGCATGTTGCAAGCGAAACGCGTAAAGCGCTGCAAGCTGAAGGGAAAGACTTGCCAAAAACACCTGTAGATGAAGTGGTTCATACCATGATTCATGAACTAAACCGTAAAGGTAAAGCGGCAGGTGCAGGCTTCTATGAATATCCTGAAAATGGTAAAAAGCATTTGTGGGATGGACTCAGCCGTTGGACGAAAGCGAATGATATTTCAGAACAAGATATAATTGATCGCTTCTTGTTTGTTCAGGCCCTCGATACTTTACGCTGCTATGAAGAAGGTGTATTAGAATCAGTGATTGATGCCAATGTTGGTTCGATTTTTGGTATTGGTTTTGCACCGTGGACAGGTGGCGCGATTCAATTCCTGAACCAAAATGGAATTGAAAAATCCCTGCAACGTTCAGAAGAGTTAGCAGCTAAATATGGTGAGCGTTTCAATCCACCTCAACTACTCAAAGAAAAAGCGCAAAAGAAAGAAATCTTTAAATAATTTATTTCTTTGCTGTAATTTACTGCCCATATCGGTATAGATGACTGATATGGGCTTTTTACTGTTCGACAAAATCACAGCAAAACTTCTGCCTAATTCATCACAAATTGTGCTATAAATCTCCGTAATTCTGCTTTCTTTTTTGTCCTTTGGAAATTTGTCTTATGTCTGAGAAATTATGCCCAGAAACTTCACCTTGGGGGTGGAAAGCACTGATTATCACGATCATTCTAAGTTTTGTTTTTATGGTTATTTTTTACCTAGCTATCACGAATGAACCTGATTACATGCCAAGCCAACAGCAAACCAGCGGCCAACAACATGCATTTAAAACAGCTCCGACTATGTCACCAGAAGCATTAGAAGCGGCTAAAAAGAATGCAGCTACGGCAACCACGACCACTGATTCAGATTCTCATCAGCACTAAAGTGCTATTGTCGAACATGATAAATCCGTGTTAAACAGGGATTTATCATGGTATTCGAGATTTTCAATGCTTCAACAAAATCGTCAGGCACTGGTCGTTGAAGGTGGTGGAATGCGCGGCGCATTTACCAGCGGTGTCTTAGATGCATTTTTACAGCAACAATTTAATCCTTTTGATCTTTGTGTTGGTGTCTCCTCGGGCTCGACCAATGTTGCAAATTACTTAGCTGCTCAACAAGGCCGAACCTTACAAATTTATTTAGATCACTCTCTCCGTTCAGAATTCATCCATTATGGTCGTTTTTTCAAAGGTGGCGACTTACTTGATTTAAAATGGATGTGGGATGTGGTGGAAAAAGAACATCCACTGAATCAAGCCCATCTTTTTGCAAATCATCCTGAGTTCTATATGGTGCTTACCCATGCCATTTCTGGTGAAGCAACCTATATCAAAGCCTCTAAAGATAATATTTTGGATGGTTTAAGGGCATCCAGCTCGATCCCTGTACTGACACGTCAAGCAGTTGAGGTTTTTGGTGAACCTTATTTTGATGGTGGTGTTGCGGATGCTCTCCCAGTCCATTGGGCTGCACAACAAAATCATGTTTCTAAACTCATGGTATTACGTACTCGCCCTCAAAACTATTACAAAGCCAACAGCAGAGGTGATCAATTTCTTGCGAAATATTTGTTTAAACGACAACATGGTTTTGCTCATAGTCTTTTAACAAGAACTCAACGCTATAATGATTCTGTCCAGTTTGTCCGCACGCCATCTGGGCAGAAAATTTTGGAAGTATGTCCCCCAGATTTAAAAAATATGGCAGGTCGACTCACCAAGAATAAAGCCAAAATTCGCTATAGCTATGATGTCGGTGTAGAAACAGGTCTAAAGGCAATAGAAGATTGGCACAAGCTTTAACCTCAAAATCAATGTAATTCATTCAATGGCGAGACGATGCTGTTTTTCAGCCGCTCGCCTAATATAACTGCTCAACAATCTCTTTTCCCCATACTCGTGCTATTGGGCAGCGCATCGAAGAATTCCATATTTATACTTGGCAAGCTAAGCAAAAAAGGCGCAAAATTATATTTTATTTATTTTTTGGATTTTTTCATGAGCAATCAACCATCCCCACAAAAAGACTCCAATGAAACTGTATTGGGATGGAAGTTTGTCATCATTGTTGGAATACTAAGCACTATCTTTTTAAGTTTCTTCTACTTAGCCATGACCCAAGAACCTGATTATATGCCAGGTGCGCAACGTAAAATTCAGCAAGAAGAAGCACTCTCTCAAGATCATACAACTGCAACATCAGAAGTTAAAACTCAACACAATCCTAAATCATCTCATTGAAATAAAGATTATTTCTCTATTTAAACTTCAACTTTTCTGAGAATAGGCATTACCATTTCTATATGTGGAATGCCGCACTCATCATATTCATCGCCTTGTGCCACAAAGCCTAATTTTTCATAAAATGAGGTGGCATGTGTTTGTGCCGAAAGTTGTAAAAATGGACGGTTTTGGGATTTAGCATAAGCAATTATTTCCAACATGATCAATTGTCCAATTCCCTGCCCTCGATATTCCTGCAATACCGCAACACGCCCTAAATGGTGATCAGGTAACAATCGAGCGGTAGCAATCGCTTGATCTTGTTCATAGACAACAAAATGTTCTGAGACTTGGTCTTGGTCGTCCCATTCATCTTGCTCAGGAATGTTTTGCTCATTGATAAACACTAACTCACGAATGCGCTTGGCATCCCGCTGTAGTTGCAATTGATCCCATTGACCATATTTCACAACAAAACGATTCATCTCTTGTCCCATTAACACTTACAGCCTACATTTTCGATAGGCATTTGATCCTGCAATAACAACTCTAAACTTTGCTTTTGAATACCATACATCGTTTTTAACGCTTGTATTTGCTGCAAAATTTTAGCATCAGGCTGCTGAATATCTTTGCGTTTAGTTGCCAAAATCATCTTGTTCTTACTGGTATGCTCTAATGAGACAAATTCGAAGACTTTGGTTTCATAGCCATAAGCTTTGAGCAACAATGCGCGTAGTGTGTCAGTGAGCATCTCAGCTTGTTGACCCGCATGAATTCCGAACTGCAACATTGGTTGCAACACTTCTGGACTCTTGAGTTGCGGTCTTAATTCTTTATGACAGCATGGGGCGCACATGATCATCGAGGCATTGAGACGAATCCCAGTATGAATCGCAAAATCGGTTGCAATATCACAGGCATGCAGGGCAATCATGACATCTAATTTTTCCGGTTGATAGCTGCGCACATCCCCTTCGAAAAAATCAAGATGATTAAACCCGACTTCATCTGCAACTTTCTGGCAAAACTCAACTAAATTTGAGCGCAATTCCACTCCTGTAATCAGGGGCGTTTTGTGTTGGGCTTGTAAATAATCATATAAAGCAAAGGTTAAATAGCCCTTACCAGAACCAAAGTCAACAATGTTCAGTGCTTGTTGAGAAGCATCAATTTGGGCATAAGCGTTGGAAAAGATTTCAATGAATTTATTGATCTGTTTCCATTTGCGCGCCATGCTCGGAATGACTTGCCCTTTTTCATCTGTAATACCGAGATGTTTTAAAAATGGACTTTGCTGCTCTACATAGCGATGCTTTTCTCGATTATGCTGACGTTGCTCTAATTTCATAGATAAAGGTTGTTTCTTCTGTACATTCAGCATTGCTTTCTTTTTATTTTTCTTGAGTTGTACGTCTTGATCAAGCGCAAATAAATTAGCTTGTTTGGAGTGTGCTAATAGTTCAGCAATTCTCTCAAAGCCTTCAGTGATCGAATAGTTTTTAGTAATGTCTTGAGTTTTATGATGATAGAGGCAAGATAAAGTGGCTTGCCCTTGTAACTCAATGATCCGAAATGTCATTTTTTCTAAATCTGTCATTTCGCCTTTATATTGACTCAAAATCAGACGATCAAAGCTTTTATTTTCAATCGATTGCTGGATATCCAAGAAAAACTGCTGTTCTTGTTCAAAAGAAAATTTCGGCGCAAACATAATGAAAACCTGACAAATAGAAACTAAATTCTAAAGCGTCTTACTTTAAAAGGGAAATTGCATTACGATACAGTTGTATTTTTATGCAAAGCTTATTGCGATGAACATGAACTCAATGTTGAATTATGATCCAAAAGAAGAACGGCTGAATGCATATAGCCATGGCATTGGTGCAATATTGGCCTTAGTTGCATCAGTATTCATGATTATTAAAGGTAGCTATCTTCCCTTGGGTCAATGGGCAAGTTTATGGGTCTATGGTTTTAGTTTAGTACTTTTACTTAGCAGTTCGATGCTTTATCACTTTGCACAAGACGAAACCAAGCGATACTGGTATAAAAAACTTGACCATACTGCGATTTACTATCTGATCGCAGGCACCTATACGCCCTTTCTCAGCATTGCCATCCCCACTGCTAAAGCGCACTACCTTCTGGTTGCTCTTTGGGTCATTGCATTAATTGGCACCCTATTTAAATTGGTGTTTATTCATCGCTTTCAAAAACTTTCATTGATTGCATATCTGGTGATGGGTTGGTTAGCTGTTTTATTGATGGATGACATGCGACTTTATTTATCCAAAGATGCCCTGCAACTGCTGATTGCTGGGGGATTGGCTTATACCATAGGCACATTGTTTTATGCCTTAAAAAAGGTAAGATATACCCACGCAATATGGCATATTTTTGTGCTACTAGGAGCAGGTTTACATTTTCTAGCGATCTATTGGTATGTGTTGTAAATAAGCTTGTCACAAGCCTTCCTCGCAATCAATTCTTAAGTAAATCCCGCATTTATCAAGGAACATCTAAGACCTATACTTTTTATTTCGTCTTAGATTATTAAAATTAAGGTCATCTATGTCGTCAAACTCTATAGCTACCACTGGTGAGGTGGCAAGCAATTCAAAAACCCGTGTACTGTTTGCGAGTCTCGTTGGTACCACAATTGAGTTTTTTGACTTTTATATTTATGCCACTGCCGCAGTTATTATTTTTCCGCATCTGTTCTTTCCAGCCAGTAGTGGTAGCGCTGCATTACTCCAGTCATTAGCAACCTTTGCAATCGCATTTATTGCCCGCCCAGTCGGCGCTGCACTTTTTGGACATTTAGGCGACCGTATTGGACGTAAAGCCACCTTAGTTGCTGCACTTTTGACTATGGGAGTTTCAACCGTCTGTATTGGCTTGTTGCCTACCTATGCTCAAATCGGCATTGCTGCTCCCCTTTTATTAGCCTTATGTCGTTTAGGACAAGGACTGGGCTTAGGCGGTGAATGGAGTGGTGCTGTGTTACTCGCGACTGAGAATGCGCCCGAAGGTAAACGCGCATGGTATGGCATGTTCCCTCAATTAGGGGCTCCTATTGGATTTATCCTTGCAACAGGTTCATTCTTGTTACTGGGTGCATTCATGAGTGAACAAGCGTTTATGACTTGGGGATGGCGTATTCCATTTATTGCAAGTGCTGTATTGGTTTTAGTCGGCTTATACATCCGTTTAAAATTGCATGAAACACCAGCCTTCCAAAAAGTATTAGATAAGCAAAAAGAAGTAAACGTTCCATTTAAAGAAGTTATGACTAAGCACTTGCCTAAACTGATTTTGGGTACGATCGCTGCAATTTGTACATTTGTGGTGTTTTATCTCACCACCGTTTTTGCACTGACTTGGGGAACAACTCAGCTTGGTTACACGCGCACTGAGTTTTTGCAGTTACAGCTTATAGCAACTTTATGTTTTGCTGGCTTTATTCCTTTATCTGCGATTTTAGCGGAGAAAATCGGTCGTCGAACGACGTCGATTGCGGTATGTATTTTAGCGGCACTGTTTGGTTTAGTCTTCGCAAGCTTGCTTGATTCTGGTAGCCCAGTGTTGGTGTTCTTATTCTTATGTATTGGTTTATCCATCATGGGACTGACCTACGGTCCAATCGGTACGGTCTTATCTGAGTTGTTCCCAACGTCTGTACGTTACACGGGTTCGGCACTGACCTTCAATCTAGCAGGTATCTTTGGTGCTTCATTTGCACCCTATATTGCCACTAAACTCGCTGAAAACTTTGGTTTACAAGCCGTTGGTTATTATCTCAGTGCTGCAGCATTATTATCATTGATTGCCTTTTTATTGATACGAGAAACTAAAAATATCGATGTAAATAATCAAATCTAACCCCTTCTAAAGCTTCAGGTGAGCCTCCAGGCTATGCTCACCTGAACGACCGTTTATCGTACAGTCAAAGACCTTTCCAACTTGTATTTATAACCATATTCGTCCAAATATATTTTGTGCTAAACTAACCGCCTCCCATTTTTAGACTTTTGTGCTTATGTACGCAGTGATTATCATTGCCGTATTTTTAGTGAGTTTCTTATATACCTATTTCAGAGGTAAAGAACGATTAAAAATGTCTCGGCAACTATTTGACCATTCTACATTTTTAGCGCCTGTAAACATGTTTATGACTGGTTTTTCTAAACTCCCGAACCAGCCATTTTTTGATGTGGCGCAATTTCCTGAACTCAAGCCATTGCAAGATAATTGGCAAGTGATTCGGGAAGAAGCCATTCAACTACAAAATCAAATTAAAGCTTCCGAAAAAAATAATGATGCAGGTTTCAATACCTTTTTTAAGCGTGGCTGGAAACGTTTTTATTTAAAATGGTACCAAGATAGCCATCCATCTGCTCAACAGCTTTGTCCAAAGACCGTGGCATTGCTTGAAAGTATTCCATCCGTAAAAGCGGCGATGTTTACTGAACTGCCACCTGGAAGTTATTTAGGCAAACATCGTGATCCGTATGCAGGTTCAGTGCGTTATCACTTGGGTTTAGTGACACCCAATAGTGATGATTGTTTTATCGAAGTTGATCAAGAGCGTTATAGTTGGAGAGATGGTGAGGCAACCGTTTTCGATGAAACGTATGTACACTGGGCACATAACCAAACAGATCAAACCCGTATCATTCTATTCTGTGATATTGAGCGTCCAATGAAATGGGGCTGGGCGCAAAAATTCAACCATTGGTTTGGTCGAAATGTGATGTCAGCAGCAAGCTCACCCAACGATGATCAAGATAAAACTGGATTCATCAATCGGATCTTTAAATATGGTTATGCTGTTCACCACTATGGTCGTGGTCTAAAAGAACGCAATCGCCCACTATACTATTTTTTAAAATGGTTAATGTTTGCGATTATTATTGCTTTAATTCTATTACCAAGTCTTATTTAAGCACAGGCAATAAAAAAAAGAGATGCGAACGCATCTCTTTTTTTTATTACTTAAAATCAATCAATTGCTTGTTACTGCTTGGGCACTTGCTGTTTGCGGTACTTGAGCATTAGCTGTTTGTGCAGCCGCAGCATTTGCAGCTTGTACCGCCGCTTCGCCAATTAAAGCGATCTTCGCTTTTTCTTGGCTTTTCTCAGACAACGCAGGATTTGATGCCACAATACGATCAATATTTGCTGAATTTGCAGGAGCAATGGCAGCAGTTTGCAACACGATTGGACGATTACCTGTATCACCTAAGGTATAGCGAATCCCGGTGCGTGGACTAATCACTGTTGTCACATCACGCTTTACTTGAGCCTGAGCAGAAGTCTCACCTTTTGCAGCCTGCACTTTTTCCACTGTAGTGGTTTGAGCTGCATCTTTTGCAAATGCAAAGCTTGATACTGCTGCACTTGCCAAAATTAAAAGTTGTAATGGTTTTTTCATTGTCTTCCCGCTTTTAATATCAATTCAGTCAAGAACTGTAAGTTCGATAATCAAACTACAAAGCTTGATTAGACTCAAGTAGTTTATCGTAAAAAAGCAGAGCCTATGCTCTGCTTTTTGATAACAGCAATTTCACATTAGAGTTTGCCGTGACATTGTTTATACTTTAAACCTGAACCACATGGGCAAGGCGCATTACGACTTTCTGGCACTGGGAATGCTGCATTATTAGTCTGTTCTGTTTCTTCAGAAGCAGTCACTTCACCCGTTAAACCATCAACTTCATCATGCTCAAAAGAAAGTCGCATCGATTCAGCCTGACGTTGTTGCTGTGCTTCCATTTCTGCTAGCTCTTCAGCTGTAGGAACATGCACACGAGATAAATCAGTTACAACATCTGATTTAATCACACCCAGCATATTCACAAACAAATTAAAGGCTTCTTTCTTATACTCTTGTTCAGGGTTTTTCTGCGCATAACCACGCAAATGAATCCCTTGACGCAAGTAATCCATCGCCGCCAAATGATCTTTCCAATGGCGATCAAGTGAATTTAGCATAAAGTGGCGTTCTAACATCACTGCTGATTCAGCGCCCATTTGTTCACGGCGTTGACGATAACGGTTCACAACCTCATCTGAAATACGAGAAATTAGGCCTTCTTCGTCTAAACGACGATCTTGGTTTAACCATTGCTGAACAGGTAATTCAATGCCTAAATCCACTTTTAAAGCATTTTCTAAACCTTCGATATCCCATTGGTCATGAACTGATTCTGGCGGAATAAAGTTGGCGATCACACCTTTGATTACTTCACGATGCATTTCTTCGATGTAGTCTTGCAATGTACTTTCAGCAAGAACTTCGTCACGTTGTGAATAAATAATCTTACGCTGTTCGTTGTTAACATCATCATACTTCAATAAGTTCTTACGAATATCAAAGTTACGCGCTTCAACTTTACGTTGGGCATTTTCAATCGAACGACTTACCATTTTATGCTCAATGGCTTCGTTTTCTTGTAAGCCCATCGCACGCATCATGGAAACGACACGATCACCAGCGAAAATACGCATCAAATCATCTTCAAGCGATAAATAGAAACGAGATACACCTGGATCGCCCTGACGACCTGCACGACCACGCAACTGGTTATCAATACGGCGTGATTCGTGGCGTTCAGAACCAATGATATGTAAACCACCTGATGCTAATACATCTTCATGGTCTTTTTCCCATTGCGCTTGTAAACGTACTTCATCTTCAGGTGTAGGATTTTCAATTTTCGTAAGCTTAGCTTTCCAGTTACCGCCAAGCAAAATATCAGTACCACGACCTGCCATGTTAGTTGCAATAGTTACTGCATTCGGGCTACCCGCTTGCGCAATGATATCTGCTTCACGCTCATGCTGCTTCGCATTCAGTACTTCGTGATGGATACCTGCCTGTAATAATTTTGAAGACAGGATTTCACTTGCTTCAATCGTTGCAGTACCAATCAGAATAGGTGCTACACCCTTTTGACGAATATTGGTAATTTCTTCAATAATGGCATTATATTTACCATTGCGATTTAAATAGATTAAATCATTATGGTCGATACGAACCATTGGTCTATGCGTTGGAATGATTACCACATCCAAGCCATAAATTTCTTTCATTTCCGCCGCTTCAGTATCAGCAGTACCTGTCATACCTGAAAGCTTTTTGTATAAACGGAAATAGTTCTGGAATGTCGTCGTTGCAAGGGTTTGGTTTTCTGGTTGAATTTCCATGTTTTCCTTGGCTTCAACCGCCTGATGCAGACCTTCTGACCAACGGCGACCCGGCATGGTACGACCCGTGCTTTCATCCACAATGATCACTTCTTCTTTTTGTGTTTGTGGGTTAATACCGATGATATAGTGCACGTTCTTTTGATATAAATAGTGCGCACGAATTGCTGCCGTCACATGATGAACCAAATTTAGATTGGTTGCTGAATAAAGGCTCTCACCTTCTGCCAACAAACCCATTTGAATCAATTCTTGTTCAACAGTCTCATAGCCGATTTCAGTCATTTCAACAGAACGCTGCTTTTCGTCTACCCAGAAATGCCCACCATCCGCAACTTTTTCTTCTTTCTGAGGTTTTAATTTTGGCGGAATACTGTTGATTAGCTGATATAAATGAGAAGAATCTTCACTTTGCCCTGAAATAATTAATGGAGTACGTGCTTCATCAATTAAGATGGAGTCAACCTCATCAATGATGGCATAACTTAAACCACGTTGCTTTTTCTCTTGTAGAGAAAACACCATGTTGTCGCGAAGATAGTCAAAACCAAATTCGTTATTGGTACCGTAAGTAATGTCTGCAAGATAAGCTTGCGCTTTCTCATCAGGCATTTGCATTGAATAAATTACACCAATACTCAAACCTAAAAATTCGAATAATGGACGGTTTAACTCGGCATCACGTTGTGCCAAGTAGTCATTCACAGTAATCACGTGAACGCCTTGCCCACTTAACGCATTGAGATAACATGCCAAGGTACCCATCAAGGTTTTACCTTCACCTGTACGCATCTCGGCAATTTTACCTTCGTGTAAGGTAATACCACCAATCAACTGTACGTCATAATGGCGCATGCCCATGACACGTTTAGCAGCCTCTCGACAGACTGCAAAAGCTTCAGGCAATAATTTATCTAGACTTTCACCGTTTTGGAAACGTTGTTTGAATTCTGGAGTTTTTGCAGAGAGGTCTGCATCGTTAAGAGTAGATATCGTCGGTTCAAGCGCATTGATTTGCTCAACAATTTTACGCATGCGTTTGAGCTCACGCTCATTTTTAGTACCGAAGATACCTCCGATCAGACTTGCCAACATGAATAAACTCTCTAATCCTGTTTGTTATAAGGTTTGGAAATATCAACAAACCTTAGGTCGGTTAATTTTTTCTTAGCTGTTATTATGGAGTCAGAAATAAGAACTACAAGTGCTTTACATCCAAACAGTTAAAAAAACCTGCAAAATGATTCTGACATCATGCAACCAAAGATCGTTAATGTAGCAAATTTGCCTTTGCGTTACATCGATTTAAATGTGAATTTCTGATGATTTTTATATCAATAAGCCTGCCTCTATATATTTTAAAATGATAAAAAAATCAAAAAACAATAATTTTATTTATATAAAAAATACCGCATATTGAGTTATCGCATGATTAGAAACATAGATTTGAGGATTCGGCATGACATTACGCTTAGGTGACATCGCACCCAACTTTCAACAAGCTTCAAGTGAAGGCACAATCGATTTTTATGACTTCTTAGGCGATGGTTGGGGAATTTTATTTTCACATCCTGCAGACTACACCCCTGTCTGCACGACGGAACTTGGCTATACTGCCAAGCTGAAAGATGAGTTTGATAAGCGTGGTGTTAAAGCAATTGCGCTCTCAGTGGACGATGTTGAATCACATAAAGGCTGGATTCAGGACATCAACGAGACTCAAGACACTACGGTGAATTTTCCAATCATTGCAGATAAAGATCGTAAAGTATCTGAGCTATACGGTTTTATTCATCCCAATGCCAGCGAAACCTTAACTGTACGTTCATTGGTGATTATCGACCCAAATAAAAAGGTCCGTCTAATCATTACCTACCCTGCTTCTACAGGTCGCAACTTTAATGAAGTATTACGTGTTGTAGACTCACTACAATTGACAGATCAACACAAGGTAGCAACGCCAGCGAACTGGCAACAAGGCGAAGAGGTCGTCATTGTTCCTTCATTGCAAGACGAGGAAGAAATCAAACAACGCTTTCCTAAAGGTTATAAAGCAGTGAAACCTTATTTAAGATTCACAGCCCAACCAGAATAACAAAAACAGAGAAAATTTGTGATGGATCTAAGCCCTTGAAGCATTGCGTTTTAAGGGCTTTTTAATCTACTGATGGTTTAAGATAAGAAAAAATTTAAAGCATTCATTTTTTACATATACTTCGCTTTTTGTAGTTTCCCGCTTAACTTCCATTTATCATTCAGTTAATTTGTGCGCACAACTTTTCTAGATCCAATCACGACCTTTACAATGAAAAAATTATTGATCAGCACTGTTCTCCTTAGCACACTCAGCGTGAGTGGCTGTATGAAATACCCCAGCCTAAGTGATGAACAACGTCCAAGCAATTGGGGAACATTGATTTCTAATACCCATAACTTCTATCAAGTTAGCCAAGACGTTTATCGAAGCGAACAACCTGATGCGGATTTGATGGGTAGCTTAAAACAGCATCAAATCCATACGGTAATCAATCTCAGAGCTCGTAATAAAGATGCGAATGTTTTTAAAGCTCAAGATTTTAATCTGGTACATATCCCAATCCACACTTGGGCAATCAATCGTGATGATCTCTTAACTGCAATGCAAACAATCCAAACTGCAAAACAACAACATCAAAAAGTTTTAGTCCATTGCTATCACGGCTCTGATCGTACAGGTGCAACCATTGCGATGTATCGAATCATTTTTGAAAACTGGTCAATCGAAGATGCGGTCAAAGAAATGAAACAAGGAGGATATGGCTATCATGTTATCTGGAAAAACATTGAACATTTATTCACCCCAGACAATGTAAAATGGATTCAACAGCAACTATTGAATCCATCATAACTTAACTTAGAAAAAAACAGGGGCGAAAAGCCCCTGTCTTATTTTAACGTTGATCAAGTGGAACCCAATCAATCACCCATGCTGATTTCATATTCAAACTTTCATCTGCTGCAATCTTTTTACGGGCTGCGTCAGCCGTTTCTCTATCTTTAGATGGACCAACCATGATACGTATTCCTTTCGAGGTTGGACTGGTTGTGACTTTATAACCTTTAGCTCTTAGTTTGGATACCACAGCATCTGCATTGGCCTGATTTGCAGCCAAGGCCACTTGAACCATCCAGTTTTTATCACCGTTTTCCATAAGTTCACGTGCTTTTTCTGCTTCAGCTTTTTTCTTTGCTTCTTCTTCAGCTTTACGCTTGTCCTCAGCTGCTTTTTTCTCTGCTTCAGCCTTACGCTTCTCTTCTGCAGCTTTCTTCTCCGCCTCGGCTTTACGCTTCTCCTCAGCAGCCTTTTTCTCTGCTTCAGCCTTACGCTTGTCTTCTGCAGCTTTTCTCTCCGCTTCAGCCTTACGTTTTTCTTCAGCCGTGGCTTTCTCAGCCTCTAACCTACGCTTATCCTCAGCCGCTTTTTTCTCTGCTTCAGCCTTACGCTTCTCTTCTAGTTTGCGTTTTTCTTCAGCTAATCGTTGAGCTTTCGCCGCATCATCCTCAATTAATTCTGGCGGTATATTGTCAGAGCTTTGCTGTGCTGCCATACGTCTTGCATTAATTGCCGCATATTCTTCTGCTGCTTTACGCGCAGCTGCTGCCTCGGCTTCTTGTTGCATTTTCAAAAATTCGGCAGCGCGAGCTTCCTGTTCTGCAACTGCCTTTTCACGTGCATGTCGCTGCTCTTCAAGTAGACGCTTTTCTGTTTCAACATCAATTGCCAGAGGTTGCAATGACACCATTTCGCTATCTTGTGCTGGTTGTGCCAACTTAGGCTTTGACTCAGTTTGAGCACTTTGTTGTGCTGTTCTCACTTGAGCTTTGTCTTGCTCTATTTCTTCATTACCTTTAAGAAGTAATGCTGCCAATAAAACACCACCTCCAAGTAGAACAACGCCACCCATCCAGCGTTGTTTGTTATTCATTGACATTGTTCTAAATACTCCCAGACCGCTTCCAAGGTATGAAACGAACCACAGACTAAAATCAGCTGATTGTTATTACATTTCTTCAGCGTAGTTTCAAATGCTTGCTGGATACTGCCAAACTCACATACCTGTTGACCTTGCAATGCATCTTGTAACTGTTGCATTGGTGCAGCTCTAGGCACATCTAAAGTAGCAATAAACCAATTTTTTACTGTTGTTTTTAGTAAATTCGTGACCGATGCAACGTCTTTATCTGCCAACATTGAAAATACTGCAACAACTTCTGTGTACTGTTTATTGTATTTTAGAAAATTTCGCAACTGCTTCAATAAAAATTCAACGCCATGTGCATTATGTCCGGCATCAAAAATAACCGTTTGACCTTGAACCTGACGAATCTCAAACCGCCCTTGCAACGCTGCTCGCTGAATACCCATTGCAATTGAATCTTGAGAGATGGCAATCCCACTTGCCAGTATCGCTGCCACAGCTGTAGAGATATTTTCAAGTGCCAACTGACCTTTCGGAAGTTTTAATGTTGTTCCTGAAGAGGCAAATGACCAAGTCTCCCCATCCTCATTTGGCTGATAAAAATAATCTCGGTTTAACACATAGAGCTGGGCTTGTGCTTCAGTAACTTTATCTTGAATCGCTTGTGGAAGCTGTTGATGTCCTGCAAAAATAACAGGAATATCAGGACGAATAATACCTGCTTTCTCGAAAGCGATTTTTTCAACCGTATCGCCTAACCAATCCGTGTGATCCAAACCAATATTAGTAATCACCGCAATATCTGGATCAATGACATTTACAACATCAAGACGACCACCAAGCCCCACCTCAAGTACCCAAACATCACACTGTTGTTGCTTAAAAATGACAAAAGCAGCTAATGTCGTGGCTTCAAAGAAAGATAGACTGAGATCACACTCACGGCGTGCTTGGTCTACAGCCACAAAAGCATCGATCAAACTCTGATCATCGATCTCAATACCGGCCAATTTCACGCGCTCATTAAAACGATAAATATGGGGGGATTGATACAATCCCACTTTATAACCGTGCGCATTTAAAATTGCCGCCAACGTGGTCGTCGTTGAACCTTTGCCATTCGTACCAGCAACCGTAAAGACCTTTGCTTTAGGTCGCATCACTCCCAACTTTTCAGCGACAGGAATAACGCGCTCTAATCCTAAATCAATGCCTGTAACGTGAACATGGCTCCAATAATCGAGCCATGTTGTTAATGTATCTGTTGAATGTGGAGCGTGTGGTTTCAAGGTAGGTTCATCAGCTTTGCAACAAGTCGATATACAGTATCACGTAATGCGTGACGATGAACAATTTGATCGACTACACCATGATCAAGCAAATACTCAGCGCGCTGGAACGGTTCTTCTAACTTTTCCCGCACCGTTTGTTCAATAACACGCTTACCCGCGAAGCCAATCATGGCTTTTGGTTCAGCAATATGAACATCACCTAACATGGCCAATGATGCCGTTACACCGCCATAGACAGGGTGAGTAAGTACAACCACATAAGGAACGCGCGCATCTTTCATTTTTTGAATCGCAGCTGCAGTACGAGCCATTTGCATTAAAGACAACATGCCTTCTTGCATACGCGCACCGCCAGATGCTGCAAAACAAACCATCGGTTGATGAAGTTCAATTGCTCGTTCAGCCGCCTGAACAAAACGATCGCCCACCACGGTACCCATTGAGCCGCCCATAAAGTCGAAATCAAAAGCACATGCTATTAAATCTAGTCCTTTGAGTGAACCTTGCATCACTACAAGCGCTTCAGTCTCACCTGTTTTATCTTGTGCTTCACGCATACGTTCAGGATAAGGTTTACTATCCACAAATTTTAACGGGTCTTTAGCACTGAATTCTTGACCGAGTTCTGCGTCCACTTGGTCAAAAAACCAATTCAAGCGATCACGGGCACGCATACGTAAATGCTCGTCACATTGCGGACAGACATAGGCATTGAATGACATTGCTGTACGTGTCACTAAAGCATGACATTCTGGACATTCAATCGTTGGCTCAGTAAAAGTCGCCTTGAATATCTGCTGTTCATTCGCAACCTGAATACCTGGGACTTGACGCTCAGTCCAAGGCGTTGACGGGTTCAGAACCGTCCCTGCTGTTAATTCTTGACTCATACTAACTCATCGAGCGCAGCTCGAAGCTCCTTCACTTTATTCACCGTCTGTTGCACAGCCTCATCTGCTGGCAATGTCGCAAAAGATTTAACGAAAGCACTTCCTACAATCACTGCATCAGCGACTTGACCCATGGCTTTTGCAGATGCTGCATCGCTAATACCAAAACCAACTCCCACTGGAACAGTGGTTTTAGTTTTAATTTTTGCAATACGTGCTGCTGCCTCAGAAGTATCTAATGTCGCTGCACCCGTCACACCCTTGAGTGACACGTAATACACAAAGCCGCTTGCTTGATCAACCACATGTTGAATACGCTGATCTGTTGAAGTTGGCGCAAGTAAAAAGATTTGATCCATCTCATTTTGTTTTAAGACTTCACTAAACTGCTTTGAAGCTTCTGGCGGTAAATCTACCAAAAGAACACCATCTACACCGCACGCTTTCGCATAGGCAACAAACTTTTCATAACCAATGACTTCAACAGGATTTAAATACCCCATCAAAACCACTGGCGTTGTTTGATCTTGCTCACGAAAGGCTTTCACCATATCCAATGCATCAAGTGTATTGGTTCCACCAGCCAAAGCGCGCTCAGCAGCCAAGGCAATCACTGGACCATCCGCCATAGGATCGGAGAATGGTAAACCAAGCTCAATCACATCGACGCCTGCTTCAACCATTTGATGAAGCAATGGAACAGTTACCTGTGGATGCGGATCACCTGCCATAACATAAGAAACAAGCGCTTTACGTTGCTGAGATTTAAGCTGTTCAAAACGAGTGGCAAGACGTGACATAGGATTATGCTTTCCTTGATTTATATTGGAGCCTGCTTGACATTTTACAGATGCACATTGCAGTCCCCTAAGTTGAGGAGTTGTTTGTAGTTAGACAAAAACACTGCATTGTAACGCTATTTTTTGCTCATTGAACAGAGTTTGACGTGATTGCAGTGCTGATTGTCCTTACCAACAACAGCCCCTACACATTTATCTATATTTTCGTTTTTTTCTCAATGATCAAAGCTTCCTAATTTCGAACCAATCTTTCTCCATTTTAGAAATGAGCCAAGCTCCTTTATACTATGCCCACTTTTTAAATTTTCTTTTGATTTTATGTCTGCCCACACTCAGGAAAAAGTACAAAGCAATGCACTTGCTTTGCTACCGTTATTGGTATTTTTGATCATCTTTCTCGGGAGTGGTATCTATCATTCAATCATCGGGACTGAATTTGCCTTTTATCAAATTAAAGCACCGATTGCAGCCATACCCGCAATCATCTTAGCCTTACTACTCTACAAGCAGAAACTTAATACAGCTATTGAGGAGTTTCTCCAAGGCGCAAGTCATCCCAATCTGATTCTGATGTTCATGGTATTTATGTTGGCAGGCGCATTTGCCAGTGTCTCAGGGGCTATCGGGAGTGTCGATGCAACGGTTCAACTTGGACTTTCATTGATTTCAGCACAATTTGTGTTGCCTATGCTGTTCATCATCGCTGCCTTTATCGCAACCGCCATGGGAACCTCAATGGGGACCATTGCTGCATGTGCACCTATTGCCTTTGGCTTTTCCCAAGCAACGGACATTACGCCCCTTTATGCAATTGGTGCAGTGGTTGGTGGTGCCATGTTTGGAGACAACTTATCGATGATCTCCGACACGACCATTGCCGCCACACGCAGTCAAAACGTTGAATTACGAGATAAGTTTAAGGTGAATGTTTGGATTGCATTACCTGCCGCAATTATAACGTTAATTGTTTATTTTTCTCTGAGTCACCAGTCTGAGGCGATACAGACCAAACCTTATGATATTTGGTTAATATTACCTTATTTGACAGTTTTCTTTCTTGCCTTTACGCGATTACATGTACTGGCTGTGCTGATGATTGGCGTGGTGTTGTCAGGCATAATGGGCTTACTCAATAAACCTGATTTCCATTTACTGCAACTCAATGACTCGATCTACAACGGCTTAGTCGGAATGTTTGAAGTTGCATTGTTGTCCATGCTATTGGGAGGCTTATCGGCATTAATGCAAAAAGCTGGCGGATTACAATGGTTGATCCAGCGCATTTATGCCATTACACGTTTATTTAAATTTGGAACCCAACGTGCAGGCGAATTTGGAATCAGCTTTTTGGTGGTATTTTCAAATTTATTTGTTGCCAATAATACCGTGGCGATTATTTTATCAGGTGATATGGCGCGTGAAGTTGCCAAAGAATATGGGATTGATCCTAAACGTAGTGCTGCCCTGCTCGATATTTTTTCCTGTGTAACTCAAGGGATCATTCCTTATGGCGCACAATTATTATTGGCTTGTTCAATTGCCAAGATCTCGCCAATTGAACTGATTGGGCATATTTACTACTGTTGGGTATTAGCGATTTTTGCAATTCTCGCAATTGTCTTTCATTACCCACGCTTAAAAACATCGTAAAATTCATATGAGACTCTTTAGGGCTTAAGACTAAAGAGTCTTTAAAAACTGTTTCGGAGTAACACCTGTCCAACGCTTAAACGCCCGTCCAAATGCACTTTGGTCTGCGTAATTTAAACGCTCTGCAATCTCAGAAAATGTTTTGCCTTGCTGTAAATACAATTTACTTTGCTCTAAACGGTATTGATCCAAAATATCTTGAAAATTCAATTGATAAGATTTGAGTTGACGCTGTAAAGTCCGTTCAGAACAATGCAAATGTTGGGCTACATAACTCAATAAAACTTCTTCTTGTTGCAATAGTCCCTGCTCAATAAAGCTTTGTATTTTTTGTCTGAACTGTTGTTGTTGAACCTCAAAAGAAGTGACGTTATTTAACGATTGCTGTGCCTGAGTTGATAACACCTGATTCAATTGCTGATCGGCAGCAATACTTTTCGCTTTCAAGATTTGATTTGAAAAACGTATTGCATATTGTCCTGTTTGAACTTGTATCGGACAGCCGTAAAATTTCTCGAAATGAAACAAAGCGGTATGTGGCGCATAGCCAAATTGAATCATTTGTGGTGGATGTAGAGTATCTTGAACGATGGATTGAGCAATTTTAAAAATCAACGCCAAATTCAGCTCATACATTTCACGATAATCTGGATAAGAAGCACTCCAAACAATTTGAATGAAGTCCGAAAACTGTTGAACGTTGAGTTCCTCTAAATTGGTCTGCTTAAAAATCAGAGAGTAATACCGCTGTAGAAGTTGCAATGCTTGTTGCAGGTCTAAGCTGGTTGACGCCAAATATCCCATTAAGCCCAAATCTTGCAAGTTGGCACGTTCTGCAAGAACTAAGGTAATTGGACGAGAGAAATAGGGCTGAACCCCCTGTAATAATTGAGCATAACGTTCCACATCAAAGTCTTGTTGGTCTGGATTTTCTAAACAAGCATAGAAGTCTTGCCAAAGTTCAGGAGCAGCCACTTTGGACAAATCAATATGTTCCTGTTGTAAAACACGATTCAACAATCGTAAATATCCAATGATAATTTTAACTGACATATGTCGGTCTCATCCTGATCTGTCGTTATTTGTATAAAACTTGGCTGAAACTGTCAAAACTTTTCGTCGGACTTTTTCCATACTGAATCTATGAAAAAAGCAAGGAATCGTATAAATGAATGCACATGTTTCCTATCAAGTCGAACCAGTCGTTAGAACAAAACTAGACTTCCATTTAGATCAAGCTCCCCGTTTCTGGTTTGGTGGAGACCCGTTTCGTACCCGTATGTTTGATGCGTTGAGCCTTACTTTTCCTGATGGTGAGCGCTATTTTATTGAATGTGTTCGTCTATTCCGTGACAAAATTGATGATCCAGATTTACAGGAACGTGTTGCTGATTTTATTCGTCAAGAGGCACAACACGGTATTGCCCATGACAAAATGAACCAGATCATGAAAGATCAAGGCATGCCCGTTGACCAATTTACCAATCGCCTAAAGAAAATATTTAGATTTGAGTTAAAGAATCGCTCACCTCAATACAATATTGCCATGACCGCAGCTGCCGAGCATTTAACTGCACTGATGGCAGAAACCTTCTATAGTAAAAAAGAAACTTTGGCAGAAGCTGATCCTTTCGTCCGTGCGCTGTTTGCGTGGCATGCGATTGAAGAAATGGAACATCGGGACGTTGCGTTTGATGTCATGCGAGAAGTCGGTGAAGTGCCTGAAACAACTCGTCGTTTTGCTTTAGTATTTACGACTGTACTGATGTTTGGTTTTACCTTATACCGTACCGATGTGATGCTGAAAAAAGATGGTTTTAACTTAAGACAACGTTTCGATATGGCGCGTAAAGGCTTACCTTGGTTCTTTGGTCGTAACGGTATTTTAACGGCAAAAGCAGCGCAATATAGCGACTGGTTTAAAAAAGATTTCCACCCAAATCAACACCCTGTTATCCGTCAATACGATGTCTGGATTGATACTTTGGCTAAAACTAATGATCCTATAGCTGCGGGTGAAGCTTTTTGGAAAGCGGGTCTTTAGTCCATCCCTCATAAAAAAATCCCCTTTTAATTTAGGGGATTTTTTACTTCATTTTTACCACTTCGCATAATGCTGTTCTAACAAACCATATTGCTGATCCAACTGCACCAATTCAACCTGTTCATGCTTTATCGTACCACTGACTTTGGCTTGCCATTGATTAAACTGACTGCCGATCAAACGCAGATTAATATTTTCAAAACGACACCAACCTGTTTCGATGACTAAGTTTAAACAGCCCCCCAAAGAACGAATCGACCACATTTTTTCATTCTGCTGTTCAAATAATACATCTGTGAGTGGATATAAACGCCCATCCACCCATAACGCATTTTCATTGCCAAAACTTTCATTGACGCCTGATGCAAGATTAAGCCCAATCCGGCGTCCCTGCGCATCACGAAATTGACAGGACAACCAAAACCAAGCCGTTTCTGGTCGTAAAAAACCACAAGTATCATCTAAAGCAGCCAGACTTTGAGCATCAAACTCTATCCGTTGCTGATCAGGACTGATAAAAAATCCCTCGACCGCCAGCGTTGTTTGCTTTTGGGTATAAGTCCAACCATTTATTCCTGTCGGGCTACACAAACTCAGTGCATCTGTTCCAGCACAAAAAATACGCGCTTTCAGTTGTATCTCGCCATATTTCGTAACCTGAATATAGCGCACGCCATTGGCATGTTGCATGTCAAACTGATAAGACGATTTTTTAAAATGACTTTGACTAAATAAAGGCTGTTCATCGAGTTGAGTATTGATTGCCAAAGGTTGAATTGCATTCCACTCAATGACTTTGCCCGATAGATGATCGTAAACATAGAAAAAGCCATGTCCAGCCCATGACAAATCAACAATCGCAATCCCAATACTAAAATGCGCATGTTGCAAACCACAGAATTTGAATTTTTTATACTTAAGTTGCTTACGCCACCCTTTTAACATCTGACCATAAGGCGTTTTATAAATATAGTCATCTATATTAATTCGTGATGGTACTTGCTCAAAACGTCCATAACGCGGCTGACCATTGGCTTGTATCAAATCCATTTTTCGTTCCCTGATTTTGCAGCTTCGTGTTGCTTAATCACATCCACGCCAATAATAGACGGTAAATCGTACAATTGACTATCATTTTTGCAGCAAAGTGTGCACTTGGGAGGTGATGATTGAATCAACGTACCAACAATCCCTAGCCAAACATCGCTCACTATTTCATCAAAAGTTCACACTGGTCTTTTATCTTTAAAAACAATCTTATACCACTTGATCAAAAAATCATGAAAACGCGTACTATTTTTAAAGTAAATGCATTATGCGTAATGCTATTCGCACTTACCGCTTGTAATGACAATGATAATAACCAGTTACCGAAAGCTGAACGTAAAAATCAAACGATTAACGTGCTTGCTTTCAACGACTTCCATGGAAATTTAGAGCCACCGAAGCGGTTTATTGAAGCTGAAGATCCACATGATCATAGTCAAACAGTACGCATTCCCGTTGGTGGTGTCAGTTATTTTGCCGATGCAATTAAGAAACTTCGTGCCCAATATCCAAATAATGCGGTCGTTTCTGCTGGCGATTTGATTAGTGCCTCACCATTAATTTCATCACTATTTTTAGATGAGCCTACCATTGAAGCAATGAATGATATTCAAATTGATTTCAATGCCGTTGGAAATCATGAATTTGATCGTGGGACAGATGAACTTCGTCGCTTACAAAATGGTGGCTGCCAGCAGTACACTGCCACGAAACCTTGTCAAATTAATCCAAACTTCACAGGAGCAAAGTTTGAATTTTTGGCAGCCAATGTTTCTATGAAAGCTGATCCAAAAAAGACGTTGTTCCCTGCCTATAAAGTCAAAACATATGGCGGTATTCCTGTCGCTTTCATTGGTCTAACACTCGAAGCGACGCCAAGTATTGTTTCTGCGGCAGGTATTACTGATGTAAATTTCCATGATGAAGCAGATACAGTCAATGCGCTGATTCCAGAATTAAAAAAACAAGGCATCGAAGCGATTGTGATGGTGGTCCATGAAGGGGTAGCTCCAAGTACCAAGTTTAATCAAAAATCATGCGAAGGTTTGAGTGGACCGCTTGTTGACGTACTTGAACGTCTCGACCCAGCCGTAGATGTGGTCGTTTCTGGTCACACCCATCAATCTTATATTTGTGATTATACAACCAAAAATCCTGCCAAACCATTTCTACTCACATCAGCAGGTCAGTACGGCACCATCATCACCAATATCCAGCTTGAGCTCGATGGCAAAACAGGGAATGTCATCAAAAAGGATGCATCTCAAGTTCCTGTACAGAGTGAAAGCTATACCTCTGGCACAACCACAGTCAACCTCACAGATCTTTATCAAAAATTTAGCAAAACACCGAGTATTGAGGCAATTTTAGATAAATATCGTCCTGCGGTAGCAACAATTTCTGCACGTGTGGTCGGCTCAGCAACCAGTGTAATTGATCGCAATCGTACTGAAAGCGGTGAAACTGCACTAGGCAATTTAATTGCAGATGCGCAACAAGCAGCAGCGCTTGCAGCCAGCAACCAAGGATCAGATTTTACTTTGATGAATCCAGGCGGCGTCCGCGCAGATCTATTGATAAATGGCAATAATCAAATCACATTTGGGGATGTGTTCAGTGTCCAACCCTTTGGAAATTCGTTGGTCACACTCAGCTTAACAGGCAAGCAAATCCGTGAACTGTTAGAACAACAATGGTCTGGGGCAAATGCGGGTACCCCTCGAATCCTACAACCATCCAAAGAATTGAGCTATTCCTATAAACAAGATGCGTCAGTGTCACCGCGTGCCAGCAACATTATGATTGCTGGACAAGCATTGGTCGACACTCAGACTTACCGTGTTACTGTGAACAGCTTTATTGCCGATGGTGGTGATAACTTCACGGTTTTAAAAGAAGGTAAAAATCCTATTGGGGGCGGTCAAGATATTGATGTGTTAGAGCGTTATATCAGCCAAAACTCTCCACTGACCGCACCTAAAACCGATCGAATCAAACTGATCCCATAATTCTATAAATAAAAACAGGGAGGCATTTGCCTCCCTGTTTTTATTAGGAAGAGATTTACATCTCAACCATTTCGACACCGTCAATACGTGCAACCGTCATTAAGTCTTTATCACCACGACCTGAAACCGTTGCAATGATAATTTGATCTTTAGACATAGTTGGCGCAAGTTTAGTGACATACGCCATGGCATGTGAACTTTCAAGCGCAGGAATAATCCCTTCGATCTTAGTCAGATCGCGGAAACCTTGTAAGGCTTCATCATCATTGATCGGCACATATTCCACGCGATTCATATCTTTGAGGAAACTATGCTCCGGACCAACGCCTGGATAATCCAGACCCGCTGAAATACTGTGAGTTTCAATGATTTGACCTTGCGCATCTGACATCAAATAAGTACGGTTACCATGTAAAACACCCACATGACCTGCATTCAATGGTGCAGAGTGTTTTCCTGTTTCAATACCATAACCAGCCGCTTCAACACCGTACATTTTCACATCTTGATCATTCAAGAATGGATAGAACAAGCCCATCGCATTTGAACCACCACCCACACAAGCGACCAAAGCATCAGGTAAACGCCCTGCTTGCTCTTGGATTTGACGGCGTGCTTCACGACCAATAATCGACTGGAAATCACGTACAAGTTGCGGATATGGATGTGGCCCTGCAACCGTACCAATCACATAATAGGTGCTATCAACATTGGTTACCCAGTCACGCATCGCTTCATTCATGGCATCTTTCAATGTTTTTGAACCACTTTGCACTGGAACTACGGTCGCACCCAACAAACGCATACGGTATACATTCATGGCTTGACGTTTTACGTCTTCAGCGCCCATATATACCACACATTCCATGCCCAACCGTGCGGCGATTGTAGCTGTCGCTACACCGTGTTGACCTGCACCTGTTTCCGCGATAATCCGCTTCTTGCCTGATAACTTTGCCAATAACGCTTGACCAATGGTGTTGTTCACTTTGTGCGAACCTGTATGATTCAGGTCTTCACGTTTCAGGTAAATTTGCGCACCGCCGAGGTGCTGAGACCATCGCTCAGCATAATAAAGAGGACTAGGACGACCAACATAAAACGCAAGATCACGATCAAACTCTGCTAGAAACTGAGCATCATTTTTCATACGACCATAAAGACTTTCTAAGTCTTCAAGTGCAGCCATAAGCGTTTCTGACACAAAACGCCCACCATGAATACCAAAATGCCCTTGGGCATCTGGAAACTGGGTGTAGTCAATCGCCTGATTTTGTTGACTAAGGTTTTGCTGATCCACGTTGGACTCCTTGCATAAATTTTTCAATGAGTTGTTGGTCTTTTATACCTTTTGCGGACTCGACGCCTCCGCTGACATCTACAGCAAAAGCCGCTGTAGTATCAATAGCTTCACTCACATTTTCAGGGGTTAAGCCCCCTGCCAAGATTAGTGGAATTTCAATTTGAGGGAATTTATTCCAATCAAAGCAATGACCAGTGCCACCTTTTAATTCAGGATGCCATGCATCCAGTAGAACAGCACTAGCTCCGACAGCTTGATAACGTTGAATTTCGGTCAAAATATCTAAATCAGGTTTAACCTGAATCGCTTTGTACCAACGACGTTTACATTGCTGAGCAATCTGCTGGCACTGTTCTGGAGTTTCATCTCCATGCAGTTGTAATACATCTAAAGGAACTGAATCAAGCACTGTTTGTATTTCTTCTACGCTTGCATTTACAAATAAACCTACCAACTGAACATAAGCGGGTACTGCATTTGCCAATACTTTTGCTTGTTCAATACTGACATGACGCGGGCTTGGCGGGAAAAATACAAAACCGATTGCATCCGCCCCTGCTTGTACTACAGCTTGAACATCTTGTAGTCGAGTAATACCACAAATTTTGGCGCGAGTTCGCAGTTGATGTTGGCGCATGCTCTGTCCAATTTTAATTTGAATATTTTAAAACTTTCTCATTGTAAAGCAATTTGACCCAGTTGGGGGAAAGTTGATTTCGAAATGCAATTGTTTAAAAAACGTTAACACTTTATACTTTGCGTAATCTTGCAACAAGTCTAAAGCAAATTCTTTTGCTTATAGGGAAGTTGGTGGAATTCCAACACTGCCCTCGCAACGGTAACACCGTATTATTAATCTTAGCTCTACGCCAAATCACTGCATCAGAATGATGTGGGAAGATGATTAATAGCATCATTCTTGTGATGATATAGTGAAGTCCGGAGACCTGCTTGTTGTTTATTTCCACATTATCATTCACGACGGGTGAATGTCTGGAGCATGCATGTCTACTGTCTTTCAACCAACTCGCCTCGTTGGTGCTATCGCTATTACGATGGGGTTTTCTTCACCTGCTTTTGCTCAAGAGCAATCAACCAATAAAACTGCAACGTTAGATACAATTGTTGTAACTGCTTCTCGTAGTGAACAAAAAATTAGCGAAGTTCCAGCGCGCATCAATATTATTGAACCGAAGATTCTTGAGCAATCTCCTATTGCTTCTTTACCGCAATTATTACAAACAGATGCTTCGATCAATATGGTACAAAGCGGTGGCTATGGGCAATATACGGAAATTTTCTTACGCGGCACTAAAACAAATCAAACCCTATTATTAAGAGATGGGGTCCGTCTTAACTCAAATACATCTGGCGCAGCATCATTACCATTTATCGATACGACTGATATTAAACAAATTGAAGTATTAAAAGGTCCTGCATCAGTTCTATATGGTGCAGATGCGATAGGTGGTGTAATTCAGTTGATCTCAAAAACTCCAGAGAAAAACTCAGCATTTGTTACTGGTGAAATTGGCGAGAACAAAACGTATAAATCAGTCATTGGTGCAGATCTTGCTGAAAATGGTTTTTATGCTCAAATTCGTGGGCAACGCTTAGAAACTGATGGCACTCCAGTGACTGATGCAAAAGACAATAAAAAAGCGAGCTTTGATCAAAAAGGCTATAGTGCAAAATTTGGTGTTGAAAAAGAGCAATTTGCAGCGTCTGTCGACTATAGTGAAAACGAAGGCTATAGTGACTATGACAACTATGGCAACTTAGTTTCTCAAGACTTCAAAAATGAAGTGATTAACATAAAAGGTCGTGTAAATATTCTTGATAATGTAGCTATTCACGCTCGCTTATCTCAGTTCAAAGATGATTTGAACCAAAATAACTCACCAGACTACGTTTACAGCACTACACAAGAAGCTGAACTTTATACGAAATGGCAAATGACCCCTACTCAAAATATTTTAGTGGGTTCAACATACAAAGATATTAAAGGTGATGTGTACTCAAAAAATCTTTGGGGTGGAGAAGACGTTAAATACAAAGAATCTGTAGATACCGTCGGTTATTTTCTCCAGCATCAATATCAACAAAATGGTATAGAAACTCAAGTTGGTGTTCGTGTTGAAGATAACGAAAAGTTTGGCTCACATACCGTAGGTCAAGGTGCGATCAGATACCAAATATTACCACTTACAAGTGTTTATGCGAATATTGGTTCTGCATTCCGTGCTCCAACCACAAATGATTTATATGCAATGTCTTGGGGTGCTAATCCTGACCTAAAACCAGAAGAAAGTTTTTCTTATGAAATTGGTGTGGATCAAAAACTAAACTACGGTATTGATTTAGGTTTATCTGTTTACCGTAATAAAGTTGATAATTTAATTAGCCTCCAAGCAGGTAAGCTAATCAATGTTAACAAGGCAACGTTCACAGGTGGCGAAGCGTCATTTAAATGGCAACAGGATGAATTGTTTTTAAATACAACATATGCCTACGTTCAAGCCAAAGATGACGAAACAAATAAAGAGTTAAATCGTCGCCCGAAACAAAGTTTGACTTTAACCACTGGTTGGGATGATGGAATCTACGGTATTTCGACATCTATCGTTGCTAAATCTAAATCTAAAGATTTTGCAGACTGGCCTTCCACAACACCAACCACAACACCAGGTTATGTTACGACTAACGTAAATGCATATTGGCAGCCGACACCAATGATAAAAATCTTTACTAATATCGAAAATATCGGTGATGTAAACTACAAAACTGCTTATAACGGTAGTGATGTTTACTACATCAACGGTGGTCGTTTAGCTTCTGCCGGTGTCACATTCCGTTATTAATCGTGCGCTAAAATAATAAAAACATTTTCTTCACTCCAGTTTCGGGGTAATGTTCTGACCGACATTATCCCCTTTTTATTTTCAGGATCAGAGAAACAAAACTATGGGACATCGTTTAAGTAAAATCTATACACGTACAGGTGACTCAGGTACCACAGGTCTGGGAGATGGTTCCCGCGTTGCAAAAGATGATTTACGCATTGCTGCGCTCGGTGATGTCGATGAACTCAATGCAACCATTGGTGTACTTCGCGCACAAATCAGTGCAAGCCAAGTTGAAAATAAAGCCCATTGGGATAAAAGCTTAAGCCTCATTCAACACTGGTTGTTTGATTTGGGCGGTGAGGTCTGCATTCCAAACTATCATTTACTTCAACCCGTATGCATCGACTTTCTGGAACAAGAAATTGATCACATGAATGAGTCTTTACCAATGTTAAAAGACTTCATTTTGCCATCAGGAAGTTTGGCATGTAGCTATGCACATCAAGCCCGTGCAGTATGTCGTCGTGCTGAACGTGCTTTATTGTCGGTACACAATCGTGACCAAAATATCCAAGCCACAGCCTTACAATTACTGAATCGTTTATCCGACTGGTTGTTTGTTGCCTCACGTGCCTTGCAACGTGCTGAAGGTGGTAGCGAAGTGCTGTGGCAAAAAAATATTAATGACAGTATCGATCCAGCATAACCATTTCCAAGGTGAATAAAAGATGCGAATTATTGGTCATCGTGGTGCGCGTGGTGAAGCGCCTGAAAATACCTTAGGTGGATTCCACTATCTGCATGGGCTTGGCATTCGTGCAGTCGAGTTTGACGTTCGTCAGCTTAAAGATGACCAACTCATCGTAATTCATGATGATGATTTTGTTCGTACTGCCGGTCGCTTACAACATGTAGAAAGTTGTAATCTGCTAGAAGCCGAACAATTTGATCATCGCCATCAGTGGCAAGACTGGAAAACTGAAGAATTTACGCCGAGTTTAAAGCAGGTTATGGATTGTTTAATCGACTTTGAGCATATCGAAGTTGAAGTAAAATCAGTCGTTGATGAGGTTGCGGCTGAACGGCTGATTATAAAACTACAGCAAGAACTACAAGGTTTTGAAAAAACAGCAACTATTACCAGCTTTGATACAAAAATTTTAGATGCATTACAGCAACATCAGAGCACTTTTAAACGAGGACTCTTGGTCGAAGTTCCAATCGGTGAATATGCAATCGAACTTGCACATCAGTATCAATGTCGTCAAATCGGTTGGAAAGATCAACTCGCTTCAGATGAAATCATTCAACTGACCCAGCAAGCGCAATTAGATATTAGTGTTTGGACAGTAAATGATGTTGAACGTGCTATGCATTTACAACAGCTTGGTATTCAAGGTTTGATTACTGATATTCCTCAAACAATGTTGCAGCATTTATCATAATAAAAAAGGTGGAGACCACTCCACCTTCTGACATTATTTCTTACGTTGTGCTTGTATCAAACGTTGCCCTCTAGCATCCAATAGATAGAGATTGGTTCCATCATATTGAAAACGCTCGACTCGCTGAATCGCATCCATCAACTCTGCTTCTTGTGCCAAAGACTTATTACAACTGTAATGCCCTGCTCTCACATCGAAATCAAGTTTACGTTGAGCAAAATCATAGCGATAACGCCCATAAATATTATTACATCCAGTATGCCCTGCAACACTTTTACTTACAGAGTTCAATGTAAAACTTGGAAATTGATTAAAGAACAATGCACGTTTGTTGTGAATCATTGTAATTTGCCAATCAACATCTTGAATTCCATCACTACTCTTACGAACCTGCATTGGTGGAAGTGTATGTGACGGTTTAGGTTGTAAAGTATTTTTTTGCACTTTTGAAGGTTGGCTCTGGCAAGCAGCCACCATCAAAACACTAGAAAATATTAAAGTTTTGTGAACAAATGCCTTTATAGAGAAAATAGGATTTTTCACGATAATTTGCTCAGACATTGATTTATTTCACCTTTTAATAAATTAGCCTGTTCGGCAAACGAATTCTGTTACTGTTCTTTCGATACAACTGTAGAATAATACTAGTGCTTATTGATTTGAGCATGCTAATATCAGGACTAAAATAGCAATATATCGTAAAGATTGGTCTTGCTATCTCGTTTAGTTTTATTATCTTGTGCAAACAAGGTTGTTAGGAGCGCTGCCGGATATGAATTCCGCCCCACTCAAAAAAGCACCCATTAACTGGACTGCTAGCATTACCTTAATTGGAACCCCAATTCTTGCTGCTATTTTAATTCCTTTATACGCTTATTATTATGATTTTAGTGTAAGCGCATGGGTAAGTTTATTCTTCCTCTTAGCATTGAGTAGTTTAGGCATCACAGCGGGTTACCATCGCTTATGGGCACATCGTGCTTATGAAGCATCTTTACCCTTAAAAATTCTATTGATGATTGGTGGAACTTTTGCCGTTCAAAACAGTATTCTGTTCTGGGCTTCTGGACACCGTACCCATCACCGTCATGTCGATGATGTAGATCAAGACCCATACTCGATCAAACGTGGTTTTTGGTATGCACATTTAGGTTGGATGATCCGCGATCATTCACCGTCTCAACCTGATTTCAAAAACTCACCAGATTTGCTCAATGACAAACTCGTGATGTTCCAACACAAGTACTATGTCCCGATGGTCATTGCGGTTCATGTTGGTTTATTAGGTGGTATTGGCTGGGCTGTTGGTGATATTTGGGGCGTAGTTCTACTAGGTGGTCTGCTGCGCTTGATTATCAGTCATCATGTTACCTTCTTTATTAACTCACTCTGTCATATGTGGGGCAAACGTCCTTATACTGATGAAAATACGGCACGAGACAACTTCGTCTTAGCGATTTTCACTTGGGGTGAGGGTTATCACAACTACCATCATATCTTCCAATACGACTATCGTAATGGTGTGAAATGGTGGCAATATGACCCAACAAAATGGTTAATTTGGACCAGCTCTAAATTAGGTCTAGCTAAAAATTTACGTCGTATTCCGAGCTTTAATATTCAAAAAGCTGAGTTGGCGATGAAATTTAAATATGCTGAACAAGACTTAGCCATTTATGGACATGATGTAAACACAGATATCGTGCAAATGAAGCAACGTATTGCTCAAGAATACGAAGCATTTACCCATACATTAAATGATTGGGCGAAGCTTAAAGAGCAAGAGCTACACGCCAAAAAAGCAGCGATGGCAGAAAAAATTCATCAAATCGACCATAAATTAAAAGTTGATTTCCAATTACTTGAGCATCGTCTTGCTCATCATCGTGAGTGCTTAGAAACTTTGATGCGTAATATCAAAAAAGCACCTGTTTCTGAGTAAACATAAATGATAAAAAATGGTCTCTTTAAAGAGGCCATTTTTTATATCTATCAGGTGCAAATCCGCCCCTGCTTCTCATCGCTGCTGAGCTGAAAATTTGCTATAGTCATCATTCGCTCATACTTTTGATGCTTCTCTTATGCAGTTTAATCCACGCTACTCTTCTCTCGATACAAAGCTTTTTCATCAACAGCAACCAAGCCCATTACGCGGTGCTAAAGCAGGTCATTTCAATGAAGCCTTAGCCGATGAATTACAATGGAGTGCAGAGGATAAAGCCAACTGGGTTGAGATTTGTAGTGGACAAAAAACCTTTGCTGAGTTTCCTCCTTTAGCTATGGTTTATGCAGGGCATCAATTCGGACAGTGGGCAGGTCAACTGGGTGATGGACGAGGATTGCTGATCGGACAAATCCTAGATCAGCATGGACAAACCATAGACCTTCATCTAAAAGGAGCAGGCTCTACGCCCTACTCTCGTATGGGTGATGGAAGAGCTGTATTACGTTCCGTGATTCGTGAATATCTTGCAGGACATGCGTTAAATGCACTTGGTGTCGCATCGAGCCATGCTGTGGGATTCACCACCTCATCCCAAGGTGTACAACGTGAAACATTAGAACTCGGTGCAATGCTTTTACGTACATCTGACTGCCATATTCGTTTCGGTCATTTCGAATGGATTAACCAATATGCACCAGCACTTTTAACTGATTTCACGCAGAAGTGTATCGAATGGCACTATCCAGAATGCTTAGATGCAGATAATCCAATTCTTGCTTTTGCCCAGAAAGTGATTGAGCGTACCGCTATCATGATCGCAAAATGGCAACTGGTTGGTTTTGCGCATGGGGTGATGAATACCGATAATTTAAATATTACAGGTTCAACTTTAGATTTTGGTCCTTATGGATTTATGGAACGCTTCCGTCCAAACTGGATCAATAACCATTCAGACTATCAAGGTCGATACACCTACCAAAATCAGCCAAGCATTGGCCATTGGAATCTTTGGACTTGGTTAAATAATCTGATTCCTCTCGCAACACCTGAAAATAAAGAACAGTTCAAACTGGATTTAGCAAAATGTCTGGAACAATTTGAACCAACTTTCTTAGAACATTATGGACAAGGCTTATGTCAAAAGATGGGATTGCCTCATTTCCACAAAGATAGTCTGGATTGTAGTTTTGCATTCTTGAGAATTCTTCAAACAGAACAACTCGACTACACTCAAAGTTTTATTCGCTTACAAAATCAGGAATATAAAATACTACGCGATGATTGTTTGGATTTACGTCAATTTGATGCTTTCCTCCAACAATATCAAGAAATACGTAAACATCAGGATATCGACGCATTAGATCACGCTATGCAACAAGCAAATCCACACTATGTATTACGCAATCATATGGCGCAAAAAGCCATCGAGCTTGCAGAGCGTGGAGATTTTAGCGAAGTTGATCGTTTGTTTAAGTTACTGAATCTACCTTATAGCAAACAACCTGATCTAGAAACGGCTGAAGATATTGCTCCTTTGCCGAGTGACGTCCCTGAGATTTCTGTCAGTTGTTCGTCCTAAAGGATCAATATACAAAAGGAATAAAAACAATGAAACCTTGGATAGCGATATGTGCCAGTATCATTATTTTGCTGATTGGGATAGGGCTATATGTTTACAGAGCCTATATTCCAAGCACAATGATGCCGACAGGCTCAGTCATGCCACAATCATTATCCGACGAGGAAATCATATACATTAGAGACAACACCCCGATTACCAAGATTGAAGTGTTTAAGCATCAATGGATCTTACAACTCAAGCATCACAACGAGATTATTCGTGAGTATCCAATGCGCTTAGGGTTTAACCCTTTAGGTCATAAACAATTCGAGGGGGATGGAAAAACACCTGAAGGGACATATAGCATCGACTGGCGCAATCCCAATAGCGCCTATTATAAATCGTTGCATATTTCCTATCCAAATGAACAAGATGCCGCTTATGCAAAACAACAAGGACGATCAGCAGGTGGAGATATTATGATTCATGGTAGTGTGCCAAAGGAATATCTTAATTTACCAACCAGTATGACTTATTTTCCTCAGGGAGATTGGACACTTGGTTGTATTGCGATTAGAAATATTGATATGGATGAAATCTGGCAATTGGTGGATAACAATACTCAAATCGTAATCCACCCATAATGCTCTAAATGCCCCCAAATAATTGTAGATATAAGCAGCACAAAGCTCAGAAAAATATCCACATTTTCTGTGGATAAACTTGTGGTTATCCACAGGATAAGACCATTAGAATAAATGAGCACTATTTAGATACTCAAAACAAATTAAGATAGTTATCCATCCTCTCTTTTAGGAAATGAGTAGCTATGACAAAATAAGCAAAATATAAATGAGATCTTAAAAATGTATCGGACAACATTAATAAAAACAATTTTTGCGTGTGTCTTTTTAAGTTTTAGTTGTTCTTCATTCGCCGCCCCATTGTCAATCTCAAATGAAGATACCCAAGTAATTTCTAGATCCGCTCTAGGCGCTTGGGTACTAAAACAAGACTTAAAACAACCTCGCATGAACTGTGCGATTCGATTTATACCCTTACAGGATTCAGAGACTAGTTTTTCCATTTTCGGGCCAACCAAACAATCGTCGAGTGCGACCATTTTGTTTCAAGGAAAAAATATCCCAACAGCCCGCTCCCCTCAAGATGCACGTGTTGAACTGGTACAAAAAAAATTAGCCTCAACGCCACTTAAAGCTCAAATTTTACCGAGTCAAAATACAGGAATACTTGCAGTCAGTACCGGAGACATTCATCAAACCCTAAAATCCATGCGTGATGCTGAACACGATCTACAATTGCGCCTCAATTATGCAACCATTTTCAGCTTAGATTATGACGGTCTTGCTCTAGCGCGTAATGCCATGCTGGATTGTATTGCAGGTAAAACAGTCAAAACCAAAACATTGAAACAGGCTACAGCTGAAATTCGACCATTGGGTAACTCAACTATTACTGGACAAGCTTTTTACAAAGGTGCAATTCTTGCGAAAAAGCAATACCCGCCAAAAGGAAGTCAAGCAGTTGGATTAATCTGGATGACAGATGAGTTTAAAGCATGGTACGAACAAGTTAAGCGCAACCAAAAGATCCCTGAGCAAATTCCTGAGAACATTCTTAAACATTTTATGTCTACACGTATTTTAGATGATCAAGGACATTTTAAATTCACTAATCTACCCGCAGGTGAATACATCCTCGTTGCAAATTTTTCTTATGAAAAAAGTGTTAGCCGTACTGAAGTTGTAGGAAGAACCGATGTCTATGTAGGCAATCAACATATTGGTTCAAATGATCAGATTGCACACTGGAGCTATGTGATTAAAGAAGGTACTTCCTTTGAAAAACCCGTATCCATTCCAAAAGATGGTGATAGTGTAAATATAATTTTAGACAAATCCCAAATCATGTGTTTCTTGGTTTGTTTCTAAGTTTATATGTTGATTAAGCTTGCCTTATTACGACTCTAAGGCAAGCTTTTAGATTATTCAGGATATTCAAAACGATAACCTACACCATACACCGCTTGAATCCATTCATGGCGATTGCCTGTGTCTGCAGCCTCTGAAATCTTACGGCGCAGGTTTTTAATATGGCTATCAATCACACGATCTGCCACATCAAAACTGTCAGGATTAATGTGATCTAAGAGTTGTGCACGTGAATACACTTGCCCTAAGTGCTCCAAGAACAACTCAAGTAAACGAAACTCAGTTGGTGTCAAAGTTAATGCTTTTTGTTGATACCAAATGCGTTGCTGTGCTTTATCGATGCGGAATAAATCATTTTGTTCTGGTTCAGCCTTACGCTCTAAACGACGTAACACCGCCTGTACACGAGCAACTAATTCTTTTGGACTAAAAGGCTTACAGATATAGTCATCAGCACCCATATTCAAACCCAATACACGATCAATTTCTTCAGTTCGTGCGGTTACCATAATAATCGGTAAATCTGACTGCTCTCGCACTTTACGGCAAATGGTCAAGCCATCCATACGAGGTACCATCAAATCCAAAATCATCAAATTTGGTTTGCGTTGCTGAAATTGAGCATAAGCATCTTGACCATCATGAAACATGCTCACTTCAAAACCAGCAGCTTCTAAATAGTCTCGAACCAGCTGAGCCAGTTCAACCTCATCTTCCACCAACATAATATGTTTCATGATTTTCATCCTATTTTACGATCCTCAAACTGAGGACAACGACGTTATTTAATTTGTTTTGGGAAAGTCAGTACACAACGTAATCCACCTAATGGGGAATGCTCAAACGTCAGTGCACCGCCTAATGCTTGTGCAAGTTTACTAGAGAGCGCCAAACCTAAGCCTGTGCCGCCTGTGCTACGTGTTCGTGAATCATCAACACGATAGAATCGCTCACCTAGGCGCGCCAATTGCTCATCACTCACTCCCAATGGACTATCATCCACATACAATATCCACTGTTGTTGATCTTGTTGAGTGTGAATCTGTATTTTTCCGCCTTGTTCAGTATAGCGCACACAGTTTCCAAGCAAATTCACAATAATCTGTTTAAAGCGATCACGATCTAAAGATAACAATGCTCCCTCACCCGATAGCTTGACCTCGAGTTGGTGTTGTTCAAAAGTAGCTTTAAAATTATCGACCTCTTGTAGCACAACCTCCCAAGGATTGACCTCAGCAAAGTAACATTTCAGTTGCTGTGCTTCCGCCTGTGCTAAATCAGCCAAATCTTGAGTCAATTTCTTTAAACTTGATACCTGACGCATCATTGCCTCAAGATGCTCTGGTGTTGCTTTGCGAATCCCGTCTTGCATCGCCTCAATTTGTGCCTGCAATACTGCTAATGGTGTTTTTAGCTCATGTGATGTATCTGCTACCCACTGACGACGTGATTGTTCATGCTGATATAATATATCTGCTAAATGATTCAATTGGTTTGACAGATCACCAAGTTCATCGTTTCGCTTAATCACCACCTGATGTTGATAATTACCACGGGTTAACTCTAAAGTGGCTTGCAACAAACGTTGAATCGGTTTTTTAAAATAAGTCGCCATTAACAAGGCCGCAACGAGACTCGATAACAAAGTAAGTGCATAAACCAAAAGTAAATAACGCTTTTGATTACTAAAGAAATTAATACTGGAAGCATCATCCTGATCCAAAACTGGTTTGAGGCCTAGATAGCCCACCACTTTTTCATCTACAACAATAGGACGATAGGACAACTGATCCGAAGATGGTTCACCGACAATGAATTGTTGATTTTCATTATATAAAGATAGACGAGAACTTAATCCCAAACGATCGGGTATTGATACAAAACGTTTTTTTGCTTGTGTATTTAAATTGGCGGCACTGGATTTGTTTTCCTGACTCCCCTCCGATCCTTCTTTTTTCAAACGGAACTGGCTTGGACTTAATGGAAAACGTAATCCCTCAAACGGCTGATATTCTGAGGGTAAATTTTGTTTTAAAACCTGTAATTCTTCTTCATTAAAAATCTGCCGACTTCTGATCTCCGCATTATTTTGCGTCAACGTTGGTGAAAGATTTAATAAGGTATGATCATTAAAATAACGTTGTTGTAAGGCAATATCATACTGTCTACGTAACCACCACTGTGAGAGACGGTCATAATCATCTGGCGCCGCTGTTCCTTCAATTTGCAGAATTTGAGCCTGAATCGCATTGCCCCAGTCATGGTATATTCTGTAGACATTGCCAAGATTGGCAATCAGACGATCCAACTTCTGCATTTCAACATCAGCCACATAACGTGCAAAGTTTTTTTGCATCGTCCAATGCAACACACCTAAGCTAATCGTCGCGATCAGCAAAGTCGTCAGCAACACAGTGAGAAATAAGCGTAAAGCGATCGGAACACGACGAACATTCAAAATTTAAGTCTCAATATTGTTCTACTTATGAATTGTACCCAACATGCTTGAAAAAAACTCTCCATTGTTTCTTCATCTTTATTATTTAATCTTTATTCATTAAATCACAATCGATGATACTGGATAAAACAATGAACAAAACTAAACTTATTTTGATGACGGCACTCCTTGGTTCTACTGTGGGCTTAGCAGCTTGCCAATCGACACCAGCACAAAAACCATCAATGCAAGATCAACATCACCCTCATCCTAAACGCGAACTTACACCAGAACAACGGGCTGAGTGGCAAGCCAAACGTGAACAACGCCTACAATACCGTGAACAGATGCGAGCAAAGCATCAAGCTGAACGAGCGAAAATAGAGCAGGCTTGTCAAGGAAAAAAGATTGGTGAGCGCGTCAATGTTCAGTTAAATAACCGAGTAATCGAAGGGACTTGTGAAGTACGCTTTACCCCTGATAAATCACAATTTAAAAGACAAAACCATGCAACAACCTAAACTCAAGTATCTAGAGCACAGGCGCCTTTGAGCGCCTTTTTTATTGACATAATTTAGTATAAAAATCACATTTATGCACCTTTACACAGCTGCTTACGATTTTAGCGATCGAAATTAAGTAAAAACCTAAAAAAACACATACAATCTCAAGGCTTAAACAGGCTACATAACAATCTTTGACTTAGCAGTCACTAAGAAATGACCTGTAATAGCTTGTACCGAACTATAACTTGTTGCACGATTAGCGGTACAAAATGGTGCCATTGGGCACATTTATCATTGACTAAGATTATAACTCTGGTTTCACCAGTATTGAGGAACCCGCTATGCCACAATACAAAGCACCCTTACGTGATATGCAGTTCGTATTGCACGAATTATTAAATGCTGAAGCACACTATGCAAAACTGCCTGCATTTCAAGGCACCGTAAGCCGTGAATTGGTTGATCAATATTTAGAAGCAGCGGCTGATTTCTGTGAGAATGAGCTTTCTCCATTAAACCAAGTGGGTGACCGTGAAGGTTGTACTTGGAATGACGGTGTTGTGACTACGCCTACAGGTTTTAAAGAAGCGTATCAAAAATATATCGAACTTGGTTTCCCATCACTTTCTGCAGATGAAGAATTTGGCGGACAAGCATTACCAAACTCTTTAGGGATCACCATCTCTGAAATGGTAGGTACAGCAAACTGGTCTTGGGGTATGTACCCAGGTCTTTCTCACGGTGCTGTACGTACTTTAGAACACCATGGTTCTGACGAGCAAAAAGCAACTTACTTACCAAACCTTGTTTCAGGTGTTTGGACAGGTACGATGTGTTTGACTGAATCTCATGCAGGTTCAGACCTTGGTATTATCCGTACCAAAGCAGAACCAAATGACGATGGTAGCTACGCAATCTCTGGCGAGAAAATCTTTATCTCTGCTGGTGAACATGACATGGCTGACAATATCATCCATATCGTTCTTGCACGTTTACCAGGTGCGCCAAAAGGCACTAAAGGTATTTCATTATTCATCGTTCCTAAATTCAACTTAAATGCAGATGGTTCTATTGGTGAACGTAATGCAGTTCGTTGTGGTTCGATTGAACATAAAATGGGTATCCATGGTAACGCAACATGTGTAATCAACTTTGATAAAGCAAAAGGTTACTTAATCGGACCTGAAAACCGTGGCTTAAACTGCATGTTCACATTTATGAACACTGCACGTATCGGTACTGCAGTTCAAGGTTTATCTGCTTCTGAATCTTCTTTCCAAGGCGCTTTGGCTTATGCGAAAGATCGCTTAGCAATGCGTTCACTTTCTGGTCCTAAAGCACCTGAAAAAGAAGCAGATCCAATCATTGTTCACCCAGCTGTTCGCAACATGCTTTTAACTCAAAAGTCATTTGCTGAAGGTGGTCGTGCACTGGTTTACTTATTGGCTCAATATGCTGATATCGTTGAAAAAGGCGAAACAGAAGAAGAACGTAAGTTTGCTGACAACATCCTATCTTTGTTAACGCCAATTGCTAAAGCGTTCTTAACTGAAACTGGTTCTGAATCTGCGAAGCACGGTGTACAAGTATTTGGTGGTCACGGCTTCATTTCTGAACACGGTATGGAGCAAATCGTACGTGATACACGTATTGCTTGCTTATACGAAGGCACAACTGAGATCCAAGCACTTGACTTGTTAGGTCGTAAAGTATTGCAAACTCAAGGTGCAATGCTGAAAGATTTCACCAAGATCATCCATAAATTTGTTGAAGCGAACAAAGACAATGCAGCAATGCAAGAGTTCGTTGCGCCATTGGCTGCTGCTAACAAAGAATGGGGCGACATCACCATGCAAATTGGTATGCGCGCAATGCAAAATCCTGATGAAGTGGGTGCAGCTGCAGTTGATTACTTATACTTCGCTGGCTATGTAACGCTTGCTTACCTATGGGCACGTATGGCGCTTGTAGCACAAGAGAAATTGGCTGAAGGCACAACTGATGTAGACTTCTACAATGCGAAAATTACTACTGCACGCTTCTACTTCAAGAAGATCTTGCCACGTATTCGCTCTCACGTAGACGTTCTTTCAACAGGTGTTGAGCCATTGTTTGAACTTGACGCGGAACACTTCGCGTTCTAATCATAGATTAGAATGAGATGCAACGTTCATCACAAAAAAAGGACTGGTCAGTTTTGACCGTCCTTTTTTTGTTTAATCAATGCTAAATTTACCTTATTCATTTATTTGTTCGTTTTATTTGATCACTTTGCACATCAACTGTGCGTAGAAGGGAACGATTATGCCAATTTACAATGCTCCTTTAGCAGACATGAAATTCATCTTAAATGATGTATTTAAAGCAGAACAATTTTGGCAGTCTAATGAGAAACTTGCTCATGTAGATGCTGCAACCGCAGAAGCAATTTTAGAAGAAATGGCAAAATTTGCCCAAAACGTTACTCACCCATTGAACCGTACAGGTGATGAAGAAGGCGCGCGTTGGGAAAATGGCGATGTATTTACACCTGCTGGTTTTAAAGAAGCTTTCCGTCAATACGCTGAAGGCGGCTGGATCGGCTTAGGTGCGGATGAAGAATGGGGCGGTCAAGGCATGCCAAAAATGCTCACCGTTCTTTCTGATGAGATGTTGTTCGCAACCAATCCATCATTCATGCTCTACCCGCTTCTTTCAGTGGGTGCAGGTATGGCATTAAATAGCTATGCATCACAAGAGCAAAAAGAAACTTATCTACCTAAAATCTATTCAGGTGAATGGTCAGGCACCATGTGCTTAACTGAACCACATGCAGGTACAGATTTAGGGATTATCAAAACTAAAGCTGAGCGCAACGAAGACGGTACTTATAATATTACTGGTACTAAAATCTTCATCACTGGCGGTGATAACGACCTAGCTGAAAACATCATTCACTTGGTTCTTGCAAAAACGCCTGATGCGCCAGCTGGTTCACGTGGTATTTCTTTATTTATCGTACCAAAATTCCTGGTAAATGAAGATGGTTCTTTAGGTGAACGCAATCCAGTAGGTCCTGGTTCAATCGAACACAAAATGGGGATCAAAGCATCTGCGACTTGTGTCATGAACTTTGACGGTGCAAAAGGCTACCTCGTTGGTAAAGAAAACGAAGGTCTTGCAGCGATGTTCGTGATGATGAACTACGAACGTTTGTCTATGGGTATCCAAGGTCTTGGTGCTTCTGAATTTGCTTACCAAAATGCAGCACAGTATGCGACTGATCGTCTACAAGGCCGTAGCGCAGCTGGGGTTCAATCTCCAAACAAACCTGCTGACAGCATCTTAGTTCACGGCGATGTACGTCGTATGTTGCTCAATGTACGTGCTAACAATGAAGCATCTCGTGCATTTGCAGTTTACGTTGGTCAACAACTTGATATCACTAAGTTCTCAACTGATCCAGAAGCAGTGAAAAAAGCCAATGATCGCGTTGCATTGTTAACCCCAATTGCAAAAGCATATCTTACTGATACCGCATTCCAAGCTACTTTAGATGCACAAATGGTATTTGGTGGTCACGGCTATATCCGTGAATGGGGTATGGAACAATGTATTCGTGATCTTCGTATTGCTCAAATCTACGAAGGCACCAACGGCGTTCAGTCTCAGGATTTAATTGGTCGTAAAGTGATTAAAAATGGCGGTGCTTTCATCGCTGAATATATTGCTGAAATCCGTGATTTTGCAAACACATTAGATGCTGATTTGAACTTCATTAAAGATGCGACTTTAGATGCAGCAACAGAAATTGAAGCGGTTACTCAATTTATCATTGAACAAGCGGCTGAAAATGTAGAGTTCCCGAACTCAGCTGCGGTCGATTATTTACATGCGGTTGGTTTACTCAGCTTCGCATATATGTTCGCGAAAATCGCTGCTGCTGCGAAAGACAAATCTGGTGAATTCTACCAAAGCAAGCTCGCTTTAGCTCAGTACTTCGTAACACGTATTTTGCCTGAGTTAGAATCACGCATTAAGAAAGTTGAAGCAGGTTCTGATTTAATCATGGGCTTTAGCGAAGATTACTTCACGAATCAAGCTTAATTAAAACAGACTAAAAAAACGCCTGATCTTTCAGGCGTTTTTTTTAAACAAAAAAAATCATTTTAGCGTTTTAATTTTTCTACTAAAAAATCTGCCGTAATATTTACGCTCGGTAATAGTCCACGCCTAGTGAGCATTAACAAACTTGTCGTTACGCCGCCTGCCGACCAGTCAGGTAAAACATTGACCAAACATCCATTTGAGAGTTCATGGGCACAAAAGGTTTCTGGTAACAATGTAATGCCGATTCCCCGCTTCGCCGCGCCCTTTAACACTTCTGACTCATTTGCCATAAAGCGAATATTCGGTTGAACAATGACTTTTTCGCCCGTCACATGTTGAAAATGCCAAGGATTCATTTGCAGATCAGACCATAAACCTTGATGATTGACCAAATCTTTTGGCGAATTTATTGATGGCGATTTTATTAAATAAGCGGGTGACGCAACTGCAATGATCTTTTCACTAGTCAACACGCGTTGAATTAACCCAGAGTCTGGCAAAGGCTGGAAATGACTTCGGATCACAATGTCAAAGTTCTCGCTCATCACATCGACAAAACGATCAGTGACTTCTAATTGTATCAACAACTTTGGATAACGTTCTGCCAGTTCAGGTAAGTAATCAGACAAAATATACTGTGCAACAGGTACCGAAGCACTCAACCTGACCACACCACTTGGCTCTTGCTGCTGCATTAATAAGCTTTCTTCAGCATAACGAAATTCATCTACGGCATTTTTAGCATGTTGATAAAAAAGCTTACCTGCTTCACTTAATACAAAGCTACGTGAACTACGATGAATCAAGGTGAGACCCAACTTATTTTCTAGTGCAGCGACACGCTTACTTATGGTTGATTTGGGCAAATTGAGTTGCTTAGCTGCAGCGGAAAAACCTTGATATTCAACAGCCACCACAAATAGAAAAACATCATTTAGATTTTGTCTGAGTAACATACGTCAATGTCCATATATGTAGACAATAAGTTGCAGCATACCTGACTATTCGAAACTTTCCTGTCGTTTTATGATGATTTTACATCACATAAAAGAGTAATCATCATGTCAGTTTTAACCTTATTTTATGGTATCCCTTCAGGCTGTTCATTTGGTTCAATCGTTGCATTGGAATGGTCAGGTGTACCCTATCAACTGTGTAGAATCGAGATACCTGCTCAAAGCCATACCGAAGCATATTATCCAATCAATCCACTGGGTGAAACGCCCGCACTCATTTATGACGATGGCATAGTTGTCAATGAAACGATGGCGATCTTGAACCATATAACGGCAAAAAGCTCAAATCCGGCTTTTCATTATCAACAAGGGACTGAAGCATTTAATCTGTTTAATCAAAAACTCGCTTTTTTGAATACCACCTTATTCAATGCCTTTGCTCCATTGTGGTATTGCGTTGAGCACACTATGCCAGAAGATTCTAAACAGGTACTCCAAGATTATGGAAAAGTCTTAGTGGAAAAGGCATTTACTGCTTTAGAAGCCGCTTTAACACACCACACTTGGCTGATGGGAGATCAACTATCTTTTGCCGACGGTTACTACGCAGGCATAGCACGATGGTTAAAATATCATAATGTCATTGATATTCATCGTTTTCCAAATTGCCATCGCCTTTATCAGGAACTGCAAAATCAAGCAGCCGTTCAATTTGCGCATGCGATTGAACAACAACACCAAGCAGAGAGTTCTGGTCAGTTTTTAGGTCATATATCTCTTGAAGAGATCTATCAACAGTACCCAGGTCTAAAATAGTCTTTCATCCCAATTATAGAACTGCCGAAGTTATTGGATTGAGGCAGTTCTATCTATCGACTTTTATAAAAGCATTCTGGAACTTGTATAATGTGCTTAATCTCAAGAGATTGATTTAATATAAAAAAAGCAGACCTAAGCCTGCTTGAATTCAGTTTCTGATTATGAAACTCGATACACACGATATTTAGAATCGACTAAAACATAATGGCCTTGTATCTTCATCCATTGATAACCACGTGGTGGCTGATACAAACGATGTTGACGATAATTAGATATTACATAGCGACTATTACGGAATTGCGATGGAATACGCTCACCACGTTTAAATGTAATACGTTGACCATAATGATTTCCACGATCCGCATTTGACCAATGAGGTGGCTTACGTTGATCATTGCGATGGTCATAGCGGTCGTAACGATGATCATAACGATCATTGTGATCATTTTTCCAACGGTTTGATGGCTCAGCCACTGCACATGCAGACATACCAAGCATAATCGTTGAAACAAGCACTACCAATGTCTTTTTCATTATTTGATCCTCTATTCTTTAACCTGAACTCAGATTAAAAGAAACTCTGGGAGAAACCATGAATAAAACAAAGCACATTGCAAAACTTTGTAATCATATCCGAGAAATTATGGAGATTTCCTCAATCTATCCTTATATGGAGTTACTCAGTTCATCAACGGATAATTTCAATAGTGTAATTATCATCGGTGACTAGAAAGTAGCGACCATCGACCAAGACCCAATGTCGTCCTCGTGGTGGTTCCCGTAATGAATAATATCCCCAATCCCTCACCACATAACGTTCGTTTCTAAACTCAGCTGGTAATGCATTTCCAACAACAAACGATTCACGACGATAGCGGTATTCATTTTGTGTATCTGGATAATATTCTATTCGTACCCGAGGTTGTGGATAGCGCGGATATGGGTGGCTATTTTGATAAGGTTGATAATAGTATCCTTTAGGAGGAGCTGTTGGCGTATAGCGCTGATTGGAAAACGCAAAAGGATCTTGCGCAGGTTGCTGATAAGAAGGTGTAGTTTGATGATAAGACCGACGTTCTACACCGCTATAACCACCCCATGCATTATCAGCATAGGTGACCGCTGAAAAGCAGGTCAGCAAACTCATCAATCCGTAGCGATAATATTTTGATTGCAGCATTGCCCTTCCCTCATGATGTGTATCATGAGCCTATTTTAGAACAAAAAAACAGCAATAACTGTTACATTGTTTTCCATTTCAATTTGATTACGGATGAAATAAGGAGACACTTTTTAGCTCACTTTTAGAATGTGATAGAATCCATTTTTTCAGTTTTGAGTCAATAGCTGTGTCGGAAATGAACTTTGATCGTCTCTATCAGTTTTTTTGTAAAGTCCCTAGCGTTCAAGAATCTCGTATTGTTGCGCATGGCTCAGATGGTCAACATGCATGGTGGTTTAAATTCAATATTGATGTGGATCATCCTCTTGCATGGCAAACAGTTCAAGAACTTGGACATGTATTGAACTATTTATCGACCAATGAACGTTTACCTACACAGTTTTTCCCAGTTTCTCCCCCACCGTATATGAATGGTGAGCCTAAGGACTTCTTGGCTTGGGTGATTCAATGCAATCATCCTGAATTTAATCCAGACGTGATTTGTGATTGGTTAGAAGCACGTTTACCAAATCCAGTGGATGATGAAAGTCAGTGGAAAATTCAAACAGATCTGAGCGAATTAGATCAACTTGCAGATAAAGATTTGGATCAGTTGATCCCGCCGAATGCCTAAAAAGTATTCCCCCCTCTTTATCAAAAGAGGGGTAACGGTATTAAAAAGTCGATAAACCAGACCATTCCATAAAGCGATACAACCAGTATTTTCCTTTCGATTCATCCGCATACTTTGCATAATCAACCGTGATTTGACGTGCATTCTGATTCTCCCACGAAGAATCAAAATATTGCTGGGCATCTTTAAATACTGGTGCTTGTACAGAGCCTAGCACTCGCATATTGGTTTCGAGGTTATAATTTTTCAGATTACGTGCGGTTAAGTTTGCAGAACCTAGAATCAATTCCGCCTGTTGTTTATTATATTTTAATAACATCTTACTATGACACTGCTCGCCACGAGTATCACACCAACGTATTGGAATACCGGCAGCATTCAGTTCCGAAGCTACTTGTCGATTAGGCATACCATTCTTCTGACGCCCAAAAGCATCTTTATTGGGGTCAAGAATAATTCTAATCTTGGCACCCCGTTGTTGTGCCTGTTTCAACGCATTGATAATTTTTCTTTCAGACAGGTAGAACATTGCGATATCTAAAGATTCATCTTTCTCAGTACCTTCAATCATTTTCAAAACAGCTGTGTAAATTGCTTTTTCAGTCAATACCTGAACTTGAGGTAAGCTTTTATCTTCGGTGAGCCCACCCATAATCACAATCGGGCTTCCCCCTTGTGACATCTGTGCAACGGTTTGCTCTGTTTGCAGCATATCTATTGCTGTTGCGCCTTCTACGACTAATGCAACATTACTATGTCGAGAACTACCATCATGCGGATTTGCCGAAGTGACCAAACTTTTCCAACCTGAAGCTGTATCCACAACCAAAGTTTTACGATGATTGGCCTTAAAATTGAACAATGACAAATAACTACGCAAAGTTATTTTTTGTTCACCGAATGGATTGTTTAACCATCCGCGATTTGGGTTATTGCCCAAATCCTGACAACAGATATACCAAAATCCAGACCATAATGGATTCGAAGCACGTAAGGGCTTCAAGTCTGTTTCAATGACTTGAATACCCGCTTGGCGTAGTTGCGCATAATGGGTTGGCGCGATTCCTCCATAAACTGAGTTAATTGGATCCGTGATCAATACTATCTGCATTTGTGGGTTTTCTTGGCGTTTGGCAACCAATGCATCTGTTAATTGCTGCATCAATGGTCGCTGCTGAACTTTTGATTTACCCACCTCCTGATTAAAAAGAAACATATCCAGCACAATGGTGGTTTTAGCCTCGTTAATCAGTTGCAACATTTCATCAAAAATGTGTTGATCAACCTGTTGCTGTCCCTGCGTATCGAGATAGGTTTGATCCGCTAAAAATTTCACATTGGCATGGCGAATTTGTCCAGTAAAATCCAATCCTTTCGGAAGTGGTTTTACGGTGTGGTAAATTGCAGAAGCAAGATACCCTATCACCAAAATACTCAATATGACTGCCATGTATCGCCGACCTGACCAGTTTAATTTTTGATGGATTCGTTGGAAGATACGCATATAAAAAGAAAAAGCCCTAGCCTAATGAATTAAGGCTAGAGCTTATACTTTGATTTTTCAATAAGATTTAAGTGAAAAATTAGAAGTTAAAATTTACACCGACTGTAAAATTACGACCAACTTGTGGAATCGTTGATAAGAATGACGCATGTTGATAAACCTTTTCATCTAACACGTTGTTCGCATTCAAGAATACGCGATAGTCAGCCGCTTTACTGTATTGACCAGAGTAAGCTACACCGAGATTAAGCATATTGTAGCTTTGCGTATCGGTTTCATATGCAGCAATCTTATCTTGCTGGAATACGTGATAATACTCTGCTGAGCCACTAAATCCGTCGCCAAAGTTAGCCTTGACTTTAGTACCTAAACGACCGGCGGGTACACGAGGCGCGTTCTCATTGTCAATCTTGCCACGAACGTAATCACCAAATACGCTCACTTTATAGATTGGCGATACCTGATAGCCAGCCTCAGCTTCAGCACCATAGAAACGAGCTTTATCTTGGGTGTACTCAACCAAGCGGAAGTCTTCATAACGATCTAAAGTTTGTGCAAAGATGTAGTCATCAAACCAGTTATGGTAGACATGTACATGGTAATCAAACTTGTTATTGTCATAATGGAAACCAAGCTCTACATTGTTTGATTTCTCTTTCTTCAACTGATCATTGCCCAATTCATAGGTATTGGTCGCAAAATGCTTACCATTTGCATATAACTCTTGTGCAAGCGGTAAACGCTGTTGATGTGATGTCACAAATGAAAGTTTATAGTTTGGAGCAAACTCCCAATTCGCTGCGCCTGATACTGAAAACGCTGAACCATCAAAATCTTTCTTGCTTGAATCTTCAATATCAATTTTTTGTTGTTCTGCACGCGCTGCCAGCTCAACATGAACATCATTGAATTGCGCATGTTCTAAAGCAAATACACTCCATTTCTTCGTGGTATTTGGTGCCAAGAAAGCTTCTTGACCAGTTAAAGTCAACTTCTGTTGGCTGTACTGAGTTCCAATTACCCCTTCCCATGCCCCAAGTGGATTATGAACCAGCTCAAAACGTCCATCATAACCCTTATTTTTGAATCGAGTCGTGATGGTATCCTCTTCGATTTCATCATGACGATAATCAGTGTAGCTCGCTTGAGCACGCATCTTCTTAAAGCCTACAAATGGATCATCCAATTCTGTACGGAAATCATAACGTTCAGATTTTAGATCAATCCATGGCCCACCATGTGCATGCTCATGCTCATGATCGTGGTCATCATGTCCATGGTCGTCATCATGATCATCATGTCCGTGGTCATGACCATGGTCTCCACAATGTAAATGTGGTCGACCAACTACATGTGCATCACAACTTTCATATTCATGACTGTGTCCAGGTAAACCGTACTTATCTTGACGGTTACTATATGAAATTCCTGTAAAACCACGATCATAAATCCAAGATAATCCTACATTTACCGTTTGTCCTTCAGCAAAAGTATTATCTACACGACGCTCTTTTTCACCCTCATGGAAATAGTTCGGTGCAATATAATCATTAGCTTCTCGCTTTAAACCTTCAACACGTAATGCAAATTGATCTCCCAATCCTACAGTTACGCCCGCACTTGCTAATTTTTCGTCACTGCCTGTGTTGTAACGTAGCCCTACATTACCTTCATAGCCTTTTTCTGGCATTTTTGTTGGGAGTTTACTGTCATTTACATTGACCAAACCGCCCACAGTACCCGCACCAAATAATAAGGTAGAGGGTCCACGAATTACTTCTACTTGTGTTGCAAGCGCAGGATCAACGGTCACAGCATGGTCAGGCGACAATGTAGAAACATCGATATTTTCTGAAGAGTTTTGAAGCACCTTAACACGTGCACCATCTTGCCCACGGATTACAGGTCGGCTAGAACCCGCACCAAATTGATTGGAATAAATGCCAACTTCACTGGCAAGTGCATCCCCAATCGTAACGGCACCTTCAGTCAAAGTTTTTTGGTCAACCACTGTATCTGCAACCGCAAAATCTTGTGAAGTTTGCTCAAGTGGATGTGCTTTAATTCTGATCGTCTCTAACGTTTGGACTTTTTGATTTTCTGCTGCAAGTGCCGATACAGATACAGCAGCAAGTATAGATAAGGTTAAAATATTTTTTGAAAATGACATACCGTGTCTCGGATCAGCTCAAATATTGATTGTTATACTATAACATTTCATTTATTTTGCAATAAAAAACATAGCTGAAAAAAACATTTGCTACACTGTGGCTCCATGATTTTATAAAACTTGTTTTATAACAATATGCCTTTTACCTTGTCTCACGCTGTTCTTGCACCTCCCTTATCCAAACTCAGCAAAGGTCATTTACCAATCGCAGCCTTGGCGATCGGCTGTATGACACCAGATTTATATCGGTTGTTTACACCCGAAAGCATTGCTCTTACCCATCAATGGGCAGGGGTTTTATTTCCAAATCTACCCATTGGCCTATTCTTTTGTTTACTTTGGTATTTACTTTATCGTCCCGTCCTCTATCGACTATTTGCAATTCGAGATGATTTAAATATTCATTCATTTGACAGTTTTATTGCTTTTAGCTTGATGAGTTGCTTTGCGATTATCATTGGAACAGCAACACATTTGATTTGGGATGGACTAACGCATCTCGACTTTCGCACCTTTGCATTTAAAACTGTACTTGCTCAGCACATCTCGTTGTTCGGCTTTACTTATCCATTGCATTTTATCTTACAAATTGGTTCATCTATTGTCGCCCTCCCTTTTATTTTTTGGATGTGTTGGCATTACTATCAAAGTCACAAGCAAAACAGCTTGGTTCCACAAAAAATTAAAACTTTCGCAGTTGTCAGTTTAATTATTTCAGTCCTTGGCGGACTATTATCCATTTGGGATTATAGCCGTCATATTGCGTCAGAAATCTGGTTGAGTGAACCTTATTTTTTTATTGGAAAATCGATCAATGAATTTACACAGACTGGTCTCATCTTGTTTACGGTTGCATGTCTCCTATTATTATTTTTAGATCGTAAAGCTTATAAGGCTTAGTTTTCTCTCAAAGCATCTGTTTACATATTTTAAGACTTGAGACAAGACGCTCAACAAGGCATAATCTCCCCTTCATTGGTGCTGCGCTGTTTACGCATTCACCTTCTAGCCAATATAGTTTGGATATATAATTCAATATGATGCGCACTCATTACTGTGGCTCTCTTACTGAAGCCCAAATCGATCAAACAGTTACTCTATGTGGATGGGTCCACCGTCGCCGTGACCATGGTGGTGTAATTTTCCTTGATATGCGTGACCGTGATGGCCTCGTACAAGTGGTTATCGACCCAGATACCCCAGAAGCATTTGAAACTGCTGATAAAGCGCGTTCTGAATTCGTTTTAAAAATTACAGGTCGTGTTCGCCGTCGTTATGCTGGTACTGAAAATGCCAACATGGTCAGTGGTCAAATCGAGGTTTTAGGTAAAGAAATCGAAGTACTTGCTGCTTCTGAAACACCTCCATTCCCATTGAATGATGAAAACACCAATATTTCTGAAGAAATTCGTTTGAAATATCGTTTCTTGGACATTCGTCGTCCAGAAATGCTAGAACGTTTACGCTTCCGCTCTAAAGTAACCAATTTGATCCGTAACTATTTTGAAGATCATGGTTTCTTAGACGTTGAAACACCAATTTTGACGCGTGCAACTCCTGAAGGCGCACGTGACTATTTGGTTCCAAGCCGTGTTTCAAATGGTAGCTTCTACGCACTTCCACAATCACCACAGTTGTTCAAACAATTGTTAATGGTCGGTGGTATTGATCGTTATTACCAAATTGCTAAATGTTTCCGTGACGAAGATTTACGTGCGGATCGCCAGCCTGAATTTACCCAAATCGACGTTGAAACATCGTTCATGAGTGACGATGACATCATGGATTTAATGGAAGGCTTAACGGTCAAAATGTTCGATGAATTATTGAATGTGAAATTCGATAAATTTGAACGTATGACCTATGCCGACGCAATGCGTGACTATGCATCTGACAAACCGGATATGCGTATTCCATTGAAATTGGTTGACGTTGCAGACTTAATGCAAGACGTTGAGTTCAAAGTATTCGCTGGCCCTGCGAAAGATCCTAAAGGTCGTATTGTTGCGTTACGCGTTCCAGGTGCTGGTTCGCTACCACGTAGTGCGATTGACGAATACACCAAATTCGTCGGTATCTACGGTGCAAAAGGCTTGGCTTATATTAAAGTTAACGAGCTTGAAAAAGGCATCGAAGGTCTACAATCACCAATCGTTAAGTTCATCGAGCCAATCGTACTTGATCTATTAAAACGTGTTGGTGCTGAGAACGGCGACATCGTATTCTTTGGTGCAGATAAAGCCAAAGTTGTAAACGATGCAATGGGCGCACTTCGTGTCAAAATCGGTCATGACCTCAATCTTGCAACAAAAGAATGGGCACCACTTTGGGTAGTCGACTTCCCAATGTTCGAAGAAACAGATGATGGCAAATGGACTTCTGTTCACCACCCATTCACACTACCTAAATCAAGTGTTGAAGAAGTGAAGAACAACCCAGGTGAAGCACTTTCTGTTGCATACGATATGGTATTGAACGGTACTGAAATCGGTGGTGGTTCACTTCGTATCTATACTTTAGAAATGCAAAAAGCGATTTTTGAAGCTTTAGGTATTGGCGAAGAAGAAGCAGAAGAGAAATTCAGCTTCCTACTCAATGCATTGCGTTACGGCGCACCTCCGCACGGTGGTTTGGCATTTGGTCTTGATCGCTTGATCATGTTGATGACAGGTGCATCTTCGATTCGTGATGTGATTGCATTCCCGAAAACCAAGACGGCAGAATGTCCATTGACGCAAGCACCAGCACCAGTGGAAGCAAATCAATTGCGTGACTTAGGTATTCGTTTACGCGAACAAGCAAAGAAAGAAGCTTAATCATTTAAGCGAAACAAGGGCGCTGTTTACAGCGCCTTTTTTGTAAATTGAGATTGATTCTCTTTAATGGCATAATAAGCCAGTTTTCTATTGAAGGTATCTGCCCATGGCTATGCGTCCAGATGTTCGTCGACATACCATTGTTATTATTGTGTTTTCACTCGCGCAATGGTTCCTTATGCGTTACATCTTGTCGAATGAACTCTTCAATATGACCACTTATCAACGCATCTTATATTTTTGTGTCAGTAGCTTAGCCGGTGCCTTACTGATCTTTGCAGCATTGATTTATATGGTGCTCAAAGGAAATGCGGATAAGCAAGATTAATTCGTATGTCCTTTTATCGTAACTTGCTTCGAGTTTTACCTTTACCATTTTTACGTAGTATTGCAAAAGTGGCGGCATACTTTATCAATCAAAATCCAAATAAAAGTATGTTATGGAAAACTCGAATCAATTTAGGTCTCGCCTATCCAGAGTTAGCGACCGATCAAAAAGAAAAAATGGCTCGGGAAAGCGTCACCAAGCAATGTCTCAGCTATATCGAATCTGGAAAATGCTGGGCAATGCCTCCTGAGTGGAGTATCCAGCAAATTCATACTGTGCATAATTTAGAAGTCTTAACCGATGCACTCAATGATCCTAAAGGCGCTTTAATTATTACACCTCATCTTGGAACTTGGGAAATGATGAATGCTTGGGTACACCAATACGGTATCCCCACCATCATGTACAAACCAATGAAAGATAGTGGCTTTAATAGCTTTGCTCTCCATGCTCGCCAGCGACTCAATGCAACATTGGTTCCAACTGATGCCAATGGTGTAAAGGCTTTATTTAAAAACCTTAAACAAGGCGGATTTAGCGTGATTCTGCCCGATCATGTACCTCAACCTTCAGGTGGTGTGGTGGTTCCTTTTTTTGGAATCCCATGTTTAACCAGTACTCTCGCCAGCAAAATGGCACAAAAGACCCAATGTCGTTTAGTGGGTCTAAGCTGTTTCCGCCGCGAAGACGGTGAAGGTTTTGATGTGTATTGTGATGATCTTAACAACCCTCAACTCTATGATCGAAATATTGAAGTTGCAACAACTGCGTTAAATCAAGCGGTTGAACAAATGATCAACCGCTTCCCTGCAGAGTACATGTGGGGATATAAGCGGTTTAGGGGAGAAAATGCTTCAGATGAATTATATAAAAAGGACTAATTCAAAATATAATACAACTATTCAAATTTAATTTTGGTTAATTTTTTCCCTTGAATAAACCATATTCCAGTTTGAATAAAAGAAAATATTTGCAAAAAAGGACGGCTAAACTCACGTATAGCTTTGGCTTGTAAACTCAATTTCTTTTTAACTTTACTCTCTCCTTTACGAATATTCCTAACCTCCTCAAGAGAACTTGGGAAATTGGTTTCACCTTTCGTTAAAATCACATCTTGAATACATAACGCAGGGGATAATTGATATACTTTTTTCTTTGATTCTTCTGGATAAATTCTAAAAATTATATGATCTATAGGTATGAGCTTGGGAAGCTTGACTGTAAAATCTAATAATGATTCAGCAGCTCTACGTGACAAAATATACCCACCGGCCCCCATATGTGGGCTATCTAATACCATTAGCTCACGTTGATTATGTAATCTTACGGTCTCCTCTTTTCTAGAGATAAATACTTTACGATATAGTGTTTCTAATTTAATTATTCCACACTGTTCAGAAATCCAGTGGGAGTCTTTCAAAAAAACTTGAGCAAATTTTCCTAGATAAATATCATCTTCAAATATAGCGATATAATCTAAGTTTTCATCAACAGCTTTTTTCCATAAGATAGCGTGACTTAATATACAAGCGACCTCATTTGGATGTAAATCTGTTGTATCAACCTTTATTCCCAATGCATGGGCTGTTTGAAGTAAAGTGACTGGGGTAATAGCATCAAAAAATTCAAAAGCTAATCCCTCTTTACCAAATTCAGTATGAATATGCTTTCTACGCTGAGACTCATTAGAAAGGCTTATCACATAATTTTTCATAATTTAATCTTCATATACAACAGCATGCCAGACTAGTGTAAGGCATAAATATGGAATTATTCATATTCTATATTGCAAATACAACAACAAAGTAAAATCGATTGATTGTTCTATCAAAAATCGTTGCCAATTTATTGCTCAATACACTTCAATGCTAGTCATGTAGAGAATATAGACTTACAATAAAGTTTTTAAATTTATCATGCAGTTCTTTATAGATTTAATCCTCTACCTACTGCATTGATTTATATATGATGAAGTGATTGCAGATATGAACAATGAAGTAATTAAAGTATTTGTGGGTTGTGATCCCAACAACTGTGATTTAGAACAAATGATGGTTTTAGATTACAGCATTCGAAAACACACCCAACATTCTGTTGAAATTGTTTGGATGCAATTGAGCCATGACCCTAAAAGTCCATGGTACAGTAATCAAGAAACTAAAGAAGGTTGGCGTACTGAAAAATGGGCAACTCCATTCTCAGGTTTCCGCTGGGCAATCCCTGAGTCATGCAACTTTCAAGGTCGTGCCATTTATATGGATGCAGACGTCGTTGTTTTATGTGACATTGCTGAACTCTGGTCACATCCTCTTAGTAATGATGCTATCGTGATCGCAAAGGGTGGAAAGAGTACTGCTCGTTTATGTACCTGTGTATGGGACTGTGAAAAAGCTAAACAACATTTACCCGCATTGAAAGAATTACAAGCAGATCCTGAAGGGCATAAAAAGCTGATGCAGCTCATTAAAGAAAAGCCTGAACTCGTTCAACCTTATCAGGATTCATATAACAATATTGATGGTGAAGGTCTACCAATTGAGCAAATTAAAATTTTGCATTATTCTGATATGGGTACACAATTTAGTCATAAATATGCTTTACGGCGCCTTGAGGCATCTGGACAAAAGCATTGGTTTGATGGGAAGATCATGCCGCACCCACGTGAAGATCTTGTCGAATTGTTCGATCAATACTACCAAGAAGCTATTGAAAATGGGTATCGCCCTGAGAATTATACGATCACTCCTTTCGGTAATTTTTCAAAAGCAACACAGATCAACTATCACGGCAATAAAGTAACTCGTCCAGAAACAGAAGCCAACTGGTTCAACCGTTCGATTCAATCGCTTAAGTCTGTATTTAAAGGAAAAAAGAAGTTTTCTTTAGATGATTAATGTTTTTACATTTTAATGAATACTGCCTCCTTGAAACAATGTACGGGGAGGTAGTATTAAAGTATTCAATACAGATTCATACTTTCACAATCGCGCTAAGAATTAAAAAATATCATATAATTAAGAGATTAATTTTGGTCTATCCCCCCATGCTATGGTGGCAAACTTATTCCTGAGTAATCTCAATGCAACAGATTTTTAATCGTATTACACAAAATATTTTTAAATTCCTTTATAAATCTTTCCATTCTAAAGCATACAAACATAACCGCCGCTATTGGCCTTATTACAAGACTGTTCGCAATAGCGAAGGTGACTTAGAGAAATTATTTTTTAATAAACAATTAATTGCAGACCATACAAAACCGTTTAAAAGTCAAAAAAATACTTGCGTACTAGTCGCAACGGGACCTTCTATCAAAGATATAGATCAGCGTTTTTTTTCAAATCCTAATTATGATTACATTGGAGTAAATGGTGCTATCTCTTTGCATCACATTCATTTTAAATATTATGTAATTATTGATTTTAATTTTACGACTAAACGTTTCGATTTAGTGTCAAAAGTTCTAGATAGTGATTGCATTTTTTTTACAACTCCTCGATGTTTAGATATCATTTTAAAAAGAATCGACCCAAAGCTCATTAAATGTCAAATCAAGATAATTGAAACTATTTTTCAAGATAAAACTGTTGAACCATTCATGGGTAAAAAACATAAACTAGATTTAGAAAAACCCTACTTTCATCTATATGGTGAATTTGGCTTTTCAACGAATATATTCAATGCAGTATTTGATTATTTAACTGTACCATATGTTGCATTACAGGTCGCATATGCAATTGGTTTTAAAGAAATTTATATAGCTGGATTAGATATGAATAACTTTTCACAGCCACGTTTTTATGAGAATCTAGAAAATAAACAACCAACTATGTTAGATCAATACCTACATTTAATTTTTCCAGCTTTTGATGCTGCTGCCCAATTTTTCAATGACCATCAAATTCAAGTTTATAATCTTTCACCCACTAGCGCGATCGAATCTTTTAAAAAAATCGATACAATCTAATCTTTCAGTTTTTTGGTAATAAACAATACAATTGGCTTTTTTTAGAAACCTTAATGCATGAGCTTGAATACTTTTCGGAATGATATTAATGGATTAAGAGCTTATGCTGTAATTTTAGTTGTACTTTTCCATTTCCAAATATTCGGGTTTTCGGCTGGTTATCTTGGCGTAGATATCTTTTTTGTCATTTCAGGTTACCTGATGACCAAAATTATCATTGAAAAAATAAGTAAGCAGCAGCTTTCTTTTTCAGATTTTTATCTCGCTCGAATTGTACGAATATTTCCGGCACTTTTATTCCTTATTGTATTTCTTACCATACTGGGTTGGTTTATTTTTATTCCAGAAGACTTTAAAAATTTTGCTAAAGATGCACGGTACAGTCTGACTTTTTTATCAAACGATCTCTATTATCGTCAAGCTGGTGATTATTTTGCTGCCGATACACATGATAAAGCCCTACTTCACACTTGGTCCCTTTCGGTTGAATGGCAGTTTTATCTTTTATTTCCACTCTTGCTCTTTATTTATGCAAAATTTGATAAAAAATTAAAATATATTGGTATTTTTTTAAGTCTTATATTTATTGCTTCCCTATCATTTTCCACAATAATGACAGCTAAAGATACCATGTATGGGTTCTTTAAGCTGACAACGCGTACGTGGGAACTAGTTGCTGGTGGTTTGGTATATTACTACTTTAATAATAAACAACTCACACTCCCACTACAAAAACTCAGCGAAGGTTTAGGTTTTACCTTTATTTTTCTTAGTCTAGTTTTATACAATCAAAATACAGCTTGGCCAAGCTTTTTAGCCTTATTACCAGTGATGGGTACAATGCTCATCTTAATAGCTAATCGTCAAAATTCAATTTTCACTCAAGCAAAAATCTTTCAGAATATTGGTAGTGCCTCATATTCCATCTATTTATGGCATTGGCCAGTATTTTTTTTATTAAATTATTTTTTTATTAAATTAAATTTTATTAGCTTAAGTATCGCCCTCATGCTCTCCTTTCTCTTGGGATGGTTAAGTTATAAGTACATCGAAGGTAGTCGGAGACCCTTACAAAGACTCAAGAAAAAATATACTTATTTATTATTTGTATCTGTCCTGCTCTTGCTTTATCCAATCTATAAACATATAGAAGAAAATGGACTTGCAAATCGAGGAAACACCAAGGTCACCTCTAATCTAAACCAAATGCAGATGCCAAGTGTTGAAAATGGTTGGTGCTTTTATAATATTAAAGATAACCATAGTCTCACTGTAGGCTCACAAGGTTTTGAATGCTCAATTGCCTCAAAGCAGCATAATGCAAAATCGGCCCTGTTATTTGGAGATTCATTTGCTGGTCACAATAGCCCGTTTTGGGATCAGATTGGAAAGAAACTGAACTTAAATATACAAGCCATTACGACAAACTGGTGTTATCCAAGTCTTAATAAAGAGTTTACAGGGAACAAACAATCTACAGCGTATCAACAGTGCTTATTAAATCGTGAGTATTTATCTAAACATATAGATCAATACGATGTGTTGATATTCGCAGGCCGTTGGTCTGACATCGTACAGCAAAACCAGCAAAATGGTTTTTCTGAATTACTTAAGGTCGCTGAAAAACATCATAAAAAGGTCATCGTAATGTCTGAACCTTATGCTTTTAATAAAAACATCAGCCTACTTTTTAAAAGAGCCATGTGGTTGCATCGAGATCTGAACTTACAAGGTTATATGAATAACCCGAAAGCCACTGAACAAAAACGAGCAACAAAAATCATTAACGAGATCGTAAGCAAGCACCCAAATACAATATTACTCACCCAACAAGAACTATTTAGATCAGATCAAATGGCTACAGATACAATCCCATATTCTCTGGATGGTAGACATATCTCGATCATAGGCTCACTTGCTTCTGCCGAATACTTCGAGCAACAAGCAAAATACGAGACCTTAAAACAATTTATTTGGGAGTAGCCCTTATAAAACCAAATTAAATATCAATTAAAGACCCTTCAAAATACATCCCTTTATTATAGAACTGGCATAAATAGTTACGCTCTTTCCCTGCCAGTTTTATCAATTTAGGATGTTCATCGGCTGGATAATTAATCGCCATGTTAATTAATATTTTTTCTTTAACCCATCTGTTTTTGACTTGGTAATAGAATGCATTTTCATCACAATCAATCAAGCTAATACTCGGAAAATTTTTTCTCATAATCTTTTGGCAAGCAACATATGCCACCAAATATTCTAAATTACTGATCTGTTGAAAAATATCCTTTGTATTTGATTCAGTTGCCTTAATATTCTGAATATACTTTTTAGGTGTTTGTTGAATTGCTAAATATAATTCTTCATACCATTGTTTAAAGAAAATATTATGACCCACGCTTGCTAATAACCAATTTTCTAACACAGGGAAATTCAAATTAGTAGTATTTTTACGACGGTAATAAGCAAAATTCGCGGTCTTTTTTTCAACCATAAGCTCCGAAATCCAGTCGAGACGGTCATATAGGATGATACTTGCATCCAGCCAAATCCCTCCATGATGGTACATTAGATCAAATCTAAGTAAATCAGCTTTTTGCTGGGCCGTTGCATCTTCAAGTTGGCTAAAATCAATATGACTATATTGATTAACATTCTCTGGATTAAGTACAAAAACCTCATATTCAGGATTCTTCTCACGCATCCGATCAATGCATTTCTCAACAAACTCAGGAATATCGTTTTCCCAATACATCCATAACTTTTTTGGTAAAACGATAGTTTCCTCTGTCGGATTAAATGTGAGTAACCCAGCATAGTTATCAATTTTTTTGTTCTTATGCCTAATTTTATACGAATACATCAAATGAAATTTTACTAGATAAAACAATTTCTTAAAGATTTTCATTTAAATACTCAGCTATAAAATGAATACATTAAAAGACTTTTTACTCGCATAATTACAGCGTTTAAGAGAGTAAATGCCTAATCGCATAAAAACGATCACGCCACATTCTTTTCTGTTTTTTAAACCCATGTGAAGCACTTCTATTTTCCAGTGCTTTACGTTGAATACCCTGTGTTGCCACAGTGCCTAGAATATCACTATCAATCCCTGCAGGTTGGACAAAAGGCTGCCACACCCCCAATCCTTTACCATTTTTACTTAGCCAGCTTTGGAAAAAAATATCGACGGGCACTTGCATGGTTTTACCCAGCTCTACAAATGCCTCAGCGCCTGCTCTTGACCACACTAAACCTACGCCGCGGATCGGAAAATAATAAGCATGCCAAATGGTATAGTCATGGATCTGAACGATGTCTTTTGCTAATTTTTTCTTTTTTGCAGCGAGATTCACCACATACCATTCAAGTTCTTTATGCTGATCAAGATAGCTGATTAATGAATTAAGATTTTGTTTAAAGTTTGGTAATACTTGAATATCATCTTCAAGGACAACAAGATAGTCAGCATCGGTTTCTAAAAATTTTTTAGCACAACCATAATGACTAAGGTAACAGCCTAACTCGGAACTTATCAAACTGCGACCTAATATTTTCTGGGCTGCTGCATCATCATAATTTTCAAATTCGGATAATGCTTTCCCACGCCCATCATAGGCAGGAAAACGAGAAAATGCCCAATCTGCTTGTTGCAACTGAGCTGTAGCACTTGCTAAACGCTGATCACTACCCTCTAGATTTATAAGATAAGTAACAACTTTCATCCGATTTTCCTTTGCTTATCCTGCAATAGTCGCTTGGATTTGACTAGGCAAAACATCTTTAAATTTACGAATGAGTGCTTGCTGTATACGCTGTTCATCATTCTGTTGCAATTGATCCAAACTTTGGATACAACCAAATTTAATATCAGGATTTGATAGAGCCCGAGTAAATGACTCCAAATCACGACTATCTTTTAAATAAGCGATTTCAATATCATCTTTGAGAATTGCCTGATTATTTTTAATTGCGAGATGATTAGATACACCTACAGGCAGGATTTGATCGATATTTCTAAATTTAAAGCTAATTTGCTTCTGCAATTGTTGGATATTTTTTTCAAAGTAATTGCACAGAAGTATCCGACTCAAGATATGCGGACGATGGTGAATCTCGAAAAATTGAGATAACCCCACACAATCCGCACTTAACATTTGCGCCATTGTATATGAGGGCTGAGCCACTTTTCCAAATTTATTTTGCATAAACTTTCTGACAATATATTTGATTTTTTTTACCAGATTACTTTCCCAGTGCCCATACATCACCATGTGATTATCAACTAAAAAATCTTGTGGTTCAGAAGGTTGGTTAAAGAAAAAATCATCATTTAAATAAATAAAATAATCTGAAATACCCTCGATATTCCAAAGCATTGTTTCAATGCTTAGAGAATTAAACGTCGGCAATGCAAATTCGTACCCTCTGAACAACTCTGTGTGATCGACTATGCTAATTTTGCCTTTCTCACAGAGATTCTGCTGCTCAAACTGATCCAGCCATTGTGGTGTTTGTTGATCAGTGACCACATAAATTCTCCCACAATACGGCACAAACTTGAGTATCGAAGCTATACAAAAGTAGATTTCATCATTACTTGCAAAACGAGTAGCATCCAAAGCATTTGAAGGTGCAGTTTGATTTATAAATTGTTGACGCTTGCTTTTTAACTTCGGATCATTTCCATCTACCCAAGCAATTACGATATCAATAGGATGTATTGTATCTTTCATAAATCAAACTCTTTCAGTGATGTAATACCTTGATTACTGCCAAGACTCTTTGATCCAATCAGAAGGCAATACATAGCGATACCACTTACCGCCACCACCAGACACTGCATCAGGTGGATTAATCTCACCATGGAAAATAATAATTTTTGCGCCTTTAGGTTTAATCGGCGGCTGGAAATACGCAAATGGTACTTTTCTTAAACAATGATATTTATAACTCTTACACCAATCTTTATCCCAATAGCTCAACTTCCCTTCTTTGTGCACAAACCAAGAGAGGTATTCTTGCTCATTGCGGAATTTTTGACGGATTTCATCAAAGTTTTCACGGAAATACGGCAAAATTCCAGAAAATTCGCCGAGTTTAAAGCGATACACGGAACTATTTCCCGTCACACGCCATGGACGTTTCCAATCGTGGATAATTAAAAACTCACCTGGTGCCTGAAAAAAACCATCGATGTTGTCGACAATCACGACGTCTAAATCAAGAAAAAGCGCATTGCCTTTTAAACTATACAGATCAGGTTCAAAGGTAGATAATTTATTCCAACCACGCTCAGGCGAACCCTCAGGTAAATCTAGGGATGGAATCGGGAAACATTGAACATTTGGGTCGATGCCTTCTGTACGATCGGTCAAACACACCATCTTAAATGGCAATGTAAGATGGCGTTTCACCATGTTATACAAACGATTGACGTATTCAGCACCGTACTTGGTTCCCCACTTCATACACAAAATAACATTTTCTTCGTGTGTTTCTGAATTTTGTTGAATATCGACCATTTGATAACCTTGAATGCCTGAAATCGTATTTTTGCTTGGCGCATCCAAATCGCAAGCTTTAAATAATATGCACCGAATATCAACTATCTTAGCATAGGCATGATTAAATTGATTATTATAAATTCGTCAAACAACAAGGATTACCGCAGGTTTATTTTTTTAAACTAATTTACCCCAAACAAATCTCGTGTATAGATTTTTTCCATTACATCACTAAACATTGGCACCATTCTGTTTACGATGATTAGGTCAGACTGGTTTTTAAACTTTTGCAAACTAAATTCAATCGTATGGCCAAAATATTCCTTCACATCCAACGTTGGTTCGTAAATCACGATTTTAATACCATGATCCGCTAAACCCTGAAGTACATCATGAACTGCCGACTCTCTAAAATTATCTGAATCAGCTTTCATGGTTAAGCGATAGATCCCAACACATGCAACATTTCGGCTCAAAATATCCTCAATAATTGCTTGTTTGCGTGTTTGGTTAGATCGAATAATTGCAGAGATCAATTCTTGTGGCGTTTCATGATAATTGGCGAGCAATTGCTTGGTATCTTTCGGTAGGCAATACCCTCCATAACCAAAGGATGGATTGTTATAGTGATCACCAATCCTTTGATCCAACCCTACACCTTTAATAATATCTAATGCACTTAATTTATTTTTTATGCAATAAGTATCTAACTCATTAAAGAAAGCAACGCGCATCGCCAGATAGGTATTAGAAAATAATTTGATCGCCTCTGCCTCAGTGGACTCCACACATAGCAATACCGCATCTTTTTTAATCGTTGCTTTTAGATACAGTTTGGCAATTTTCTCTGCACGTCTTGATTTCTCACCAACAATAATTCGAGATGGATAAAGGTTATCTTGCAAAGCTTGCCCTTCCCGTAAAAACTCAGGTGAGAAGATCAGGTTTTTTAATTTGAGTTTTTTCGAGATTTCCCGAGTATAACCCACAGGAACCGTTGATTTGATCAGCATCAAGGCTTTAGGGTTGACGGCCTGCACATCCGCGATCACCGTTTCAATACTCGAGGTATCAAAATAATTCGTTTCAGGATTATAGTTTGTTGGTGTTGCGATAATAATCAGTTTGGCATCTTGATAAGCCAAGGTTTTATCACAGGTCGCCTCAAGGTGAGATTCGGATAAATAATTTTGAATACAGCTATCACTGATCGGAGATACTTTCTGATTGATTTGCTTCACTCGAGCCTTATCAATGTCTAAGATCATCACATCGTGTTGTTTGGAAAATAATAAAGCGTTCGATAAGCCCACATACCCTGCACCAACCACCGTAATTTTCATTGTTACTCTATTTTTTAATTTTGCTTATAGATCAAGCTAATTGAGTTAAATGAAAGATTGATGATCGTTTGGTTGCAATCTATTGACAGTTTTAGCATAAAAAAAGCGAAGCCTAAGCTTCGCTTTTATCATGGATTAAGCTTATTTGATATAAGTTAACCAATGCGCATACTTGTCGTTGCGGCCTTGTACGGCATCAAAGAATGTCTTTTGAATTTCAGTGGTGATCGGTCCACGTGAACCACCACCAATTTGACGATCATCATATTCGCGGATAGGCGTTACTTCAGCAGCAGTACCCGTAAAGAAAGCTTCATCTGCGATATAGAATTCATCACGCGTGATACGGCGTTCTACAATTTCATAACCCAAGTCTTTAGCAATGGTCATCACTGTTTGACGAGTAATCCCTTCTAATGCACCACCTGCCAAATCTGGTGTATGTAACACACCGTCTTTGATCAAGAATACGTTCTCGCCCGCGCCTTGGCATACAAAGCCTTGAGGATCGAGCAACATTGCTTCATCATAACCTGCACGTGCCACTTCTTGATGTGCCAAGATGGAAACAGTGTAGTTACCACAAGCTTTTGCTTTACACATGGTCACGTTTGGATGATGGTGTGTAAATGAAGAGGTTTTTACACGAATACCTTGTGCCATTGCTTCTTCACCGAGATATGCACCCCAGCCCCAAGCCGCAACCGCAGCATGAATCGTGTTTTCAGTTGCAGCAATACCCAACTTTTCAGAACCAATCCAAATAAGCGGACGCAAATAGCAAGAAGCCAATTTATTTTCACGAACAACATCAATTTGTGCTTGTTCTAATGTCGCTTGATCAAATGGCACATTCATTTGATAAATCTTTGCTGAATTTAATAAGCGCTTAGTGTGATCTTGCAAACGGAAGATAGCTGTTCCATTTGGTGTTTCATAAGCACGAACACCCTCAAAGACACCCATACTATAATGCAGTGTATGCGTTAAGACGTGAATTTTTGCATCACGCCAATCAACTAATTTTCCATCTTGCCAAATAAAACCATCACGATCAGCCAAACTCATCGCACATACTCCATTTTTTTCTACACAATTATTCACTTTCCAATGCTATTGCAGTTGGATCAACTAATCTTTGCCATAACTTGCAAACGATCTCACGGGTATCGTGCCAATCCGCAGCATTGACTTGCATAGATTGATTTGCAAGCGCTAGACGGTGACTCTCAGCTCGTTCACGGAGATAAGCGTGGATTAATGCTGTGGCATCTTCACTGGATAAGCAGCCTGCTTTAGCAGCATCTTCTAGAATTCTTACATTATCGGAATAATGGGCGAGATCTGGATTCGTCCCACTCCATGCAAGTACCGCATACTGTGCCATAAATTCAATGTCAACGATACCACCTGAGTCCTGTTTTAAATGAAAAATCCCATGTTTTTTTTGCTCAGAAGATGAACCCAAATGATCTTTCATTTTTTGACGCATTTTGATCACTTCTTCACGTACCATATTTTCATCACGGACTTGGGTTAGGATCTGACAACGCACCTTTTCGAACTGCTGACATAATGCCTTCTCACCAGCGATAGAGCGCGCACGAACTAATGCTTGATGCTCCCACAACCATGCGCTTTTCTGCTGATATTGCTCAAAAGCCTTGAGGCTTGTCACCAACATTCCTGCTTCACCTGAAGGTCGCAAACGTGTATCAATTTCATAGACACGACCATCCAAAGTTTGTGTGGTCATCAAAGACATGAACTTTTGTGCAACACGAATTGCAAATTCAGCGCCACTAATTGACTTACGCCCATCCGTTTCACTTTGCTCTTCAAAGGTATGAATAAACACTAAATCAAGATCAGAACCATAACCAAGTTCAATGCCACCCAATTTCCCATAACCGATCACAGCAAAGCCTTTGGCATCTAAACTACAACGTTCACCTGTATTGCTAAGTGGATAACCATGACGCTGTGCGACTGCTTCATAAGTTAAATTCAATGTGGCCTGTACACTAACTTCTGCAATATCAGTTAAGGCATCAGATACTTTCATTAGCGGACTTTCTGCCAATACATCACTGGCAGCAACCGTTAAGACATTACTCTTTTTAAAGAGTCGTAACACTCGCATCTGATCTTCAACTTGATCAATTTCAATGCGCAATAACTGTTGGCGTAACGAATCTTCTAAATCTTGGCGTTGTGGCAAGCCAAAATCCATCGATAAGAACTCATCTAATAACACAGGATATTGCGCCAGTTCCTCGCAAATCCACGGACTCACGGTTGCCATTTTTACGAGTCGCTGCAAAGCTCCACGACTTTCCATCAACATCACTAAATACACAGTGCGGCGTAACACCGACTCCACCAATGGCATTAAACGCAATAATGCCACTTGTGGCCGATCTGACTGCAAAATGGCTTCTATCAAATGTGGCCAGAACTTCTTTAATCGTTCTAGCGCGCTGGCAGGAATCTTGCGTAATGCTTGTCCATGCCAAAAATTCTGAATCAAATTTTGCGCATCAGGATCTAGCACTGCATTCAATTGCTGTTCCAATTGGATAAAATCATCAATCGGCGCAGAGAATTCTTTTTCCTGAATCAACTGTTTAAACTGAACTTTAACTTTGTCTCGTTTCTGATTGAGCTCAGCTAAAAAATCAGGCCAATCAGCAAAGCCCAACGTATCCAGCATCCGCTGTCTCAGATCTGGCTCTGTTGGTAAGGACTGTGTTTGTTGATCGTTCAGTGCCTGAATGGCATGCTCAACCCGTCTTAAAAATAAATAAGCATCTTCTAAATCAATAACCGCTTGCGTATCCAGCAACTCAGCTTGTCCAAGATGCTGTAAGTTCACCAAACATTGACGATCTTGTAGTTCACGTCTCGAACCACCATAAATCAACTGAAAAACTTGAACAATAAACTCGATTTCGCGAATCCCACCTGCACCCAACTTGATATCATCTTCAATATTACGGCGCATGACTTCACGTTCGATCATGGCTTTCATTTCACGCATTGCAGCAAATGCGGAATAATCCACATAACGACGAAATACAAATGGACGTGACATTTCCATCAGATCATCGCCAGCTTGTCCCCCTGTGATGACCCGTGCCTTAATCCATGCATAACGTTCCCACTCTCGTCCGTGCTGGCTTAAATATTTCTCTAAACCACTGTGACTAATGGCTAATGCCGAGCCATCCCCCCATGGACGCAAGCGCATATCGACACGAAAAACAAAGCCATCAGCAGTAATATGATCCAACAAATAAATCAGTTTCTGTCCCCACAGAATACAGAATTGCTGCACATCGATACTTTTTCGGCCATTGCTTTCACCTTGTTCATCAAAAGCAAAAATCAAATCAATGTCACTGGATAAATTCAGCTCTTGTGCGCCTAATTTCCCCATACCGATCACAATCAAATCCTGAAACTGACCTGAATATCCAATCGGCTCACCATGTTTGGCAATCAAAGGAGGCAATGCAAATGCCTTTGCCGCACAAATACTAGCATCAGCAAAGTCTGATAACTCTCGAGTTAATGTCACAACATCTGTGAGTTGATTGGCATCCTGCCAAATCCAGCGGAACATCAATCTAGCACGTAAGATACGTAAGGCTTTCATCCAAGCCTGTTCATCACTTATATCTGCAACAGCATGTTGAACCTTGTCAAAAATATTTTCCGTCGAAAGTGAGCGAAGAAATTGATCTTCTGCATAATCTTGTTCTAATTGTAATGTGTATAAATTTAAAACTTGTTCTGCATATTGACTTGCGACTAAGGTTTTTTCTAGCTGTTCCACATTCATATAAAAAAAGCTCAACTGATGCCATCGTAATAAGATCTATAACACCATTGTAGTTATATCAGTTACTGACCAAGGATTAAAATCTGTTTAGACTAATTTTTCCTGACTTTTATTTTGCTCAACGCACAAATCTACATGTTCACGCGCAACAGGCAATACCACCTTAAACAAAGTCCCTTCCCCTTCTTTTGAACTGGCACTGATCTTCCCGTGATTCATTTCAACAAAGCGCTTACACAACGCCAACCCCAGCCCTGCACCTTTCTCACCTGCAGTGCCTTTTAAACTGATGGTTATACGTGGTTGAAACAAATCTTTGAGCTGATCAGGGGTCATACCTAAACCCGTATCTTTAATATAGATCTCAACAACGTCACCACGTGCCTTTGCTTTAATATAAACTTTGCCTGAACCATCCACATCAGTGAACTTCAGCGCATTTGAAACAAGATTTTGGATGACAGAAGTAATCATATTCATATCAGCATAAACTTTGAGGTTTTCATCGACCTCATTTACCAATTCAATATGCTTTTTCAAAGCCAAAGTTTTTAAAATATCAGTCACAATATTGGTTATTTGACGCAACTTAAAATTAATTGGGTGATAAACAAAACGCCCTCCTTCAGCCATCGCCCAATTGAGTAGACTTTCTAATAAGTTATATGTTGATTGCGAGGTATCATGCAGATAATCAGCAATATTTTGAATACTCGACTCATCTAAGGTTTCACGTTCTTTCGCCAGAATCTCTGAGAACCCCAACAATCCATGAAATGGTGCTCTTAAATCATGCGAGATAATCGAGAAAAACTTAGTTTTACTAACATTGAGCGCAGCTTCTTGCTCATAAAGTTCCTTTAATTCATCATGATTAAATTTCAACTCAAGCTGCTGCATAAAGTTACGACAATGTGCTTGCAATAACTCTGTTTGTAGTTTTGAGAAGGCCTGCGCCTCTTCATCAAATAGGATCACATATCCCAAGGATGTCTGATCTGGATGTCTTAAATGCAACGCAACAGCACGTTGGACTTTCTTCTTGAAAACATTAAGAAAAGCCATCAAACTTGGGTAGCGTGGATGATCACAATCAATCAGATCATTATTGACAAATAATGTATTTAGACTTTTTGCAATTTTTGTAGAATCAATTGCTTGTAGTTTTTCTGGGCAACGATGCCATAAATAGGGTTCTTGGTGGAATGCGAGCAATGCGGTACTTGCCTGCATCAATTTACGATTAAATTGCAGGAATTGTTCAATCAAGTTTTGCTCTGAGTTAAGACCCAAAGAAAGTGAAATTTTACAAGCGCTTAGCTTATCAGCTTGCTGTAATTCTAATAATTGAATAGCCATGCCCGCCTCTCGAATATTATCATTATTTGGTTATTTACGTTTTATTAAAAAAAATGTGAAAACCATCACTTAGTATTAACAAACTTTAGCATAAAAGGCAATTGCTGCTTCCGACAATTTCGCAACAAAACGTGAAATTTCAACAATAATTTATTTCATTATTATAAAAAAAGTAATTTTTGAACAATTTTTATAAAAAAACCTAAAAAAACGATAAATTGCTCTAAAATTCAGCAACTGTTAAATCTGCATGATTGACAAGTGATTTAAACAAGGTATTATACGCAACACAAAGCATCGCACTCTTCCCGAGGTGGTGAAATTGGTAGACGCGGCGGACTCAAAATCCGCTGTCAGAGATGACGTGTCGGTTCGAGTCCGACCCTCGGGACCAAAATTTCGAAACCCCAAACTAGCACTAAAAGTTTGGGGTTTTTTTCATATGTGGTAAAGAAAAATATGCAACTCTCCGACTTCTCTTTTGATCTCCCAGATGAACTTATCGCTCGCTACCCATTAGAAAGCCGCAGCGCGTCACGCCTACTCCATATCGATGCTCAAGGTCATTATCACGACCATGCTTTCACCGATATTCTCGATCTACTTGAAGAAGGTGATTTACTGGTACTCAATGACACGAAGGTCATGAAAGCCCGCTTAAAAGGCAAACGTGCTACAGGTGGAGCAATCGAGATTTTGGTTGAACGAATGCTCGACACGCATACAGCACATTGCCATATCAAATCAAGTAACTCACCGAAAGCAGGTGCTGAACTTTATGTGGGTGAAGATGCAGTACCAGTAACTGTACAAGGTCGTCATGAAAACCTGTTTGTGGTTGAGTTTTCACAACCGATTTTATCTGTACTGGATCAATATGGTCAGTTACCAATTCCACCATATTTCAATCGTGAAGCAGAAGAGATTGATACGGAACGTTATCAAACCGTTTTTCACAATCCTGAAAAAATTGCCAGCGTCGCTGCCCCTACAGCAAGTCTACACTTTGACCAAGATTTATTAGAAAAATTGGCAGCAAAAGGCATTCAAAAAACTTTTGTCACTTTACATGTCGGTGCAGGGACATTTATGCCTGTTCGCACAACGGACATTACCAATCACATTATGCATAGTGAATGGTGTGATGTACCACAAGCGACGATTGACCTGATTTTGGAAACCAAAGCACGTGGTAATAAAGTTATTGCAGTAGGCACTACGGCGACCCGTGCATTAGAAAGTGCAGCACAAGCAAATGATGGCAAAATCGCAGCATGGACAGGCGATACTCAGATTTTCATTTATCCAGGTTATCAATTCTGTATCGTGGATCGTCTGATTACCAACTTCCATTTGCCTGAATCAACCTTATTGATGCTGGTTTCAGCGTTGTCGAATCGAGATAACATATTGGCTGCGTATAAACATGCAGTGGAGCAACGCTATCGCTTCTTTAGCTATGGCGATGCTATGTTGATTGATAAACTTGCTTAAATATATTTCCATAGGCTAAATCATGGTTTAGCCTATTTTTTAATATGATGATTTAAAAAATTTATGCCATTTATATCTAAAAAAATTCAAAAAGCCTTTCAAAATCAATTTATGCATAATCAGGTGACCTTAGAAAATATTGAGGCTATTCGCCACCTCCTTGAGGAACACCCTTCACCCGACACACTTATTAATCGCTTAAAACACTGGCAAGGCGAGCAAAACCTGTATATCAAGAATTACCTGTACTGGACAATGTCCACGCTGAGTCTGATTTTTTTACTGGCAGGCCTTTTGTTCTCTGCCTACTATCTAATTGTTTGTGTTGTTCTGTTTAGTATTGGTGTGCGTTATCGTATTCCGACAACTGAATTAGACAGCCTAAAAGAACAATTAAGAATCTATGTTCTAGAGCAGACCTATCAGGTTAAGTTTCATCCTGATAGCAAACCCTTAAATTCTGCCTTACTAGATCATCCCTTATTTAAACTAGGTAATAAAGACAATACTGTTAAAATATTGCTAGATGGGAAATTAGTGATTAAACAAAAAACATATGATTATTCTGTTTTTAACTATCACTACACCTATCAAACAAGAATAACCGATGATCAAGGCAAAGAATTCTATGAAACGACCCATTGTGATCTATGGGGCGTACTGATGGACAATTTCCCATTCAAAGGCATCAGCATCTCAGCTCACTATAAACATCAATGTCATCTAGGTATAGAGTGGAAATCTAGTGATATTCTCTTTAATAAGAAGTATCAGCAAACTGGCGTAAATAAATACGAGTTTGTTAAATTTTTAACTCCAGAAAGGCTATTGTCACTGGAAAAAATGATGCAAACTTTTCATGGGGATTTTTATGTACCTCCACAAACTAGTGTGATGTACTGGTTATTCAATGAATCCCCTTTAATCGAGAGTAATTATTTATTTCAGGCAATCACGGTAAATAAACTTGCTGAAAAGCTAGAACAACTTCAAATGCCAAAACTTCAACGTTTACAAGAAGCACTTACCAGTCTACTCAAGACTCTCTAATTCCATCTATAACGATTAAAATAGCCCACAAGGTACTTCTTAGTTTCTGAAATTTAAAGCATAATCCACTCATCATCGACCTATTATAATGAACTGATCCTTTCCATGCCGATCGATACTGTACAACAAGCGCTTCATATAAGACGTAAAAAAAATGCTCAGGTTTTCCGTAATATCGCTCGGCTTTGGGATATTGGGAACAAATCAACCAATGATCAAGAGTTACTCGACAAGCTACATCCGTGGGGTGAAGCACATGATCTACATTTTTTTAATGTACTCCCCTTGCTTCTCACCATCTTTAGTGTCTGTTGCTTAGTGTTTGGCTACTTTATTCATCCGCATATTCAGTTCATTTGGAGCTTTTTAGCTGCATTTTTGACAGGGTTTTTAGCCTATCTTCTCTATGAGCCAAAACAACCTTTAATTCAGGTGACCGAGTTTCTTGAACAACGTATGATGACGCTACGTTATCAGTTAAATTTCCAGCAACTCCCAACCTATCTCCCAATCCAAGCACAACCCAGCTTGGTCATCAGTCGACTACGACAACTCTTTCCATTGTTTTATCGTGGTACTGAATCTAACCAAATTACCCAATATGCATCTACGACGTGGCATGATGGAACAACTGAGCATCAAGTTCTCATCTTTCAATATCACTATGTCAGTGAAATGCCGATCCTCCAAGATAAAACGAGTGATAAAAAAATCGTCAAGGAAATTCACAAAGATTTGTGGGGGGCTTTTATTTTCCAAATGCCCAACTTAGGTATCGCTGTCAGCAATCAACGCTCTCGTTTTTTTGAACCTTACGGTAGTGTTTGGGAAAGTAGTGACATTTCGGTGAATCGCAATCTAAAAATTTTTGGCCGTAGTCAACATGAATTGGCTAAAAGCATTAGTCCAAGTATGACCCTAAAATTACATGATTTTTTTCAACACTTTAAAGGTGATTTAATTTATCATCATCAAGAGCAAATACTTTGCTATGTTGGGGAACAAAACCTATTACAAACAACCAGTAAGCGCGATCAAATCAATGATATTCCTGCACTACGTGGACATCTACGCACCATGACCATGCCTCAATATCAAAGGTTTCAAGAATTGATGCTTAACTTAATTCGATAAAATTTCCCTCAACGGCTCATACATAGCATAAGTCGAAAGGGACAAGATAAAGGGGTATGGCGATGACAGGCTTAATTATTTTCTTAGGCATTTTCGTTGTCTTAATTGTTTGGGGGATTCATATCCGCAATACGATTGTGCGATATTTCAATGCCACCAAACGTGCGTGGGCAGAAGTTGCCAATTTCGAACGCCAGAAAGTCAAAACCTTAGAGGCTTTAGAAGATACACTCAGTAAATACACTGTGTTTGAAAAATCAACTCTAGAGCAAGTGACGGCTTTACGTCAGCAAATCATGAATTTGAATGTAAATGACACCGATATTGCTAAATTGCAGCAGATTGAAAAATTAAATACCGATTTGATGCGTAGTCTAAATGTCGTTGTAGAAAACTATCCAGAACTAAAAGCTGACACGCTGTACAGCAAAATGATGGATGATATTCAAGAACAAAATGAAAATGTCGGTGCAGCAATCACCATATTTAACCGTAATGTCGAGTTATTTAATAATCACATTCAGATTTTTCCAAACAACTTAGTCAATACCATGACCTTAGCAAAGAAAGCGATTCGTCCTTTTCGAGATCAAGTAATTGACCGTAATTTTGACTACAAACCAAATTTTTAACGCTAGCTACATTTAGTAGTAGAACTACACGCCATAATCAAGGAAAATACCCGCTTTTGATCAGCGAACTGTTTTTTCGCCTTGATGGATAGTGTCATGAAATTTGAAAAATTAGGTCAGTCGGGACGCGCCCGTCGTGGTCGACTTACCTTAGAACATGGTGTTGTTGAAACACCTGTATTTATGCCTGTCGGTACTTATGGTACGGTAAAAGGCATGTTGCCTCGTGATATTGAAGAAATTCAGGCACAGATTATTTTAGGTAACACCTTCCATTTATATTTACGTCCAGGCTTAGAAGTCATCAAAGAGCACGGTGGTCTGCATGAGTTTATCCAATGGGATAAGCCGATTTTGACTGACTCTGGTGGCTTCCAAGTGTTCAGCTTAGGTGCAATGCGTAAGATCAAAGAAGAAGGTGTGACTTTCCGCTCACCGATCGACGGTTCAAAAGTATTTTTATCTCCAGAAATTTCGATGGAGATTCAACATGTGCTTAATTCAGATATCGTAATGATCTTTGATGAGTGCACACCTTACCCAGCCACTCATGAAGAAGCACAAAAATCATTGCAACTTTCATTGCGCTGGGCAAAACGTTGTAAAACGCACCATCACGATGAGCTCAAGAATAAAAATGCATTATTCGGCATTATTCAAGGTGGAATGTACGAAGACCTGCGTGATGAATCGCTCAAGGGTCTATTAGAGGTTGGTTTCGATGGTTATGCCATTGGAGGTTTATCGGTAGGTGAACCTAAAGAAGAAATGATCAAGGTACTGGATTATCTTCCCAACAAAATGCCAGAAGACAAACCACGCTATTTGATGGGTGTAGGTAAACCAGAAGACATCGTTGAAGCTGTTCGTCGTGGTGTCGATATGTTTGACTGTGTCATGCCAACCCGAAACGCCCGTAATGGTCATTATTTTGTCACCGATGGGCTGGTAAGAATTCGTAACAGTAAATATCGTCATGATAAAGGCCCTTTAGACCCACATTGTGATTGTTACACTTGTAAAAACTTTACTCGTGCCTATTTATATCATTTAGAGAAGTGCGGTGAAATGCTGGCATCTATGTTGGGCACAATCCATAACTTACGCTACTACCAGCGCTTAACCCAAGGCATGCGTGATGCCTTGGATAATGGCACTTTTGATGCCTATGTTGAAGATTTTTATGCACGTCGTGGTTTAGATGTGCCACCTTGTCCAAATTAATCTATCAAGATTTGCACGTAACGCCAAGACAAGGTACATTGCAAAACGAATTGGAACTTAATGTCAATTTTTGACCTTTTAAACTTTAGGAAATTAAAATGAGCTTTTTCATTTCTACTGCCCATGCTGCTGATGCAGCAGCCCAAGGCCCAAGCTTGATGGCAAACTTATTGATGATCGCTGTATTTGTTGCGATCTTCTATTTCTTGATCTGGCGTCCACAAGCAAAACGTGCCAAAGAGCATCGTAGCTTGGTTGAAAGCTTAGGTGTTGGTAGTGAAATCGTATTTGCGGGTGGCTTAATGGGCAAAATTATTCGCTTAGATGGCGACTTTGCAACAGTTGAACTCAGCCGCGGTGTAGAAGTAAAAATCCAACGTGCAAGTGTTATTTCAGTCTTACCTGAAGGCACACTCAATAACCTTTAATCATTAAGATAGTCGTGCCTAAGCACGACTTTTTCATTTAAGAAGAAAGCGAATGCGTTACCCTGCATGGAAATATTTACTGATCCTCGTTGTCTTTGTGATCAGTACGTTATATGCACTTCCAAGCCTGTATCCTGATGAACCTGCTGTCCAGATTTCGGGCGCCAAAGCAGGTACTCAAATTGATCAGAGCGTAGTGCAAAGAGCTGAGCAGATTTTAAAAACGGCCAATATTAGCAGTCATGATGGTAGTTTCTCCAATAATGCAGCTTTACTCCGTTTAAGCTCATCTGAAGAACAGCTCAAAGCAAAAGCCATCCTCAGTCGTGATCTAGGCGATGACTATGTGATTGCACTCAACCTTGCACCAACCACTCCTATTTGGTTGCAAAAGATTGGGGCGAAACCGATGAAACTCGGTTTGGACTTACGTGGCGGTGTACACTTCTTGCTCGAAGTTGATATGGATAAGGCAATTAGTCAGCGCATGGAAACATCCGCAACTGATTTACGCCGTCAGTTCCGTGACAACAAAATTAAGTTCAATAACCTCGCTTTAAACAATAATACAATTACCATCCAATTTGCCAGCAATGCAGATCGTGATGCAGCGGCTGATTTCTTACGTCGTAATGGTAATGAGTTTAATCAGCAATCCATTGCGACAGCGACTGGTGCAACATTAAGATTGAATTATACTGATGCTCGTCGTCAGGAAATCCAATCCTACGCTGTCAACCAAAACTTAACGACTCTTCGCAACCGTATCAATGAATTAGGGGTGGCTGAAGCCTTGGTTCAAACTCAAGGTAGCAACCGTATTGTGGTTGAGTTACCGGGTATCCAAGATACAGCTGAAGCAAAACGTGTCCTCGGTCGTACAGCCAACCTAGAGTTCCGTTTGGTTGCAGATAGTAACGATCAATATATCGATCCTTATACACGTAAATACAATGGACAACCTGTGCCACCAGGAACAGAAGTTTTTGCTTTTGAATCTCTAGACAGTGGCCGTGACTTATTGCTTAACCGCAATCGTATTTTAACGGGTGAACGTGTACAAAATGCGAGCTCTGGTTTTAGCCAAGATACAGGTGGTGCTGAGGTAAATATTACCTTGGACAGTGCGGGTGGCAAGCTCATGGCAGATGGCACACGTAACGCAGTTGGAAAACGTATGGCGGTCTTGTTTATTGAAAATAAACAACGCATTAGCTACGTCACTGATCCTGAAACAGGGGCACAAACCGAAGTTCGTACACCTTACACTGAATCAGTTGTTATCAATGCAGCAACGATTCAAGCGGTGTTGGGTTCACAGTTCCGTATTACAGGTCTAGATTCACCTCAAGAAGCTGCTGAACTTGCACTGATGTTGCGTGCGGGAGCGCTTGCTGCGCCAATGTATTTCGTTGAAGAACGTGTGGTTGGTCCTAGCTTAGGTAAAGAAAATATCGAAAAAGGGGTTCAGTCAACCATTATTGGCTTTATCTTAGTTGCAATTTGGATGGTGGTGTTCTTCCGTCTATTTGGTTTGATTGCAAACTTTGCCCTGATTTTCAACCTTGCGATGATTTTAACGGTCATGTCATGGTTAGGTGCTTCCCTCACCTTGCCGGGTATTGCGGGTATTGTCATTACCATTGGTATGGCAGTCGATGCGAACGTATTGATCTGCGAACGTATTCGAGAGGAAATGCGATGGGGTGCATCACCGAAACAAGCCATTGTTGCAGGTTATGATCGCGCTTATAACACCATCGTTGATTCCAACTTAACCACATTCCTTGTTGCATTTATTTTATTTGCAATAGGTACAGGTCCGATCAAAGGCTTTGCTGTCACGTTGATGATCGGTATTGTTTGTTCGATGTTTACTGCAATTACAGTGACGCGTGCAATCGTACAACTCATTTATGGCAAACGCCGTAATTTGACCAAGTTGAGTATTTAAGGAGATTGATATGTCAGATCTGACTCAACGTGACTCAAAACAATACGGTCGTCCAGATGATTTAAAAATCATCCCATTTATGAAGATCGCTAAACCTGCTGCGATTATTTCGATCTTACTGACCATTGCGAGTATTTTCTTTATTGCAACCAAAGGACTGAATCTTGGCTTAGATTTTACCGGCGGTGTTTCTGCTGAATTGAACTATCAAAATCCAGTTCAACCTTCACAGGTGACACAAGCGCTCAATCAAGCTGGTTTTAAAGATGCTGTAGTTCAGACCTTAGGAAGTAATACTGATCTGATTGTACGTATGCCTGTACAGGATGATCTCGTGGTCGATGATCTCAGCCAAAGCATCACTCAAGCAGTGCAGTTACCGAATAATACGGTGAATGTACATAAAGTAGATGCAGTAGGTGGTGCGGTTGGAAATGAACTTTATGTCCGTTCAGCTGGTGCGGTTGCTCTTGCACTCATTTTAATGCTGATTTATGTCACCATTCGTTTCGAGTTTAAACTTGCAATGGGTGCAGTAATGTCACTGTTCCATGACATTGTCATCATTATCGGTGCGTTTGCTTTATTCCAATGGCCATTTGATCTAACCGTTTTAGCAGCCCTGCTTGCGATTATCGGTTTCTCGTTAAACGATAACATCGTCGTTTCAGACCGTATTCGTGAGAACTTCCGTAAGATCCGTGATACGAGCTCTCGAGAAATTATTGATATTGCCTTGACTGAAACGCTACGTCGCACCATTCATACTTCTGCAACCTTATTACTGGTTGTAGTGGCGATGTTTATCTTGGGTGGTGATGGCTTACATTGGTTCTCAGCAGCAATGATTGTTGGGGTCTTCGTCGGTACTTACTCATCGATTTACATTGGTACAGCCTATGCCTTATGGCGTGGTCTTAGCCGTCAAGACTTTATCGTGCAAGTCAAACCTGAATTTGAAGATGATCAGATTCCTTAAATCTCGGCTTCTCTAGATTTAAACCAAATGCCAGTGTAATCACTGGCATTTTTTTATTCACATCAGTGTTGAATGATTTGAAGCTGTGGAAACTGGAACCCACGGCATGACTGCTCACTTCGCCATGCCACAGTTATCACAATACGATTTAAGATAAAATTTTGATAGGCAAATGTTCCAATCAAAGGGTGGGTACACACTCCCCCAGTCTGTTCAGGATGAACCTGTGTATTTAAACTATTTAAATCTAAACGAATCCCCAAGCCCGAAGCTTTTAATATTGCTTCCTTCGTCGTCCACACCTTAAACCAATATTCTTTGTTCTGCTCTTGTTGCCAGATTTGATATTCTTGTGGGTGAAAAGCATGTTGTGCGAAAGCATCAAATCGAACTTTTCGATCTAACTCCTCTACATCAACACCAACATCTCGGACACATTCACTCACTGCCAAAGCATAATAATGTCGACTATGTGAGTGGTTGAAATGTAAAGCGTGAGAGCTTAAAAAAGGCTTACCATGTTCATGTTTAGCAAAGCTGAGCGCTTCAATACCACTCTGCAAGTGCTCAGCCAAAAGCTGGTCACGGTAAGCTCTTATTTGCTGTTGTTTATATAAATTAAAGCTGCTTAAATCAGCAAAATCTGTTTTATTTTTTTTCAGCAGTTGCGCCAATGCCTGTAGATGTATTTCGATTTTACGTATGGTCATTGGTCCCTCCTTATAAAAAAGCCCAAAGCGAACTTTGGGCTAATCTAGATCTATTTATATTAACGCTTAAATTTCTTTTCAGCCTTTTTGAATTTCTGAACATAACGGCGTTTACGTGCTGCAACGCGCTCATCCACCTGAGATTTACGACCTTCAAATGGATTTTCAGACGTTTTAAAATCAATCTTAACGGGTGTTCCTTCAAGCTTATAGACTTTACGGAATACATTTTCGAGATAACGGCGATAGTCTGCTGGTGTCTTATCGACCTTATTACCATGAATAACGATCGTCGGTGGGTTTTGACCACCCATATGCGCATAACGCATTTTAATACGTCGACCACTAATCATTGGCGGCTGATGCGCTTCTGTTGCATCATTTAGAATTTGAGTGAGTTTTGCTGGTGAAACTTTCAAATTCGATGATTCATAAGCGCGGTGGATGGATGGATATAACTCACCCACCCCAGTGCCATGTAATGCCGAAATTAAATGAATTTTCGCCCATGGAATAAAATCAAAGCGACGCTCAACATCTAGTTTACATTGCTTACGATCATACTCGGTCATGTTATCCCACTTGTTGATCGCAATCACCATCGCACGACCTGCTTCAAGTGCATAACCGATCAAATGTAGATCTTGCTCAACAATACCTTCACGAGCATCTACAACGATTACGACCACATTGGCATCTTTCATCGCTTGTAGTGTTTTAACAATTGAGAATTTCTCAATCATTTCATCCACTTTACCTTTACGACGTACGCCTGCCGTATCAATCAAAGTATATTGGCGGCCATCACGTTCAAATGGGATATAAATCGAGTCTCGGGTTGTCCCTGGTTGGTCGAAAGCCACCACACGTTCTTCACCCAATAAACGGTTAACGAGTGTTGACTTACCCACATTTGGACGACCAATAATCGCTAAACGCAAACCCGTATTTTTATTATGCTCTTCAGGATTTTCATCTTCAGGTACTTCTGCAAGTACATCCTCTAACATTTGCTGTACGCCACGACCATGACTTGCAGCTACTTGCAATGGCTCACCCATACCGAGCTTATAAAACTCGACTAAAGCAGCTTCAGCATGGACGCCATCCACTTTGTTAGCAACTAAATAAACTTTCTTACCTAAGGTGCGTAGTTCTCGTGCAATTTGTTCATCTGATGCCAATAGACCAGCACGCGCATCTACCACGAAAACGATGATATCCGCTTCATGTATCGCGGTTTTTGACTGCTCCGCCATGTAAGAGTCAATACCACCTTCATTTTCACCGATACCACCGGTATCGACGACGATAAATGATTTATTTTGATATACCGCATCTCCGTATTTGCGGTCACGAGTTAAACCAGCGAAGTCAGCAACCAAAGCATCACGACTTTTAGTGATTTGGTTAAATAGCGTTGATTTTCCGACGTTTGGACGACCAATGAGCGCAATAACGGGTTTCATAAATTACCTTAATCTGAGTTAGATTTTTAAAATCATCATAATGGTGTCTTGCTGATTTATCACCCAATACTTGGATAAGCTTTCAGTTAGACTGACTTTCTTTTTACCCAAACAAGCACTTGAAGCTTCGTAAAGGCAAAGACAGTTATCCATACTACAAGACTCAATTCGCATACAATATTCGCAGCAGAGCTACTCGTCTTACACCCAGACAAAGCAGTGCTTTGTGTATCTTCGCTCAGGTTGCGGATGCCCCTAACGAGTATCATATTCGGATTGAAAAATTTATGTTGAAATTTAAATTCTATAAAAAATGCAGGGCATGGTATTTTGCCATGCCCTATTTTCTAATTTTACCACAAGCTTGGATAAAATTAACGATTCTGCCAAATGCTTAATGCACCTTTTTGAGTGGAAACGTAAAGCTGATCATTAATCACACGTAATTTACGAACATCTCCACGTGTTTTAGCACGACCAACCAAACGTCCTGTGGCAGGTTCTATCAGATGTAAAACACCATCCAAATCACCAACTACAAGGTTTTGTCCAAGCATAACTGGATTACTAAGCTTACGATTTAACAAGCTTTCGTTCTGCCAAACAAGCTCACCTGTCGCGAGATCATAAGCATTTAACTTGCCATCTACAGTTGAAACAAAGACCTTATCTTCAGCAACTTCAGGGCGGTTAGTACTGCTTGCATCTTCACTCCAAACCACGCGTTGGGTTGCTAGATCAGTAACAGTAACTTGTCCTTGGAAACTTGTAGTCACCAAGTACTGCCCTGCGACAACAGGATCACCATTAATATCATTCAAACGTTGAATATCAGAGCGTCCCTCACTGATTGCAACTCGACGTTGAAATCTTGGAATACCACTGATCACATCAATTGCATAGATATACGCATTTGCAGAAGCGATTAATACTGTACGATCGTCTAAACGTACTGGTGCAGCTTGACCACGTAAGCTAAATTGTACATTTGGCAACTTATATGCCCATACCTGTTGCCCTGTAGCAACATCATGTGCAAATACAGTTCCATCATTTGCCAAACTAATCACACGACCAGACTGAATTAAAGATGGGGTTAAAATCGCACCAGACAATTGTGCAGTCCATTTCTGCTCACCAGTTGCTTGATCCAGTGCAAATAACTGGCCTTTACGGTTACCGATGACTACAACACCCTCGCCTGCCTCTACACCTGCAGTCAGCTCTTGTTTAGTGATTTTGCTTTTCCAAAGTCGTTGTTTGCCTTGATAAGCAGACACTTGACCGTCTGGATCTGGAGTAAAAATTACACCGTTATCCGTATCCAATTGCAAACGTAACGCATCAGCAGCATTGGTTGAGGAAACACTTTGCGAAAATACAAGATTTAAACTTTGTTCTTGGGTGATTTTCGGTAATGGGTTCGGCTTTACAGGCTTTACCTTATTACTCGAACAACCTACAAATAAAGCTGAAGCAATGGCGATTGCCAATGGTAGTTTTAGTTTATTCTGCATTAAGACTCATCCACATTGGTATCTAAGATCGGGCGCTCGACTTCAGGATCATCCACTAAAACGCCAACACTTTCGAGTTTAATTTGTAAAAGCTGACGCTCTAACTTACGTTCAACTACATTATCCCATGCACTTTGATAGGCTTTACGTGCAGCTTCAGTCTCTTGCTTTGCAACATATACATCACCACGTAGCTCATCAGCCGTCGCTTTGAAGGATGGTTCAGTTACTTGAGCTAAGGTCTTCAAAGCTTCGTCGTATTTTTTCTGTGCCAGTTGTGCATCTGCTAAACGTAATTTAACAATTTGCACTAGACCAGTATCTTTGATCGTCGAATTTTCAACTTTCTTTAATGCTTTTTCAGCTGCAGCATAATCATCTTTGTCATAAGCTAATTTTGCCAACAACAATTGAACCTGAATAGCATGCACAGAATTGGCATCTTCTTTAACAATCTTATCAGCTGCTTCAGAAATCGTTTCAAATGCATTAGGTTGACCCGAAATTGCTTTCGCCTCATCCATTAACTTTTGCACTTTAGCCGTCTGATTCTGTGCTTCAGCCTGAGTTTTCTTCTGCCAATATTCCCATCCGAAAAAGGCAATCAAGGCAATGAGAATCCCGCTAATAATTGCAGAACCATATTTTTTAGCAAACGACTTCAAACTGTCGAGTTGTTCATCATCACTTAAACTCATGTGATTGTCCTTTTCCTAAATGTTTTATTGTTTAAATTTTTCGATAAAAAATGGCGCCAACTCAGCTAAGCTCACTTGGGACTGTTCAGCCGTTGCAAGTTCCTTCACTACAAGTTGCTGAGATTCCCATTCTCGCTCGCCCAAAATCACGGCATAAACAGCACCAGATTGATCCGCCTTCTTCATTTGGCTTTTCATGCTCCCTTGAGAGCCAGTTTTGAGACGAATTGTGCTGTTGGCAGCTTCCAATTGATCACGAATTTGCTCAGCCAACACCAATGCTTTGGCTTGATAAGCTGGTTCTGCCAAGAGGAATACTTCACAATCACGCGTAATTTTAGTCTGCTCTACTTGCTCAAGTAATAACAGCAAACGCTCCATTCCCATCGCAAAACCAACCGCAGGCACAGATTGATCTGCCTTGCCTTTTAGCTGTCCAACCAAGCCATCATAACGACCGCCTGCACACACCGTTCCTTGAGAACCCAACATCGTGGTCGTCCACTCAAACACTGTTTTGTTGTAGTAATCTAAACCACGTACGAGCTTTTGGTTAATCACAAACTCAACGCCAGCATCGGTTAAGTATTGCTGTAGTTGTTGGAAATGATTAAGCGAATCTTCTTTTAGGAAATCATGCAATTTAGGTGCATTTTCTAAAATCTTTTGTGTTGATTCGATTTTAGAATCCAAAATACGCAGAGGATTAGTGCTTAATCGGCGTTGTGAGTCTTCATCCAACTGATCTTTGTGTTGATTCAGGAACTCAACCAATGCGGCGCGGTATTCAGCACGCTCATCCGTTTCACCTAAAGTGTTTAATTCTAAACGTACATTTTCCGCCATTCCCATACGTTTCCACAAACGTGCAGTCATGAGAATAATTTCAGCATCAATATCAGGCGTTGCAACACCAAAAGTTTCTACACCGAATTGATGGAATTGACGATAACGTCCTTTTTGCGGTTTTTCATAACGGAACATTGGTCCCACATACCACACTCGTGGCGCAGCGCCACGAAGTAAGTTGTGTTCTAACATTGCACGTACACAACCCGCTGTCCCTTCTGGACGTAAGGTCAATGACTCTGGTGGTGTTCCCTTATCGAAAAAGGTATACATTTCCTTTTCGACAATATCAGTCGCATCACCAATAGCACGTTTGAATAAACCTGTTTGCTCAACGATAGGCAAACGGATTTGCTGATAACCATAAGCATCCATTAAAGATGCCAATTGTTGTTCTAGACTTCTCCAAGCCGCAGTTTGCGTTGGAAGGATGTCATTAAAACCTTTGATAGCGACGATTGAACTCATGATGAACTACGAATAATTTCTTTAGATTTGGCTTCTTCAAGCTCTTGAACACGTTGACGAACCATTGTTTCAATTTCATCAACCAACTGATTGGTGTCAATTAAATGACTTTTTTCACCATTTCGATAGACCAGCGAACGCGGTGATGCGCCTACAATTCCGATATCAGCTTCTTTAGCCTCACCAGGACCGTTCACTTTACATCCGATAACCGATACATCCATCGGAGTACGAATATCCTCTAAACGCTCTTCCAAAGCTTGCATTACTTGGATCACATTAAACTCTTGGCGTGAACAGCTTGGGCAAGCAATAAAGTTAATGCCATTTGAACGTAAACCCAATGATTTTAAAATATCGAAACCAATTTTAATCTCATCTTCGGGTTCAGCAGCCAAGGAAATACGCATGGTATCTCCAATGCCTTCCATTAATAGTCCGCCAAGCGCAATCGCTGATTTCACTGTACCAGTACGATAGATGCCTGCCTCAGTTACACCGAGATGCAATGGATTATCAATCTGTTGTGACAACAAACGATAAGCATCCATGGTTAAAAATACATTTGATGCTTTCACACTCACTTTGAATTCGTGAAAATTTAAGCGATCTAGAATATCAATATGACGCATCGCAGACTCAAGCAATGCTTGCCCAGTTGGTTCGCCATACTTGATTTGCAGGTCTTTTTCCAAAGAACCGCCATTTACACCAATTCGAATCGAAATCCCATGATGTTTTGCCGCTGCAACCACTTCACGTACTTTCTGATCCGAACCAATGTTTCCCGGATTGATACGCAAGCAATCAGCACCATAATCAGCGACCGCTAATGCAATACGATGATCAAAATGAATATCAGCTACCAAAGGCACAGAAACACGTTTGCGTATGGCACCAAAGGCTTCTGCTGCTTCCATTGATGGGACAGAAACACGCATAATGTCCGCGCCTGCATCTGCACAGCGTTGGATTTGCGCAACCGTTGCATCGACATCACAGGTTTCAGTATTGGTCATGCTCTGCACACTAATGGGAGCATCACCACCGACATACACCGACCCCACACGGATTTTTCGTGTTGGACGACGCTTAATTGGGTTCACGATCATCGTATAGCTACCTATTTAGCATTAGCGAGATAAACGGAATTCAGCTTTACCATTCACTGTATAAGGACGCAATGAAATCTGTTCTTGATTTAAACTTAATGTTACGGCAGTCGCATCATCTAAGCGAATTTGAAATGGTGATTCACCATTCAAATTTAATGTTGACGCTTGGCGACCTGTCGCAAGGACTTTACCCGTTGCATCAACGATATTAATTGATGTCGGACGACTAAAGTTCAACTCTAACTGATCTCCCGATGTGGCAGCAGTATTAGCCATCGGTAAGATCTCAATATCAGAATTGGTTATCTTTGGAATATCGGCTTCATCTTTGCTGCTACTTGATGACCAGTTTTGTACAGCCATAACGGCTAACCAGCCTAGCAACAGTACAACAGCCAAAATCACCAGACGTTTTAACCATTTACGATTACGTACACTTTTCGAACCCGCCAATTTACCCATGGTTTTAATCGGTGAGTTATTCAAGGCATGACTGGCTTTGAGACCCGTATCATTGACATAAATTTCATCAAAGCGTTGAATAATCGCACTTGCATCAGCATTTAAGTATTTTGCATATGCTCGATAATAACCTTTAATAAAAGTCGCCTCAGGCAAAGCGGTATATTCATCCTGCTCTAATGCTGTCAAAGTTTTGACTGGCATATTCAATACGCTTGCAATTTCTTCAAGTTCTTTCTTTTGTGCAATACGAATTTGACGCAAATACTCACCAGGTCGTTGAATATTTCCTAATGTTGACGATGGCGAGGTTGAGCCAGTTGGCTGATGTGAATTTGGATTTATTTCCATACGGCCTCAGTACTGTACTGTAATTGCAAATAACGTTGATATTCTGGACTATCAGGAAATAAAGCGCGTAATTGGTTGACTAACACTTGCATTCCTAACTGATCCGCATTCGCTCGAGCAATGCGTATCCCGATCCAAAGTGCTCTAGCACCTTGATTGCGCTGCCCCACGCTCCGAACATATTGTTCATATAACTGGGATGCATCTCTATTGTTTTGTTGCAAATAGAAAATTTCCGACAACTCTAACATTGAAATGGTTGCATTTCGATTTGCTTGCAGCGCTTGTTTGAATGATTTTTCAGCATTCGTCACATCGCCCAATAATAAATAGATTCGCCCTAGGTTTTCCAGTGATTGAAACCGTTGATCATAACCCAAGGTTGCGCCAGCACGAGTAAACTGCTCAATCGCTTCATTATAACGCTGCATTTGATATAAATATGTACCGTAATTATTACGCGCTTGAGCATTGTCTGGCTCTGATGAAATCGCACGCTTAAAATAAGCATCTGCTTTTTCCATATTGAGCTTACTTCCCTCTTGTTGAAGCAAAATGCCCATCATCATATTGGCATTTGCATCACGGGAATTCAATTTCAGCGCTTGGTCAAGAGAACGCTTGGCAGAATCCAAATCACGATTACGAATATATTCGGCAGCCAATTGGGTGCGAACCTGAACGGCTTTTTCTGGATCTTTCGTAGATGGTGTCGATTGGCAAGCTGTTAAACCGCCTGCCATAAGTACAACTGTTATCGCTATAGTCGTTTTTAGTCGAGTTGTATTCAACGCATTATCCCCAAGTTTTATCCTTGTGTGCGCAAAATTTCTTGTCGCTGCGCCACTTTCTTTTTCCATTGTTCAGCACGACGAGTTCGGTCAGCAACTTGCCCTACCAATTGACCACACGCAGCATCAATATCATCACCACGTGTCTGACGAATCGTACACACAAATCCTGCATCAGACAAAGTTTTTTGGAAAGCAATAATTCGATTACGGCTAGAACGCCCATACGGGGCATGCGGAAATGGGTTAAATGGAATAAGGTTGATTTTACTTGGTAAATTTTTTAACAATTTAAGTAGCTGTTGAGCATGCTCTGGCTGGTCATTTACCCCATCCAACATCACATATTCAATAGTGACATGACGGCGCGCACTTTCATTGCCATCTTTAGCGAGATAACGCTGACAAGCAGCGATCAATTGTTGTAATGGATATTTTTTATTAATCGGTACCAATTCATTACGCAACTCATCATTCGGTGCATGTAATGAAATTGCCAATGCCACATCAATATCTTGCGCCAATTGATCAATCTTAGGCACCACGCCAGATGTAGATAAGGTTACACGACGTTTTGACATACCATAAGCAAAGTCATCCAGCATCAACTGCATTGAACTCAATACCGCATCATAATTGAGTAATGGTTCACCCATACCCATCATCACGACATTGGTTACAGTACGTTCGCGCTCAGCAACAGGCACATCCTCCATATAGGAATAGTTTGCCATCCAAAGCTGACCAATAATTTCCGCTGGTGTCAAATCACGCTGAAAGCCTTGCTTGCCTGTTGAACAGAACGAACAATCCAGTGCACAACCAACTTGTGACGAGATACATAAGGTTTTACGCGCGCCCGTTTTATCTTCGGCAGGAATCAAGACAGTTTCAACCAATGAACCCTCACCATCGCCGACACGGAACACCCACTTACGGGTACCATCTTTTGAGTAATTGCGATGTACTACCTCAGGTGCTTTGATTTCACAAATTTTTTCTAATTTTTCACGTAACTTGCCTGAGATATTGGTCATCTCAGCAAAATCAGTAACAAAATATTGATGAATCCATTTCATCACCTGACCAGCGCGAAACTTTTTTTCGCCCAAGTCTTCGAAGAACTTTTCTAATTCTGCACGTGACATGCCCAGTAAATTGACTTTATTGTCAGCAGCATGAACCACAGGCATAGAAACAGACTGTTGTTTTTCATCTAAATTTTCGGATGAAACGACCACTGCAGAACTCATGAACATTTACCTAAACAATATCAGCGCTAAATATGCTGTGTATTCTTTACACAACACAATTTATAAAAAATAAAAAACCAGATAAGTAGTATACCACTTATCTGGCTTGAATACTTTGGATTAACGAGTGCGTGGGCAGATCTCGTTATCAGCAAAGAAGTAAGCGATTTCACGCTCAGCAGAAGCAACTGAGTCAGAACCGTGAGCAGCATTTTCATCGATGCTTACAGCAAAATCAGCACGGATCGTACCAGGTGCAGCTTCTTTAGGGTTTGTCGCACCTAAGATTTCACGGTGAGCAAGAACTGCATTTTCACCTTCAAGAACTGAAACAACAACTGGACCAGAAGTCATGAAAGCAACTAAATCACCAAAGAAACCACGTTCTTTGTGCTCAGCATAGAAACCCTCAGCATCTGATTGAGAAAGGTGTTTCATTTTAGTTGCAACGATTTTTAAACCCGCTTTTTCAAAACGAGCAAAGATATCGCCGATGTGGTTTTTAGAAACTGCATCTGGTTTAACAATAGATAAAGTACGTTCAATCGCCATGATTGGCTCCCATTATGGTCTAAACATTAAAAAATTTGCCGCATTATACCGATGTCATCGCCAATAATCAGCTGGAATCTGTAAAAGTTCCACGATTTCAGATGAATTTCTAACGAACTTCGTCCAACCACGCCATTTGAATCGCTTCTAATAAGCCTTCAGTTGATTTGTTTGGATCATCATTAAAGTCTGGCAATGCACATACCCACGCATGTAAATCAGTAAAACGAATCCATTGCGGATCGACATCAGGATGTGCCTCAACCAATTCAATTGCGATATCGATCGTATCTGTCCAACGTAAGCCCATATGACAACCTGAATAAAAAAATAGGATTATCCCGTACTTTAACAAATCATTCGATTTGAACGATAGCCCTATTCCCGAGATTCACTACAAAATAATATTCAAACTCGGTGCCAGTAAGATGATCGCACTTGCAACTGAGGCACCAATGACTGCACCCACAATCACATCACTTGGATAGTGTAAACCTAGTACCATCCGTGACAAGGCAATCAAGATCGTAAATGGGAGCATCAAAATCAAGAGTACAGGCTGGATATAACCCAATACAATCGTCACCATCACCGCATGTAACGTATGTCCTGATGGGAAACTAAAATGATCCAATGGTCGTTCACCCAATACAATGACTTGATGTACCTGATAAGGTCTTGGACGTGTGGTTTTATGTTTTAAAAATTTATAGATCAGTGTTCCAACGGAGCCTGCGAGAATTAAATACAGAATGTTTAGGCCGTATGCCAACCCTTGTGTTGCCCACACAGATAGCAACATAACATACCAAAACGGCCCATCACCTAAACGACTGATTGTTTTAAAAAACAAGGCAACACGCTGTGAATGCGAGAGATGATTTAGGTATACACACCCTTTTAAATCAAGATCAAGTATTTTTATTTTTGCATTTTCAAATTTCATAATCTTCTCCTATATGAGAATCGTTAGCTAGAAGTCATCAGGGACTCCTTGGCAACTTGATAAAGCGCTTGTTCTAATTGTTGTACAGGAAACTGCCAACTGGTTTCTTGCACGCTTTCACTGGCAAGCAAACCCATTTGTCTAAGTTGTGGGAGCGCAGGTAAATGACAAATAGATTGGATTAAATCATTGGTGTGTCCCAGTGGACTCAACCATCCAGTAACCTCATGTTTGACATGTTGATGAGCAGAGACATAGTCGTAAGCAACTACTGGCAACCCACTCGCAATCGCTTCAAGCACAACATTTCCAAAGGTATCGGCTTGACTAGCAAAGGTAAAAACATCGGCACTGGCATAAGCTTCTGATAACTCACGACCACTTAAACTTCCCATAAAGATCACATCATCTGACTGGGCCAGCTTCCCCAATCGAGCGCGATCTGGGCCATCACCCACAATCACAAATTTTGAGTTAGTACCTTGTTGAGCCTGCAATGCATGGAAACTCTTAATTAAGACATCTACCTCTTTTTCAGGTGAGAGACGTCCGACATATAACAAGACCCGAGTATGAGCATCCACACCCCATCGCTGGCGCAATTTTTGCGAACGATGTCTTGGCGAAAATTTATCTATATCTACCCCACGCCCAACAACAACCAATGGACAAGTCACACCAAAACCACGTAGAGCTTGCTCTGTATATTGGCTAGGTACACACGTCACATCAGTACTGTTATGAAACCAAGTGAGATAACGTTGGATGGGTTTAACCAAGAATGCCAAATCAAAAAAACGACTAAAATCATGAAAAGCGGAATGAAAACCACTTGATACAGCAATTTTTTTAGACTTTGCTGCTTGCAGCGCAGTTAAACCCAAAGGTCCTTCTGTCACAATATGCACCACATCTGGCGCAAATTTTTCAAATGCTTTAGACACTTTGAGATATTGGGGCCAACCGAATTGAACACTTGGATACTTCGGCACAGGTTGAGAAAATACCAAGCACTCCTGATCAGGATGGAACTCGGTACAGACATTTTTTTGTACAGGGCGTACCAGTAAAATCTTATGACCAAGACGCTGTAAACCCTGACACAATTGCATCATCGACATCGCCACACCATTAATTTCTGGTGGCCATGTTTCAGTCACGATCGCAATCCTCAGACGGGGACGAACAAGGTCTTGAAGTTCAGACAATTGATCTTGTTGATCTTTAAAATGCTTCCTTTTAAAGTAAAATTTTAAACTTTCAGGAAACTGTTCTTGCTTTAATAGAGATGTCGCGTATGTACTTTGCATATCGCCATCCATTTGTGTCGTTATTTTCATGCTTTAAGCATAAAAATATTTTTTGACACTTTAATGATCAATAGATGACAGTTTTTTGACAACTTCAGAATAAAAAATGCTTCACCTTTTTTGGGCGAAGCACAATTTAAGTAGAGAAAAATTCGTTCTGACTACTCAGCCCAAGGATTTTCGACAGCAAACAACTGTTTATCTTCTAGACGATAAGCTACCAATTGATGTCCCCACACACACCCCCCATCAATACTTTGGATATCATCATTGATACGTTTTGCGTGCAAGGCAGCCCAGTGGCCAAAAATCAGTTGGTGTGTTTTAGCAGCTTGACTTTCATAATCGAACCACGGCTTGTAGCCCTCAGGCATTGGCGCATCCAAGCCCTCTTTAAACTCAAACTCTAACCGACCTTCCGCTGTCGTTAAACGCATACGGGTTAAATAGTTGGTAATACAACGTAAACGGGCCATACCCGTCAAGTCATCTGACCAAAGATCGGGCTGAGTGCCAAACATTTCAGCTAAAAATGCATCTAAGACCATTAAATCTTCATGACTAACTGCATCTTGCACTTCTTGCGCAAGTTCAGCTGTTTTTTCTGCTGACCAGATACAAGGTACACCCGCATGCGTCAACATCGTTTGAGGATTTGGAAATAAGCATAATGGTTGTTTACGCAACCAATCAATCAGCTCATCTCCATCAATCGCGTCAATCACCTCTTGAATTCGATCTTTGGCTTTGATTTTTTTGAAACCACGCGCAGAGGCAATTAACGACAGATCATGATTTCCTAAAATCGTCGCAGCCGCACCACGATCCGCCAGTTTTTTTACAAAGCGTAAAGCACCAACTGAATCTTCACCGCGTGCAACCAAGTCCCCTGCAAACCAAATAAAATCCTGGTCGGGATCAAAACGAATTTCTTTCAATAATGCTTTGAGTGCAGCAAAACAACCTTGCACATCACCAATCACATAGTTATAGCGTTTTGACATTAAGACACCATCTGATCAGAGAGAGCAACAAAGTCCGCTAAGCTTAAAGTTTCTGGGCGTGCCATTGGATCAACACCCGCTTTTTCAAAACCATCCTCAGCCAGCATGCCTTTTAAGCTGTTACGCAAAGTTTTTCGACGTTGCGTGAACACATGGCTCACTAAGCGAGCCAACGCTTTTTCATCTTTCGCCACAATTGGTTTAGTTTCATAAGGCTCTAAACGGAAAACAGCAGAAGTTACTTTCGGCGGTGGATTAAATGATCCTGGTGGAACTTCAAATAGAAATGTCGGTTTACAATAATACTGAATCATTACAGACAAACGACCATATTCTTTGGTGTTAGGCACCGCCGTAATACGATCAACCACTTCTTTTTGCAACATGAAATGCATGTCTTTGACTTTGTCGCCAAATTCTAAAAGGTGGAATAATAATGGCGTTGAAATGTTATAAGGTAAGTTACCCACCACTCTCAATGGGCGACCATCTTGAAACAGTTGGGTAAAGTCATACTTCAATGCATCTGCTTCAATAATCGTCAAACGCTCAGGATGCGGCACACGACCCGGCAAACCTGCTGCCAGATCTCGATCCAGCTCAACCACGGTCAAAGCATCACACTCGCCAATCAGAGGAGATGTCAATGCTGCCAATCCTGGACCAATTTCCACAACATTATCGCCCGCACGCGGATTTACTGAGCGTACAATTTTGGCAATCACACGCTGATCATGTAAGAAGTTCTGACCAAAACGTTTTCGAGCCTGATGCCCTTCATCTTTAGGGTTTAGGGCATTAATTTGATACATAATAATTCCAACGTGAATAATTTACTCGTGAATCACTGACGAGCCAAATCTAGTGCTAAATCTACTGCAACATGCAAGCTTGATGCTTTAGCCTGTCCAGTGCCTGCAAGAGACAGTGCTGTACCATGATCGACAGAGGTTCGAATAAATGGTAAGCCTAATGTAATGTTTACAGCTTCACCAAAGCCTTGTGATTTTAACACAGGTAAGCCTTGATCGTGATACATCGCTAAAACTGCATCTGCATCTTTCAGGTTTTCTGGGGTAAATAAAGTATCTGCGGGCAAACTCAAACTCATCTTCACGCCCTGTGCACGATACTCTTCCAAGACTGGATTAATCACCTCGATCTCTTCCCGTCCTAGATAACCATCCTCACCCGCATGAGGATTTAAACCACAGACTAAAATTTTAGGATGCGTGATTTTGAATTTTGTTTTTAAATCATGAATCAGGATATCAATCACCTGATGTAGACGTTCTTTACTAATAGCATCTGGCACATCGCGTAGCGGCAAATGAGTCGTTGCCAAAGCCACCCTTAGCGTTTTTGTCGCCAGCATCATCACCACACGCTCAACGCTAGCAAACTCTTGGTAGTATTCGGTATGTCCACTAAATGCAATGCCTGCATCATTGATAATGGATTTCTGCACGGGAGCTGTAGCGACACCTACACTTCGCCCTGACATGGCATAATCTGCAGAACGACGTAATTGCTCTAAGACATAGTCTGAATTTACTGGATTTAATTGCCCTTCAATCACAGTCTCTTTCAATGGGACGTGTTCAACGAATAACTGCCCTTTTGGACTAGACAACGACTGACCTTGATATGGCGTCAGTTCGACAATAATGCCTAATTGATCAGCACGCTGCTGTAACATCTGCAAATCAGCTAAAACGACAATAGGACGCTCATCTACTCGTTCGGCCAACCCCAAACAGATATCAGGTCCTATTCCTGCAGGTTCACCAGAAGTGACATATAAAGGAAGCATATTTTTCGCCGATCATTTGATACTTTTTCTAGTGTAGCGAAAATCTAAAATCAGCTGTAGTTTTTCAGCCTTTATTTATATACAAGTTAAGGACTGGCTGCCGTTTTAGTGAGATTCTGAGGCACTAAATTTGATGGGACAAAGCTTGGCGTACGTGTCCAAGGGTTAATGGTGGCCTGTGGTTTTCTTTCGACTGGTACACTTACAGCCAAATCGCTTTTCTTCTCTGCGATCCCTCCAGCACCATTTGCTTTATCCAGACTAGAATTGACAGCAAGCTCTTTCTTTTCAATCGCAGGGATGGGCTGTCCAACTTGCATCTCTTTTTTATCAACAATGGTAGTTACTGTTGTAGCAGTATTGGACTGGGTATATGACGGCGCCAACATTCCCTGTTTCACTACTGTTTGAATGGAAGATTGTTGAGATTGAGGAGCAACTGACGATGGACGAGTCGGCGCTTGGTCTTGTGATGTAATCAAATCTACAGGAATTTCAATTGCTTTCATCTCGGCCGTAACTGCCATCATCGGATCGACATGATCACTGCCTCGGCTCTCAAGCACTTCAAGTTTCTTGGTGGTGCCTTCTCTAGGTTGGAATTCTGAATAATTGGTCACACTACTTTGGTCTACCCATTTATAAAGACGTCGTGCATTTGTTTGTGTAGAACAAACACCTATTAATAAAGTCACTACAACAATTTTTGTAGAAAACGACAGTCTCATCAAGATCCCCAAGAGAACATGCAAATACTTCTATTTATTTCAATCAATTAATAAAAATAATAAGTCAAACTCTCCCCCATCACAAGCGGAACAATACACGCTATAATTATGGTCTTGTTATTGACCAAATCAGTCACTTTGCAGCAAAATAATGCCTCTCGTATGATTTTCTGTTGTGCCGTTTTATAAATTAATGTAGAATTCGGTCTCCTTTTGTTTGGACAGATTTCACCGTCCAAACCAACTATAATAGGTAGTGGTTTAATGAAAACTCTCAGCGCTAAGCCAGCTGAAGTTCAACATGACTGGTATGTTGTTGATGCTTCTGGCAAAACTTTAGGTCGCCTCGCGACTGAAATCGCTCGTCGTTTACGCGGTAAGCACAAAACTTCTTATACTCCTCACGTTGACACTGGTGACTACATCGTTGTTATCAATGCTGAGAATATTCAAGTGACTGGTAACAAAGCACTTGATAAAAAGTATTATCGCCATACTGGTTTCCCTGGTGGTATCCGTGAGACTAACTTCGAGAAGTTAATTGCTCACAAACCTGAAGCTGTTTTAGAAAAAGCTGTTAAAGGTATGTTGCCAAAAGGTCCTCTTGGTTATGCAATGATCAAAAAAATGAAAGTGTACGCTGGTAGCGAGCATCCTCATACTGCTCAACAGCCACAAGTTTTGGACATCTAAGGGATACAGCACATGGCTACTAATTATGGTACAGGTCGCCGTAAGACCGCAACTGCACGTGTTTTCTTATCAGCTGGTACAGGCAAACTCGTAATCAACAATCGTACTTTAGAGCAATATTTCGGTCGTGAAACTGCTCGTATGGTTGTACGTCAGCCTTTAGAACTTTTAGAAGTTACTGAAAAGTTTGACCTTTACATCACTGTTAAAGGTGGTGGTATCGGTGGTCAAGCTGGCGCTATTCGTCACGGTATTACTCGTGCGTTGATCGCTGCAGACGAAACTTTAAAACCTGCTCTTCGTCAAGCTGGTTTCGTTACTCGTGATGCTCGTGAAGTTGAACGTAAGAAACTTGGTTTACGTAAAGCACGTAAACGTCCTCAATTCTCTAAACGTTAATCGTTTTACGAATTGGACCAAAAACCTCGGATTTTTCCGAGGTTTTTTATTTATGACTAAGATCAAATCTCAAGGATGCTTTTTCTACGTTTTTTTAGTATGCTAAAGCGTTTATACCTCTAGCTTTGTCATATGTCATCGGTTGAAAATACACCAGTTCAGGGCATCACCCTTTATAGTCACGCAGATGATTTCCGTTCCCACTGGATTCGCTTATTACTCGCCGAAAAACAAATCAAATATCATCTGATTCTTACTGACCATGAAGATGAAGATTTGGCTGATCTGAATCCCTACAATCAGCTCCCCATGCTGATAGAGCAGAACCTTAAACTTTTCTCTCCGCATGTAATTGCTGAATATTTAGATGATCGCTATCGACAAAATAAGCTCTATGCTGATGCACCTATGGCCAGAGCAGAACAACGCCAATATATTTGGCGCTTTGAGCAAGACTGGTTCAAACTCGTTGACCACATGCTTAGACATGCTGATACGCTCGATTTAACCCAAAAACAAAAAGCACAGAAGGAGTTGAGGAATACCTTGATTTCACTGACACCCTTATTTCAACACTATCCCTTTTTTATGTCAGAAACATTTTCCATTCTGGACTGTATGCTTGCACCCATCTTTCTCAGACTTAAAAGCATGGGAATAGAATTACCCCAACAACACTGTCGACCAATTTTCTTGTATTGTCATCGTATCTTTAGCCGTCCATCTTTCATTAAATCAATGACAGCTCAAGAAAAAAACAGCTACAATAAATTGATTTCTACGATTTAATAAGTTTTTAATTATGTCTGAGCAAATAACGTTTACTCCTACACGCCCCTATCTTGCTCGTGCCATTTATGAATGGATTTGCGATAATCAACTCACGCCATATTTATTAGTTGATGCAACACAACCGCATACCGATGTTCCACAACAATTTGTTAAAGATGGTCAAATTGTTTTAAATCTTGCACCTCATGCCATTCATCAATTGCATATCAGCAATGAAGCAATTACTTTTTCTGCACGATTTGGCGGTGTTGCCAAAGAAATTTACGTGCCTATCCGCGCTGTACTCGGCATTTATGCAAAGGAAAACGGCCAAGGTTTATTTTTCGATCCTTCTGAGTATGCTGATATTGAAGAAACAATCAGCCCGGCAAAAGAAGAATCACAACAAAAAACTGAAACAACTAAGAAAAAACCTTCGCTTAGAATTTTAGATTAATTGAGGATATATATAATGGCCTTTGACTTAGTTCAATATTTTGCTGAACAAATTAAAATTCAAAAACCGCAACTATTTAGTCAATATTCTCAACCAGAAAAACTGCTTTACATTGATGAAATCAATGCACTCGCACTTGGTCGCTTGATTAGTCTCTGGAAACAAAATCCTCAAAAACATTATCAGGAAGTCCAAACTTCTGATCCATTGTATATCCGGGAAATTACGCGTCACCTCACGACTTCCGCTCACAACCAATCCTCCCTCAGCACAACTGAACTAGAAACAAGTCTCACTGAGGTTTTGTCATTACAACTTGCTGAATTGAAACAGCTGGATGAAACAGGAAGTTTTGGTCAAACAGGGCTTACTGAATTGCTTTTGGGTCAAGTCGAACATTTATCTGGTCAAGCAGAAGACTGGGTCTGGTCAACCAATCAATTAACCGAGCTTCTGGGTTCAAAACCAATTGAACAAGAAGAGGTCTCGCTTGAAACAACTATGCAAGAATTCAATAAAATGGTTCATCAAGCCCAGCCAACCTTAGACCATCAAGAAACAATTGATATTCAGCCGCCTGCTACGCCAACATGGGCTTCTATTACAGCACCTTTGGTTGCCTTAATTATTTTAGGGATACTGTATTGCTCTTATACTCAACTTATTGTTGCCTAAATTTCCAAATGATAAAGAAAGATTTATATCTTTCTTTATCAAACACTTATAAATAATAAAGTTTGAATAAATATTAATTTTAAACAATTTAACAGAATAATTTACATTTATTTACAATCATATTTCCATTAAATTCCCAAACAATAATGTGATAAAAATCACAATAAAATTAAAATAACATCTGTATTTAATATTTTAATTTTTCATCCTGACAAAAATTGTCAATTATTAACACCCTTTATTTTATTATTATCCTAAAGCATGATTGATTTAATTAAATAGTTTCCTATAATGAAATTAACTACTTTTGAAAACCAATTAAAACAAAAGTAAGTTATATAAACTTATAAACAATAATGTATTAGTAGAGATAATATCATGGCTAAAATTTCACTAGAAAGCTTATCAAATATTGATGGTTTCGTTGCAGCAGCGTTAGTAGACACAGAAAGTGGCCTAGCCCTCGCGACACAAGGTGGTGGGGCAATTGATTTGGAACTTGCAGCAGCGGGTAATACCGAAGTTGTACGAGCAAAACGCCGTGTTGCTAACTCACTGAAACTAAACGATGATATCGAAGATATCTTAATTACACTTGGTAAGGCATACCACTTAATTCGACCATTAGAAAGCAATGGCAACCTCTTCCTCTATGTTGTACTTGACCGCACAAAATCAAACCTAGCAATGGCTCGTCACGAACTTAAAACCTTCGAAAAAGAATTAGACTTTGCTTAATTTGCAAAGCTAAAAGATTTAGTATATTAGACTTCTTACATTTATTTTTATTTAAAACAATAGGAATAATATAAGAGGTCTAATATTAGTCTTTATATATTAAATAAAGACCATTTTGTGCAGTCCAATATTTTACCAATATTAAAGTGATACTATGAATGGGCATTGCATTAATATCGCAATTTCAGGTATAAGTTTAAAAGTTTCGGATGAGTTAAAAATAGAGCTTAGAAAAACCATACCCAATGATTTTGGAATTAACTGGATTAATATTGCAGATCCAAATATAGACTTATTATTAATAAACGAAAATTTTTTTGATACCGAAGGTATTCAGCGTATTTTGAGAGAGAAGGAACTTCCCTGCTTAAAAGTCTCTAAAGGACAAGCCAGCTGTAATATCGAAGAAAACAATACCCTTTACTTACCCTTTCAACAAACCGATGCCTTAAAAAACTGGATTCAGCTCCGTCTTTTAAGCTATTTATCACATCAACAAGCCCAACAACCAAAAATAGAGACCAATTCAACCCATAACGCGCTCGATAAAAAGTTTTTAACGGATATGTTAAATCCTGAAAATGCACGTCTACATCTTTTTGATGATCACGGTACATTGGCAATTATCGATACACGCAGTCAAGTTGCTTGGTTAGAACCTACACGCATACATACACAGACCAATCGCAGTTTTAATTATGGGTTTGCGACAACATCTGATTTCACCAAAGTCTCTCGTAAAGTTGAATACAACCTACAAGACTGGTTATGGAACTTAATATGGTCTTCGCACGAATTTCAAACACTAGCACCTGTTGCACAAGAATATTACAAAATTGACTACTGGCCTCAACCGACACAAAGTGCGGATCGAAAAATTATTCTTTTGCTGTCTGCTTGTTTCATTCAAGGCGCTCAACTTGATCAAGTTGCGAACCAATTAAACATACCCATTCAAACAGTTCAGCAATATATTGCCGCTTGTATTGCTTCAAATAATGGCAACATTATTTCAGCAATTGACGGTCATTACTTAAAATCCAATACAGTTGAACCACCTCCTGAACAACAAGGTTTTTTGAATAAGTTTTTTGGAAAAATTAGACGCCGCTTTGGGCTTTAAGGAATAATATGATTCTTCAACAATATAAAATTGTTTTTGCAGGAAGCATGGGCGCAGGCAAAACTGAAGCCATACGGTCTCTTTCTGAAGTCCCTGTCCTAGCAACTGAAGCATTTAACACGGATACTCAAGCACATAGTAAAGCTGAAACAACTGTGGGGATTGACTATGGGGAAATCACACTAGATGACGGCATTAAAATAGGCTTATATGGCACACCTGGACAGTCACGTTTTGACTTTATTTGGCCCGTCATCTGTCAAGGTGCTCTTGGAGTAATTCTGTTAGTTGATCATAACAGCAAGGTGCCTATCGAAGAGCTTGAAGGTTATCTAGACACATTTAAAGACTATACACAGAATATTTCGATTGGCATTACTCATGTTGATGAAAACAAAGGACAATCCACTGCGATATATCGAGAGTGGCTAATGCAGAACAACTATCAATACCCACTTTTTTTTATTGATGCACGTAAACAAGAACATATCCTGCTTATGATCGAATCACTGATTGCGGCGTTAGAAGTAAACTTAAAAGCCACCCATTAACTATTTTAATAAAGAGAAAAATTATGTTCACTATCTCAAGCCAACAACGTACCGCACCGAAAGAGCTGATTCAGTTCGCAAAATCGCAAGCCAATGATATTCTTGTTAATATTCGTGGTATTGATTATATTATGATTTGTTCAACCGACGGTTTTGAGTTGGCATCAATTTATAAAAAGAATCCTTATAACAGTAGTAAACTGGCCGCGGTAAGTAGTTCTATCTTGGCAATGGTCAGCGCTTTTCTTAATGAAATTCAACTTACAGGCTGTCAGAGCATTACCTTAGATGCAGAAAATGGCAAAGCGATTTTGACAGCCATCCCAGCACCGCATCATCCGATGGTTCTAGTCACACTGAGCAATAAAGATGTTCTTCTCGGACAATTGTTATATAGTTTAAAACAAGCCAGCGCAGCCATTAGCGCAGCCGATCAAGCTTAATTCTTCATTGATTTCATTCAATCTGTCAGGGCAATCATCCTGTCAGATTTTTTTTAGCCTTAAATTTAGCCATATACATTTTTAAATTTTCATATTCGAATCTATATCCTAAACCTGTATAAATTCTCTTAATACATCCCTTCTTCATGTTTATTTGAAAATCATCCATATAAATTACTGTAATTAAATCAGATGAACGGTATAAAAATTACATGATTTAGCAATAATTTTTCATTATGATAATTTTCGAACAAATAACAACATTAATGTTCAAAAATGAAAATCAACACCATTGCTTGATGAAATCGATTAATCATCAAGGCAAGATCAACAAGGAGAAAGATTCAATGGGGCTAAGCACTATTAAATTCAGTGTCGGTACAGCATTGCTGATGGGTACTTTTGCCATGCAAAATGCCTTGGCAGATTCTTATGTTTTTATTACGAATACCACTCCTGAAACGGTATCCGTTCAAGTCAACCATACAGGCACACAAGTTTTGCAGCATGGAAATCAATGGGCGCAAGAGGCAACACAGATAGCGCCTTATGAAACCAAACGTGTGCTCCGCATGAACCGATATTCAGGACTCAAATCTGGTCAAACCTACAATTTTGATACCGTAGTTTCCAGTGGCAATTCTCAAGTTACTTTTAAACAATCCATGACTGGGACATGGTATGGCAGCACCATTAAACACGGTATGCAAACCTCATCGACGACTTCACCTTGGTATACAGATCGCAATATATATCGGATCAATACAATATATGCAGGTTTAGCCGCTCAGACTGCTGTGAAAGCAGAATATACAGGGGGCTATGATGATTTTCATTACACCATTCATCAAAATACGATACCTGAACCTGTCTCGAACAATGCCAATGAAATTAAGGTTTTGTCCTATAATATTTACGCCCTACCTATGGTCGCCAGCAAAATTAGTGAACGTTTAGCTGAGTTACCCCAACATCTAAATGGTTACGATGTCATTCTGATGCAGGAAGCTTTTTCATCTTCGCGTACTGGCATGCTTAATCAACTCGCGCAACAATATCCTTATCAAACACATGTTCCAATTGGATCTGGCTATAACTTATTCGATAGCGGTGTATTGGTATTGAGCCGTTACCCTATCGTTAAAACAGCTGAAATGATTTATCCAGATTGTACTGGAACGGATTGTTTCGCAGATAAAGGCGTAATTTATGCAGAAATCATCAAGAATGGTAAAGCCTACCATGTGACTTCAACACACACTGCATCATTTGATACCAATGAAGCGCGCGCGTTACGTCAGGTTCAATTCCAACAAATTCGACAATTGATCAATCAGCAAAATATTCCAAGCTTCGATGCAGTATTAATGGGTGGCGATTTCAATGTAAATAAGTTGTTATGGCCACAAGATTACCAAGATATGCTTACTCATCTTAATGCGACTGCACCTGTGAGCACAGGCTATACCGCTTCAACTTTTGATCCACGTATCAATAAACTCGCTGGAGCGGCTGGTTCAGGTGGAACAACAGTTGAATACTTGGATTATGTCGTTTCATCAAATAATCACCGTCAACCGACCCAATCTCGTAACGATGTTCGCATTCTACGTTCGGCTGCTGACCCATTGTTTATGACATGGGATCTATCTGATCATTTCCCTGTCATGGGACATTTTAATTACAACCCATAAAGCGGAATGCCGAATGAATAAGAGACTATTACTGACAATATTTCTTGTTTTACTGGTCTTGGTCGGAATTGCAGTTTGGAAGAGCACCGCCTCTTCCGCTGCAATTGAACAAGCAGCACGGACCGAATCTATAAGACCTAACCCAACTCAAGATAAAAACATGCAACATAAAAATGCCGATCAAATTTTACAAGAGTCTTTGTCCACGCAATTAAAATCCGTGCAGCGTCAACCAGGAAATATCACCCAATTTATCAATACGTTTAAAGCCAATTGCCAGTTAGAAAACTGTGATGCAGCCTTAGCCCAAGCACTCGCAAATTATCCTGATCAAAAATTTGCTCAAACTGTGCAGAATTTATTGAAGCGTATGCCGCAATATGAACAGCAAATGCAAAGTACCGTGTTATCAACGGCGATATCACCTAAAGAACGCTTTGATGCAATTTGGAAACTAAGAGAACAGACGCTAGGTAAAGATGAAGCAGCTTTAGGTTTTGGACAAGAACGTGAATATGCAGATTATCGTTTTGCTTATGCGGAACTTAAACAGAATACGCAATTAAATCCTGAACAACGATTGGCTGCATTAGAAACGCTTCAACAAAAACACCCTCGACTGATGGAGCAAGAAAGTAATTTTGCTCGTTATGAACAAGCTGTTCAACTGCTTGACGAGAAACAGCCAACTGCTGAAACACAACGTCTAAAACAAGAGTTACAACAGCGCTATCTCTCACAACAAGAGCAATTAGACCTACAATTTAAACAACAACGTGAACAACAGCAGCAACAAAAAGTAGATCAATACCAACAAGCGCTCAAACAACTACAACAAGAAATGCAACCGCTCAAGTCTCAACTTTCTGAAACTGAGTGGCAAAAGCACTATCAACAGCGTCTTGAAAGCTTACGATCGAATCTGTTTCCTTAAAAATAATGCCATCTGATATACAGATGGCGACTATTTCAGCATCTGATTTTTTCACCTATACTGCTGTAAAAGTAAAACTCACAAACGCTTCTTTATTTTTGGAAATCAATGGAATGAATTACCCAAAATTTCAACATGACTTAAATACCGCGCTTGAATCTGAAATCTTAGGTGAATTGATTTTTCAGAATGCAGCAAAGTATACTCACTCGACTGAACAACAATATAAATGGAATATCTTGGCTCAATTAGAAACTCAAACTTTACATAAGTTACAACAGTTTCTGATTCAAAATGGGCATACCGCAAAGATACGACCGCATATCAAATTACAAGCCAAAGCATCAGGAATTGTGATGGCAAAACTGCCGTGGAAAGTTGCGATGCATTTGCTTAAACAAGGCACAAAACCTTTTATGGAAACTTTCGAGCGAATGAATCAACATGCTGATGCTCAAACTCAAACATTTCTGCAATATTTATTGGCACATGAACAAGCTTTGGCAGAGTTTGCAACACAAGAATTAAAAGGAAATTCGGGAAGTTCACTCGATGCTGTAGAAAAATTATTAAAAAGCTAGGACTAGCCTAGCTTTTTAATTCATACGTTTTATGCAACTGCGACATTTAATAACAATTGTCGTTTTTTCACTTGTTGACCAACTTGACCAATCAGCTCATCAACGACACCATCTACATCAGATTTAATCTGTTGCTGGATTTTCATCGCCTCCAAGATCAACAAGGTTTGTCCTTTGGTAACGGTATCTCCGGCATTGACCAGTAGATTTACAATCGCACCATCCATTGGTGCTCGAATCTTACCATCACCAATGACCTCAACCGCTTCAGGTTCTGCGTAAGTACTATTCTCTATCATGAGATTGCCATTCGCCGTATCCAAATAAAGTTGGTTTTGGTCAAGCACATAATCCAATTTACGGCGTACACCATCAACCTCATAAATGATCTGTGTATCTTGAATCGCTAAAATCTTAATTTTAACTTGCTGATCACACAGCGTAGCGATGAGTTGATCATGATCTGTTTGGATATGGAGTAATAGCTGTTGATCAGCACATTTCAACTTTAATGGGAAAGGAACAGAAATACCTGTTTGCCATGAAACCTTGGCTTGGTTAAGTTGGGTGAATAACGCAGCGGCAACCGCGAGATTTTCCAAACTTGGTGCTTGTTGATGTAGGCTAACATCATCTTGGAAATGCTGTTGAATAAATGCCGTGTTGGTATCACCAGCCACGATAATCGGATGACGTAATAAATTTACCAAAAACTGTTTATTGCTGTTCACACCCAGTAGCACACAATCATCTACTGCGCGTGCTAACAGACGAATCGCATCCTGACGAGTTTTACCATAAGCAATTACCTTCGCTACCATTGGATCATAAAACGGGCTAATTTCACCCTGTTCTAACATACCATGATCAATCCGAACATTTGGTAAATCCGCAGGTTGCCAACTGAGTACTTTTCCAGTTTGAGGTAAGAAATCCTGACGCGGATCTTCCGCATATAAACGCACCTCAATAGCATGTCCATTTAAAGTGAGTTCGTGCTGTTGAAGGGGTAAATTTTCACCATTTGCAACACGTAATTGCCATTCAACTAGGTCTAGCCCCGTGATCATTTCAGTTACAGGATGCTCAACCTGTAAACGGGTATTCATTTCAAGGAAATAAAACTCGCCTGATTGATCAAGTAAGAATTCAACTGTACCTGCACCGATATATTCACAAGCTTTGGCGGCAGCAACGGCCGCCTCCCCCATTTGCTGACGTAATTCAGCTGTCATCACTGGGCAAGGTGCTTCTTCAACGACTTTTTGATGGCGGCGTTGAATTGAACAATCTCGTTCAAATAGATAGACGTAATTGCCATGCGTATCACCAAATACTTGGATTTCCACATGACGAGGTGCAATCACTGCTTTTTCAATAATGAGTTCACCCGAACCGAATGCATTTTCGGCTTCTGAACGCGCTGTTTTTAAAGCTTCGAGCAAATCAGCAGACTGGTGAACCAAGCGCATACCACGCCCACCACCACCAGCAGATGCCTTCACCATCAATGGGAAACCAATTTTTTCTGCTTGTTCTGCTAAATATTCGATATCTTGTTGATCACCTTCATAACCCGGTACACAAGGTACACCCGCCTCAATCATGGCAATTTTTGACAAGCGCTTACTACCCATCAAATGAATCGCCGCGGCATTTGGACCAATAAAAGTGATGCCATGATCACTACACGCTTGGGCGAAATCGGTATTTTCAGATAAAAATCCATAACCAGGATGAACAGCATCTGCACATGTCTTTTTGCAGGCTTCAATAATATTGGTGATCGACAAATAAGACTCAGAGACTTTAGAAGCACCAATGTATACAGCTTCATCAGCCACTTGAACATGGCGAGCATTGGCATCTGCATCCGAATATACAGCAACTGTCTGATAGCCCATCGCTTTCGCTGTTTGCATCACTCGAACTGCGATTTCACCACGATTTGCGACTAAAACTTTTGAAAATTTCATTTTTAAATCTCCCCTACCCCCTCTTTAACAAAGAGGGGAACAATGGTACTTAATCAAATCCCTATCGTGGGAGATCTTAGCTAAACCAACTCGGATTACGTTTTTGTATAAATGCCATCGTACCTTCCTGACCTTCTACTCCACCGACAGCTTGTGCAAATTGCTGTGCAGCATCATCGAGTAGAGAATCTAAAGGTTCATTCAAAGTACGATGTAATAAAGCTTTAGTATTGCGAGAAGCCAATGGTGCAGCACGTTTGATTTGTTGAACTGTATCGCTCAGTAGCTGCTCAAGCTCATTTTCATCATGCACTACATCATGTACTACACCTAACTTCTGAGCAGTCTCACCATTGAAACGAGAACCTAACAATGCCAAACGACGCGCTTGTGTTAGTCCAATGCGTTTCACTACAAAAGGTGCAATTTGCGCTGGCAAAACACCTAAGCCTGTTTCAGGTAAGCCAAACTGTGCCGTATCACGACTAATCGCGATATCAGAGACACATGCCAAGCCAAAACCACCGCCGAGCACTGCCCCTTCTAAAATTGCAACAACCGTTTGTGGCGCTTGATCAACTTGTTCAATCATGGCACCAAAACGACGGTTAAAATCAACATAAGGCTGTAAACTGCCCACATTCGCCGCTTCAACACGCAAAGCTGCCATATCTTTAATGTCACCGCCAGCACAGAAATGCCCGCCTTTACCACGCAAAATTACCGCACGAATAGACACATCATCAGCAATGTGAGCAAAGACCTGTTGAATAGCATTAACCATGTTGAGGCTCATGGCATTACGGCTTTCAGGTCGATTCAGCCACAGGGTTAAGATACTGCCTTGTTGTTCAAGTTGGATACTTTCATCTACTTGTAAATCAGTAAGAGAAGTTGAAAGTGTCATTTTTCTTCTCCTAGTTTTTCTGTTTCTTCGGCAGAATATCCATGAGCTTACAGATGATCCCAAGCATAATTTCATCTGCACCACCGCCAATCGAACCTAAACGTCCATCACGATACAACTGTGATGCAGGGTTCTCCCACATAAAGCCATTGCCACCCCAATATTGTAGGCAGCTATCTGCGACTTCTCGAGTTAAGCGCCCTGCTTTGAGCTTTGCCATCGAAGCCATCATCGTGACATTTTCCCCAGCGATATGCTGTTCACAAGCTTGATAAGTCAGTGCTTTTAATGCTTCAACTTCAGTCATCAACTCGGCAAAGCGGAAATGTACATATTGGTTATTAATTAATGGCTGACCAAAGGTAGTACGTTCTTTGGCATAATCGATGGTCTGTTGAATAACTTTTTCTAAACCACCTACAGCATTGGCACATGCCCACATGCGTTCCTCTTGGAACTGCATCATTTGCATCATGAAGCCCATGCCTTCAGCACCAACTAAATAACGTTGTGGCACTCGAACATTATCAAAATAGACTTGAGCAGTTGTTGTTGAACGCATACCTAATTTATTCAGTGGCTCTGAAAAACTGATACCCGCAGTCTTCGCAGGCACAATAATCATGGATTTATTCACATGCGGTTTGTCATCTGAGGTATTGGCAAGTAAACAGAAGAAATCAGCTTGCAGTGAATTGGTAATCCACATTTTGCTGCCGTTAATCACATAATCATCACCCTCTTTTTTCGCAGTGGTTTTGATTGCTGCTACGTCTGAACCAGCATGCACTTCTGATACTGCAATGGATGCCACATATTCGCCGCGAATCGCAGGATTCAAAAACTCTTCTCTTAATTCTTTGCTACCAAAACGAGCAAGTGCAGGTGTCGCCATATCGGTTTGCACGCCGATCGCCAGTGGCACACCACCACATGCCGCACGCCCTAATTCTTCAGCGACAACAAGGTTATATGAATAATCCAAACCCAAACCGCCATTTTCTTCTGGCTTACAAATACCTAGCAAACCTAAATCTGCCATTTTCTTAAACACATCATGAATCGGAAAGCGTCCCGCTGCTTCCCATTCTGGAATAAATGGATTGAGTTCGTTTTCTACAAACTGACGTGCGGTACGACGTAATGCTTCATGCTCTGCGGTAAATTTCATTATTTTTTTCCTTTAAAATTACATATTCATAAACCCCTCCTAATCTCCCTTTGTAAAGGGAGAAGCTCCCCCTCTTTAAAAAAAGAGGAGCTAGGAGGGATTTCTTAAAATCTCGATACACCAAAACGTGTTGGATTAAGTTCACGTTGTTGTGCTTCATAAATGGTTTGTAGCAAGAAGATCAGAACCTTACGCGTATCTCTTGGATCGATAATGCCATCGTCATGCAACATAGCTGTATTAAACAAAGCGGTCGATTGCTGTTCCAATTTCATCGCAGTGCTTTGCTCTAGGAAATCCAACATTTGTGGATTCGGTTCCATTCCTGAAGCTTTCTGTTTACCCTCTGCGACGATACGCAACACTTTCCCCGCTTGTGCCGAACCCATCACCGCAACATGTGAATTTGGCCATGCAAAGATAAAACTTGGTGAGAGGCTACGCCCACACATTGCATAGTTGCCTGCACCGTATGAACCAGCCACAATAATCGAGATTTTTGGTACAGTGGCATTCGCAACTGCTTGAATCAACTTGGAACCATGCTTAATGATGCCGTTCTGTTCCGCATCTGTCCCAACCATAAAACCTGTAGTGTTGTGCAAAAATAAAAGCGGACGTTGGGTCTGCTCACAGAGATGAATAAACTGTGCCGCTTTGACTGCACCTTGTGGTGTGATAGGTCCATTGTTGGTAATAATGCCAATATGTACCCCACCCATTTTCGCCCAACCACAAACGGTTAAAGCATCGTATTCCTGTTTAAACTCAAGGAAATCTGAATCATCAATAATACGAGCCACTACCTCTTTCATATCAAAAGGTTGCTTTGGATCTTTGGGAATAATGCCAAGCAACTCTTCAGGCGCGAAACGCGGTTCTTTATAGTTTTGATTTAGACTAGTGGTTTGTTCCTTCCAATTCAAATGCTCTAAAATCTCACGAGCAAGTCGAATCCCATCTGCATCATTTTCTGCCAAATATTCTGCTACACCTGAAACTTGGGTATGCATTTCAGCACCGCCCAACTCTTCAGCCGTTGCGACTTCACCAGTGGCAGCCAATAGCAATGGTGGACCAGCCAGTAGCATTTCGGTTTGTTTACGAACCGCAATTACATAGTCAGACAGACCAGGTTGATAAGCTCCACCTGCTGTGGCATTACCATGTACCACCGAAATTTGTGGGATCCCTGCCGCAGACATCCGTGCTTGATTGGCAAAGGTCATACCGCCATAGGTAAATACTTCAGCAGCATAGTTAAGATTCGCCCCACCACTTTCCGTTAAAGTCACAATCGGTAGTTTTTGTTCAAGTGCGATTTTCTGTAAGCGTAAGGTTTTCTGTACGCCCATCGGTGACATCGTTCCACCTTTGATTGCACTATTACTCGCAGAGACTAAGCAGCGTACCCCACTCACAAAGCCCAAACCCGCAATAATACCGCCACCTGCTTCTGAGCCATCTTTATCATCATGCATGTTGTAGCCGACTAAGCCACATAACTCGACAAAAGGTGAATCCGCATCCAATAGTAAACGCACACGTTCGTGCGGCAAGATTTTGCCTTTCTTATCAAACTTTGGTTTAGCCGCATAAGATTTATCAATACTCTTTTGCTGTACTGCACGTACTTCCGCAATTTGATTCAACAAAGCTTCACGGTTTTGCTCGTACTGCTCACTACCGACAGCAATTTCAGATTGGAGAATGGTCATTGTTTTTCCTCACTCCAAGCCTAGCTTGTCGTCTTGCGGCTGGGCAGAGCGTTGCTCTGCTTTTCCAGCCTCATCTTTAAAAATTTCTGGAATAAAAGCACGATGGAAACCATTAAAAGACTGGCTATTGGTTGCATCTGCCAATGGATACATACGTGTTCCCTGAGATGCAGCACCATCAATACGTAAAGTTACCCCTGAAACAAAAGCCGCTGCATCAGAAAGCAAATAACAAATTGCTGAAGAAATTTCAGATTCTGTACCCATACGTTTTAACGGAACATTCCCTGCCAAACTTGGAATGATCACTTTGGCGAAGTCACCACTATAGTTGTCCATACCTGAGGAAATAATCCATCCTGGCGCAACTGCATTGACGCGCACACCCGATTTACCCCATTCTACTGAAGCCGTTTTAGTCAGGTTATCCACACCTGAGCGTGCTGCACCTGAATGCCCCATACCTGGCATACCACCCCACATATCTGCAGTCATATTGACGATGCTGCCCCCATGTTTAGCCATCCATTGGTTATAGGCTTCACGCATTAAATAGAATGTCGAATGCAAGTTATTGCGAACCACAGCATCAAAGCCATTAGCAGAAATATTTTCCAATGCCGAAGGAAATTGCCCACCTGCGTTATTCACTAAACCATCGAGCTTGCCAAATTTTTCAACGACTTTAGCAATCATGCTTTTGACTTGTTCTTCTTCACGGTTATCACAAACGATGAAATGGACTTTGCCACCATCTTCGCTAATTTCTGCTGCAGTTTTTTCTAACTTTTCAATTTTTCGACCTGTAATCACGACTTGAGCACCTAGAGATGCCAACTCATGTGCTGTACAGCGTCCAATACCTGAGCCGCCACCTGTGACGATAATCACTTTGTCGGCAAATGCATCTGCTCTGAAAATTGATTGATAACCCATTTGATTTACATCCCTTACTTATTTTTCTAACAATTTTGCTGGTACTTTGACTGGCATATCTAACAATTGCTGTGCAAAAGCCTTACCTTGTGGATCAATACGTAAACTTGCAATCCCACCGCCACCTAATGCATTTTCCAACATAAAATTCAGTGCATTCATCGCAGGCAATTCATAACGAATGACCTTTGATTTTGCTGGATCTAAAACATGCTGCATATAGTCTGAAACATTGGCTTCAGTGAGTGCTGCTCGAATCCAAGGCAAATAGTCTGCTTTACGGGCAATCACTCCAATATTGCTATGGTTGCCTTTATCCCCACTACGAGCATGAGCGATCTCAATCAAAGGCACTTCGATTTCGTCACCTTGATAAGTTGCGACTTCACCAGTTGGATGGGGAACGAAATCCTGCTTTGGTGAGCCAGTTGGAATCTCAACGGCATGTCGCTGACCTGCAAAATCAACCTCAACCTTGATTTGATCTTTATCAATCAGGAAAGAGAACAATTTCACGACTGCAGAAGCTTTAGGACGACCACCGACAATGCCCGCTAATGCAGGGGCCATACCTGTGGAAGCTTGTGCGATTTCCGAAGCGAAGAACATACACGCTTCTTTAAACATATGTTTGACCGCAATTTTAACCACAACTTCACGGCTTTCTTTAATGCGTGCATGTGCCCCATAGGTACTTTCAACACCTAAAATTTCGATCGATTTTTCTGTAAATGGAGGAACAGAACGTAAAGCCAATACACGCTCACATTTATTAATAATGGCATTGGCAATCGTTTGTGCTTTCTCAGGCGCTTCGCGACCTGCGATTAAGAAACTGACTAAAACACGATAACCGTCGGCATAAGTGGCACTCACTTTATATTGTTGAGTTGGTGCTCGACCTGTTGCACCTGTGACTTTAACTCGATCATCACCCACTTGTTCTAAATGGACTTGACTAAAATCAGCTGTCACATCAGGAAGTAGATAGGCTTGTGGATTGCCAATTTCATAAACGATTTGCTCTGCGACCGTTGCCGTCGACACCAAACCACCTGTACCTTGTGGTTTAGTTACAACAAAAGAGGAGTCTGCACTGACTTCTACAATTGGAAAGCCCATGTTGTCAAAGCCTTGTACCAAACGCCAATCAGTAAAATTACCACCCGTACATTGAGCACCACACTCAATCACATGCCCAGCCAATGAACCTTGTGCGAGTTTGTCATAGTCATCCAATGACCATTTGTATTCATGCAACAACGGTGCAAGAACCACAGCTGAATCAACAACACGACCTGTAATCACAATATCCGCGCCTAAATCCAAAGCGTCACGAATAGCGACAGCCCCTAAATAGGCATTACTGCTCGCCACATACGCAGGCAAAGACTCACCATTAAACATTTCTTTGATATTTTTTTGCTGTAGTTCTGCGTGCTTTGGCAATACGTCATCACCAAGTACCACCGCAACTTTTAAATCCAAGCCTTTTTCATCAATGATTTTTTGTAAAGCATCCCGACAAGCTAAGGGATTCACGCCCCCTGCATTACTGATCACTTTGATTTTCTTCTCAGCAATTTTATTAATCAGTGGAGACATCACGTGACTAACAAAATCCAACGCATAGCCATGATTTGGATCAGTCATCATTGCTTTAGCCATGATTGACATGGTAATTTCAGATAGATAATCAAAGACTAAATAATCAATATCACTCAGATGTACCAACTGAAAAGCGGCCGTATTGGTATCGCCCCAAAATCCTGAAGCACATCCGATTTTTACTGGCTTTTGGTCATCCTGCTTGACGCTTGTCATGAGCTTTCTCATTATTATTAAAAACAACACAACATTACCAAGCAAGTGCTTGGTTTGTAAAGTGCATAATGATATGCTGTATTAGCAAAAACAGACAAATTCAAGCAAATGCTTGTTATAAAAAGATAAGACAATTCATGAAATGAATTTTGTTACAATACACTTTGATAAGACGGGATAGACGGACAGGCATGATCGCAACTTCAATTGAGCAAATACCTAAAATCGTATGTTTTGACGATAGCCCACGTGGACGTTTGCTCTTAGGTGCCGCGTATCTGTTTTATAAGCAAGGATATGATAAAACTACGGTTCGCCAACTTGGTGAATTTATTGGTATTCAATCAGGTAGTCTCTTTCATCACTTTAAAAGTAAAGATGACATTCTTGCTACTGTGATGGAGCAAACCATTATTTATAACTTCGCAAGGCTTAAAGAAGCGGCTGAACGATCAAATGATCCTGAACAGCAATTGCGTGATTTAATCAGAGCCGAATTAATCTCAATTACTGGTGATACTGGTGCGGCTATGGCGGTGCTGGTTCATGAATGGTTTGCGCTTTCTAAAGAAAAACAAGAATACCTTTTGAAAATGCGTAATGAATATGAGCAAGTCTGGCTTGATGTGATTGAAAAATTACGCACTCTAGGCAAAGTCAAACATGATGCATTTATTTGGCGACGTTTGGTCGGTGGTTCTATTTCGTGGACGGTGACTTGGTACCGACCTGAAGGTAAAGTTAAGATTGACGAGTTAACTGAAATGGTTTGGGAAATGGCGCTAGCGAAATAATATTATTAATAAAGAATGTTTATGAAATTAGAAAATCTAAATGTAATAGAATCTGATAATGAGTTTTATAACTGTGTAGTTGCCCTTCCTTGGTATGGTAAAACGACTAATGTATATGTTCGTTTTGAAAATGATGATGATGCTCAGCCAACACAAAAACAACTACAAGCATTTAAAGAATTATTAAATGAAGCACCACAAATCTTTGAAAAATTAGAAGAACAATTATTTGCTTACTATCAAGAACAAAGAGAAGATAATAAATATGAAGACTATTATGAAGAGTTTTTTTCTGAGTTAAAATCTCCAAAAGATCTTGAAAAACATATATATTTCCATTCTATAAAGGTATCTTATTATGATGAAGACTGGAGTAAATTTATAGGACTCATCATGGATTGTGATTGGGACAAACAACTGGGCGTTGGCGTTATGTTAATTAAAAATAAAGTTCGTGAAATTAATGTTCAAGATATTGTTCTATAATTTTTTAACTAAGACTGATTAATAATACATAAAAATTATGACTACAAAGGACTAATTTTATAATTATGAATTTTGATTATGTTCAACTTTCTCAATCTAAAAGCTATAAAATCATTCATCTTTATGAGAGCGCATATATAGCACCTTTACAATCTAGCGATATCAATCAATACATAGAGATAGGTGATTTTTATGGGAATCCAGAAGTCGCTATCATTGATAAAAATGAGAAGTGGTGTGCAGTCGGTGGATGTGGACTTATCATTTACTTTATTCAAGAACCATTTATCCCTTATCAATATGATCAAGAAAGTTCTCAATATTTTGAACTACATAGAAATCCACCATCTATATGGTGGATAACTTCATTGCAGCAAATCACAACTTCAAAAATATTAATCACTTTAGAAAGTACTGAAATTTGGATACTAGATGTTTATTCAAAGCAAATCAGCAACAAGTAAAGATTTAGTTAATTAGCAAACCTTTAAACATTTTAGTTAATATCCTAACTGCTTACTAATCAAATCCTTCATAATTTCTTCAGCGCCACCACCAATCATATTCACCTTCACTTCACGATAAATACGTTCGGACTTCATACCTCGCATAAAACCCATACCCCCTAAGGTCTGTACCGCAGCATCCGCACAAAACTGCATGGTTCGTGTTGCGACATTCTTAAGCATCGAAATCTGTGCAATGAGTTCACTACCTTGCAGTTCCTTTTTTCCCATACGATATGCAGTATCTTCCAATAACGCACGTGTAGCTGTAAGTTGCGTGGCCATATCGACAAGTTTATGACGTACCACTTGATGATCAATTAAGCGCTTACCAAAGGTTTTACGTTGTTGTGCCCATTCTAAAGCTTCTTCATAGCAAACCAATGCATAACCATAGGCTATTGCTCCTAACCAAAAACGCTCCATATTAAAGTTATTCATAATCACTTTAAAACCAGTATTTTCTTCACCCAATAAATGGCTTACAGGCACCTTAACTTCATCAAAATGTAGGTGTGCTGTGTCAGAAGCCCACCATCCCATCTTTTTTAAAGGTGATTTTGTAATCCCTTCGCTATGCGCATCCATCAAAAGCATCGAGATCCCTTTTGGACCTTGTCCATTCGGATCTGTACGTACTGCAACCGTATAATAATCAGCTCGAATACCCGAAGTAATAAAGGTTTTCTCCCCACTCACAATATAATAATCTCCGTCACGAACCGCTTTGGTTTTTAAAGCGGCAACGTCGGAACCACCACTCGGTTCAGTAATCGCTAAGGCTGAAATTTTTTCACCTGCAATAATTTGCGGCATCACTGTATTTCGTATCTCAGGACGCGCAAAGTGATGAATCGGCGGTGTACCAATGCTATGAATCATCAATGAAATATGAACCCCACCCGATGCTGCTTTTGCCATCTCAATTGCAGCAAGCAATACATGAAATGCATCAGCTTCAGGAATTCCACCATGTTCTGCATCAAAACCTAAACCCAGCAAACCAACACTCGCGGCCTTTTGATAAAGTTCTCGCGGAAAGGTGCCTGCTTCATCCCATTCATTTACATAGGGTGAGATTTCTTTTTCAACAAAGCGTTTAACACTGTCTGCAAAAGCCAGATGTTCAGATGTGTAATAAATTGGGTTAAGTGATAAACCATCCATGCCTTTTTCCTAAATTATTATTTAACTCATTCTTGTTATACGGATAAGGCTTTAAACCAACTTCCTCTTGATTCAAAGCCTTTAAAATATGTATTAATAGCCCAGTTGGCGACTGGCAAGATCTTTCATGATTTCCTCTGCCCCACCACCAATCATGTTGACTTTCACTTCACGATAAATACGTTCTGATTTCGTACCACGCATAAAGCCCATACCGCCTAATGTCTGTACCGCAGCATCAGCACAGAATTGCATAGTTTGTGTTGCAACATTCTTAAGCATACAAATTTGCGCAATCAGTTCATTACCCTGCAATTCAGGTTTTCCTAAACGGTAGGCTGTATCTTCCAATAACGCACGAGTTGAAGTTAAACGAGTCGCCATATCTACTAGCTTGTGACGAACGACTTGATGATCAACTAAGCGTTTGCCAAAAGTTTGTCGTTGTTTTGCCCAATCTAAGGCCTCCTCATAACAAGTCAGAGCAAAGCCGTAACTACTTGCTGCGAGAAAAAAACGCTCCATATTGAAGTTGTTCATAATCACTAGGAAGCCCATATTTTCAGGACCCAATAAATTACTAGCGGGGACTTTGACATTGTCAAAATGTAGATGTGCAGTATCTGAAGCCCACCAACCCATTTTATCTAGTTTTGATTTTGTAATGCCTTCACTATGTGCATCAATCAGCAGCATTGAAATACCATTTGCCCCTTTTGCATTCGGATCGGTACGTACTGCCACTGAATAATAATCCGCTCGCATTCCTGATGTGATAAAGGTTTTTTCACCACTTACCAGAAAATAATCACCTTCGCGTACAGCCTTGGTTTTAAGTGATGCAACATCTGATCCACCACCAGGTTCAGTAATTGCCAAGGCAGAAATTTTCTCTCCCGATAAAATCTGAGGCAGGACTTGAGCTTTAACTTCCTCATTTGCAAAATGCTGAATCGGCGGTGCACCAATGGTATGTGATAATAAAGAAGCTGCTAAGCCACCCGACGCGCATTTTGCCAGCTCAATAGAAGCTAACAGCGTATAAAATGCATCTGTTCCAGCAATCCCACCATATTGTTCTTCAAAACCTAGTCCCAACAAACCAATATCTGCGGCTTTTTTATATAGCTCTCTAGGAAAGGTTTCACTTTCATCCCATTCATTTATGAAAGGTGAAATCTCTTTCTCTACGAAACGTTGAACAGTCTTAGCAAATTCAAGATGCTGCTCGTTGTAGTATAAAGGGTTTAGCTGCATATTCTGCTTCCTAGCAATTATTGATCATTGTTTATTGAATGAGCACTAAAGTAGCAAAACCAGAAAAACCGAGCAAGCGCTTGGCAAAATTAAAAGTAAAAAAACACGTCAAAAACAGCGAAAGAACCATAAAACTATATTTTTAATCGTCCACGAAATCCCCGGCTCGCATAATAAGATTGCGCGCCATTATGATAGGTAAAAACTCGTCCATAACGACTATCACAAAAGATAGCACCCCCTAAAGCTCTTACATCTACTGGCGTTTTGACCCAGCTCGAGGTTTTTAAATCAAAATGTTCTACTGCTTGTAACTGCTTATATTGCTCTTCTGTGAGCAATTCAATTCCCATGGCCTCGGCCACATCGACCGCATTATTTTCAGGCTTATGTTCTTTACGTGCATCTAAAGCTGCCTTGTCGTAGCATAAACTTCTACGTCCTTTCGGAGATTCTACTGAACAATCATAAAATATGATTTCTGATGACTTTGCATCCAATAAAATGATGTCTGGCTCGCCACCTGTTTCTTCCATCTGATGGAGTGACCATAACTTTTCTGGCTGCTGCTCTAATCGATCTTCAATATCAGACCAACTCAGGTTTTTATGACGATGCATATTTTGCTCAAAACGCTGCTTTAATATATCTAATAACGTTGCGACTTGTTCAAGGTCTAACTTTTTATTTTTGGTCATTTTTATACTCTAAACTTTATAGCTATACCGAACGTCCATCAAAATGATTGATCTTGATATTTTCCAGATCCAGATCATCAATACAACACACATTGATTGCACATATGGTATTCCCTTGAGGATCCACACCCATTGCATAGGGATGAATACCACAGACCTTGCAAAAATGATGGTTGATCATATGCTTATTAAATTGATAAGTCGCCTGATCATCGTCTTCCACAATAATCTCAACTTCACTCTTAGGTAAAAACCAGAGTAAAGAACCTTTTTTCTGACAAATTGAACAATTACAAGACAATGCTTCAGTGAGTTCACCCTGTGCAATGAAGGTGATTTTTCCACAATGACAGCTTCCTTGATATTTCATGTTCTTTTCTCTTTTTAGTTATTAGCTAGTTTTAGTCTATTCTGACTTAAAATTCAAATGAAGCAGTGTTGATAAATTTTATTTAAGATAAAGTCTAACGCCAAAAATATTGGCATTGCTGACATTTAGTCCCATGTTTATACGAAAATAGAGGAAAACCAAGTAACAAGAAAACCAAATAAGCTGGCCGCTTTCCTTCCGTATAAGGCTTTATATCGAAACTACCGCATTGGGGACAACGCTCGCTTGAACCAAACTGCTGTTCTAATTCCTGACTAAAGTCTTGCGCCAATAAGCCTTGTGCTTCTTTCAAATAGACTTCATGAACCAATAAACGAACTCCACCTAAGGCGTTTGAATAAAGCCAATCCATATTAATGGTATGTTCATTTTCAATACGTGCTGGAATCCCAGCCGCTTCTAATTGCGTTCTGGCAATTTGGGCCTCATATGGAAAAGAATACGTTTCAGCGACAACCCATTTCATAGGAATATCTAAATAGAATAAATATAAATTCTAAGCCCAATTCATCTCAGTGCACAATGCGCAAATTTATTCTATCCAAGATTAATAGATTCAACACAACTTTAAAGACTGAATTGAAGTTAAACGCAAAGATGGTTATACATCTTCCCCGTGAAACTTTTCCCATGCGATAGATTCCAAGTCGCCAGTCAGTTCATTGGATTACTCATCCAATAGCTTATACATGATTTGATGACACCCAATTGATGCACTACCATCAAGACCTAGCAAGACCGTATACAACGCATCAGTTAAAACCTCCGAGACAATTTTTTTTGTTAAATGAATCTGTTCATGATTCATTCCAGATTTTTCTAATAAACTGATCCTTGATATTTCAGAATCAACAGTAAAGTAACCCTGGATCAGATCATCTTTTAAAAGTTTAAATTCCTCTACAAATTCTTCTGAAGTAATAGAAAAGTTATTATTAATCATTTAAATTTCATCCTTTTATTGTTTTGATTCAACCTATAAAACAATAACATATTCCTCAAGATACGCCATTCAATGTGTTTTTCTCTAGCCAATAAAAAACACCCCCTCTGCGTTAGCGGAGGGGGTGTTTAGAATTAAAAAGCTGGCGATGACTTACTCTCACATGGCAAGTGCCACACTACCATCAGCGCGAAGAGGTTTCACTTCTGAGTTCGGGAAGGGATCAGGTGGTTCACTCTTGCTATTGTCGCCAGCAAACTGTTT
>NZ_OVCN01000026.1 GCF_900406815.1 Acinetobacter haemolyticus
AATTTAGTATGATTGAATACATATTTAAATGGCGAAAGAATACACTTTCCAACTATGAAAAAGCATATACAAAAATATTAAAAACGAAATTTAATTAATTTATTTCAATAATTTACCATAATTTAAGAGAATTTTTTATATTTCCACGAATAAATTGGTATTAATGTAAACATCCCAACAATCACAATAATCATCAAATAAAAGTAGTAACCTAATACATCCCCCAATATGCCGCTGATCATGTAGAGTGAACCACTTACTGTCGCCATAATCGAAACCTGAAAGGTAAAATCAGTCCCTGCAAATTGTTTACGACTGTAATGCATAATCAAAGTCAGCATCACCACCAGCAATAGAGCAGAACACGCATCTTCAAATGCATTGACTAGATATAGCCACAACGGACTAATCTGATAACCATGTTCATAGACAAAAGCCAAACAAACATACCCCAGCAGGCTCAGGATTTTTAACCAAGAAAATGCAATCAATGCAGTTGGTCTAGCAATATATTTCAGCAAGACACCTGCTATTCCTGCCCCAGCCAAAGCTGCGACTGCACCTAACATAGTGATATAAATTCCAATCTGTGAGAAGCTCAAGCCCATATCAACCATTAATGGTTTGAGTAAAGGCCCCGACAACCCATCCGCAATCTTGAAACTGACCAAAACCAATAGCCATGCTTTTAATTCTGAAGAAGATTTAAAATAATCCAGATATGCAGTAATCGTTTTAAATATAGAGTGAGCTGGCTGATCATGCGTAGTTTGCACTTTGGCGTGAATCGGTTCTTGAAAGAAAAGAACGGGTAGCGTATTCAAAAAAACCAATAGCGCCAAAATCAAAAAGGTTGCTTGCCAATGTAACCAATCCAAACACCACAACACGGCTCCACCGCCTACGATAAACCCAAGTCGTGAGCCAATCACTTGAATCGTATTCCCCCAGTGTTGTTGATCACTTTTTAGCAAATTTACTGCCAAGGCATCCGTGGCAATATCCTGCGTCGCACCAGTCAGATTCATAAACAACAATAACCCAAAGAAAATCAACAAATAACTGGGTTGATCAAGTGCATGAATTGGGAAAAAAGAAAGAATAACCAAAATGGTCACGCTGCATAATTGCGTTGGAATAACCCAACTGCGGTATTGTCCCAACCTAGACAATGCAACTCGATCAACAAATGGCGCCCAAAAGATTTTAATTGCCCAAGGCAACATTAATAATCCAAAACCACCGATATGCGCCAAAGACACACCTTGTGCTCTTAAGATCACAGGTAAAGCATGCGTCATAAAGCCAACAGGTAGACCTTGCGCCCAATATAACGAAAATAGCAGGAGATAAACCTGTCGAATATTAGGCATACGAACGATTCCTGTAATCTGCAATCCACATATAGAAGTATCTATTCATTCCATTTTCAAGATCATAAAATCTTATTTTTTGCCAATGCAGTGTATCGTATGACCGCTTAACATAATAAGAAGTTGTTATTTTAAATTTTTATTTATGCCACAACATTTTCCTGATTTACCGCCATTAGTGCCACAACGTGGAAACTTTTATAGCCGAGAATTGTGTAAAAAACTCTTTTTAAGCCAAGGTTGGACGGTCGTCGGCGAAATTCCCAATCTTCCTAAAGCGGTAGCCATTATTTCACCACACACTTCAAATATTGATGGTTGGTATGGTTTTCTGGCGATTGGTGGCTTGGGACTAAAAATAACAGTGCTTGGAAAAGATACGTTGTTTAAACCACCCTTCAAAGCCTTTCTCAACTGGGCTGGCTTGATCCCTGTACGTCGCGATAGCTCATACGGGCTGACAGAACAAGTTGTTGCAACCATACACCAACACGAACGGATTTGGGTCGGTATGGCACCTGAAGGAACGCGAAAAAAAGCCGAGAAAATGAAAAGCGGTTTTTACCATATTGCGCATGCAGCAGGTATTCCAATCGTCATGTTTGCCTTTGATTATGATCATAAGACGATCTACAGCTTAGGTGCTTTCACACCAACAGGACATTATCAGCAAGATCTAGAGCAGATCATGCAACACTATGTTGGCCATTTCTCACCTAAAAACCCCGAATGGCTTGCAGAGCCATTACAAAAACTAGTGAAAAAAGACTAGAAAAATAAGGGTAAATCTGATCTGATGTGCCCTTCCAATTGGTTAATTAATCTACATTCGATATGAATATTGCTCGACTTTCTTGTTTGGCGCTGGTCAGCTTCACTTTATTTGGCTGTGATCCCACTGCAAAGAAAACTGTTCCCACTCCGACGATGCAAGCACGTGAACCTGTGATTGCAATTGCCTTAGGCGGGGGTGGCGCAAAAGGCTTTGCTCACATTGGTGTGATCAAAGTATTAGAATCACATGGGATTAAACCTAAAATCGTCACAGGTACAAGTGCAGGCAGCTTTGTCGGCAGTATTTATGCCAGCGGACAAACGCCTTATCAAATGCAAAATCTTGCTTTGAAACTCCAAGAATCAGATCTCCGTGATTTGACCATAAATAGTCAAGGATTTATTCTGGGTCAAAAGCTACAAAACTACGTCAACACTCAAATTGGAAATAAGCCAATTGAAAAATTTCCAATTCGTTTCGCAGCTGTAGCGACACGTTTAGATAATGGTAAAAAGGCGGAGTTCATTAAAGGAAATGCAGGACAAGCAGTTCGAGCGTCGTGTAGTATTCCAAACGTATTTGTTCCTACCGTCATTGGAAATACCAAATATGTTGATGGTGGACTAGTCAGCCCGATTCCAGTGAAAACTGCAAAAGATATGGGGGCTGATATCGTGATTGCAGTAGATATCTCTGCTCGACCAACAGCTGATCGACCTGTCAGCATGTGGGGATTACTTGATCAAACGCTAAACATTATGGGACAGCAAAGTATCAATGAGGAACTCAATCAAGCCTCGATTGTAATCCAACCTAAAGTCGGGCATCTCGGTGTACTTGATTTAAAATCCAGTCATCAAGCCATTCTTGAAGGTGAAAAAGCAGCTCAAGCGAAGATCGTTGCGATTCAAAATGCGATTACTGCATTTAAGAAATCACCAGCTGCATTAAAACCTGCCCCGACACCTAGATTCTAAAAAAAGGACATAGCAGCTATCGATATTTTAAATATCGACAGCTCCTGTATATTCATAGAGTTAATGATCTGCTAGAGTACAGGAGATGAATAAATTTTCATCTCCTGTACTTTTATAATGCGAGCAAATCTATGGAATTTGTAGTTGAGCCTTGGCACTGGTTTGTATTAGGGATTTTACTCATTCTTTCAGAGTTAATTTTACCTGCGTTTGCCGCGCTATGGTTCGGCATAGCTGCCATCATGGTCTGCATTTTATTATGGCTCTTCCCAATGATGGGATTTCCAACTCAAGTCATTACTTGGGGAATTTTATCTATTTTATGTACGCTTCTTTGGTTCAAATTTATCAAACCATTATCTATCGACAAAACCAAGGCTGGTCTTTCTCGCGAAGCCACCATTGGTCAAGTGGGTATGGTGATTCAAACAGGTCTTGAGCATGAACAAATTCTGGTTCGTTTCTCATTGCCTTTATTGGGTTCTGATGAATGGCATTGTCGCTGTACAACGCCAGTCAAAGTGGGTGATCGCGTACGCGTAATTGATATTTTGGGCAATGATTTAGTCGTCCAACCACATTGCAATTCATAAACAAAAAGAGGGTTTCAAATGTCTGTCGGTACTATAGTTGTCATTGCGTTTTTAGCATTTGTTGCGACAACCATTTTCAAAGGGGTACGTCTCGTTCCTCAAGGCTACAAATGGATTGTTCAACGATTAGGTAAATACCATACCACTCTACAGCCAGGTTTGAATTTCGTGATTCCGTATATTGACGAAGTCGCTTATAAAATCACCACCAAAGATATTGTTTTGGATATTCCTTCGCAAGAAGTGATTACCAGTGATAATGCTGTATTAGTGATGAATGCTGTGGCATATATCAATATTACAACACCTGAAAAAGCAGTCTATGGTATTGAGAACTATAACTGGGCGATTCAGAACATGGTTCAAACTTCACTGCGTTCAATCGCTGGTGAAATGGCTTTAGATGATGCTTTGTCTTCTCGAGATCAGATCAAAGCGAAGCTTAAAGCTGCGATTTCTGACGATATTGCAGATTGGGGAATTACCCTTAAAACGGTTGAGATCCAAGACATTCAACCATCACACACTATGCAAGCAGCAATGGAAGCCCAAGCTGCTGCTGAACGTCAACGTCGTGCAACCGTAACTAAAGCAGATGGTGAGAAACAAGCTGCGATCTTAGAGGCAGATGGTCGTTTAGAAGCTTCTCGTCGTGATGCAGAAGCACAAGTTGTCCTTGCTGAAGCATCTAAACGTGCAATTGAAATGGTAACAAGTGCAGTTGGCGATAAAGAAACGCCTGTTGCTTACTTGCTTGGTGAGCAATATGTTAAAGCCATGCAAGAGTTATCAAAATCAAACAATGCCAAAACTGTGGTATTGCCTGCTGATGTCTTAAATACAATTCGTGGATTAATGGGCAAACACTAAACCATGATTCTCTAAAAAAAGCGGCAAATTTGCCGCTTTTTTTATTTCTTAGATTAGCTTTTTCGAGCAAGCAAAAAGTGTGAAATAGCAGTTAACTCCTGCGCTTGGTCACCAAAATACACCAATGCATCAAAAGCCTGATCATGTAAAGTCTGAGCATAGGTTTTAGCCTGTTCCAAACCCATCAGTGCAGGATAAGTTGATTTCTGTACTTGTTCATCCTTGCCTGCAGTCTTTCCTAAAGTTTCAGTACTGGCCGTAATATCTAAAATATCATCTTGCACTTGGAAAGCTAAACCAATGGTTTGCCCGAATTGACGTAATTTCGGAATTGCTGGATCCGTCCCGGCAAAAACAGTAACAGCCCCCATCATGATCGCAGCCTGAATCAATGCCCCTGTTTTATTACGATGAATATTTTCTAATTCAGTTTGATCAACTTGTTTTCCTTCGGCTTGTAGGTCTAATACCTGCCCAGCAACCATTTTTGAACTCGCGGTTGCCAAAATCTGCATTTGCTTGAGTACGATCTGACTATCTATACCCTGTCCTTGTTCGTCAAATAAACGACTGCCAAGGATCTCAAATGCCATCGATTGCAAAATATCTCCTGCCAGCAATGCCGTGTCTTCACCAAATACCACATGACAAGTTGGTTGACCACGACGTAATAAATCATTATCCATACATGGCAAATCATCATGTGCCAAGGAATAACAATGAATTAACTCAACGGCAACGGCAGCACGGCGAACTGCGGCAAAATTATGATTTGGTTTTAACGAAGCTGTGGCATAGCACAATGCTGGACGAACACGCTTGCCCCCAAGCATGACTGCATGATGGACGGCTGCTTTTAACGGTTCTGGAATAGAAAATGCAGCTAATGCAGTCAATAAATCTTGTTGAATACGTTGTTGAGCTTGTTTTAAAACATCCGCATTAACTGGAGAAATAGATGACACAATTGCCTCGAAATATTGAATAAAAAATGATATGACAAGATTTGTCGGAATGTCGACATCATATCATCAATTTCGAGGAAGTCCCCCTTATAACAGGGGGATTTATACAGACCTTAGAAACTATCTCCTGGAACGCGCACCCAGCCTTCCATCAGTACACGAGCACTTCGACTCATAATGGCTTTTTTTACTGACCATTTACCATCAATCAATTCTGCCTGCGCACCAACACGCAATGTTCCTGATGGGTGACCAAAACGTACCGCTTCTCGTTCACCACCACCTGCGGCTAAATTAACTAAGGTACCTGGAACTGCAGCGGCCGTACCGATCGCAACAGCAGCTGTACCCATCATTGCATGGTGCAGTTTCCCCATAGAAAGGGCACGTACCAGCAGATCCACCTCAGTTGCCTCAACAGATTTTCCGCTTGAAGAGATATAGGTTTTGGGCTTAGACACAAAAGCGATCTTTGGCGTGTGCTGACGAGATGCGGCTTCAGAAATATCTTTAAATAACCCCATTTGCACAGCACCATAAGCACGAATCTTTTCAAAACGAGCCAGCGCTGTCGCATCACTATTGATATGATCTTGCAACTCAGTCCCTTGGTAGCCAATATCTTCTGCATTTAAGAAAATAGTTGGAATACCCGCATTAATAAAGGTCGCTTGGAATGATCCAATATCAGGTACATTGAGTTGATCCACCACATTTCCTGTAGGGAACATATCACCGCCATCTTCACCATCATCAGCAGGATCTAAAAACTCGATCTGAACTTCTGCTGCTGGGAAAGTCACACCATCTAACTCAAAATCACCTGTTTCTTGAACTTCTCCATTAGTGATCGGCACATGAGCAATGATGGTCTTCTGAATATTTTTCTGCCAGATACGTACCGTACATATACCATTTTCAGGAATACGCTCAGCATCGACCAAACCATTTGAAATTGCAAAGGATCCAACTGCCGCAGTTAAATTACCGCAGTTACCACTCCAGTCTACAAAAGGTTGATCTATCGAGACTTGGCCAAATAAATAATCCACATCATGTTCTGGCTCAGAACTTTTTGCCAAAATTACAGTTTTACTGGTGCTTGACGTTGCCCCACCCATCCCATCAATTTGCTTAGCATATGGGTCAGGACTGCCGATCACACGGAGAAGGAGTTGATCACGCGCTTGGCCAGCCACTTGTGCTGATGTCGGCAAATCATCTAATTTGAAAAAAACCCCCTTACTTGTCCCCCCACGCATATAGGTAGCAGGGACTTTAATTTGTGGGACTGAGCTCATTTCATTTCATCCTTTTATCGTGTTTTTCGTACAATAGCGATTTCATTTAAAATTACTGTACAACAAGCCAAAATACTTTATAACCTATTTTTCTAAGCCAAATATCATGCTTAAATTATGCCCTGTATATTCAGTGGATCGGCTGTGTTTGACAATGGCAACAAAATAAAAAATTGTGAATTAAACAGCAAGAGCTATTTCTAGTTGTTTAAACATTCATCTTTGTTTATTTTACCATCGATTCAAATATAGGATTTTCAAGGATTTTTTAACACTACTTTCCAGTCATAGCCTAACTGTTGTTTTACTAGGCGAAAATCTTTCAATCTATTAGAATAATCCACTTATTCCTCGTCGAGCTCAGTCCTTTGAACAACGATACTTCTCAACTTCAGCGTGGACTAAAAAACCGTCATATTCAGCTCATCGCCATGGGTGGGGCAATTGGTACGGGCTTATTTTTAGGTTCTGCACAAGTGATCCAGTCTGCTGGACCATCTATCATTTTGGGTTATGCAATTGGCGGTTTGATCGCATTTCTAATCATGCGTCAACTCGGCGAAATGATCGTCGAAGAACCCGTTGCAGGTTCATTTAGCCATTTTGCGTATAAATATTGGGGTAAATTTCCAGGTTTCCTATCGGGTTGGAACTATTGGGTTCTCTATATCTTAGTGGCTATGGCAGAACTTACTGCTGTCGCAAAATATATCAATTACTGGTGGCCTCATATTCCTGCATGGTCATCTGTATTGTTTTTCTTTCTTGTGATCACCGCGATTAACCTTACCAATGTAAAATTCTATGGTGAATCCGAGTTTTGGTTAGCGATCATCAAAGTAACAGCCGTGATAGCCATGATTCTATTTGGTTTGTTCTTGATCGCTACCGCTGATGCAAATTCAACTGCGTCATTTAGCAATCTTTGGACACATGGTGGCTTTTTTCCAAATGGTTTTGAAGGCTTGTTCTTCATGTTGGCTTTCTTGATGTTCGCTTTTGGTGGTATTGAACTTATCGGGATGGCTGCGGCAGAAGCAAAAGATCCAAAGAAAACCATTCCGAAAGCCATTAACCAAGTGGTATTTCGTATCCTGATTTTCTATATCGGTTCATTGACGATCCTTCTGTCATTGGTTCCTTGGAATCAACTTGATTTAGGTGGTCTCGATAAAAGCCCATTTGTGATGATTTTTAGTCAAATGGGAATTGGTTGGGCAGCACACTTACTAAACTTCATCATTCTAACCGCCGCATTATCTGTTTATAACAGTGGTATGTATGCAAATAGTCGTATGCTCTATGGTCTAGCTCAGCAAGGCAATGCGCCAAAAGTGTTCACAAAAACCAATAAACAAGGCGTGCCAATTCCTGCTGTTTTACTTTCTGCTTTGTTGATTTTTGGCTGCGTACTTTTAAACTATTTTGTACCAGAAGAAGCACTTGGTCATTTGATGTATGTGGTTGTTGGGGCATTGGTTTTAAACTGGGCGATGATCAGCTTAACGCATCTTCAGTTTATGAAAATGATCAAGAAAACTGGTCTGAAAACAAGCTTCCCTGCACTTTGGGCGCCATTTAGCAATTATTTAGTATTAGCATTTATTGCTGTGGTTCTCTTTATCATGTGGCAACAAGGCTTTAAAGAGTCTGTGCTTATGATCCCTATTTGGATTGTGCTCATGCTTGCGCTATATAAAGTTCTCAACCCAAAATCCAAAGATTAAACAGTTGGTCGCTTTAATCAAAAAGTGATTGCTTCGGCAATCACTTTTTTGTTTATAATCATTGCACTATGCGCTCATAGCTTAACTGGATAGAGCAGTTGCCTCCTAAGCGACCGACGTGGGTTCGAGTCCCGCTGAGCGCACCAATTAAAACCTAAAACTATAATCAATGTTAAAACGCATTTCATTCGCTGAATGGAAAACCATATTCGTTGGCATATCATTACGATAATGGGAAAAACGTGCACGCATTCCTAAACCTTGTAATTTACCTTCAGGGATTTTATACCCCAGATCGAACTCAATTGATTCCTCTTTAAAACGTTGATCTCCATATTGGAGTAAATCAATATCTTCTCCTTTTGCATATCGTGTCATAAAACGAAGACCATTTAAGGAAATATCACCTAATTGAGCATTTTTGAAATCATACTCATAACGAACTGAATAGACTTTTTCATCCTTGTTCGAATAATCCGAACTCATAAAATCCAGCACAACAGGACTTTCGGTTCCCGACAAAAATGGCAATCCCGTCGAACCAAACGACTGCATATATCCCAAAGAAATCGTATGATTTTGATAATTCAAACCAAATAAACCACTCAAATGATGGTTATCCACCTCTCCGATTTTTTTGCTTCCCGTTTCAGCACTATTAAAAAAACGCACATCACTTAAAAAATTAAGTTGTTCGTTTAAGGCTTGTTTCCCGTTAAAACCTAAAAATTGTTGCTGGTAAATATCTTTAAGTTCGGCGTGATAAGCACGCAAACGGTAATCTTTTAATTGGTAATTTCCCCCGAAACTATAAAAATGATCAGTCTTTGCTGATTTGTCAAAACGTTGGTTGATATTATTTATACCCACCTCTGTATAGCGAATCGAGTCGCGTTGCCGCACTTCATCTACATAAAACCCCTCTAATTGAAGATTTGGAATTTCATTTGAAACAAAGCGAACCCCGCGATAAGTCTGGGGAAATAAACGTGCTGGTGATGAAAATATAGTCGGCAATTGTGGAACGAGATCCCCCACAAATAGCTCATTTTTTCTGAATTTTGCCTTTCCCGTAATTCCAATTTTCCCATAATAATCATCACGAGAATTATCCGCATTGACCTGCAATAAACCACTACGAGCATAGTCATCTGCACGATTGCCCATCAAGTTAAAGCCTGCCATTGCCAACACATCAAGACCGAATCCTACGTTACCCTCGGTATAACCAGACTGTCCTTTAAAGATTAAACCCTGTGCCCAATCTCTGGCGGCTGTATAGGGATATGGATCTTGCTTATAGTCTCGGTCGAAGTAAAAATTTCGAAGTGTCAGCTCGGCTTTACTGTCTTCAATAAACTCGGCATGTGCGATCTGACTAAATAACGGGCACAAGCATATCCCCATCCATACAGATGTCTTTTTCATTTTTTATCTCAACTATTTAATTTTTTAGGATTTAAGGTGCTGTTTTAAGGGCGTAATTTTGCTCTTTTTTGTTCCTGTAAAAAGCATTACCCAAGCTTAAAATCAAGAAAATAGCTAAAATAAAGACCACACCGTAATAAGCATAAAGCGTGGCTGGAGCGATACCTTTATCCAGAAAAATGCCTGCAACTGTTGGTGATAAAATTGCACCAATACGACCAAATCCAATGGCATAACCTACACCACGACTACGGATTTCAGCATCATAAATTGTCGGTGAGATTGAATATAAGCCTGCTACACAACCATTGATAAGCGTTCCTAATAGCAAACCAACCACCAGCGCTATACTGACATGCGTTGATACTGCAACAAATAAGAATACACAAACTGCCGTTAACCCTAAGAACAGGCTTAATGCGTAGAAAATTTTGATACGTGAAGCAAGTAATCCGATGATTGCCGCACCAAAAATCCCGCCAATACTAATTAAAATTCCGGTCGTCACACCCTGATCAGCTGACATTCCCATTGAAAGTAAAATTTTAGGTGTCCAGCTCATCACAAAATAAAAACCGAACATTACTAAGAAAAAAGCAAACCAAAGGCAAAGTGTTTGGAAGCGAAGATGTCCATCAAATAGCTTGACCAACTCCCCTTTATTTCCCGCGGTACTGGTTTTTACTTGGTGTGGTAAAGCAGACAGAGTACTTCCCCCTATTCTCTGCATCGTTATATTAATTTGCTTTAATGCTTGTTTCGGTCTTTTTGCCAACAAATAATCCAGTGATTCTGGCAGCAACCAGATGCTCACAAATAGCATCATGATCGTCGCAATCCCCCCTGCCAAGAAAATTGAACGCCAACCCAATTGTTCAATCAATGCCAGTGATAATACGCCTCCCAATGTCGCACCGATTCCATAACCAGTAGACATTAAACTCACTGCAAGACTTCTCCATTGCCCATTGGCATATTCACTCGCTAAAACATTACTACTCGCCAGAATACCGCCAACCCCAACACCCGTGATAAAACGAAGTATTGCTAAGATATGGTGATTGTCTACAAATGCACAGGCCAACATGCTTAAACCAGAAATAACCAAGCAAGTTAAGATCAATAAACGACGCCCCACTTTGTCTGCAAAAGGCGCTAAAAATATTGAACCAGCAGCCATTCCAAACAGGCCTGCACTTAATAGCATTCCGATTTGTGCCCCCGACAAAGACCACTCCATAGACACTGAGGGCGCCGTAAATGCCATGACCATGACATCAAAACCATCGATAATATTTAGACAAATACAAATTGAAATCACGAACCATTGATAACGGCTCATCTTATTTTGGTTTATTTCACTTAGAACATCTCGGTTCATGTGTATATCTCCAACACTGGATAAAATACACATACATCAACGCAAAAGCGTGCGATGGCTGATCATGCATATCCCTATCCAAAAATTTATTAACATTGTTTGATTTCACAAACCGTATGCTGTCGATACGTTTTGCTAAGCATCCTGCTTTTTTTATACCGAATAAATGGATCCAAAAAATCAATGGTTTTTTAGGTGTGATTTAAAATTTAAACTTAAATGCATGTATTTTATTAATTTAAATTCTAAAAACAATACAAGAGAATAATTTTCAAATAATTTAAATTAAATATGGATCCAATTTAAAAAATAAATTATGCTTTCAGTGAGCCCATTTTTTAAACAAAAATATTCCCCTATGTGCATGATGCACTGACTACACCAAAGGATTGAGAGATGAAGCTAAAACAAATCGTTCACTTTACACTTGGACTCACTTTTCTAGGGCATACCCTGCCCATAGCTCAAGCTAAATCAACTCAAACACCCAACATTATGATTATTTTGGCGGATGATTTAGGTTTTTCAGATATTGGTGCTTACGGCAGTGAAATTAAAACACCAAACATTGATAGCTTATTAAAACAGGGAAAGATGCTTTTCAATTTCCATGCATCATCAATGTGCTCACCCACTAGAGCACAACTCATGACAGGAGCCGACAATCATCTCGTAGGTTTAGGTGCGATGTATGAAACATCTAAACGCCAAACAGCATTGGTAGGTGAAAATAGTCCACGCTCGCTTCTTAAAGTCGATGGATATTCCGGTCATTTAACCCCAAATGCCTACACCCTCGCCGAAATTCTAAAGCGCAAAGATTATTATACTCTCATGGTCGGTAAATGGCATTTAGGTCATGCATCAGAACACAACCCTCATGCACGTGGTTTTGATCAATCCTTTGTTTTATTAGATGGGTTTGACTTACACTTCAAAGACCAACCCAAAAACTATCCACGTGAAGTCCAATATACCGAAAATGGTCAAAAAACTGAGTTACCTGACGGCTACTTTTCTACCGATTACTTTACTCAAAAAGCTTTTGAATATCTCGATAAGAATAAACAAGCTAAACCTTTCTTTGCCTATCTAGCGTATACCGCACCTCACTGGCCAATTCAGGCACCAGATGCGTATTTAAATCTTTATAAAGGAAAATATGATCAAGGCTATGACGCGATCAGAAAACAGCGCTTTAAAAAGCAGAAAAAATTAGGATTGATTCCAGTTAACGCAAAACTCCCAGCGCAACACGGAAATCAGGCACTCAACACCAAAAGCTGGTCAGACTTATCCTCTGAAGAGCGTAAATACGAAGCTCGGAAAATGGAAGTTTATGCAGGCATGATCACTCAATTGGATGATCGCATCGGAGATATCATCCAGTATTTAAAGAAACATCACCAATATGAAAACACACTCATCATTTTCATGTCAGATAATGGTGCTGAAGGAGGAAATCATAACTTCCCAATGGGTGAGGCAGATAACAGTTATGAAAATATTGGTAAAGCCACCTCCTATGTATATATGGGACCACGGTGGTCAGAAGTGAGTAGCACACCCTTCACCTATTGGAAATCTGCCGCTTCAGAAGGTGGCGTGCGCGTCCCTTTTATCATCAAATACCCGCAACATCTTTCCAAAGATCGAGGAGTCAACAATCATTTTGCGACTGTACGTGATGTCTTCCCAACCGTAATGGAACTAGCAAATATTCAATCTGATCAACTTTACTCAACATCAAGCAAAAAAATTCAACCCTCTGGCTTTAGCCTAATTCCTGCACTGAAAAACAAAAATGCCCGCATTCGACCAGTAAATTACCATGATTTCAAGGAATTACACGGTAGTCGTTATGCCAAAAATGATGAATGGAAACTCGTAGAAAACTCTCCATCGAAGTTCAACAGTCAAGGTTGGGAACTCTATAATTTAAAAAGTGATTTCAATGAACAGCACAATGTTTCTACTCAACACCCTGATATCGTAAAAATTTTAAATGATAAATACTTAAAATATGCCGATGAAAATGGTGTTGTCGATTTTGAACAATACATCAAGAAATAGGAGCTAGCTGATGAAAATAGTCATCACGCTCTTACCCTTCCTATTCATATATGGATGTCAAAAACATACACCCAATGAGCAAATGGCTTTAAACCTAGGTGACATATCAAAATGTTCAGATTATTCTGGCCGACCTTCCGATTGGCCAGAAAATAACACCGCAGGAATGATTCAACTCCCTGCTGGACAAATACAGCTTGGTTCAACACAAGGTTATGACGATGAAAAACCTTTCACACAAGAACCCAGTTCAGTCAAATCATTTTGGATTGATGCAACCGAAGTGACCAATGCTCAATTTGCGGAGTTTATCCAGCAAACTGGTTATATCACAGATGCTGAAAAACAAGGTGGTGCCGCTGTTTTTGTTCAACCAACTGCTCCCGTAGAGGAAATGCAATGGTGGACTTTTAAACAAGGAGCGAATTGGAAGCAGCCATGGGGTACAAATAGCAATAGGTCTCCACTTCCAAATGAGCCGGTACGTCTAATCACATGGAATGACGCCTATGCCTATGCACATTGGTTAGGACATGACCTACCAACAGAACTCGAATGGGAATATGCCGCCAAAGGATTTCAACACCAGCCCGATATTGGCCCAACCCATCAAGGACACATTATTGCAAATTACTGGCAAGGTGAGTTTCCTTATCAAAATACCCAACAAGATGGTTTTAATGATGTAGCACCCGTAGGTTGCTTTAAGGCAAATCCCTTTGGGCTATACGACATGATTGGAAATGTTTGGGAGTGGACTCAAACGCCTTATACGGGACCGAGAGACCACCATATGGGAAATCCAGCGATTTACAGAAATGACCCAAACAATATTTTGCAATACACCATTAAAGGAGGTTCGTACCTGTGTGCAAGTAATTATTGCGCACGTTATCGCGCTGCCGCGAGACACCCACAAGAGCTTGATTTAGCAACGAGTCACGTTGGATTTAGAACTGTAAAAAGGAATTAACATGAAATATTTATTAATGTATGGGATGCTTGTCCCAGGGATTACTATTGCCTGCTGTTCTGCATATGCAACCGAAACTTTTAATTTTCAAAATGAGCTTAGCTTTAAAACCTTTAGCTTTGAGCGCGACTACAAAGATGACCCCAGTGCAAATTCAAACAGCTTGAGCCAAGGCTTGCTTTATCGTGGTGACTGGTCGGTAAAATTAAATGACGTCCAACTCCACCTTATCCCGAGCTTACAATATGCCTATCGTCTGAGTTCCGATCAACATGCAAATGACTTCACCCTACCATTTGATCCCGACACAAAACAACAAGCCCAGCACTACAGTAAATACGGTTTAGGTGCAGCAGTTGAGTACAAAGACTTTCGTATCAATATTGGTGAAATCACCCCCAACACCCCTCTCACACCCCAAGTAGATACCCACCAATTAAGAGTTAATTACAAAGGTGCCGAATTTAAATATCAGCAACAACAACAGAATTTCACGCTCGGATATATCAACCGGTATTCTCCTCGAAATGAGGAAGACTATAAAAAACTCGCTATCTCCAAACAAGAATCTGATGGTTTATATTTTTTCGAATGGAATGGAAAAAAACCACAATATTCCTGGAAACTCTACAATGGTTATTTAACCGATATCATTAATCAGAGTTACTTCGCTGTTGATTATCAATGGTCAAATCAACACAGTACAAAATTCCGTCTCTTTCAACACACAGATATTGGAAATGCAAAATTAGGCGAATATAACAATACATCATTAGGTGCAATGCACTTTATCCAGCTTGGCAATTTTAGTACTGGATTCGGCTATCAGGAAAATTTTGGTAGAGATGGCATACCTAAACTCGATGGATCACCAATTCCACATATGATGAACTGGACATTAGGGGCATTTACCAAAGCCAATGAAAAATCCTATCATTTCGTGAGCAGCTATGATTTTAAAGACTATATCCAAGGTCTAAAAATCACTTATAAATACATTTATGGCGATTCATTTCAAACACAAAATAAAGATGATTTTGAGCAAGAAAGCGATCTTCTTATTCAATATGATTTAAATCTCTGGGTCAAAAACCTAAAACTTCTATTTTTAAATATTAACTATGATACAAAACATGGTAAAAGCCTTGATGAGCAAAGAATGATGATTCACTACACTCTAAAATTTTAAAAATACAAATATATGGATCCAATTTATACTTTTCTTTTAAATCACCTTACAAACAAAATAATCAAAAAATGCTAAAACACACCAAATTAAGGGTGTATTAGCTTTTAATATTTACGATCAACCCAAAACCATGGGTTGACCAACTTAATTATTTATTATAAATTGGATCCAATAAGTGATAAGGAGACGTCACACATGTTTATTAAAAACGCTTGGTATGTCGCATGCCGCCCAGAAGAAATTCACGATAAACCTCTTGGTCGCACAATTTGTGGTGAAAAGATCGTTTTTTATCGTGGTAAAGAAAACCAAGTTGCAGCTGTTGAAGATTTTTGTCCACATCGCGGCGCCCCTCTTTCATTAGGATATGTTGAAAATGGAAATCTGGTATGTGGTTATCATGGTTTAGTGATGGGTTGTGACGGAAAAACGGTATCTATGCCAGCACAACGTACCCATGGTTTTCCATGCAACAAAGCCTATGCGGTCATCGAAAAATATGGATTTATCTGGGTTTGGCCAGGTGAAAAAGCGTTAGCTTCAGAGTCGAAACTTCCAATCTTAGAATGGGCAGACCATCCTGAATGGAGTTATGGCGGAGGACTATTTCACATTCAGTGCGATTACCGCCTGATGATTGATAACCTCATGGATTTAACCCATGAAACTTATGTCCACTCAAGCAGTATTGGCCAAAAAGAAATTGATGAAGCGCTACCTGTAACGAAGGTGGATGGTGATCACGTCATTACTGAACGTTATATGGAAAATGTTATTGCACCACCTTTTTGGCAAATGGCACTTCGCGGCAACAATTTGGCTGATGACATACCTGTAGATCGTTGGCAGCGCTGTCATTTCTATGCACCAAGCAATGTGCACATTGAAGTCGGTGTGGCCCATGCGGGATATGGTGGTTATGACGCACCAAAAGATAAAAAAGTATCCTCTATCGTTGTAGATTTCATTACTCCCGAAACCGAAACCTCACATTGGTATTTCTGGGGAATGGCACGTAATTTCCAGCCAGAGAATGTTGAACTCACCGACCAAATTCGCGAAGGTCAAGGCAAAATTTTCACTGAAGATTTAGAAATGCTGGAACAGCAACAACAAAATATTTTAAGCAATCCTCACCGAAAGTTATTGATGCTTAACATCGATGCAGGTGGAGTTCAGTCACGTCGAGTCATTGATCGTCTGCTTACTGAAGAAAATACAACGCTTCCAGAAATATCTAAACAGAAGTTTCCAAATATTCATGTGATTTAAAGGAAGATGAACATGGACGTAATGATTCATAAAATTCATCAACTCACGCCCTCAATTCGTGCATTTGAACTTGTTTCAGCGGATGGTACAACTCTCCCTATTTTTGAAGCAGGTGCACATATTGACGTGCATCTTAAAAATGGTCTAACTCGCCAATACTCAATTTCAAATAGCTGCAGTGAACGACATCGTTATGTTATTGGTGTACTCCATGACGCCAATTCACGGGGCGGGTCGCGTTGTATTCATACCGAATACAATGAAGGCGATCTTCTACAAATTGGGGAACCCCGTAATTTATTTAAAATTCATCCTGAAACGAAACAAGCTATTTTATTTGCTGGCGGGATTGGAATTACGCCTATTCTATCCATGGCATATCGGCTTAAATCCGCTCAAATTCCATTCGAGTTACATTACTTCGTCCGCAGTCATGACATGATTGCCTTCTATGGCAATTTAAATGAACATTTCGGTTCAAACATTCATTTTCATATTCAAGATCAGCCTGGCACTGGTTGCGATATGTCACAGGTACTCCAGCAGAATGCTCCCGACAAACATCTATATGTCTGTGGCCCTACAGGGTTTATGGAGTTTGTGACCAATTCTGCAGTACAGGCTGGATGGCAAACTGAACAGTTACACAAAGAGCATTTTGTTGCACAACTCGCAGATACCTCAAATAATGAAGCCTTTACCATTGAAGTTAAAGGTACAGACCGTCGTATCGAAGTCTTAGCTCACCAAACAGCCACCCAAGCTTTGATTGAACATGGTTTTGATGTGCCAATTTCATGCGAACAAGGCATCTGTGGGACTTGTATTACTCGTGTAGTTGAAGGCATTCCAGATCATCGTGATGTATTTATGACAGATGAAGAGCATGCGCTTAATAATCAGTTTACGCCGTGTTGCTCTCGTGCAAAATCGAAAAAACTCGTCATTGAACTGTAGCATTTTCGGGTTCCTTTTCTATGACATCGTCGAAAGGAACTCGTTAATCTTCATTATTGAGAATACCAGTTAAGGTTTCACCCAGTATCACCACACTGCTATGTTCACGCATGAGGGTTTCAGCACGCCCTGCTTGGCGATGTAATAAGGCATCATAAATTGAACAATGTTGAAGATGAGCATAATGTAATCGGCGATATTCCGATAATGCCTTTGTTTGGTCGAAAGTAATCGCTTGTGCTGATGCCATAGGCAATTGATTATTCTTTGCCAAAGCCTGTAATAGCGCTATATTCTGAGCTCCTTGAATAATCGTATCGTGAAAAATTACATTAAAATGGTGATAGCGCTCTAATTCAGCATCACCAAATTCAGTGTGCTCATTAAAGAGCTGTTCTATTTCCTGAATACATTCTTGCAAGGTAGTTTTTTGCTGATCCGTTAGTCCTTGCTCTGCTAATGTTTTTGCCGCCAATCCTTCAAGCACACCTCGAACCTCAAGTGCATCATGAATCAGTTTTCCGGAAATCTCTCGTACCGTATACCCGCGAGTTGGATTTTTTATTAACAGACCTTCCTGCTCAAGCAAACGAAACGCCATTCGGATCGGCTGCCTAGAGACACCTAACAACTCCGCAGTTGGAATCTCAGCAATTCGACTTCCCCCTTCAATTTCCCCTGCGATAATCATTTTTCTGAGTTTAATTAAAACTTGTTGCCCTGAAGACATGCTTAATCACACACTATCTAAAACGATCTTTGATGCTAACAACTTCATCTATAAAATGAAAATAATATTTTCTTGGGGAACCTTAAAGCTTCGCGCACTTCAACGTGTAAATTTGATAATCAACTTGCAAAATAAATAAAAAAACGGAGCAATGCTCCGTTTTACTATCGACCGAATCTAATCGACCGCTTGTATCGAAGTCGCTTTTCGCAATCTTAGCGTTAATTCTTTTAAGCTGTAATTTACAAATAACACCAGCATTAAACCGATCAAGAACGCACCCACAATATCAAAGGGAAAGTGAACACCCACGAAAATACGAGATAACCCCACAATCAAACTTAACAATAGTCCTATACCACCAATAAGTCTAAAGCCTGCCAATAAGTATGAAAATCCAATAATCACTATCGTTAATGTATGTTGGCTAGGAAAAGATGAAGTTGAACCATGACCAATTAATTTATGTCCCAAGCCAAGTTGGAATGGTCGTGGAGAATGATAGAAATAATCAACTAAATCACATAATAATAAGGATATAAGCACGATAAATAATGTTTTTGCGAATAATAAATAATAGGTTTTCCATTGCAGCAATAACAAAAGCACAATCAAACTAATAAAAACCGTATTTAAATCATCTGCCAAAAAGATCACAATTTGATCTAAAACTGGATGTTGTAAAGCAAAAGCATTGATACTATGAAATAAGTGAATATTTATATCGTCCAAAATCATCCCTCATCAATCTTTGGTCCTTTATTTAACCATAATATATATAAAATTGATGAAAGAATGATGAATTCAGTATCATCTTAACGACTTCACTAGACAAATTATTTTAATGTTTGTAAAAAAACAAAGAAGGTAAAACATGAACCAACCTTATTCACAACAATCTGAGCCATCTGCTCACGACCATATGCATGCTATTTTTGCACAACAATCTAAGGCTTTTAATGCTCACCCCTACCCAGATTTAGACTCACGTCGTAGCAAATTATTCAATCTAAAAAAGCAAATTATTCGTTATCAAGATGTGATTGCATCTGCAATCAATACAGATTTTAGTTCTCGCTCTATCGATGAGTCGAAATTACTCGATCTATTAGGCTCCGTACTCGAAGCGGAACATGCAATCCGCCATTTACGCAAATGGATGCGTCCAAGTAAACGCAGCACAGAATTACTTTTTTTATCTAATCGTTTACGTGTGCAATATCAACCCAAAGGTGTAGTAGGTGTCGTCGTCCCTTGGAATTTTCCTGTTTATTTAGCGTTAGGACCCTTAATCGCAGCGATTGCAGCAGGTAATCGAGTCATGATTAAGCTTCCAGAAATTACCCCTGCAACTAATGCCGTCATGAAACGAATGATTGCTGAAGTTTTTAGTGAAGATGAAGTCGCCATTTTTGGTGAGGAAATTACCGATCCTTCGCTATTTACAACCCTGCCTTTCAATCATATCGTATTTACGGGATCACCCGCGATTGGTCGTGTGGTGATGCGTGCCGCCGCAGAGAATTTAACCCCAGTCACTTTAGAGCTCGGAGGTAAATCACCTGCTCTGGTGAGTCGTCACTACCCTTTAGCTGATGCAGCGATGCGGATCTTGCATGGTAAAGCAACCAATTGTGGTCAAATTTGTGTGGCACCTGATTATGCATTGGTACCCAAAGAAAAAATCAATGCATTTGTAGAAGAATGTAAATCACATTTTTCAACTATGTATGGCAGTAATATTAATGAAAACACCAATTACACATCTATCATCAATGATCGCCATTTAAAACGACTGCTTGAGATACTTGAAGATGCCAAGGCAAACGGGGCTGAAGTCATTGCATGTGGAGAATATCATTCCGAACGAAATGCACGTCGTATGCCAGTTCATCTCGTGTTGAATTGCACACCTGATATGCGAATACTGAAGGAAGAACTGTTTGGTCCCATTCTCCCAGTCGTGGCATACGATACGATAGATGATGCGATTACCTACATTAAGGTTGGGGAACGTCCGTTAGCACTATATTGCTTTACTCATGATGCAAATGAACGCGATCATATTTTAAAACAGACTCATTCAGGGGGTGTCACCCTCAATGATTGGGGATGGCATGTCGTCAATCATGATGCACCGTTTGGTGGTATTGGTAACTCAGGTATGGGTACTTATCATGGTGTAGAAGGTTTCCGAGAACTTTCACATGCAAAAACAGTGTTTGCTCGACATCGCTTCTTCCCAACCCAATTGTTTTACCCACCTTATGGTACATGGGTACAAAAACTCGCTTTGCATTTCTTTTTGAAAAAGGGCGATCCAAATATCAAATAACCTTCAATAATAAAAAGCCTCATTCAGAGGCTTTTTATTATGTGTATGAACAATGGATTACTTCACAACACCATCTTGTTGATATCGAGGTGATCGTGGTCCATAGAGCAAGCCCAAACCAGGATTATGCTGTGTCGGTGTAAATAATTGCGTATTTACAATCGTTGCTAAAGGATAAGCACGATCATTTAAACTACCCGCAATTTGTTCAATCAATGCCCCAACAAGTGCAGTGAGTAAATCATTGTTGCCATTATTACTGGATTGAACCGCCTTTTTCTCACCCGTCCAAAGTGTCTCATTGGTTTTTAAATCAATCAGCTTTGCCTCTACACTCACCGTCGCAACACTTTGGATGACTTGATATTTAGAGCCATATTCTTTAATTCGAATATAAAGTGCAGCATCAGCACCAAAAATTTCGTGTAATTTCTGCGTCGGAATGCTTTGAGCATCATGACCATTGGTCACACCATTCTCTTTAAACATCGAATCAACCACAGAAATTGGAAAGACGTAGTAACCTGCTTCAGCAACAGGTGTAATCACAGTTGGCCAATAGCTATAGGTTGCCTTCACATCTGGGGAATCATTGACAGGCGGTAACACCAAAATTGATTTTGGCATATGCTGCTTATACACAGTCATATCTTTATTCACCGCAGGAGAGGATGCACAGCCTGTAAACACCAAACCTGTGAGCAAAAGACTCGCAACTAAAAACGTCTTGATCATGGCTGTGTCGATCCTACATTGGCATTCATTTTCTGCAACAAACGATCCATCAACACGGTTGATTCTGGATAAATTTGTCGTTCCAATTGGAAATATTCAACTGCTTTTTGCGCATTGTTCTGTTGTAAAAACAACAACCCCAAATGTGCATAGAGTCCTGGTGGAACAGCAAGATTTTTCGCTTTTGCTTTTTCTATTTCCGCTTCTAACTTGATGATTTGTGCATTGGGAGTGGCTTTTTCTGGCGCGTTATACATCAAATAGGTCTGTTGCGTATAAGACCCCCAACTGTATAAAGGTTGAGGTCCAGCAGCACAGCCAACCAATCCAATACACATCAGACTGGTGAAAAGAATTTTTTTCATTTTACAGCGACCCTGTCTTATTGTGCAGTCCAACGGTTATTCTGAATATCGGTAACCAAATTGTTGACTGCTTCACGTACCGCTAAATCAAGTACCTTACCGTTCAAGGTTGAGTCATAAGAAGCCGTAGAACCAAAACCAAGTACTTCGCGCGCGCTCAATGCATATTCGCCCGCACCTTGCACTGAATGCACGATCTCTGATGTTTTCACATCCACAATATTCAAGTTCACTTTGGCATAAGCAATTTGTTGTTTACCTCGTCCCAAAATCCCAAATAATTGCTGATCACCCACTTCTTTGCGGCCGAACTCAGATACATCACCCGTGAGCACATAACGCGCGCCTTTGATCGCTTGAGTGGTATTGCTATAGCCTACTTCTTGCTTGAGTTCAGACAAGTTATCGCGGTTTAAAACCGAGAAATAACCAGTTTGCTGTAGGTGAGTTTCTAAAATGGTTTTAGCTTATCCACCAAGACGATCGACATTGTCCGAGAATATTCCTCTCATATAACTTGAACGATTATCAAACTTACCAATCGAAACAGGTACTTTCGCTCCGTTATATTTAATTTGTTGTACCGCTGCCGTCACTTGTGGGCTTTGAATTGATTTTGATGTTTCTGTGGTTGAACAGGCCATTAAGCCTAAAGAACTAAATGCCGTAATCGCTAATAATTTTTTCATTGTTACTCAATCAAAATAAAGATAAAAAACAGTAAAATTATAGCTTAAAAACGATTAACCACCTAACACTTTACAATTCAAGCATCCATTTAAATCAGAGAAAATCATTTTATAATCCAAGCAATTAGATCGACTTAATCGAGACTATTCGCAAAATCGCAAACCAACCCCTGCAATCGTAAAAATATAATGTGGCGTTGCGGCAGAATCCCCAATTTTTGTTCTAAGCTTTTTCAGCAAAATTCTGAGATAGTGGGTATCTTCTTCATGAGTAATACCCCATAGCTCAGTCATGATTTGTTTTTGGGTAACAATCTTTCCTTGGTGGCGAATCAATAATGCCAAAAGCTGTAATTCTTTTTTAGTTAGAATGATTTCTTCATTTTCAACTCGAACAATATGTTCAGCAATATCAACAAACAGTTTCCCATCGTTAAACACCGTCTTTTGCTCTGACGTTGGCGCTTTATTACGAAACAAGACACGCATACGCGCGCAGAGTTCCTGAATACTGAAAGGCTTGGTAACGTAATCATTTGCCCCCGCATCCAGTAATTTAATTTTTTGGTTTTCATCAGGTCGAGCAGAAAGCACAATGACTGGAACATCAGACCACTGACGCAGTTCTTTAAGTACGTCATGACCATCCATATCAGGCAACCCCAAATCCAGAATCAAAAGATCTGCGCCTCGTGTAGCTAAAATCTCTAAACCCTTTACACCATTTTCAGCAACTTGCACTCGATAACCTTGTGCACGCAAAGCAATATCCAAAAATTTTCGAATTTGTGGTTCATCATCAATAATGAGAATCGCCATGTCTGAGTTGAGTAATTGCGGCATAAAAACTGTATTTAATCCTGATGTAGTGGTAATCGTATTCTAATTAAAGTGCCTTGACCATGCTTGCCGCTCAATGCTTCGATCGTTCCCATATGCGCACCGATGATTGCTTTTACAATTGAAAGCCCAAGCCCTGTTCCTGTTTTACCCCGATCACCTCTTTGCATGGTGTAGAACATATCAAAAATCTGTTCACGTTCATCTTCAGGAATACCAACACCTTGATCTTCAATCTCAATCTGTAAATAGCTCTCGACCAGTTGAATGTTCGCTTCTATCGGCACATTATCTGGAGAGAATTTAGCTGCATTTTCCAATACATTAAATATGGCTTGTTCGATTAAAGCGGGATGGACATACAATTGAGGCAGATCTTCAGCTAAATGAACCTGAATTTTGACTTGAGGTTGATAACGTTTCAGACGTTTAGTGGCGGAGCCAATTAATTCATCAACACCAATCCAAGCTCGACTCAGTGTTAAGCCTTGATGTCCCAAACGGGTCATATCCAAAAGATTTTGGATATAGCGATCTAAGCGCTCACCTTCTGTGTGAATAGTATCTAATAACTCATCACGATCGGTTTTAGGCATTTGCTCGCCATAATATTTAAGTGTGTCTGCTGAACCAATCATCGCAGCCAACGGCGAACGTAAATCATGTGATACAGATGAAAGTAAAGCTGAACGCAATTTTTCTGTTTCAGCCACCACTCTTGAATTTTCCAATTGTAAGGAAAGCTGAATACGGGACAACGTTTGTGCAATATCTTCGATCATCAACTCAACCAAACGTTGTTGCGCAAAACTAATGGTGTGTAGTTTTGGACTAAAGCGAATAGCAATTACGCCACATCCTTCAATGGGGTGGATTGGGTTAAACCACCATTCTGAATTTGTTAAAGTATTGGTGAAACGTCCACAGGGTTTAGCATTCTTTTGTGTCCAATCTGCTGCTACTTGATCTTTATCACTGAGAACAGATCCCTCTCCTGCCTCTTGATCACCAACACTTATCCAGACTTGTACATTCAAGGCACTTTCCAAATGTAACTTCGTGATATTTAAAACTTGTTCAATATCAACACAACTCGATAACTTCCGCTCTAACTCTTGCAATTGAAGTGATACTGAGTTCGCAGCTCGTAAGCTCAACACTTGAGCGCGTAACTGATTTGCTAACCGTCCCACCAAAAGTGCTGAGATGATAAAGGTGATGATCGTAATCACCCCACGCTCTGCACTGATCAAAAATGTGTAACGAGGTTCGATAAAAAAATAGTTATATAGGAAGAAACAAATCAATACGCTGGCAATGGTAATCAGCATTTTTGCCCGAATGGCGACCAAAAGTACGGTGATAATAAAGATTAAAGCGAGATCACTATAACCGATGAAACGATCACTGATCCCTGCCACAATGAATCCAGCAAATATGATTAAACTACTTTCAATCACTTCACGTTGATGAAGATCAAGTCCTCGTTCTGACGAATCATCTAAAGACTTTTTGCCGTCCTGCTGTTTGGTTTTTAGCGGTTGAACGAAAGTAATCTCAAAGGGATGCTGTTTTTCTAAAAGTTGATCCGCAATATGATCTGAAAACAAACGTTGCCAAAATGATTTTTGTGGGCTTTTGCCCAATAAAATATTGGATGCACCACAATCATATGCTGCCTGTAAAATCGTAGCTGCAATATGATTGCTATAGAATAAATGGGTATCAGCACCGAGCTTACGCGCTAGGTTGAATGCTTTGCTCACTGCAAAAGTCTGAGTATTTTCAACTTTGCTTTTTTGTATTGAAATCACACTCCACGTCGCATTGCGTCTTTCTGCAATACGATGTGCTCGCCGAACTAAGTCTTCCGAAAACTCGGTACCGTCAATCGCCAGCATAATATGATTTTGAATCGGAATAATTTGACCTTGAGCTACAAATTTCTCTCGATAATCGATATCGACTTGCCCTGCAACCGTTTGAATCGCAAGATCACGTAAAGCGGTTAAATTGGCTGGCTTAAAAAATCCTTGCAAGGCACGTGGAGCGACATCCGCTAAATAAATTTTGCCATGATTCATACGCTCCAATAGTTCAGGTACAGGAAGATCGACCAGTCGAATGTCTTTTAATCTTTTTAATAAAACATCAGGCACTGTTTCTGTTACCCGAATGCCCGTAATTTGATAGACCACATCATTCAAACTTTCGAGATGTTGAATATTTAAAGTGCTGTATACATTAATCCCTGCATCAAGCAGTTCATTCACATCTTGCCAGCGATATTCATGACGACTATTGGGTACATTGCGATGTGCGAGTTCATCGACCAAAACAATTTCAGGTTTTAACTTTAGAATTTGATCAAGATCCATTTCATCTAAAAATCGATCTTGATATTCAACAGTCTTTTTAGGAATAACATTCAGCCCTTGAATCAAAGCCTGCGTATCAGCTCGACCATGCGTTTCGACCACGCCCACCAGCACATGATGCCCTTGCTGCATTAACTCATGTGCTCTCGACAACATGGCAAAGGTTTTGCCCACGCCAGGTGCCGCGCCCAAGAAAATGGTCAGACGTCCAGATTGTTCACGTTGGCTATGCGCCAACCATGCATCTGCTTTGTTATTTCGATCGATCTGCATAGGCTAAGCTCTATCAACGTGAAGTTGATGATATTTGATCTAAAGCTAAATTCAGTTGAAGCACATTGACCCGTGCCTGCCCATACAAACCCAATTGAACAGGTTGAATCTGTTGTTGCACTAAATCTCTCACTTTCTGCTCGGATAAAGCACGTTGTTGCGCTACACGTTTCACTTGTAATAAAGCACTTTGACGTGAAATGTCTGGATCAATTCCACTTCCTGATGCAGTTACCATATCATGTGGAACTTGCTGCACTGAAATTCCATTTTTGTCTGCAAATTGAATCACTCGCTCCTGAATCTGTTGTTGTAATTCAGGATTGGAGAGTGCCAAGTTACTTCCCCCAACTGCATCCGCATCATACGCGATGGCACTTGGGCGAGTATGAAAGTAATGATCACTCACAAAATTTTGCCCAACCAAGCTTGACCCGACAATTTTTCCATTTAACTCGATGACACTACCATTGGCCTGTTTTGGAAATAACAATTGAGCCAAAGATACACTCACACTGCAATACAATACGCCTGCGATCAAGAACCCAACCAACACTAACCCCAGGCTAGATCGAAATAGTGGTTGTGGCTCAGAAGATAGCGGAAAATTTTCTAATGTATTCATGATGTACTCCTAAATCCACAACGACACAACAAGGTCAATCAATTTGATGACAATAAACGGAAAAACCACGCCCCCTACACCATAAATCAGCATATTGCGACGCAACAATTGCAACGCACTGGCAGGTTTAAATTGCACCCCTTTAAGCGCTAAAGGAATCAAGATTGGAATAATTAATGCATTGAAAATCAATGCCGAAATTACCGCACTACTTGGGCTATTCAATTGCAAAATATTCAAGACACCAAGCTGAGGAATCGCAACAGCGAACAATGCAGGTAAAATCACAAAGTATTTGGACACATCATTTGCTAAAGAAAATGTGGTTAAAGCGCCTCGAGTAATCAACTGCTGCTTGCCAATTTCTACCACATCAAGCAGTTTGGTTGGATCAGAGTCCAGATCAACCATATTTCCCGCTTCTTTCGCAGCTTGCGTACCAGAGTTCATGGCTAAACCAATATCGGCTTGCGCCAAAGCGGGTGCATCATTGGTTCCATCGCCAACCATCGCGACCAACTTCCCTGCAGCTTGCTCTTTACGAATACAAGCCAATTTATCTTCTGGTCGAGCTTCAGCAATATAATCATCCACGCCTGCTTCGGCGGCAATTGCGGCTGCGGTCAAAGGATTATCACCCGTAACCATGATGGTTTTGATGCCCATCTCTCTCAACAATGCAAAACGTTCTTTAATGCCTTGCTTAATCACATCGGAGAGTTCAATTACACCTAAAATTCTATCATTCAGTGCGACAACCAATGGCGTTGCACCTTTTGAGGCAACATGCTCAACACAAACATTCAATTCAATATTATTTTTAATAGTTTGATTGGTAAATTTAAGAATCGCATCTACTGCCCCTTTACGAATCTGATTTCCAGAAGCTAAATTTACCCCTGATAAGCGTGTAGAGGCACTGAACTGAATAAATTCAGCATCTTTAGATTCATGGATATTTTCTCCCATTTCTTTAGCTAAACTCACCACTGACTTACCCTCAGGAGTTGGATCAGCAAAAGAAGTTAGCATCGCTGCTTGACGCAATTCACTCGGACTCACACCAGTTAAAGGATAAAAGGCGGTTGCTTGACGATCACCATAGGTAATCGTGCCTGTTTTATCCAACAGCAACACATCAATATCACCAGCAACTTCAACAGCCTTACCTGATTTCGCCAACACATTGGCTTTCAAGGCTCTGTTCATCCCTGCAATCCCAATCGCAGGCAACAAACCACCAATTGTTGTTGGAATGAGACAGACCAATAATGCAATCAACATTACTAGACTGATTTTGATTCCCACCATAGAACCAATAAACGGTAATGTGGCAACCACAACAATAAAAGTAATGGTCATGATGTTCAGCAAAATACTGAGTGCAATTTCATTCGGTGTTTTTTGACGGTTTGCACCTTCAACCAAGGCAATCATTCGATCTAAGAAACTATTGCCAGCTTCGTTACTGACACGGACAATAATTTGATCGGATAAAACTTTGGTACCGCCAATTACTCCTGATCGATCCGTATTGGCTTCACGTAATACAGGCGCAGACTCACCTGTCACTGCCGACTCATTAATGGTGGCAAAACCTTGAATGATTTCACCATCCGCAGGCACGATTTCACCAGCTTTGACGATCACCAAATCATCTTTTTTTAATAAGTTGGCTGAAATAACGGTCAGTGTAGCATTCAAGTCTGCAATACGATTTGCCGTTAAGTTTTCTCGCGCTTGGCGTAAAGAAGCAGCTTGTCCACGTCCTTTGGCTTCTGCTACTGCTTCGGCATAATTGGCAAACAAAACGGTTACCAGTAAGATCAAGCTCAGTAAAATACCGAATCCAAAACTGGTGCTACCCATCAACGTTGCCACGATGGTTAACACTGTTCCAATCCATACACATGCCATCACAGGATTTTTAAAGGCATGCTGCGGTAATAATTTATAAAAGGTTTGCTGAATAATTTCTTTATTCAAGATATCCATTTGTGTCGCATTAGAGTGATTCATGGTACTTGCTCCATTAGATCTTCACAGATAAATAATCAGCAATTGGTCCAATCACCAACACTGGCATAAATTGCAAAAGCGTTAGAATCAGTACAATTCCGATTAAAGTCAGCGCAAATGTAGGCGACTCAATCTGTAATGAACCCTTGGTCTCATCTGCTTTAGGTTTGGTTGCTAAACTAACTGCAATTAAAACTGGAATAATCAGTACGCTATAACGACCTGCTAATAACGCAACACTGGCGCTTAGATTCCACCATAAAGTGTTGTCGGCTAAGCCTTCAAAACCAGAACCATTATTTGCAAACGCAGAAACATATTCATAAAAGACTTGGCTAATAGCATGCGATGCAGGGTTTGAATTTCCTGTTAAAAATGGAAAAGCGATGGCGATCGCAGTCAAACCAAGAATCACCACAGGTTGTAAAAGAATGACCAATGCCAATAATTTAATTTCAGTGACTTCTATTTTTCGCCCAAATAACTCAGGCGTACGACCTGTCATTAAACCTGCGATAAATACAGCTAAGAACAGATAGATAAAGAACTGTAATAAACCACAGCCGATCCCCCCCCAAATAGCATTGATCAGCATATTGCATAGCTCAACCAAACCCGTTAATGGTGAAGCCGAGTCATGCATCATATTGACCGAACCATTATTCACCTGTGTGGTTAAACTTCCCCACAAAGCAGAAGCTTCAGCTCCAAAACGGACTTCTTTCCCTTCCATAAGCGCAATATTTGGAACCAATGAAGATTTTTCAGTCCACAGCGCAAATAATGTTGAAGTCAACGACATCAACAACATGGTCCCCAAAATCATCCACATCAACTTTTTACACTGGATAAAGCGACCAATCATGAACACCACAGACATTGGGATCAGTAAGATCGCAAGCATCTCTAAGACATGGGATAATGGCGTTGGATTTTCTAAAGGCACACTACTGTTAGGACCATACCAACCACCACCATTACTCCCTAATTGCTTAATCGCGACCATTGGTGCAACAGGTCCAAGTGGAATATGCTGTGTTTGTACTTCTGCTGCTTGATCTAAAACTTGGATGGTTGGACCAGCAGAAAGTGTTGATGGCACTCCCTGAAAAGTCAGCAATAAAGAAAAAACCAAACCCAAAGGTATAAAAAATCGGAATAATGGTCGAATCATATCCATCCAATAATTTCCAAGATTAATTTGTGACGCATTTTTAGGTTCAACATTTTCCAAAGCTGGATCTTTGGATTGCAAAAATAAACCTCTTAACATGGCTGTTAACAAAGCTAAACCCATAATTGGAGATAAATATTGCAAACCAACGATCACAGTCATTTGAGACAGATAAGACAATTGAGCTTGACCTGAATAATGCTGCTGATTGGTATTGGTCAAAAATGAAATGCTGGTGTGTAATGCCAAATCCCATTTCATGTTAGGGATATGATCTGGATTTAATGGCAACCAAGCCTGTGTCATCAAGATTGCAACACTTGTGGCTAAGAGCAAAACATTACTAATGATAAAAGCGCCAAGATATTGCCGCCAATTCATCCCGACTTGCTTCACACCTAAAACTGCATAAATTGGTCGTTCTATCCTTTTAAAAATAAGATCGCTTTTCATGGGCTGAGCTTGCATTACATCTGCAAGATAGCGTCCAAGTGGATAAGCGAAAACCATTGCAAGAATAAATACAGAAATGAATTCCCACATAGCACATGCCATTTAAAAATAAGTCAGCAGTAGTATGGAAATTGAAGGCGTAAACTCTCTATGTCAGAACAACTAGAATGCGTAAATTTTCTGTAAAATTTATATGAATATTTATTTGATCGTAAAAATATGCATTTTTAGCCAATACTGCAAATAAGATCGTATTTTTTACAAAAAATCTTTGACCTAAAAAAAAAATTTTTTTTAGAATTTGCAAGATACATTTTTTATAAATATTTTATATTTTTCATT
>NZ_OVCN01000060.1 GCF_900406815.1 Acinetobacter haemolyticus
CGTTGGCATTGCTTGAACAGGCGGTTGAAATCGAACAACTGTTTCGCGAAGACAACCGCGCGATTCGTATCTATGCCAGTAGTACCATCGGTAACTACATTCTGCCTGCCGTTATCGCCCGTTATCGCCATGATTATCCGCAGTTGCCGATTGAACTTAGCGTTGGGAACAGCCAGGACGTGATGCAAGCGGTGCTGGATTTCCGCGTTGATATTGGTTTTATTGAAGGACCGTGCCACAGCACTGAAATTATTTCTGAACCGTGGCTGGAAGACGAGCTGGTGGTTTTCGCCGCGCCGACTTCGCCGTTGGCCCGTGGTCCGGTCACCTTAGAGCAGCTGGCCGCTGCGCCGTGGATCCTGCGTGAACGCGGTTCCGGCACGCGGGAGA
>NZ_OVCN01000059.1 GCF_900406815.1 Acinetobacter haemolyticus
GATCCACATCATCCGCACCGAGGACCAGCCCAAGGCGGTGCTGATGGAGCGCTTCGAACTCAGCGAGGTGCAGGCCGACTACATCCTCGACACCCGCCTGCGCCAGTTGGCGCGCCTGGAAGAGATGAAGATCCGCGGCGAGCAGGAAGAGTTGCTGAAGGAGCAGAAGCGCCTGCAGACCCTGCTCGGCAGCGAGGCCAAGCTGAAGAAGCTGCGCCGGGAGGAGCGGATCAAGCACGCCGACACCGACGGCGCCGACCGCCGTTCGCCGATCGTCGCCCGCGCCGAGGCCCGCGCGCTGTCGGAAACCGAGCTGATGCCCACCGAACCGGTGACCGTGGTGCTTTCGGAAAAAGGCTGGGTGCGGTGCGCCAAGGGCCACGACATCGA
>NZ_OVCN01000028.1 GCF_900406815.1 Acinetobacter haemolyticus
ATAGTTATAGTTGTGATTGGGGCTTTGATATTAAATGAGGTTGTGTATGGCTTGCTTTAAGAAATCCATAATTTTTATAGTGTGGTTTGCCCTGGTCAGTTTTATATTTAATAAGTATGCTTATGAAATATTTGAGTTTAATACTTCTTTAAGAGTTTTTATCAAAGAAGGTAAAACCTCCCATCGTGAATTTGATGAAAAAGGCTTACCAATTTCATATTCTGCTAGAATAGGGGAGTATCAATCACCTTTTTATGTGGTTCACTATGCTATTATATATTCAGAGCATATTGGTTATGAAAATAAAGGAAATAAGTTAATATGGAGAGAAGATCCATCTTTAGAATACTGGAATGTTTATCCAGACTTAAATGATCAAGAGAAAAATAAAATTTACTTTAAGAATAGCGTCGATTGGTTAGTTGATAATGTAGATTATTCTTTAAATGGTAAAGCTCATTATTTGTATAATTTTGATTGGCCATATAAGGGCTTTAATAATAACAAGCTAGAATCGGGTTGGTGGTCTGGTCTTACAGATGCTTATGCAATTATACCACTACTACGTGCTTATGAAATATATGGTGAAGAAAAATACTATAAAGTTGCAAGAGATTTATATAATTCTTCATTAACAAAATATGAGGAATTCGGAAGTTTAACTTATTTAAATGGACAACCATGGATTGAAGAATACATGGATAGAAATATTACAGATCAAAATAACCTTCCATATGTGTTTAATGGCATGGTTTATTCAACTTTTGGTATTCAAGCATATGAATCTCTAGATAAGGAATCAAAAAATATTTCAAATAAGCTTTTAGAATCAATTGCAAAAAATGTAAGTCAATTTAATAATAATGGTTGGTCTTATTATGATTTATACCAGAATAGTAACAATATAAAATATCATCTTGTTCATGCTAGTTTATTAGATTATTTGATAAAAAATGATTTAAATAAAGTAATAAAAGATAAAAACTTGACTTTATCTGAATATACATCAAAAGAGTGGAATGTAAAAAGTAAAAACTTAGGTTTTAACTATTTAGTGTATGGAAATAAGGTGTTTGCATACTATCATTTTTTATTTTTATATATTTTATTTTTATTGATAGGCCTTGTTCTTGTTTTTTTTAGAAGGACTAAATTTTGAAATATTTGTCACCATATTTATTTAATGCTATTTATATTGCTACTGTTTATTGGCTTATAAATATTGTTTGTAGTGAGTTTGGTTATATTTCAGGGTATGGCTGTGATATTGGTTTTAAAAGCAGTCATGTTTATCATGCTTTTATGGCGTGGTTTGGTGGTTTATTTTTAAATTATAAAGGAAAAAAGCCTGGAGATTTAATATTAGTTTTTTTATATTACTTTTCTCTTGTTCCAACTATCTTGTATTTGCCTAAGCAAGTTGTTGGGAATGACTTTATTATATTGGTATATTCTTTATATATTTTATTTTGTTTTATTTTTATTTCTTATTTTAATAATAAAATTAAAATTAAATTTCCTTTGGTGGATATTGATTATAAATGGTTGATAGGTTTTATCTATTTTCTAGTTGTAACTTGTTTTTTTATTTTGATATTTAATCTTGGTTTCACCTTAACTTTACCTGATATTACTGATGTTTATGGTGTGAGGGCAGAATTTAAAGAATCATCAAATATTTATGTAGGTTATGCAACAATGCTTGGTGGGTATCTTTTTTCACCTTTACTTTTTATCTTAGCTTTAAAACAAAGTAATAAGTGGTTAAAAGTTATTTTTATTTTTACTTCTATTTCGCTTAGTTATGTTATTTTCACTTCATCTGGATTAAAGAGTATTGCTTTTTCACTATTTGTGGTTTTATTTTTTTATTTTTCACTGCGTAATATTAATAACTTTGGCTACTTTTTTTCGATTTTTTTGCCAAGTTTTATTATAATTAATATTGTTGTTTTTAAGCTAATGGGGATTAAGATTGTAGTTTTACATTGGTTGAGAAGAGTGATTGTTGCTCCAGGGTCAAATGGTGCTAAATTTTTCGAATACTTTGTTGTCTATAATAATGAAAATACAAAATATGCTCCTCATTTAATTTCTGAATATTATTATAATACTATAGGGTCTGCTAATTCAGGTTTTTTTGGTGAGGCTGTAGGTCGATTTGGCTGGCATGGTTTAATAATTAACTCTTTTATTTTGTTGTTAATATTGATTTTTTCAAATAGTTTAACAAAGTATATTGGAGCAAATATATTATGTGCTTTAATGATTCTGATTGGTTATGCTTTATGTAATAGCTCATTTTATACAGTTCTATTATCATATGGATTTATTCCATGTATATTAATTTTATATCTTTTTAGTTACTCTGGTTATTTAAGGAAATCTTGATGAAAATTTGTCATTTAACCTCTGCTCATCCAAGATTTGATATTCGTATTTTTAGAAAACAATGTAGCTCTTTATCTAAAAAATTTACTACCTTTCTGGTTGTTGCAGATGGTATTGGGAATGAGGTCAATAATAATATAAATATTATTGATATTGGGAAACCAAGTTCAAGGCAAGATAGAATTTTTAATACTCCTAATAAAGTTTTGAAAGCTGCGCTAGATATTAATGCTGATATTTATCATTTACATGATCCAGAATTATTATTTATTGCATTAAAATTAAAAAATAGTGGTAAAAAAGTAATTTTTGATGCTCACGAAGACCTTCCTAAGCAAATATTAGCTAAACCTTACCTAAATCTATTTTTAGCAAAAATTATTTCTATGTTTGCTAAATATTATGAAGAATATATATGTTCAAAACTTGATTGTATAGTAACAGCTACTCCTGCTATTCGAGATAAATTTTCTAAATTTTGTAAAAAAGTTATTGATATTAATAACTATCCATTATTGGGAGAGCTTACGCCATTAGATAAAGATTGGTCGAAAATTCAAAATGAAATTGCATATGTCGGTGGAATTTCAAAAATACGAGGAATTGAACAGGTAGTAAGTTCTTTAAGTCTATTAAAAACTTCCACAAAATTAAATCTTGTAGGCTCTTTTGGCGAAAAAATTACTTATGAAAATGCTCGGAGAAGTGAGGGATGGTCGAGAGTTAATGAACTCGGACAGCTAAATAGAAATGAAGTTAAAGAGGTTTTACAGTCATCTGTAGCTGGGTTGGTAACTTTCTTACCTGTGCCAAATCATATCGATGCACAACCGAATAAAATGTTTGAATACATGAGTGCTGGTATTCCTGTTATCGGTTCAAATTACCCACTATGGAAATCTATTATTGAGGGTAATAATTGTGGTATATGCGTAAATCCAGAAAGTCCTAAAGAAATTGCTGCTGCTATTGATAAATTAGTTTCAAATAAAGAGCTTGCACAAGAAATGGGTAAAAATGGTATTAACGCTGTAAATGAAAAATACAATTGGTCTATTGAAGAGGCTAAATTATTTAAGTTATACGAAGAGTTATTAGGTAGTTAACAAATGAAAATCTTAACTGTTATTGGTGCACGTCCACAGTTTATTAAAGCAAGTGTAGTTTCAGCTGCAATTGAAAAAACAGCCGGTTTATCTGAAGAAATTATTCACACTGGTCAGCATTTTGATGCCAACATGTCGAATATTTTCTTTGACCAACTAGGTATTCCAAAGCCTCATTACCAATTAGATATTAATAGCGGTAGCCACGGCTCAATGACTGGTCGCATGCTAGAAGCGATTGAAAAAATTTGCTTAGAGTCAAAACCAGATCGTTTAATGGTATATGGTGATACGAATTCAACATTAGCAGGCGCATTAGCAGCATCTAAATTACATATTCCTATTGCGCATATTGAAGCAGGTTTACGTAGTTTTAATATGCGTATGCCAGAGGAAATTAACCGAATTTTGACGGATCAAGTCAGTGATATTTTATTCTGCCCAACTGAAACTGCTGTTAAAAACTTGAAAAATGAAGGTTTTGAGGCTAAACCAGTTCAGGTTTTAAATGTGGGCGATGTGATGCAAGATTCATCAATGTTTTTTGCTGAGCGTGCAGTAAAAGGTGAAGCACTTAAAGCTGTACCTGAAAGTAATTTTATTGTTGCTACATTACACCGTGCAGAAAATACCGATGATCCTGTACGTCTAAAAGCAATTGTGGATGCATTGAATTACATTCATAACAATATTTTACCAGTCGTGCTGCCATTACACCCCCGCACACAGAAAGTTGTAAAATCTTTAGGGTTGCAATTGGATATGTTGGTGCTTGAACCAGTGGGTTATTTGGAAATGATTTGGTTGTTAAAGCATTGTAATGCAGTAGTTTCTGATAGTGGTGGTGTACAAAAAGAAGCATTTTTCTTTAAAAAGCCATGTATTACCATGCGAGATCAAACCGAATGGGTAGAGTTAATTGAAAATGGCGTGAACGTGCTTGCAGGTGCGGATACCCAAAAAATTATTGAATATACAACAGTAATGCTAAATAAAAATATTGAGGATCCTTCAAATCTATACGGCGGTGGTAAAGCATCGCAAAATATCGCGACTGTATTAGCAGGTATTTAGAGCGTTATGAATCATCAAAAAACTTTTTGGTTAATTAATCAATATAGCTCTACCCCAGAAACAGCAATGGGTGGTCGACATTATTATCTGGCCCAAGAGCTCGCAAAGAAAGGTCATCAAGTTTATGTGATTGCTGGTCGATATAGTCATCTGTTACGTAATCCAAAGCAGTTTGACGAGCAGTATTTTATTGAGGAAATTATACCTAACTTCTCATTTGTATGGGTCAATTTACCTGAATATCAGGAAGCGCATAGCAAACAGCGTGTACTAAATTGGTTTAAGTTCTCTTGGCTTTTACGTAATATGTCAAACGTAATTCCAGCCAAGCCAGATGTAATTTTATATTCATCTCCTTCTCTTATTGGTTATCTGGGTGCTAAGTATCTCGCAAACAAATTTAGGGTTCCTTTTATTTTTGAAGTAAGAGATATTTGGCCTTTAACTTTAATAGAGTTAGGCGGCCATTCCCCGAATCATCCATTTATAAAGTTCATGCATTGGATTGAGGACCGAGCATATAAAAAAGCAGATTATGTATTTTCAAATTTATACAATGCGGTTGAACATATGCAAAGCCGGGGATTGGATAAGGCAAAGTTTCACTGGATACCGAACGGTGTATCTTTAGATGAGGTTTCTCAAAAACAGCCTTTAAGTTCAGAAACAGTTGCTCAATTACCTAAGAACAAATTTATTATCGGTTATACTGGAACTATTGGCGTTGCCAATGCTATGGATGATCTTATTGAGGCAGCTCAGCATCTATCACATAATCCTGATCTACATTTCGTACTTGTGGGTTCAGGCAAAGAAAAAGAAAACTTAATAAAGAAAGCTCAATCTTTAGGTTTGCAGAATATTACATTTATTAATGCCATTCCTAAGAAACAAATCCAGTCTATGTTAGAGCAGTTTGATATTTGTTATATCGGGTGGCAGAAAAACTCACTTTATCGCTTTGGTATAGCACCCAATAAATTACCAGAATATCTTTACGCGGGAAAACCTATTATTCATGCTTTCTCCGGTAAAGGGGATATTGTTCAGCAAGCTCAAGCTGGAATTACGATTGAGGCAGAAGATCCTCAAGCTATTGTGAAGGCGGTAGAGGAACTTTATGCTTTAACGGAGGAACAACGTCAACTGTTAGGAGCAAAAGGAAAACAGTTTGTATTAGATAATCTTGAATATGGCATTATTGCTGAGAAACTTGAAAATATTGTTTTTGATAATGGATAACAAATGAAAAGATTACTGGATATTATCATTGCCTCTACTGCATTGGTCCTTTTATCTCCTTTATATGTTTTTGTGGCTTATAAAGTAAAAAAGAATCTTGGTTCACCTATTTTATTTCGTCAAACACGCCCAGGCTTACATGGTAAACCATTTGAAATGATCAAATTCCGAACCATGAAGGATGCTGTTGATGCGCAGGGTAATCCGCTACCTGATAATGAGCGTTTGACACCTTTTGGAAAAATGCTTCGTTCGACTAGCTTAGATGAAATGCCAGAGCTGTGGAACGTGATTAAAGGTGATATGAGTGTTGTAGGGCCTCGTCCATTACTGATGGAATATTTACCACTTTACAATAAAGAGCAAGCCAAACGTCATGAGGTCCGTCCAGGTATGACGGGCCATGCGCAAGTCAATGGACGAAATGCCATCAGCTGGGAAGAGAAATTTAAACTAGATACTTGGTACGTTGAAAATCAGTCAATCTGGTTAGATTTTAAGATCATGTTGAAAACTGTGAAAAAAGTAATCGCCAAAGATGATATTAATGAAGCAGGCGAAGCAACGATGACCAAGTTTACAGGTTCAGCATCGGACAATCAGAATGAACCACAATAATATTTATGCGGTTTATGGCGCCTCGGGTTGTGGTCGAAGTTTAATGCCAGTTGCTCGTCAGCACTTACAACGGATGGGCATCCAAGCCGAACTCTACTTTATAGATGACAGCTTGGTAGAGTCTCAAAAGATTAATGGTCATGTGGCATTAAACTATCAGGCTTTCAAAGATTTAAATTATTTAAATAAACATGTGCTTATCGCGATCGCCAATAGTAGTGTTAGAGAAAAGATAGCCAATCGTCTTGTAGAAGATGGAATGAATCTATGGTCTGTATATGCGGACAATACCTTATTTATGGATGAGGTTGAGATTGGAGAAGGTGCAGCACTGAGCCCATTTGTGACAATTACGTCAAACATCAAGATAGGTAAATGCTTTCATGCTAATTTGTACAGTTATGTCGAGCATGACTGTGTAATTGGCGATTACGTCACCTTTGCTCCAGGCGTTAAATGCAATGGCAATATACATATAGAAGATCATGCCTATATTGGGACAGGTGCTGTTATTAAACAGGGTACGCCTGCTAAACCTTTAATCATTGGAAAAGGTGCGGTTGTTGGAATGGGCGCGGTTGTGACCAAAAGTGTGCCAGCAGGTGTAACAGTGGTTGGCAATCCTGCACGTATATTGGAAAAGAAGTAATACAAAAATTATATGAAGAAAGACAGGTTTTTTCATATAAGTAAAATCAAAGCGGAAAGCATGCCATTTTTGATAATGGTTAATGAGAAGGTAAATTAAGATGTTAAACACTGCATTTGAACCATGGCCAAGTTTCACTCAACAAGAAGCAGATGCTGTATCTAAGGTATTGCTTTCAAATAAGGTGAACTATTGGACGGGTCAGGAGTGTCGCGAATTTGAAAAAGAGTTTGCTGTATTTGCAGGCACTCAATATGCGGTAGCTTTAGCAAATGGAACGGTTGCGTTGGACGTTGCGTTAAAAGCATTAGGTATTGGTGCAGGAGATGACGTAATTGTGACATCTCGAACCTTTCTCGCTTCAGCTAGTTCAATTGTCACAGCAGGTGCAAATCCTATATTCGCAGATGTTGAGTTGGACTCCCAAAATATTTCTCGTCGAACCATCGAAGCTGTTTTGACGCCTAATACCAAAGCCATTATCTGTGTACATTTAGCAGGTTGGATGTGTGATATGGATCCGATTATGCAGTTGGCCGAGGAAAAAGGCCTGTATGTTATTGAAGATTGTGCACAGGCACATGGTGCTCAATATAAAGGTAAGCCTGCAGGATCTATCGGGCATATTTCAGCCTGGTCATTCTGCCAGGACAAGATCATGACTACAGGTGGTGAAGGTGGTATGGTCACCACCAATGATGAAAAACTTTGGAAAAAAATGTGGTCTTATAAAGACCATGGTAAGAGCTACGATAGCGTTTATAACAAACAACATCCCCCAGGTTTCCGATGGTTACATGATTCGTTTGGCACGAATTGGCGTATGATGGAAATGCAGGCTGTGATTGGTCGTATTCAGTTACAACGTATGTCTGAATGGACTCAGCAGCGGACAATCAATGCTGAAAAGATATGGGCTGCTTTTGAAGGTTCACCATATTTCACAGTGCACCGTCCAAATGGTGATTATATTCATGCTCATTATAAGTGTTATGTACAAATTAATGAGCATGCGTTACCTGAAGGCTGGTCACGTGATCGAGTAATGCAAGAAATTAATGCTCAGCAAGTACCATGTTTTAGTGGTTCGTGCTCAGAAGTTTATTTGGAACATGCTTTTGAAGGTACGCCTTGGCGACCGGCTGAGCGCCTTAAAAATGCGCAACAACTCGGTGAAACGAGTTTAATGTTTCTGGTTCATCCAACTTTGAGTGAGTTGAATGTTCAAAAAACCGTGGATGTAATTAAGAAATTACATGCAATGATGGCTAATTAGAGTCGCAGACTAATTCATAAAAAATATTAGGATATGAGATGCGTATCCTACTATTTCAAAAATAGTGTACATCATATGTAAAAGTTATTTCGAGTGAGATCAGAAGTGCGTATAAAGATCGAACTGAAAGTAGGATGATTAGAAGATCACTGTGAAAAAGATTATTCATCAATTCGCCTCAGCACCACGGCAATTTAAGCAAATTTTTCTTATTTTTTTGGATGCTTTAGCTTTCCCTGTGATTTTATGGTTGTGCTATGTCATTCGTTTATTTGATTTAGGTGCAGAAGTTATTCCTGGTATTGATCATGGGATTGCACTTGTAAGCCTCATTGCCGTGCTAAGTCTAGGTTTAACAGGCGTTTATCATTTTATTGTACGTACATTTAACGAAGTCTTTATTGTTAAGTTGGCAATTTCGGTTGCATTAACCATGGCTGCTTTGTACATACTCAATATGTGTACACAGGCTTATGTCCCGATGTCGATACCATTCATGTATGGTTTCATGATGTTTGCTTGGGTATGGCTCAGTCGTGCAATTATTCGTTTTATTATTAAGGCATCTTACTATTCAGAAATTGGACGTAAAAGAATTGCGATTTATGGTGCCGGTAATGCGGGACAGCAAATTGCGGCGGCATTACATCGTTCGGATGATCATTTACCTGTATTTTTTATTGATGATTATACCTCTTTACAGGGGCAAAGTGTCGGTGGTTTAAAGGTCTATGGGGTAGAAAAAGCCCTACAGCGTTTCCAAAAAGATCGCATCGATGAAATCCTTTTGGCGATCCCTTCTGTTGGGCGTGTACGTAAAACTGAAATCATTCAACAGTTTGAATCTGCACGACTTAAAATCACAGAGTTACCGGGTTTAACCCAGTTAGTGGATGGCGAGATTCGGGTTTCTGATATTCAGGAAGTTGATATTATTGACTTACTGGGACGTGATCCTGTGCCACCAATTGCTCATCTGTTGGTTAAAAATATTCAAGATAAAGTCGTGATGGTGACAGGTGCAGGTGGTTCAATTGGCTCAGAGCTATGCCGTCAAATTATTAAAAATAAACCCAAACTTTTGGTTATATATGAACTAACCGAGTTTGCGCTTTACGATATTGATAAAGAGCTAAGACGCACCGCAACTTGCGACATTGTTCCTATATTAGGAACGGTACAAGATCAACAAAAGCTTGAGCGAATTATCGAACAATATCACATCCAGACAGTCTATCATGCCGCGGCGTATAAACATGTACCGTTAGTTGAATGTAACCCAATTGCAGGCTTAAAAAACAATGCAATTGGAACCGCAAATAGTTTGAATGCGGCAGTGAAAAAAGGTGTAGAAACCTTTGTTCTCATTTCAACGGATAAAGCAGTTCGTCCAACCAATGTGATGGGTGCTTCTAAACGTATGGCTGAGCTTTATTGTCAGGCAGTGGCCGAGACGCAGCCGAATACACAAATCAGTATCGTTCGTTTTGGTAATGTTCTCGGTTCTTCTGGTTCTGTGGTGCCATTATTTAAACAGCAAATCGCTGTTGGTGGTCCCATCACTGTGACGCATCCAGATGTGACACGCTATTTTATGACCATTCCCGAGGCATCTCAGTTGGTGATTCAGGCTGGCGCATTAGGTTCGGGCGGTGATGTATTCTTACTGGATATGGGAGAACCTGTTCGTATCCAAGATCTCGCGCGTCAAATGATTAAACTCAGTGGTTTAAAAGTACGTGAAGCGGGTTCTTTAGAAGGTGATATTGAAATTGCGTACAGTGGTTTAAGACCTGGTGAAAAACTGTATGAAGAGTTACTGATTGATCAGGAAAATACAGAATACACCCAGCATACGCGAATTCTTCGTTCTTTCGAAAAGCATTATCCGTTAGAAGAAATCCAAGAAATTTTTGCTAGAATCAATCAAATGACGGCAATTGACCATGATGTCGATTGGGCATTGACCCAGCTTGAACATTATGTTGACGGTTATAAGCGTAGCGGCGAAGTCAGAGTGAATTAATTTGAGAGAAGTTATGATCAAAAAAGCAATTTTACCTGTTGCAGGTTTAGGTACGCGTTTTCTGCCAGCGAGTAAATCTATTCCAAAAGAAATGGTCACGGTAGTGGATCGTCCTGCGATTGAATATGTTGTGAATGAAGCTGTGAAGGCTGGAATCGAGCAAATCATTTTGGTGACCCATTCCTCCAAAGCATCTATCGAAAATTATTTTGATCGTAATTTTGAGCTTGAGACGACTTTAGAACAAAAGCAGAAATTTGATTTACTCAAAGAAATTACTGATATCTTGCCGAAACATGTCAGTGTAGTCAGTGTACGTCAGCCGCAGCCTTTGGGGCTTGGACATGCTGTGCTTTGTGCGAAAGATATCGTGGGTAATGAAGCTTTTGCGGTGTTATTGCCAGATGTGTTGGTGAAAGATGCTGCGACAGAAAATGATTTATCGTTGATGATTCAACGCTTTGAACAATCACAAGCTGCTCAGATCATGGTGGAAGCGGTGCCTGATCATTTAGTCGATCAATATGGTATCGTTGATGTGGCAAATTCTCCGAATGAAGGAGAGAGTATTGTCATGCAAGGGATTGTAGAGAAACCAGCAGTAGGAACGGCGCCTTCGAATTTATCGGTGGTGGGGCGATATATCTTACCAGCGAAAATTATGGCGATGTTGGAAAATACCCCACGTGGCGCGGGCAATGAAATTCAATTGACCGATGCGATTGCCAGTTTACAGCAGCTTGAGGCTGTTGAAGCCTATCGTATGAAAGGCCAGACCTTTGATTGCGGTAGTAAGATTGGTTATCTTAAAGCTGTATTACATTATGGTATTGAACATCCAAAATTGGGTGAAGATTTTAAGGGCTTAATTCGTGAGTTAGCCCTGTAGGTTAGGGTTAACGGTTATGAAAATTGCAATTTTTGGCAATACCTTATATGCAGGAGTAATGTCTGCGCTACTTTCTGAATCTGGACACTTTGTGTATTGGTGTTCAGATACGCAGAAACAAGAACATAGTTTGCACTATGTGTTTCATGATGAAAATGTCAGCCGTTTATTAGAAAAACAGTTGAAAAGTGGTTTTCTAAAATATGCTGCGCTTCAAGATCTACCCTTAGATATTGATGGATACTTATTTAGCTTTAACCAAACTCAAGAAACCTTCGTATTTGAGCTTTTAGACGCCCTAAAACAACGGACTATTATTCATCCTAAGTTGATGATCAATGCCTCTACCTTTGGTTTGCATGGCACGGAAAAAATGCAGCAGATCCTTTCGGAAGATGATTGGGTGTATTTGCCTGACACGATCCAAGAAGGTAATGCCCTACAAAGTTTGACTCAGGCTAAGCAGTTAATTGTTGGATGTTTGGATAACCGTGCCCAAAGCAAAGTAAAAGAGTTGTTAAGACCTTTTTTCCCATTAGAGCAACAATATTTGTTCATGCCGATTTTAGATGCGGAGTTTACCAAACTTAGTATCTCAGGCATGTTGGCAACCCGAATAAGCTATATAAATGATTTAGCGGTGGTTGCTGAAAAACTCGGTATCGATATTGCTTCGGTCAGACAGGGTATGGCTGCAGATAATCGTATTGGCGATGCTTACCTATATCCTGGCGCTGGCTTTGGTGGGGAGAATTTTTCTCATGATGTTTTGACCTTGGCGAGTACCGTGGCAAATACTGGCGTCAAAAGTCAATTACTTGCGCAAGTTTGGGACATTAATGAGCAACAAAAAGAAATTCTGTTCCGTAAATTATGGAATTATTATCATGGTGAATTGGAAGCAAAAACCATAGCAATATGGGGAGCTTCCTTTAAGGAAAATACTTCAAGTATTCAACAATCACCGATACACCAGATGCTAAAAGCGTTGTGGGCACAAGGTGTAACGGTGCGTTTACATGATCCACAAGCATTAGATGAAATTGCGATGATTTATGGTGAAAGACCCGATTTAATCCTCTGTGATGATCAGTATGATGCGGTTCGTCATGCCCACGGACTATGCACCTTAACGGCATGGAAGCAATATTGGAGTCCTGACTTTAGACAGTTGCTACAATTAATGGAACATCCTTTGATTTTAGATGGACGTAATATTTATGATCCTCATTATGTGAAATCACAAGGTTTTGCTTATATGGGCGTGGGGCGTTAATTATGGCTAAACACATACAGCCTTTTCCTATACAAGAGCAGGCTTCCGTTTTAGAGCATCTAGTATCTTTACAAACGCAATTTAAAGATATACATCTCAACACCTTGTTTGCAGAAGATCCTGCACGTTTTAGCCGTTTTTCGGTTGAGCATGATCAAATTGTCTTTGATTTTAGTAAGCATCGTGTTGATCAACATATTTTAAAAGCTTTAGTTGAATTCGCAAATGCACAAAGTTTAGGACAATGGATCAAAAAATTATTTTCAACTGAACAAATTAATTATACCGAGCAGCGTGCTGCGATGCATTGGGCTCTGCGGTTACCCCAAGATTCAGCTTTTCATCCTGAAATTACAGCACAAGTCCATACACAACTTGATCGTATGTATGCCTTAGTAGAAAAAATTCACGCTGGGCAATATCGCGGTGCTACGGGTGAGGTGATTCAGGATGTGGTCAATATTGGTGTGGGTGGATCAGACTTGGGTCCATTGATGGTGACTCACGCACTGTCTGATTTTAAAGTACCGACTGCTAAACCTTTAGCCGTTCATTTTGTTTCCACCATGGATGGAAGTCAGTTATCTGATTTATTACATCAGTTACGACCAGAAACGACGCTGTTTATTATTTCATCAAAATCGTTTGGCACTATTGATACGCTTTCCAATGCACAAACTGTCCGTCAATGGTTAGAAAAAGCTTTAGGTAGCAATGACAAAATTCTAAAAAATCATTTTATTGGGGTTTCAACTAAGCCTGAAAAAATGACGGAATGGGGAATTGCATCTGATAAACAATTGTTACTTTGGGATTGGGTGGGTGGTCGCTATTCCCTATGGTCCTGTATTGGTTTACCAATTGCGTTAACCATTGGTGTAGCAGGTTTTAAGCAATTGTTAGCGGGTGCGCATGCGATTGACCAACATTTTCAAAACGCGTCATTTCATCAAAATATTCCAGTCCTGATGGGTTTGTTAGGCGCATGGAATAACAATTTTCTGGATATCCAGACCCATGCTGTATTGCCATATGATGGACGTTTGAAATATTTTGCGGCGTATTTACAGCAATTGGAAATGGAGTCGAATGGGAAGTCGATTCAGCGAAATGGCGAAAAAGTTGATACTGCAACCTGTCCAATTGTGTGGGGAGAGGTTGGACCAAATGCACAGCATGCATTTTATCAACTTTTACATCAAGGCACACATTCGGTGAGTTGCGATTTCATTGCACCCGTGAAACGCTATAATGGGAATCAATTTACTTATGTAGAGAATGCAGATGCGTTCGTTGAACAGCATCATCTAGCATTATCAAATTGTTTGGCACAATCACGATTATTGGCCTTTGGTAATCAAGCACTTGCTGCTGATGAGTTACAAAATTTACCTGCTTATAAGCAGTATGAAGGTAATCAACCAAGCTCAACAATATTATTAAAAGAGCTGAATCCTTATAGTTTAGGAATGTTGATTGCAATGTATGAACATAAAGTCTTTGTGCAATCAGTCTTGTGGAATATTAATCCTTTTGATCAATGGGGTGTGGAAAAAGGTAAGGAGATAGCGAATCAGTTGTTACCAATTTTAAATGGTGAGCAAGCTGACTTATCTGCCTTCGATGCTTCGACACAAGGATTATTGAAAATATTATTAGGAAAGACTGATGGCTAAAATTTTAGTCACAGGTGGTGCTGGCTATATTGGTTCGCATACCTGTTTAGAGTTACTTGATGCGGGTCATGAGGTGATCGTTTTTGATAATTTATCCAATAGTTCTGAAACCTCTCTAGCACGTGTTCAAAAATTAGCAAATCGATCCTTAATTTTTATTCAAGGTGACATTCGTGATCAAACTGATTTGGATCAAGTCTTTCAAGATCATGAAATTGAAGCAGTGATTCATTTTGCTGGTTTAAAAGCTGTGGGTGAGAGTCAGGTTAAACCTTCGATTTATTTTGACAATAATATTTCCGGTAGTATTCAACTTATAAAGTCGATGGAACAAGCAGGCGTGTGCACACTCGTCTTTAGTTCCTCAGCAACGGTTTATGGTGAGTTAAATTCATCTCCTTATCAGGAGGATATGCCATTAAATTTACCCAATAATAATTATGGCTATACAAAATTGGTCATTGAACAAATGTTGGAGAAGTTAAGCGTAGCTGATCCTCGTTGGTCGATTGCACTATTGCGGTATTTCAACCCAGTGGGAGCGCATAAAAGTGGTCAAATTGGTGAAGATCCTCAAGGAATTCCAAATAATCTGATGCCATTTGTTACTCAGGTCGCTGTAGGTAGAAGAGAAAAATTATCCATCTTTGGTAAGGATTATTCCACTACAGATGGAACCTGCGAGCGAGATTTTATTCATGTAGTTGACTTAGCACGGGCCCATGTATTAGCCGTTAATAATCGCTTAAATCATCATGGATGTCGGGCTTGGAATATTGGTACAGGAAAGCCAATTTCAGTATTACAAATCAAAGAGACATTTGAAAAAGTGAATGGTGTAACGATTAAAACAGAATTTGTCGAACGTAGAGAAGGGGACTTACCAGCTTTTTATGCGGACGCATCTCGTGCTGAGCAAGAGTTGGGGTGGAAAGCTCAGCATACGTTGGAAGATATGCTCGCTGACAGTTGGAATTGGCAAAAGCAAAATCCAAATGGATATCATTAAAAAATTATAAAAAAAGGAGCTCGAAGCTCCTTTTTTTATTGAATCGAATTATCCTTGAATCAATGCAGTTAGCTCATCCACATAACTTTGCATTGGTTGAGAATTTTTGTCGGCGCGACTTTCAATATTGAGGCGAAGTAATGGTTCGGTATTGGAGGCGCGGACATTCAAACGCCAAGCACCAAAATCAAGACTGACCCCATCAGTACGGTCGATTTGTGGATTTTGATCGGCATAATGATCAAAGATTTTTTGCACCGTTGCTTGAGTGTCTGCTACTTTGAAATTGATTTCGCCGCTACATGGGAACTTGGCAATCATATTTTCAACCAATGTTGAAAGTGATTGATCTGTCTCAGAAAGCAGGGCAATGGTGAGTAACCAAGGAATCATACCGCTATCGCAATAAGCAAAATCTCGGAAATAATGATGTGCACTCATTTCTCCGCCGTAAACGGCATTGTGCTCACGCATCACGTCTTTAATAAAGGCATGCCCAGATTTTGATTGAACCGCGACGCCATCATATTGCTCTACGATATCAAAGGTATTCCAAACTAGACGTGGATCATGCACAATTTTCTCACCTGATTGTTTAATCAAGAATGCTTGTGCCAATAAACCAACAATGTAATAGCCTTCAATAAATTGACCTTTTTCATCAAATAGGAAGCAGCGGTCAAAGTCACCATCCCATGCAATACCCATATCTGCATGATGTGCAAGCACAGCATCGCGAGTACTATCTCGATTTTCAATTAAAATTGGGTTCGGAATCCCATTTGGGAAAGTGCCATCTGCTTCATGGTGAATTTTAATAAATTCAACAGGAATATTCAGTTGTTGGAATTTCTGCTCAATCGCATCAATCACATGACCTGCTGCGCCATTACCTGCATTCACCACCAGCTTGAGTGGTTTAATTTTCTGAGGATCGATATAGGTTAACAAGTGATCGATAAACTCAGGTAAAATATTATAGTTTTCAGTTGTACCTTTTTGCTCAACTTCTATAAAAGCACCTGATTCTGCAAGGGCTTGGATGTCTTTTAATCCTGTATCAGCACTGATTGGACGTGCATTTTCACGGACCAATTTCATACCGTTGTAGTCCATTGGATTATGGCTGGCAGTCACTTCAATGCCACCTTGTACATCAAGATGAAAAGCGCCGAAGTAGACTTCTTCAGTGCCCGTCATACCCAAATCTAGAACGTTGACGCCTGCATCATTTAGACCACGAATGGTCGCTTGTTTTAAACCTTCACTACTTAAACGGATGTCACAACCAATCACAATTTTCTTAGGTTGATAGATTTGTCCGTACGCACGACCAATTTTATAGGCGATGTCTTCGTTCAGTTCTGTACCTAATTTTCCGCGAATATCATACGCTTTGAAGCAAGTCAGTTGAGTCATTTTTTAAAGAGCTGTTTGTAGTTTATCAATGTGTTGCAGTATACAAAGACTCGGCTGGATTGAACATTGATTGATACAGATTTAATCATTAATGGTTTTTATATCTAAGTTTGGTGATCAAATCTAAATATTTGTGTCGTAAATAAAAAAGGTTGTTTCACGTGAAACAACCTTTTTAAGTTTAGCAATTCAGTTTCTTAAGCTGATTTTGCTAAAACTTCAGCCATCGCGTTTGCAACTTTATAAATATTATTCATATTTAAACCTGCAACACAGATACGACCACTGCGTACAAGGTAAATTGCATATTCTTCACGTAAGGTATCAACTTGTTCGCCTGTCAAACCTGTGTAGCTGAACATCCCTTTTTGGTTGACTAGGTAGCTAAAGTCACGGTCAGGAAGTGCTTTCGTCAACTCATCTTTTAAGATGCTACGCATTTTGATAATACGCTCACGCATCTCTTTGACTTCACCTTGCCATTGTTGATTTAGATCAGCGTCATTGAGCACTTGATCAACCAACCATGCACCTGTTGTTGGTGGGCTAGAGTAGATACGACGTACTGTTGCTTTTAATTGACCGAATGTGCATTGTGCTGCTTCAGCATCATCACATACGAAGGTTAAACCGCCAACACGCTCACCATAAAGTGAGAAGATTTTAGAAAATGAGTTGCTGACGATGAAGTTCAAACCTGCTTGGTCTAAAGCACGAATTGCATAAGCATCTTGCTCCATACCATCGCCAAAGCCTTGGTAAGCGATGTCGAGGAATGGAATCAGGTTACGCTCTTTTAATACCGCAATCACTTGATCCCACTGTGCTGGATTTAGATCCGCACCAGTCGGGTTGTGGCAGCAAGGGTGTAACAACACGATGCTTTGTTCTGGCAAAGTTTTTAGTGTCGACAACATGCCATCAAAATCAACACCACGCGTTTCTGCATCGAAGTATGGATAGAAGTTGCTCTTGATACCTGCACCGTTGAAGATCGCAACATGGTTATCCCACGTTGGTTGGCTCACCCAGACTTCTGAATTTGGGAAATAGGTTTTTAAGAAATCTGCACCCACTTTTAATGCACCTGAACCACCCAGTGTCTGAA
>NZ_OVCN01000033.1 GCF_900406815.1 Acinetobacter haemolyticus
CAGTATCAGTATCAGTATCAGTATCAGTATCAGTATCAGTATCAGTATCAGTATCAGTATCAGTATCAGTATCAGTATCAGTATCAGTATGATTTGATTTATCTGATGTATGTTTTTTCAATTGATTATTATTGAAATTTACCTCATGCACATTTTTTAGATCAGACACTAAGGTATTTCCCTCAATAGTAGCCTCAATAGTTTCATTTGGTAGTTCTAGACTCTCTGAAAAATGTTCACCATAAATTTCATAGTAAGCATCATAAAACTCCTGCTGCTCTCTAAATCGAGAAAAAAGTGGCCAAATATGGTAAGCATGCTGATCAATCAGCTCACCATTTCTACCAATACCTTTCATTATCTGAACAGCCTCAGGATAGTTTTCTCTTAAGACTGCGATTGCGAGTTTAAAATCCCTATAATTTGCTGACCAATCCACCGACCCAAGCATTTCTTCCGCTTTACTATTTTGTTCCGAGAATTTCAAACCAATAGCAGAATTAACGATTCTTATCTTGTAATGAATATCCTGAATATCCTTTAGCATAGGTTTACTGAACATAAAGTCACATAATTCAGAAACAAATCGCCACTTTTTATTGAGTAAAAAATCATAAACAGTACTATTTAATGATTGGTGCAGTTCTTCTATTTCTCTTGGGAACACTTTACTCCATAGTGTATATGCTAACATCAAGCCAACTTTTGATAATATTCTAGAAGCTTTTAAAAAGTATTCAAAATCAACATCTAAATCAGATCCAATTTTGGTACTACTTTCGAATTTATACCCCTCTTTCTGACAAACATTTATATACTGATCACTTACAACGCCACCATTGTGCATAATAATATTTCTACGCTGTGAAAGCTCAACAAAAGCAGACCACTCCTCAAATTTTTTTAACTCTATTTTGAATTTTTTCTCTAGTGCTGAAAACTGCTCTATGTAACTATCTCGTCTTAATGTTTCTATTTCCTTATTTAATATAGATATTTTTACAGAATCCAGATCAGAAAAATCCATTATGTCAGCTAATGAAATCTCTCTAACAATACCTTTCAACAAATCTTCATTACCTAAATAAATTACTTTTAGTAACTCACCAATATATGCATCAAACTCTGCAAATAATTGAGTAAATAAACTTTTAGCTAAATATGTATCATGCTTCTTTTTGTTAACTCCCTCAAGTTGACGAAGACATTCTGTTATTTCTGCAAAATCTCTAGCATTTTCTACCATCAAGCCCTTTTTTCCAGTCTCATGATTTACGACCTCTTTAAATTTTTTTAATTTATTTTGTAATATTTCAATTTCTGAAAGCTTCCATTTCAAAATATGAGGTAGAGCAATTTTAGCCGTTGATGTAATTCCATCTATTGCTATTAAGTATTGTTTTAATACGTCTTCAATTGATTTTTTTTCCTCATTACTCACTTGGAGTGCGTTCTTATTTTTACCCATAATTTCCTCAACTTGTAATACTGAAAAGCAAAAACCCCATCATCAAGATAGGGTCTTTTTTAAACAATATCAATTACTTTTAGCTAAAGTATTAAGCCACTTGACCTTCTAAAAAGTCTTGTGCAAAACGCTGTAATACACCGCCCGCTTCATATACAGAAACTTCTTCTTCTGTATCTAGACGGCAAGTTACAGGCACTTCAAGAATTTCTTCTTTACCATCAGCCGTTGAACGTTCAATCACTAAAGTCAAAGTCGAACGCGGTGAGATATTACCAATCACGCTATAAAGCTCAGTACCATCTAACTTCAACGTCTTACGGTTCACACCTGGTTTAAACTCAAGCGGTAACACGCCCATACCCACTAAGTTAGTACGGTGAATACGCTCAAAACCTTCAGCCACAATCGCTTCAACACCTGCAAGACGAACACCTTTCGCTGCCCAGTCACGGCTTGAACCTTGACCATAATCCGCACCCGCAACAATGATCAACGGTTGCTTACGGTTCATGTAAGTTTCAATCGCTTCCCACATACGCATCACTTCGCCTTCAGGCTCTACACGCGCTTTTGAACCTTGTTTAATCGTGCCGTCAGAACGAACCACCATTTCATTAAACAATTTCGGGTTGGCAAATGTTGCACGTTGTGCAGTCAAATGGTCACCACGGTGTGTCGCGTATGAGTTGAAGTCTTCTTCAGGTACGCCCATTTTGTGTAGGTATTCACCCGCAGCCGAATCCATCATGATCGCATTTGAAGGCGATAAATGGTCAGTCGTGATGTTATCACCCAAAATTGCAAGCGGACGCATGTTGGTCAACGTACGTGGTGCAGCCAACGCCCCTTCCCAATACGGCGGACGACGGATGTAAGTACTCATAGGACGCCAGTCGTAAAGTGGGCTTTCCGCTTGCTCAACTTCACCGAGGTCAAACATAGGAATGTAGACTTTACGGAATTGTTCAGGCTTCACAGCTTCTTTTACCAGTGCATCAATTTCAGCATCAGATGGCCAGATATCTTTCAGGTAAATTGGATTACCGTCTTTGTCTGTACCCAGTGCATCTTTTTCGATGTCAAAACGAATGGTTCCTGCAATCGCATACGCTACGACCAGTGGAGGCGATGCCAAGAACGCTTGTTTTGCATATGGATGGATACGACCATCGAAGTTACGGTTACCCGAAAGTACCGCAGTCGCATACAAGTCACGATCAATGATTTCTTGTTGAATCACTGGATCAAGCGCACCTGACATACCATTACATGTAGTACATGCATACGCCACGATACCAAAACCAAGTTTTTCTAGGTCTTTGAGTACGCCAGCTTCTTCTAGATACAATGCAGCCGCTTTAGAACCTGGTGCAAATGAAGATTTCACCCAAGGTTTACGTACTAAACCAAGTTCATTGGCTTTACGTGCCAATAGACCTGCCGCCACCGTGTTACGTGGGTTTGAGGTATTGGTACATGACGTGATCGCGGCAATGATGATCGCGCCATCAGGCATTAAACCATCAGTACGGTTTTCAACAACACCTGCAATACCTTTTTCTTTCAAGTCAGCAGTTGATACACGTGCATGTGGGTTTGATGGACCTGCAATGTTACGAGTGACTGTTGAAAGATCAAAACGAAGTACACGTGGGTACTCCGCTTTGGTCATATCCGATGCCCAAAGACCGATTTCTTTTGCGTATTGCTCAACCAATGCCACTTGTGCATCTTCACGACCTGTCAGGCGTAAATAATCAATCGTGTTTTGGTCGATGTAGAACATCGCAGCCGTTGCACCATATTCAGGTGTCATGTTCGAGATGGTTGCACGGTCACCAATCGACATGGTGTCTGCGCCTTCACCGAAGAACTCAAGATATGCACCAACGACACGTTCTTTACGCAAGAATTCAGTGAGTGCCAATACGATATCCGTCGCTGTGATGCCTGCTTGACGCTGACCAACAAGCTCAACACCAATAATGTCTGGAAGACGCATCCAAGATGCACGACCCAACATCACGTTTTCAGCTTCTAAACCACCTACACCCACTGAGATTACACCAAGTGCATCCGTATGTGGTGTATGTGAGTCTGTACCTACGCATGTGTCTGGGAATGCTAAGCCATCACGATTTTGGATCACTGGAGACATTTTCTCCAAGTTGATCTGGTGCATGATGCCGTTACCCGCAGGGATTACGTCGACATTTTTAAATGCGGTTTTCGTCCACTCGATAAAGTGGAAACGGTCTTCGTTACGACGATCTTCTACTGCACGGTTTTTCTCAAACGCGTCAGGATCAAAGCCACCATATTCCACTGCCAAAGAGTGATCCACGATCAACTGCGTTGGAACTACTGGGTTCACTTTAGAAGGATCGCCACCTTTGTCAGCAATCGCATCACGTAAACCAGCAAGGTCGACGAGTGCTGTTTGACCTAAGATGTCATGACAAACTACACGTGCAGGATACCAAGGAAAATCCATGTCCTGACGGCGTTCAATCAATTGCTTTAAATAATCAGTTAAGTTTTCTGCATCAGCTTTACGTACAAGCTGCTCTGCCAACACTTTAGATGTGTATGGCAAAGTTTCATATGCGCCTGGCTGAATATCTTCAACGGCTTGACGCACGTCATAGTATTCGAGCTGGGTACCTGCCAGCGGTTTACGGTATTGATTTGTCATTAACCACGCTCCGCCAATGGTTTGAATTCTAAGTTTTCAGGGCCAGTATAGTTTGCGCTTGGACGAATGATCTTGCCGTCTTGACGTTGTTCAATCACGTGTGCTGACCAACCTGCTGTACGTGCAATCACGAATAATGGTGTGAACATTGCTGTCGGAACACCCATCAAGTGGTAGCTCACCGCACTAAACCAGTCGAGGTTCGGGAACATGTTCTTCACTTCTTTCATCACCGCTTCTAAACGTTCAGCAATGAGGTACATCTTGGTATTTTCTTGTGCTTCAGCAAGTTCACGCGCCACTTTCTTGATCACTTCGTTACGTGGATCAGAGATGGTATAAACAGGGTGACCAAAGCCAATGATCACTTCTTTTTTCTCTACACGGCTACGGATGTCTGCTTCTGCTTCGTCAGCGTTGTCATAACGTTGTTGAATCACGAATGCAACTTCGTTCGCACCACCGTGTTTTGGACCACGTAGCGCACCAATACCACCTGTAATTGCTGAATACATGTCTGAACCTGTACCTGCAACAACACGTGAGGTGAATGTTGATGCGTTGAATTCATGCTCTGCATACAGAATCAAAGAGGTATGCATGGCTTGAATCCATTCTTCAGATGGCGCTTCGCCATGAAGTAAATGGAGGAAATGTGCAGCGATTGAGTCATCATTCGTTTCAACTTCGATACGACGACCGTTGTTGCTGAAGTGGTACCAATACAACAACATTGAACCCAAGCTTGCCATCAATTTATCAGCGATGTCTTTCGCGCCTGCTTCATTGTGGTCTTCATGTTCAGGCGTTAAACAACCTAAAACTGATACACCTGTACGCATCACGTCCATTGGATGTGCAGATGGTGGTAACTGCTCAAGTGCAGTTTTCAATGCTGCTGGTAAGCCACGAAGTGCTTTAAGTTTTGCTTTATAGGCTTTCAACTCAGCTTTGTTTGGCAGTTTGCCATGTACAAGTAAGTGTGCAACTTCTTCAAATTCGCTACCCACTGCAAGGTCAAGAATGTCATAACCACGGTAGTGCAAGTCATTACCACTACGACCTACGGTACAAAGTGCTGTATTACCTGCAACTTGACCACTTAACGCAACTGATTTTTTTGGCTTGAAGCCTGTTGGAGTTTCATTACTGCTCATAAGATTGTCCTTTTTTATATCCTGAGTGAATTTCTTAGCGGTGTCGTACCGAACTCTCATCTGATTTGAGGATAAGCCTTCGGCTGGACTTACTTTTGATGGATCAAAAGTAAGCAAAAATCCTTTGTTGGCCTGACGGTACATCCTTGCTACCGCAGTCCAACGTGGCGGCATCCATGCCGCCTTCACGATCATTGAGACTTTCATGAAACTGATAAAATACTCTTTTTATCTCCACTAGAAAGTCTTTAATTCGTGAAATCCCTCTCCCTCTGGGAGAGGTTAGAAAAGCTCAAACTATTTATTCTTCGCGAAAGTTCCATCTAGGTATTGTTCAAACGCATGGTAGTTAATGCGTTCATACAATTCTTGTCGGGTTTGCATAGTATCAACAACGTTCTTTTGTGTGCCTTCTTGACGCAAAGTCACATACACATTTTCCGCTGCTTTATTCATCGCGCGGAATGCTGAAAGTGGGTATAACGCAATACTTACATCCGCAGAAGCCAACTCTTCAGTCGTGAATAAGGGTGTAGAACCAAATTCAGTAATGTTCGCCAATACTGGCACTTTAGTCAGATCAGCAAATTGCTTATACATTGCCAGTTCAGTGATCGCTTCAGGGAATAACATATCCGCACCTGCTTCGATATAAGCACCTGCACGGTCAATCGCTGCTTGTAAGCCTTCAACTGCAAGTGCATCAGTACGTGCCATGATCACAAAGTTTTCATCAGTACGTGCATCCACTGCCGCTTTAATACGATCTACCATTTCTTGCTGTGTCACAATCGCTTTATTCGGACGGTGACCACAACGCTTTGCGCCCACTTGATCTTCGATGTGCATTGCTGCTGCACCGAACTTAATCATTGATTTCGTGGTACGTGCAATATTGAATGCTGAAGCACCAAAACCTGTATCTACATCAACCAATAACGGTAAGTCACACACATCTGTAATACGGCGTACATCCGTCAATACATCATCAAGGTTACTAATCCCTAAATCAGGTAAACCTAACGAACCTGCGGCAACACCACCACCTGACAAATAAATTGCTTTATAGCCCGCACGTTTTGCTAACAATGCATGATTGGCGTTAATCGCACCCACCACTTGTAATGGTTTTTCATTTGCGACCGCGTCGCGGAATAGCTGACCAGCAGATTTAGCCATGTTGATGTTCTCCTTGGGTTTGCAGCAATGTTTGCTCAACAATTTTGTAAGATGCATTGATGTGACGGTGCATCAGCATTTCGGCAAGTTCACCGTCACCTTCTGCGATCGCATCTAAAATGCGGATATGTTCGTCCCAAGCTTTGCTCGGTCGATTTGGGGTATTTGAAAACTGAATTCGGTACATACGGATGAGGTGATAAAGCTCATCACATAACATCTTTTCTAAAGTTTTATTGCCACTACTTTTGATAATGCAGTAATGGAAATCGTCTTGACCTTCTTGCAGGTAATAGCCCTTGCCTGCTTTAAAATTTTCATCTTCTGCATGCATTCGCAATACATCACGCAATGCCAAAATTTGTTTTTTATCAATATGCTGTGCTGCTAATTTACAGGCTAATCCTTCAAGCGAGGCACGAATTTGATAAAGTTCTTGAAACTGTTGTAACGACAATGAAACCACACGTGCACCCACATGTGCCGTCCGCTCAACCAGTTTCTGCCCTTCAAGACGATGAATCGCCTCACGCAGAGGACCTCGACTGATGCCGTAAATACGTGCCAACTCAGGCTCAGAAATTTTACTACCCGCAGGAATCTGTCCTAATACAATCGCCGATTGAATTTGCTTAAATACGTGTTCCGTCAGTGTTCTTCCCTGACTCGTGCTTATATCTTGTGGAACAAGGGTATCTTGCATATTGTCGACAATCTCTACGGTTTTGATGATTTTATAACGAGATAATACAAATAATGCAATAGGATTGTCGACAATAAAATAGATCTACTGAGTCAACTCACCCTTATTAGCATCATAATCATACTTCTTCACACCCATCAAAAAGTCAAAAATAAGTATAAATAAAACAAAAGTTTAGATAGATATCATACGTATTAAATACTTTACTCTGTTTATCTTTCAGCTTGTTTGTAAGATTTATGCTAAGACTATGGTATGACAGCTTGATTGTAGACAATCTTTATAATCGACCACATTGCTACAAATTTTTGTAAGTAAATACTGCACCATAAATGTAAATAACAGCGTGCTTCATCATCGCTTTATTGGTACATTATCGGGCATCTGGAGTCATGCTCCACAAGACACATCCATGCACCTTGTTGAATGAAAGGACATTGTTAATGTTTCAACATATCCCACCTTATGCAGGCGATCCAATCCTCTCTTTAATGGAACAGTTTAATGCTGATTCACGCGCTGAAAAGGTTAATTTAAGTATTGGTTTGTACTACAACGAAGATAGCATCGTTCCACAGCTCGATACCATTATCGAAGCGCAGA
>NZ_OVCN01000005.1 GCF_900406815.1 Acinetobacter haemolyticus
GTTCTAATCAACGTATAAATTATAAAAATAATAACTTTTAATAATTTACATTTAACTACTAATAAAAAATAGTTTTAACAATTTTACAAATTAATATCATTCAACATTTCTCATAAATAGTTTTAAATAAAATATTATTTTTTAAAAAGAATTTCCTAATGATTTCACGAGATGAGCTAAAGAAAATTGCCGTTGATTTTAGAAATGCCTTAGATCAAGTAACAAGCGGATTTATCGTGGGAAATTTTAGTAAATTTCCAAAAGAATGTGGAGCTGATGCCTGTGATCTATTACAACATTATCTTTGGTATAATTATGAGATCAAAACAGAATATCGTACAGGAAAAGTTCAGGTATCTAGTCGCTCTTTAGAGACTTTACATTGCTATCTTGTCGCAAATGGTATCATCATTGATATCACAGCTGATCAATTTAATAAGGAGCAATTCCAAAAAGTAATTGCTTGTGAAAGTAATACCTATCCTCTATTACCTTATTTTAAATATGTGCGCACTAAAGGTGATGAACAATTAGGTCAATTGAACAGTTATCAAGAATCTATATATAAAAAGGTATTAGAATGTTTAAATAAATAAATTTTGGTAATCAAAAGCTTTATATGAGAGTGTGTTTTAGTACAAATCATTGACTGCTCCAATGATATGAGTCAGGTATATAAAGTATCAACCACCCTTTCATAGATAGTTATCAAAGTTAATCGTTTCGCTCTAAAATATATATCTTTTTAAAATAAATAAAAAAGCCTTTAAGTATTAAACTTAAAGGCTTTTCTATGTTTCATCGGATTACTCCGAATCGAATTTTGGTGGAGGTGGCGGGAGTTGAACCCGCGTCCGCCAGCACTACACTCGAGAATACTACATGCTTAGATATCGTCTATTGTTTTAACACCAAGTGACCCGACGAACAGGGTACGAAGTGCGATCCTCTAAGTTTGGTATAAAGCCCCGAGGCTTGACTCTATACGGACTTGTGTGCGTGCGCTTCAGTCGGGTTCCCAGACCACAAGTATTCTAGGAAGCGGACAAGCGGCCCTTAGGCAGCTAGAGCGTAAGTTTCGTCGTTTGCGACTATTTAAATGCAAATTTTATTTACGAGAGAAAATGCGCTCTCGGCATGCATCTATGAGTTTCATCACCAGCGTCGAAGCCAGAGACACCCCCAAAGTACAGCGCAATCATAGCATAGATCTATAGAATTAATATCTTAATTTCTAACCAATCAGCTAAATATGCGCTTATGTTCTTATATAGTTCCTCAACTTATTTTTTCAAGGTCTATATATAAAAAAGCCACCACAACGGCAGCTTTTTTTAAAATATCGGCTATAACGCGCCATTCCCCAAAACAATGCCTTCACGACGTGGATCGACTCCACCTGCATATTTGCTCTGATTATACATATTCACTTTCATAATCGTCGCAATGCCGCTAGTTTGTGCGGTATTAGACACCCCGTGCCCCTTTGCTTTTAAACCTTCAATCAACTGATTTAACTGTAAATTCAACCATGTTGATTTATAAAAGTATATTTCAATCCAATATTTATACGGTTAGTACTTGACCTTCCTATAATGGTAAGGTCTATGCTTTAAGCAATCAAAGAATATTTATAGGTAAATCCCATGGGAACCGACATAAATCAAAGATTAAGCTTACAAATTGAAGGTATGACTTGTGCAAGCTGTGTAAGTCGTGTTGAAAATGCTATTAAAAAAGTTGATAGTGTGCGATCAGCCTCAGTAAATTTAGCCACTGAGCGTGCAGACATTACACTTAATAAGCCTTTAGATCGTCAATTATTAATTCATGCAATTGAACAAGCAGGCTATGATGTTCCCCAAGACAGAATTGAATTATCTATAAAAGGTATGACCTGTGCCTCATGTGTTGGTCGTGTCGAGAAAGCACTCAAAGCCGTCTCTGGTGTCACTGAAGCGAATGTCAATCTTGCAACTGAACGAGCAACAGTAAGTGGTTCGGCAAGTGTAGAGGCATTGATCGCAGCAATAGATAAAGCTGGATATGATGCTGTAGAAATTCAAGCTTCGATTGCCGATCCATCTGAGCAGCTTCAGAAAAAAGATCAAGAACGCGCTGAACTTAAACGGGATTTAATTCTTGCCACGCTTTTTGCTTTGCCTGTGTTTATTCTTGAAATGGGCTCTCATCTAATTCCAAGCTTTCATCATCTGATTGCTCAAACCATTGGGATGCAAAATAGTTGGTACATACAATTCGTACTGACTACCCTTGTTTTAACGATTTCAGGTAGAAGATTTTATTTAAAAGGCATCCCCGCTTTAGTTCGTCTAGCACCAGATATGAATTCTTTGGTAGCCGTTGGAACATTAGCTGCATATCTATTTTCTATAGTGGCTACCTTCTTTCCAAACACACTCCCTTCGGGAACAGTCAATGTTTATTATGAAGCTGCTGCGGTTATTGTTGCTTTAATCTTACTTGGTCGTTTTCTTGAAGCAAAAGCAAAAGGACGTACTTCAGAAGCGATTCAACGTTTAGTCAGTTTACAAGCTAAAACAGCTCATGTTCACCGTGATGGAAAAATGCTTGAGATTGCAATTGATCAAGTTATTGCTGGTGACACGGTGATTGTAAAACCTGGCGAAAGAATACCTGTTGATGGAAAAGTGACTGATGGAAATAGTTTTGTCGATGAATCCATGATTACAGGTGAACCGATACCTGTTGAGAAAGTGATTGGTAGCTATGTGGTAGGTGGTACGATTAATCAAAATGGAACACTCACTTTTACAGCATTAGCCGTTGGTGGTGAAACCATGCTGGCGCAAATAATTCGCTTAGTTGAGCAAGCACAAGGCTCTAAAATGCCGATTCAAGCGGTAGTCGATAAAATTACCTTATGGTTCGTACCAGCAGTAATGTTTTCAGCAGTGCTGACATTCTTAGTTTGGTTAATTTTCGGCCCATCTCCTGCCCTAACTTTTGCCTTAGTAAATGCAGTCGCAGTACTGATTATCGCTTGTCCATGTGCTATGGGTTTGGCAACACCTACATCGATCATGGTGGGTACAGGTCGTGGTGCAGAATTAGGCGTGTTGTTCCGTAAAGGCGAAGCTTTACAGCTATTAAAAGATGCAAAAATTGTAGCTGTTGATAAAACAGGTACTTTAACTGAGGGACATCCAGAATTAACTGATTTTAAAGTCACATCTCAGTTTGAACGAGATCAAGTTTTGGCTGCTGTAGCTGCTGTTGAATCCCGATCAGAACATCCTATCGCAAAAGCGATTGTTGATCAGGCCAAGCTAGAGAACTTGGTTCTTCCTAAAGTTGATCGCTTTGATTCGGTTACGGGTATGGGTGTATCTGCAGTGATCAATGATGATATTCAAATTAATATTGGTGCTGATCGTTATATGCAGCAGCTCGGTATTGAAGTACAACCCTTCGCAACAACTGCTTTACGTTTAGGTGATGAAGGTAAATCACCACTTTATGTTGCGATGAATGGTCAACTAGCAGGAATTATAGCGGTTGCTGATCCAATTAAATCCACGACTCCCGCAGCGATTCAAGCTTTACACCAATTAGGGCTGAAAGTCGCAATGATCACTGGAGATAATGCACGTACTGCTCAGGCAATTGCAAAACAATTAGGAATTGATGAGGTGATCGCTGAAGTCTTACCTGAAGGAAAAGTTAATGCAGTCAAAGAGCTAAAATCCCAATATGGTCATATTGTCTTTGTTGGTGATGGAATTAATGATGCCCCTGCATTAGCTGAAGCCGATGTAGGTGTAGCGATAGGTACAGGTACAGATGTTGCAATTGAATCGGCAGATGTCGTGCTCATGTCTGGCAATATGCAAGGTGTAACAAATGCAATCGCCTTATCCAAAGCCACAATCGGCAACATTCATCAAAACCTATTTTGGGCTTTTGCTTATAACACCATGCTAATTCCTGTTGCCGCTGGAATATTATATCCAAACTATGGAATTTTAATGTCACCCATCTTTGCTGCAGGAGCTATGGCATTATCTAGCGTCTTTGTATTAGGAAATGCACTACGTCTACGTCGTTTTCAACCACCCTCAGTACATCTAGGTTGAGGAGAATAAGATGAATATTGGTAAAGTCTCTCAAGCTTCAGGGGTCTCAACCAAAATGATTCGATACTATGAACAGATTGGTTTGATCCCGACTGCGGGGCGTAATAATGCAGGTTATCGCTCCTACTCAGCGACTGATGTTGAACGTTTAAAGTTTATCAAGCGAAGTCGAGAATTGGGATTTTCAGTTGTGGAAATCTCAGATTTGCTTGATCTGTGGAATGATCGCAATCGACAAAGTGCTGATGTAAAACGCTTAGCACTCGGACATATTGAGAAATTAGAACAACGCATAAACGACTTACAGCAAATGGCGAATACGCTGAAAGATTTAATCAATTGTTGCGCAGGTGATGATCGACCTGAATGTCCGATTCTTGAGGGTCTCAAAGAACCGAGCAATGAAAATAAGGAACAGCATCACCATAATGACCTGCTGTCAATTTCACCATTAGCGAAGAAAAAATAAGGTATTAAAAAGGGCTACGAAAATGTAGCCCTTAAACTTTGTCTAAATGATTTTAGCGCGGTGGGAAACCTGCTTCAGTCAATGCTTCAGCAACCTGCTCTTGTGTTGCTGTTGTTTCAACTGTCACTTTACGACTTGGTGGATCAGCAATCACTTTAGCATTTGCATCCAAAGCTTGAATTGCTCGAGTAACACCGCGAGCACAACCACCACACGTCATATTCTCTACATAGAATTCCATGATATCTCTCCAATAAAATAGATGGTTAATAGAATATATTCCTTCCCATCATTGTAAGGTCAAGCGATTTTTTACTTGATCCTCTTTTAGAGTTAGGTTACACCTTAGCTACAAGAAAAAACTCGGAGAACAACTCCAAGTTTAATTCAATGATTTCCATTTAAGTCATGCGATTAATGTGGTGCAGGGCCACCTACTATCGGCTTAGGTTTAGGACTTAACCAAATCAAAATACTCGCAAATACAAATACCATCGCCAAAATCATAAATACATGATTGGCTGAGATCGTAATTGCTTCTTTATCCACTAAGTTTGCAATCATGTCTAAAGTTGCATCAGAAGAAAATCCATTTTGCATCAGGGTATTTTGAACCTCTTGTGGATGCAGTGAATTGACCATTTCACTACGCGCGACTTTGGCATGATCATCCCAGATCGTGACCGCAATAGAAGCACCGATTGCCCCTGCCATCGTTCTTAAGAAATTCATTAAACCTGCCGCAGATGCCATTTCTTGCGGTAATACCGAACCCATTGCAATATTGGACAATGGAATAAAGAAGAATGGCACAGCAAAGCCCTGTAAAATCTGTGGCCAAGCCAAAGCCATAAAGTCGGCATCTGTGACCCAAAATGCGCGCATCAAAGTCACTACCCCCAGCAACGCCAGACCAAAGCTGGCCAATGCACGTGGATCATATTTGGTTGCTAGTTTTGCCACAATCGGCGACATGGTCAAACTGCCAAAGCCCATGGTTGCAGTCAGATAACCTGCCCATGTGGCGGTATAACCCAAGTTGATTTGCAGCCATTGGGGAATTAACACAATACTGCCAAAAAATGAACCAAAGCCAAAGGCTAAAGCAAGTACTGAAATACTAAAGCCACGATGTCGGAACACGTATAAATTCACAACAGGATGCTTTTCCGTCAACTCCCAAATCATAAACACGATAAAACCGATCACGGCGACTAAAGCGAGAATAATAATACTGCTACTGTTAAACCAATCTCGCTCATGTCCAAGATCAAGCATCAACTGCAATGCTCCGATCCACAGCACCAATAAACCTAAACCTATCGCATCTATCCGTAGTTTTTCAGTCTTGGTTTCAGCCACTTTTAATAAACGACTTGCAGCCAATACACAGAAAATACCAACAGGAATATTAATAAAGAAGATCCAATGCCAGGACAAATTATCGCTAATCAAGCCACCAAGGATAGGCCCCAAAATCGGTCCAACCACGGTGGTCATCGCCCAAAGTCCCATGGCTTGTGAATGTTTTTCTGGTGGGAAAATCCGCATCAACAATGTTTGGCTCAAAGGCATGAGTGGACCACCACACAGTCCCTGTCCGATACGGAAAAACACGAGCATTTCCAGTGAAGTCGCCAAACCGCAGAGGAATGAAAAGAGCGTAAAACCCACCAATCCAAACACAAAGACCCGAACTGTACCAAAACGTCCTGCCAACCAACCTGTTAAAGGCACACAAATCGCTTCAGCAACGGCATAGGACGTGATGACCCATGTTCCTTGTGAACTGGAAACAGCCAAATTCCCTGTAATATGAGGAACGGAAACATTAGCAATCGTGGTATCTAGGACCACCATAAAATTTGAAAGTGCAATGACAAAAGCAGCAAGCAGTAAGCGCCCACCACTCAGTTCAGCAAAAGGATTTTGAGTTTTCATAGCTAATTACTTCGATGCGAGGTCAATATCCGCTTGCATCGACAAACCCACCCGCAATGGATGCTCAGCCAGTTCTTTAGGATCAAGCTTAATTCGCACAGGCAGACGCTGCACCACCTTGATCCAATTACCTGTTGCATTTTGAGCTGGAATCAATGCAAAAGCTGCACCCGTACCCCCAGAAAAACCTTGCACTGTGCCGTGATAAACGACTTCACCCCCATACAGATCTGAGGTTAAAGAAACCTTTTGCCCAGCTTTTACTTTGGCGAGTTGGCTTTCTTTAAAATTGGCATCTACATATAAATCAGAAACTGGAACAACTGACATCATCACGGTGCCCGGCGCAACACGTTGTCCAATCTGAATATTACGGCGCGCGATCACTCCATTAACAGGCGCACGAATCACTGTCCGTTCTAAATCAAGTTGTGCTTGATCAACATGCGCTTTTGCCACAAGAACGTCAGGCGTTGATGCTTCATTTACCCCCTGAATCAATGCTTCATTTGCAGCAAAGGTACTTTCCGCAGCTTTACGACTTGAACTTGCTTGCGCCAATCCTGCTTGTGCTAAATCCAGACTGGCTTTGGCAGTCGAGACTGAGCTTTGTGCTTTACTCAACTCTTCTTTAGAAATTGCTCCCGTCGCAGCCAACTCATTACGGCGCTTCAGTTCTAATACTGCACGATCATAATCAGCTTGAGCTTTGGTCACTTGCGCTTGCGCACTGCTGATTTCATCATTACGCACTACCACTTGCGAATTTAAAGAACGGCTATTGGCTTGGCTTTGTTTATACTGACGCTGTGCTTTGGCTAGTTCAGCTTGAGCTTGCGCCAATTGGATTTTGGCATCACGCTCATCAATACGAACCAATACATCACCCCGTTTGACCTGTTGCGTATCTTTAACCAGCACTTCAGCCACTTGCCCGTTAACCATTGAGGTCACTTGTGCGGTTTCTGCACCAACATACGCATTATCAGTACTGACGGAATGATTAAAAAACAATGCCCAAATCGCATACAAAATGGCAGCGAGGATCAGAATAAGCATAAAAAAACCAAGAAATTTCTTACGCTTTGCTTTCATAGCATCATCTGTTGCAACATCTGCACCTATATTCTGCTGATTTGCTTGGGCATCATTCATACGTTATTCCTGAAAATTAAAACGACTTTTTTTACTGTTGGTTTAATCAGCAGATCAGCTTAATTTTGGAAACTTAACCGAATGTTAAAAATGAACTTAAAAAGGCATAAAAAAGATCTCATTATTCTGAAAAATAAAAATGCGACCTCTAAAAACTCAAACTTTTAGCACTCATATCGATATTTACTTGCGGTACAAATTTTTTAGAAATAAAAAAAGCGTCACAAGACGCTTTAGTATTTAGTTTCCGACCTAGAATGCATAAGAAGCGATGGCCGTTGCAATCGGTTTCTCTTCATCATTGACCATGGTCATACGCATCGTACACCCCTTGCGACCTAGACGTAATGTTTCTGCACGAGCAATGAAATATTTACCCCGACCAGGTGATAAGTAATCCACTCGCATATCTACTGTCGCGAGACGTGAGACCTTTTTAATCGTATCAGGTAAATCTTCAGGTGAAGCTCGGCGATAAAGCTGCTCCATCGCAACCACTCCACCAATACTATCTAACATCGTTGCAGCCACACCACCATGCAAAATTTGGAAAGCCATATTACCGATCAGTTCAGCTTGCATGTCGATATAGCCCTCGATTTGATCATCGACCACTCGCATGACCATGCCACAGTGCTTAAAAAATGGTGAAGAATTAAATGCTTTACAAAGCTGTTTTAAGACCACGCCATGATCGGCTTTAGCACCTAACTGAATATTACCTGTCCAGTTTTTCTTTACATCATTCATACGCTGTCTAAATCCAAAGGAACGATAAACATCCCATTATTTTGTACAAATCTAAAAATATGGGGCTACAATAGCTAAGTTTCTTAATTGACCTAAGCCGCTAAGCTCTCCCTAGCAAGACTTAAATAACTCAATTATTCCTATAGTGTAATACTGAACATCGAGATTGTTATGACTTATACGTTCAATCGTCCTGCTTTTCCTGCGACTCGCATGCGCCGTATCCGTAAAAATGACCAACTTCGTGCAATGGTCAGTGAAACACAACTCACTGCTAATCACTTGATTTATCCAGTATTTGTATTGCCAGGACAACAACAAACACAAGACATTCCGAGCATGCCAAATGTGCAACGCTTATCAGCTGATTTATTGCTCAAAAAAGCTGAAAGTTTATTAGAACTTGGCGTATCAAAACTGGCGCTCTTCCCAGTTACGCCGCAAGAAGATAAAAGTTTGACCGCAGAAGCTGCATGGCATGAAGATGGCTTAGTGCAAACCACTTGCCGTTTATTAAAAAAAGAACTACCAGAAATGGTGCTCATCACCGATGGCGCACTTGATCCTTATACGACCCATGGTCAAGACGGGATTATTGACGAGACAGGTTATGTCTTAAATGATGAAACGGTTGAGTGTCTGATTAAACAAGCGCTGAGCCATGCGGAAGCGGGTGCAGATGTGGTCGCTCCTAGCGACATGATGGATGGTCGAATTGGAGCCATTCGACAAGCACTGGAACAGAATGGTTTTATTTATACCAACATCATGGCCTATTCAGCAAAATATGCATCTAGCTTTTATGGCCCTTTCCGTGATGCAGTCGGTTCTGCAAGCAACCTTAAAGGTGGTAATAAATATAATTACCAAATGGATGTGGGCAACCGTGCAGAAGCGTTACATGAGATTGCTTTAGATATCCAAGAAGGTGCAGACATGGTGATTGTCAAACCTGGTATGCCTTATCTGGATATCGTCCGTGAGGTGAAAGACACCTTCGGCGTGCCGACCTTTATCTATCAGGTGAGCGGTGAATATGCCATGCTTGCAGGCGCGATTCAAAATGGCTGGTTATCTGACAGTGTGATTTTAGAGTCATTGATGTGCTGTCGTCGTGCAGGTGCAGATGGTATCTGGACATATTTTGCTGAAGAAGCAGCACGTAAACTGAAAGAGATGAAATAGAGCTCCAACTATGCATATTGCCATCATTGGTGCAGGCATTAGCGGCTTAATGACTGCACTTGAGCTTGTTGAACAAGGCTGCTCCGTCGATATTTTTGATCAACAACAAGCTGGTCAAGCCGCCTCATGGGCAGGCGGTGGCATCCTCTCTCCAATGTATCCTTGGCGATATGCACCTGAGGTTAACCAACTTGCCAAATATGGCAAATCACTCTATCAATCATGGAATGAAAAACTATACCCAATTACAGGTATAGATTTTCAAATTCACGATACAGGTATGCTGATTTTTGATAAGGGTGACTTCCAAATAGGCTTGGAATATGCTGAAAAATATCATGAGCCGATGCAACGTTGTGAATACTTAACAGGCAATGACATCCAACAGGTAAATCAGCATATCTCTACGGACTTCGAACAAGCAATCTATTTCCCAGAGCTTTCAAATGTCCGCAATCCTCGTTTACTCCAATCACTGATCAGCTATTTAAAACAACACCCATCAGTCCGTTTTTTTGAATACTGCCCGATTGAAAAACTCATTATTAAAAATAAAAAAGTGCATGGCTTACAGGCGGAAGATGGGCAACACTATTTTGCCGATCAAGTGGTACTCGCGTCTGGAGCCTGGAGTCAGCACTGGGTTGAACAAATACAACGAAACATTCCTGTACATCCCGTCCAAGGTCAGATGCTACTGTTTAAAACCCCTGAAAAATGGCTCCCCACCATGTGTATGAATCGTGTGATGTATCTGATTCCACGTCAAGATGGCCATATTGTCTGTGGATCAAGCATGTCTGAATGCGGATTTAACACAGCCGTGGATGCACAAACCCAACAAGATATTTTATCTGCTTGTTTAGAAATGGTACCGGAGTTAGCACAATTCCCGATCGTAAAACGCTGGGCTGGTTTACGTCCAAGTTCGCCACATGGTATTCCCTATATCGGCGCAATGCCTGAGATCAATCATCTTTGGGCAAATTTTGGACATTTCCGCAATGGGTTATGTATGGGTGCAGGATCAGCAAAACTGTTGGCACAACTCATGTTAGATCAGAAAACTTTTGTTGATCCGCACGCCTATTCACCTGACCGATTGGCATATGCTCAATTAGCGATCCATGAAAATCTGACTTAAAGCGTCGTGTAAATTTGGATAATTAAATCTAAAGCCATGTGCCAATAATGCTTTGGGTTGGACATACTGTCCATTCAAGATCAACTGTGACTGCTCGCCTAAAGCGGCTTCAAAAACACATTTTGGCATAAGAATAAATGGTTTACGCTTTAATAGCTTTGCCGCAGTCTGCATGAATTGCTGTTGATTTGTTGACTCAGGTGCAACCACATTATAAATTTTTTGAGCGCTATCTAAATGCATCAAGAATAAAATTGCATCTAATACATCTTGAATATGAACCCAAACGACGGGTTGTCGCCCAGTCCCGATTTTACCCACCATATTTAGTTTAATGGGCAAAAGCATTTGCGGCAAAATGCCCCCACCACGACCAAAAACAATACCTAAGCGGATAATTTTAGTATTTTGTTGTCTAAATTTGAGTGCTGTTTGTTCCCATGCCTGACACAACTCAGACATAAAAATCGCTTGTGCAGGGGTATTTTCATCACAGATTGCGGTCCATTGTTCCTGTGGATCAATCCCGTAATAACCGATCGCTGAACCTGAGATAATGCACTTCGGATAAATATTTTGACGCTCTAACCAATCATACAACCGCTGCGTCATGTTGACCCGACTTTCAATCAATTGCTGTTTACGTTTTTCAGACCAACGCTTCGCACCAATATTTTCACCCGCAAGATTAATCACAAAATCTATTTCTGAGGTGGTTATTTGTTCTAAATCATTGATCCATCTAAGTTGGGGATGTTGAGATAGTTTTTGCTTTTGTCGTGTCAGTGCAATCACATGGTATTGCTGTTCCAACAAAAAAGGTAAAAGATGAGAGCCAATAAACCCACTTGCACCTGTTACCAACACTGTCATTTTTTGCATGGCACGACCTACTCAACATAATACTTATTGCAAATAGCTATAGCAGAATATTGAGGAATTACAAGTCAGCGCAAACTAAGCAAACATTTTAGCCGCCATACGTTGCGCTTGTTTACCATAAAACCAATAGGTGATCAGAAATAATGGGATTGCGAGCATCAACCACATCACTAAAACAGTAAGTAAGAACTTGGGTTGTTGTAAGTACAATAAGAAATTTTGCCACACTTGTGGATCTCTACGGGCAAAGAGAAATAGTCCACCAAGTAGACCAATCAAGTTATATCCCCAAAAAATCAAAGAAAAAACCCATGTAAAACGTTTCTGCTCTTGAGCGGTTGGTGCACGGCGCTGTTGTCTTAAAAACTTGAATAAAACTAAAATGATCGCAATCAAATAAGGCATTGCGGTGAGGATGCCACCTATACTATTTGGTAAAAATGCTGCCAGTACACCAGTGAGCAAAGTCAAAACCAAACAAATTATGAAAAACCATAAATAATACAAACGCAATGAAATCATACAGATAACCTTATAAGGTTGGTTTCGACAAATAATTATAAGTTTTTTTCAATTTTTTTTCATTTTAATGTCAACCAAAGTCAAACTCATATCGTTATATAGGGTATAAGGTCGCAGCAACCGACAAACATTGCACGGCATCCGCAGTTTTTTCGGGGACCTTTCATTATGACTCTCCATCTTTAGCAATGGTTTTGTTAGCAGCCAGAACTTTTGATAAAGATTTTGACCGACGATTTCTCATCACTCGAATCGTCGGTTTTATTTTTTATAATACCCAAAAATAAAACGGATAAAATTATGAATAGCATTATTTATTTTGAAATTCAATCTTCTCATCCACAACGCGATACAGCTTTTTATCAATCTATTTTTGGCTGGCGTTTCGAAAAGGTCGAGGGTTTACCTATTGAATATTATCGCATTGAAACTGAGGGTATTCATGGTGGTTTACTACAACGCCCAGTTGCAACTCCACCAACAGAATGCGGTACCAATGCCTATACTTGCACCGTTGAAGTCGAAAACTTTGATGAAACCTCAGCTAAAATTCTTAGTCTAGGTGGCATTGTCGCCATGGATAAATTTGCAATCCCCAATCGTTGCTGGCAAGGCTATTTTCTCGACCTAGACAATAATGTTTTTGGTATATGTGAAATAGATGAGAATGCAATATAAATCACCTTGCCAAGTCAGCCGCTATTTCATCGCCCTTGAAACTGCGGCAGACGTCTTTCTAACATAGCTCGAACACCTTCTTGAGCATCCTCAGATTCAAATAAGGGTTTGAGGTAATCATCCATTTTCTGAAATGCATCAGTCTGTCCTAAAGTAACCCCATCCGTTGCAGAAGCCAGTAAAGCCTGTACAGCAAGCGGCGCAGCTATACAAATTTCTTTGGCAACTTCGATCGCACGCTCGAGCTGCTTCCCTTTTTCCACAATCTCAGAAACGAGATTCAATTCATTGGCTTTTTGAGTATCAAAAGTTTTGCCTGTAAGCAAATAAGGCATGGCTTTTTGCCACCCAGCGGCCTGCACGAAACGAACCGTTGCACCGCCAAAAGGCATAATCCCGCGCAGTACTTCGAGTTGACCAAATACCGTATCTTCGCTCGCGATTACCACATCTGCATTGAGCATAAGCTCCACACCTGCGGTATAGCAAATACCCTGCACAGCAACCACAACAGGCTTCGTTCTATGTCTTCCTCCCACTCCCCAAGGATTAACGTGGGCTTCCTCAAAGTTAAAAATCCCATGTGGAATTTTTGGTTGTAATTCGACGAGGTCTAAACCTGCAGTGAAATGATCCCCATGCGCGAAAATGACAACACAACGTAATTCAGGATTATTTTCATATTCTGTTAATGCTAAAGATAGATCTTCAATCATATGACTGTCAAAGGCATTGCGTTTTGCAACTCGGTCTAAACCGATCAGCATAATATGATCGATAATTTCACGGCTTACTTTTCCTAAGCTCATTTTCTATTTCCTGTTATTAAATTATTCCGATACCAAACTAGTGGATCATTTTGCAATGATCAAGCGATATCTTGTATGTAGTTTATGCTTGGCTAAGCCCTACATTTTTCTTGAATACGTGCTACCTTATTCGCATTCATTCGATTTTTTTAGATTCACTTATGACTGTGCGTTTTTTTCATACTTCTGACTGGCATCTGGGACAATTTTTTTATAACCACTCCCGCCACTATGAACATGAACAATTTCTTGCATGGTTACTTGAGCAAATCAAAATCAAACAACCGCATGCGTTATTGATTGCAGGCGATATTTTTGATGTGATCAATCCCAGTTCGCAGGCACAAAAACAGCTTTATCAATTCCTTGCTGATGCTCATGATCTTGCACCACAGATGCAAACATTGATGATTGCGGGAAATCACGATTCAGGCTATCGCATTGAACAAGTTGAACCCTTACTTGAAAAATACAATGCCAAAACAGTCGGAGTGATTCGCTGGAATGAAGATAAAAGCTTAGATTTAGATCGTTTAATTTTGCCGATTTATGATAAGCAAAAACAGATTGTCGCATGGTGCATTGCCCTGCCTTTCTTACGTTCAGCTGAAATCACAGGTTTCAATGAAAACACCACTAACAGTCAAAATGCGATTGCCTATCTGCATCAACATTTAATCGCTGAAGCAAAACGCCGTAAAACCGAGGATCAAGCTTTAATCCTGATGTCACATGCACATATGCAAGGTGGTGAAACTTCAGATTCTGAACGTCCAATTATTATTGGTAATGAAGAAGCACTTTCAACCACGTTGTTTGACGATGAGATTGACTATGTAGCTTTAGGACATCTGCATAAACCACAAAAAGTTGGACAAGATCATATTCGTTATAGTGGCTCTCCAATTCCTTTGTCATTTAGTGAAATTAATTATAAACACCAAGTGCTTGAAGTCACGATTGATCCTATTAAAACTGAAAATCAAGTTGAGTTTGAAGCAATTGCCATTCCGCGAGCGATTCAATTACACAAAATTAAAGGTGAACTCAATGACGTCATGCAGCGGCTCAAAAATCTGCCACAGGGCCTCATTGAGTGTATAGATCATCGTGAATATGTTGATATTGAATATCACACAGCAACACCTCCCCAACCAAATCTTAGACAACAATTTGAAGATGCCCTGCCTAAAGATCGTTACCGTTTAGTTCGGATTTCACGACAATATTTATCCAATCAAACCCATGCAGAAATTGAATCAAAAATTAATTTAGAACCACCGACACCCGAAAAACTGTTTCAACAAATTTGGGAGAAAAAAGGCTATAGCGCTGATGATGTGGTCACCAAAGACTTTTTAAGCTTAGTTGCTGAAGCACAGAAAAAACTTGAAGATGATCAAATAGTTTAAGGATTTGCCATGAAAATTTTATCCATTCGACTAAAAAATCTGGCATCTCTTGCAGGTGAGCATTTTATTGATTTTGAAAGTGAACCTTTAGCACATGCTGGATTGATTGCGATTATAGGAAAAACAGGCGCAGGTAAATCCACCATTTTAGATGCGATGTGTCTTGCCCTATTTAATAAAATTCCAAGACTCAAAGACAGTGATGGCAAACTAATCGATGTAGATGGATCAGAATTGCTGACAAACTCTCCTCTCACTGTATTACGTCGTGGTACTGGACACGGTTTTGCCGAGCTGTGTTTTGTCGCACAGGATCAAAAACATTATTTAGCGCGTTGGGAAATTAAACGTGCACGTGAAAATGCCAGTGGCAAACTGCAAAGTGTACAACGCTCATTGAAATGCCTCACCGATGGCGTGGTTGTCGCAGATAAAACCAAAGCCGTCGAAACTTATATTCAACAAATTACACAGCTCAGTTTTGAACAATTCACTCGTGCAGTGTTACTGGCACAATCAGAAGTAACCGCCTTTTTAAAAGCCCGTGATAATGAACGTGGTGAGCTCCTAGAGTACCTCACCAACTCCAGTATTTTTGCCAAGATTGGACAGTTGGCTTTTGAAAAAACCAAAGAAGTTCGCTTACAACGTGAAAAATTAGAAAGTGTTTTAGGACACATTGAAATTCGCTCTGATGAAGAAATCGCTGAGTTACAACAGCAATTCCAACACTTACAGCAACAAGTGCAACAACTTGAAAATGAAAAAAATCAGCTCAAACAGCAACAACAGTGGTTTGAACAACGCGATAAAATCAATAATGAAATTGGATTAAAACAGCAACAGTATGATCTGCAACTTAAAACGCAGGAAAACATTGCCAAAGATCGCCAATTACTGGGTCAATTAGAAACATTTGCTGAGATACGCCCTATCATATTTCAACAGCAACAGATCCAAAAAACGTTACAACTACTCGGTCTGCAAATTCAACAGCAGCACAGTGAATTTAATGTCGTAACGACTCAATTTGAGCAAGAAAAACAACGCTATACCCAAGCGGAACATGCTTTACAAAAATTTCAAAGCTTTGAACTACACTATCAAACTGAACTGACTCAAGTACGCAAGTTTGTGCAAGAGCGCGACTATATAGCTGAAGAATATAAGAAAACCAAAAGTCGACTGACTCAACTTGAAAGTCAGCAGCAACCACTCATCGAGCAACAAAAACAGCTTCAACATAGCATTCAAAACTTGAGTACACAACATACTGCTTGCTTAGAACAGTTAAAACAAAGCGCTCAATACGCTCCTTTGGATAAAGGTTTAAATGCGCATATTCAACAACTTAAACAATTTATTCAGCAATATCAAAAAGTAGAAAATACGCTGGGCTCTATTCAACAAGCACAAGCAAAACTCGCGCAAGATCAAAACATATTCAACAGCTTAATTACGCAATTTGGCACAACCCAACAGATTGAACAACACATTCAGCAACAGCAGAAATTAAAAGAATCCCAGCAAATTCGCATCAATCAATTAGATGCAATCCAACAAAAACTTCAGCAGTATTTTGAATTAAAAAACGAAGTCAGTTCTTTGCAAAGCAAATTTGAAACTGTACAAAAACAATCTCAACAGCTAGAACAACGCAGCAAAAAAACTGAGCAAAATTACCATGCTGCTAAAAATGAACGTGAAAAACTTCAACAGGTTTTGCAACAACAACGTCTATTGCACGCTGAAAATATTGAACATTTACGGGCTGAACTCAAGCACGGCGAAGCTTGTCTTGTCTGTGGTAGTACCGAGCATCCTTATCGTGATGACGAAAATCAAATTTCTAAAGCGTTGTATACGTTACAGCAACAACAAGAACAGCAAGCAATTCAGCAAGAACAACAGTGTTTCCAACTTTGGCAAAAAGCACAACAACACTTCACCCAAAGCCATACTGAACAAGATCAATTACGACAGCACTTACAGCAATTGAATGATAAATTGCAAACACATGATCAAGTGTTACAACAGCATCTATCACAGACCAATATTCAACTCGATTTCAATCTCACTGAGCATGATTCAACTGAAAATAGCATCAGGGCTAAGATGCAGGCATTCGTTTTAGAAGCATCACAGGCTCAACAGCAGCTCGAAAAGGAATTACAAAAACTTAATCAAGCCAATAAAGAGCAGCATGTGCTCAATCAAAATATTCAAAATACATGTCATCAACTTGAGACCATACAGCACTTACAACAACACGTGCAGCATATTGTGGACTGTCTCAATGCTGATGATAAAATTGCTTGGTCTACACAAGGCGTTTCATTCTCACAACACATATTGCAAGTGCTGCAACAGCGTAGCCAGCAACTTGAGCAGGCAGAATACCTAATCAAACAGAAAGATCATCTTGATCAGCAATTAAACGTATTAAAATCGAATTTGGCTAGCCTAACTACTCAATATGCAGAATGTTCACAGCAATTAAACGACATCGAAATCAAAGGCAAGCAAAATACGGATGCTGCTAAGCAGCTGGTTTTCACCATGACAGGCTCAACAGAACTTAAAGCCAATGAATGGTTACAACAGCATGATCAACAACGTCAACAATTACAGAATCAATATCAACAATTAAAACAAAGTTTTGAGCAAGCTCGACATAATTTTGAACAGCAGAAAAATGCGCTTGAACAACTGAAAACACGTCAGCAACAGAATCATGAGTCACTTCTGCAATGTAAAACTGAAATCAGCACATGGTTGGCTCATCATCAGAATTTTACAGAAGATCAACTCTGCGAATTACTTGCGATTTCATCAACTCAAGAACAGCAGATTCGAAATGCGATACAGCAAGCGGATCGTGCTCTAAGTGAAGCAAATTCTGCACTCAGGACCCTTCAGGAACAGTTGAATGCACATCTTCAATTAGAACCGAATATTCAGGTTGAACAACTGACTGAATTAATCAATGTAAATCAAGACATTTTACAACAGACGACAGAGCAACGAGATCAATTTAAACTTCAACTGGAAGTCCATCAGCAGAATTTAGCCAAACAAAAGCAGTTTGCGGATCAGATTCAACAGATCCAACAACAAGAACACCGATGGAATAAAATTTCTAGTCTTATTGGCGATTCAAAAGGTAAAGATTTCCGTGATTTAGCCCAACAATACAATCTCGATATTTTACTTGAATATGCTAACCAACAACTGGTGATGTTGTCTCAGCGCTATACCTTAAAACGTTTGGATAACTCACTCAGTCTTGCGATTATTGATCATGATATGGATGGTGAAACCCGTTCGGTTGCTTCTTTATCTGGTGGAGAATCCTTCCTCACTGCCCTCGCCATTTCACTAGCGATTGCCAATATGGCATCAGGTTCGATGAAAATCGAATCGCTGTTTATTGATGAGGGCTTTGGTACCTTGGATGCATCATCCTTACATATGGTGATGAATGCACTCGATCAGTTGCAGAGCCAAGGACGTAAAGTGATTTTAATCTCACACATTCAAGAAATGCATGAGCGTATTCCTGTGCAGATTCAGGTACAACCGATGGGATCAGGTTCAAGTCGGATTGAAGTGGTGGGGTGAAAATGAATATCCAATTACTACACAATGAAATGTTAAAAAAAGGAATCTGCTTTGAAGTCGGCCTCACAAATTTAGAACTTGAAGCAATAGAACATCTTTTTGCATTCCATTTTCCTCCTGATTTGAAGGATTTTTTAAAGCATGGACTGCCTGTATCGGAAAATGAATGGAAATTTCCTCATTGGAGAGAAGCACTTTATAAAGATAAAGCAAAACATATTCTTATGGAAAAACTAAATTGGCCTCACGAAGGAATTGCATTTGATATTCAAAACGGCTTTTGGTTAGATGGATGGGGAGCAGCACCAGAGGAAATCTCAGACCGTCTGACAAGATTTAAGGATTATTTTAAGACTTATCCGCAGATGATCCCAATTTATGCTCATCGTTATATTCCCACCACACCATTTGAGAGCGGAAATCCTGTATTTTCAATAATGCAAACAGATATTATTTATTATGGAACAAACCTAATAAATTACTTTTGTAATGAATTTAATCTCGATAAAAAGCTCTATGACCAAGCACAGGAAACTCCAAAACATATTAAATTCTGGAGTTATCTCACCGAATTAGATGATAATCAAGACTAAGCTGAATAATCCCTCTTCCCAAACAATGCTGTCCCGACTCTTACCATAGTTGAACCCGCAGCAATTGCTGCATCCAAATCGGCAGACATCCCCATACTCAATGTATCCCAATCTTGAGATTGTGCATGTAATGATTTCACTTGATCAAATAAAGTTTTAGCATCAGCAAACGCCGCAACATTATCAGGTGCCGGAATCACCATCAGACCACGTAGACGTAAATTTGGTAGTCGGCTGATTTGCTCTACCAGATCTGCAACTTCGTTGGGCTGACAACCATCTTTAGAGTCTTGGCCATCAATGTTGACTTGTATACATATATTTAACGGCTTTTGAGTTTCTAGACGTTGATTCGATAAACGCTCAGCAATAATGAGGCGATCTACGCCATGTACCCAGTCAAATTTCTCAGCCAAATGCTTGGTTTTATTCCGTTGAACATGACCGATAAAATGCCATTCAATTTCTAAATCTTGCAGTTCCTCAATTTTCCCCAACGTCTCTTGAAGATAATTTTCACCAAAACTACGTTGCCCAGCTAGATACAGCTCTCGCAAACTTTGACTCGGATGTGTCTTTGATACAGCCAACAATTGCACAGATTTTGGATCACGCTGAACGTGCTGGCAGGCTTGTTCTATTTGCATTAGTACGTGTTGGCGTTGCTGTTGGAGTAAATTCATTGACACAGTTCTCATTCACGACATCTTTTTTTGTATAACCACAATCAGAAGTCTTGGTAAGCTTCGGGGAAAGTCTTATATTATTCTACAAAATAATGAATTACTTTTGATTGTTTCGGGGAAATTATGGATATCACAGAATTACTCGCCTTTTCAGTAAAAAATGGTGCATCGGATTTACACCTTTCGGCGGGAATGCCACCTATGATTCGCGTAGATGGTGAGGTTCGCCGAATTAATCTACCTGCTCTAGAGCACAAAGATGTCCATCGTCTTGTTTATGACATCATGAACGATAAACAACGTCGTGATTTTGAGGAAGATCTTGAAACTGACTTCTCCTTTGAAGTACCCAATATCGCACGTTTCCGTGTCAACGCATTCAACCAAAACCGCGGTGCGGGTGCCGTATTCCGTACCATTCCATCCAAAGTTTTGACCATGGAAGACTTGGGTTTAGGAACAATTTTCAAAGAAATTTGTGATTATCCGCGTGGAATCGTATTGGTTACTGGTCCTACAGGTTCTGGTAAATCGACAACTCTCGCAGCAATGATTGATTACATCAATGAAAATCGTTATGACCACATCCTAACAGTGGAAGATCCAATCGAATTTGTACATCAATCAAAAAAATGTCTAATCAACCAACGTGAAGTCCATCGTGATACGCATGGATTTAACGAAGCATTACGTTCAGCACTTCGTGAAGATCCAGATATTATCTTAGTGGGTGAGATGCGTGACTTAGAAACGATTCGCCTTGCGCTCACCGCAGCGGAAACAGGTCACCTTGTATTTGGTACGCTGCATACCACCTCAGCGGCAAAAACCATTGACCGTGTCATCGACGTATTCCCTGCCGAAGAAAAAGACATGGTTCGTGCCATGCTATCAGAATCACTACAAGCGGTAATTTCTCAAACTTTATTGAAGAAGAATGGCGGTGGTCGTGTGGCAGCACATGAAATCATGATCGGGATTCCAGCGATCCGTAACCTTGTACGTGAAAACAAAGTTGCGCAAATGTATTCTGCGATTCAAACAGGTGCTAACTATGGCATGACCACCTTAGATCAAAGTCTGAAAAGTCTGGTATCTAAAGGTCTTATTAGTCCACAAACTGCACGTACAGTCGCAAAGCAACCTGAATCATTCCTATAAAAAATATAAAACAGATTAGAGAAAACACATGGATTTTAATGATTTACTCAATTTGATGATTCAACAAAACGCATCTGATTTATTTATCACTGCGGATGTCGAACCATCTATGAAAATTAACGGGCAAATTGTACCTGTTTCTAAAACCAAGTTATCTGCTGAAATTGTGGGGCAACTTGTCAATTCAATTATGAGTGACAAGCAACGTAAAGAATTCGCAGATACACGCGAATGTAACTTCGCCATTACTAACCATGAAAAAACAGCGCGTTTCCGTGTCAGTGCATTCCAGCAACGCGATATGCCAGGGATGATTTTACGTAAAATCGAAACCCATATTCCAAGTATGGATGATTTAAAGCTACCTGAAGTGCTTAAAGAACTTGCCATGACTAAGCGTGGCATTATTATCTTTGTGGGTGCAACAGGGACAGGTAAATCAACTTCCCTCGCCTCGATGATTGGTTATCGCAACCATAACTCTAAAGGGCATATTATCACCATCGAAGATCCGATTGAATTTGTGCATCAACATGCGGGGTGTATCGTCACGCAACGTGAAGTCGGGATTGATACTGAATCTTTTGAAGTTGCATTAAAAAATACACTTCGTCAGGCGCCAGATGTTATTTTGATTGGTGAGATTCGTTCACGCGAAACCATGGACTATGCGATCGCCTTTGCTGAAACAGGTCACTTGGTCTTGGCAACGCTTCACGCCAACAATGCCAACCAAGCCCTAGATCGTATTATTCACTTCTTCGAAGCCGATCGTCATAGTCAGTTGTATATGGATCTGTCACTTAACTTAAAGGCATTGGTCGCGCAACAATTGATTCCAACACCAGATGGTAACTCACGTCGTGCGGCGATTGAAATTTTGATCAATACTCCTTTATTGGCTGACTATATTCGTAAAGGCGAAATTCATGAGATTAAAGATCTGATGAAACGCTCTCGTGAATTAGGTATGCAAACCTTTGACCAAGCCCTATTTGACCTCTATAAAGCGGGACAAATCACTTACAAGGATGCATTGAAGCATGCAGACTCACCAAACGACTTGCGTCTCACCATTAAGCTTTCAGAAGAAGGTGCAGATCAACTCTTGAATGCAAGCCGTAACATTACCTTTGATGGTCAATAATTAAACGTAAAAAAGGAAGGTTTTTGTAACCTTCCTTTTTTTATTGTTCATGTTTAGTGAACTCATTCATTTTTAACGAAATTAAGCTTATTTTTTACGATAAGCCTCTTGGCATTCACTATCATTACAGTAGCCATAAAGATTTAAAGAATGTCCAGTGAGCGTAAACCCGTGCTGATCAGCCACCGCATGCTGCTCTCTTTCAATAATATCATTCGTAAATTCAATTACTTTATTGCAGTTCAAGCAAACTAAATGATCATGATGATCTTCTTGCATAATCTCAAAAACGGAATGATTATTTTCAAAATGGTGACGCTGAATGATGCCCGCAGCTTCAAATTGTGTTAACACTCGGTAAACCGTCGCTAAACCTACGTCTTCACCTTGTTCAAGTAAAGTTTTATAAATATCTTCTGCACTTAAATGGTGTTGTTTTGAATTTTCTAATAATTCCAAAATCTTAATACGAGGAAGGGTGACTTTAAGTCCAGCTTTGCGTAAGTCTTGATTGGAAATAGGCATGAAAAAAGGTCTCTCAACAAATCTTAAGTTGGAATAGGAAATAGAGTTTAGATGCAGTATGATCTATCCTTGGATCAAATGCATCATCATTTATCAGGATAGTGTAGCAAAATGCAAAAAATCATGCTGACGTTATTCGTCACTTCAGTACTAAGCGGTTGTTCAGTCTTTGGTGTTTATAAAGTTGACATTCCACAAGGAACGCCCTTAACCAAGGCACAAGCAGCACAAGTACAGGTCGGCATGAGCTTTCAGCAAGTCCGTTTCTTGTTAGGTAGTCCAACTGTTTCAGATCCTCTGAATCCACAGCGTTGGGACTACATCTACAACTATATTCCAGGCACTTATGCCAAAAAAGCAAAAATTCCTGCTGCGCATGGACAACATCTACAAATTTACTTTGATGCAAATGGTAATGTTGAACGTATCGAAGGTTTAGATACCATTCCAGAATCACAACCTGGTCTGCCAGCATCGAAAGAAGCGATTTTAACTGCACCTCCACTATAAACGCTTCGCCATAAAATAAAACCCCTCATCGAATCATTCATGAGGGGTTTTATTTATCAGCTTGATTGCTTGAAACGATTGCCTTTTATAAATCGTCCCACGGGATTTTGCGCTGCTCGTTTACGCCGAATATCCTTGGGATTGATGGTTAATGCTCTATAGATTTCCACTCGATCACCAGCGTGTAACGGTGCAGTTGTTTCAACCTTCACACCAAAGATGCCAAGCTGTAACGGTTCAGGTAAAGCAACCATGTGAGCAATCTCACTTTTGTCAATTGCATCCATAGCAGTCATTCCATCGCTGAAATCCACTGCAATATGAAATTGTTGTTCAGGGGTCGCATATGCAACCCAAACCTGTCTCAACTGTTCCATTATAGATTGTGTCCAATCACTGCAATCATGGCGATAATAATAGAAATCGGCAGTACTAAACGAACTGCAACTCGCCATAAGTTATAAAATAACTCATTACTAAACCCCATTGCTTTACGAAGATGACTGATCTTCATCACCCAACCAGCAAAAACAGCATAAATTAAACAAATCACAAGTCCCCATAGCATGAGTCCGAGATTGAATAATTGTTGCAACTGGGGCACAAACCAAACTGCAATCGCTGCAATAATAACTGCCCATTGAACTACTAATGCTAGTTGGCGCTGTGCCAACTGTTCCTTAGCGAGTTGTATCAACAACGCAGAAGAAACGATTGCAGCCAATACCCAGACTAAAGCAGGAATCTGTGCTTGAACTGAGAAAAAGCCAAATGCAATGACTGCTAATAATTGTGCAATCCAAATGGGCAACACTGCTGTCGTCGCAGCAGACTGTTTCTTCACCTCAGATAAACTGTTTTGCCAATACAAACCTAATCCCAGACCACTTGCGACTAAAGCAAGAACCGTGGCACTGCCCCATTCGTTGAACTCAACATTGGTCCAATACCATGCTGGAAGCTCAGTCCCCAACACATTTGCCAAGACAAATGTTGCGACCACGCTGAGCGCTGTCAATACGATCAATAATTGACGAGGAACAAAAGAAAGCGCTAATGCAATTACAGCCAGAATAGCAAAAATGATTTGACTAGAAAGCTCCATCGCAACGTGTTGATTGACCACACCAGTTGCTGTCGTTAAAACACTCCCAGCAAAGAATGGAACAAAAACAACTGCTAACCATCCGACAACGCGCCATCGTGGTGAAGCATCAGCATCACGTGTTAATGCTGAGAGTGCCTGCAATGCGGTAGTTTGCGAACGCTTTGCTAAGGCAATTTCCAGATAACCAATTGGCAAGGCTAATAAAAACATTGTCCCTAACCATAACAGCCAAAAATCCAGTTGACGATCAATCTGGATACCCACTGTTGGAGCTAATGTGGTAATCATGACAAAAGATAAGCAAAACGCCATCACTGGCGCAAACCAGCGTGACAGAGTTGTGTCCTGCATAATGCAATCCTTGAAAAATCTTTGAACTCATTGCAGTTCTTTATGGAGCTTACAATGAAATATTCAATCTATTTTGCCTTCCTCAGGCTTGAAAATCAAAACAAAAGATATCGAAAGAAAAAAGCAAATCACCCTTAAGATGATTTGCTGCGCATGATTTATTATTAGATTTAATTGGCCCCCTTATTTTCACTCATATTGGCCTTATTATTTTTCTTTCATTAAGGGGGCCTTTATTATTATCTTATTGTTATGAGAAAAACCGAGCAAACCAGTTTTTGCCTTTTTTCTTTTCATTTTCCTTAATGATTCCAAGCATATTCTCCTTTACGGCCCCAACATAATCCGCGTCATCATGGCGAATATGATTGATCAACCATTTAGACAAAGCTTCATGTAACTCAGCTTCGATCTCATGCCCCAATTCAAAACGCTCGCGATATATCTCTATCTTTTTGATAAACAAATCATGCACACGTTTATGTGGAACACGATATTTATAGTTCGCTTCTTCTTGTAAGCTTTCCTCAAAAGTAAAATGAGACTGCGTATAATCAATAATATTATTGAGAACTTCTTTAATTTTCATGCGATCATTACAATGTTTTAACTCATCGATTTGATTAATATAATCAAGGATACGACGATGTTGCTCATCAATAACTTCTATACCTGTATTATAATCAACAGACCATTTCATCCCCATAATCCCCCAAAATCAATGTTATTGATTGAATAAGAACATAATATCGGCAAAGATATAAAATAAAAACAAAGTGTTTTCGTCAGATTTCATATATTTTTCAATTAAATAAATTAACCCTTTGTTTTATATTTATTTTAATTTTTTCACCAATTAAAACACTCAAGTATTTTTTAACCAGTTGTGTTACATATCTATATAATTTTATTAAAAAAACTAACTAAATTGCTCGGTTATAACCGAGCAAAAAGTTTTATATCAGTCAAATAAATTATTTTTAATATAGATCAGCTTTGGTTATTCGTTTTAATGCTGGGTTTTTAGCTTCACGGATTAAACGTTCGACCTGCGTTAAAGCATGTCTAGTGGGCTTGCCATGCTGAAATAAAATCATTTCACCTGGCTGATAGGCGGTCCAAATTTCGTTATGGGTTAATGGTTCAGTGGTAATCACAGCGACATGATCTTCAGGCGTCGTCACCTCACTAAAGTCCACCTCAACATCTAAATCAATCAGATGTGCATTTTGAAAAGGATATTCACGCACTAACCAATGCAATTTAGTTGTTGCATAACTAAATAGTGCTTGTCCATTGGACAAACAAAAATTAAAGGTTCCATGCTCAGCAATTTGCGGGGAAATCTGTTCCAAGAGCGTAAATAAATCATCTAAACTTGGTTCGATATATCCAAATGTCTCAACCATTTGATCTAATAAATAGCAAAAAGCAAGTTCACTATCTGTATTTCCCACAGGTTCAAATCGACCACTCAACTGTGGTTTAAAGTCATGCAAATCCCCATTATGTGCAAAAATCCAATGTCTTCCCCATAGCTCGCGCAAAAAAGGATGTGAATTTTCTAATGTGATTTTGCCTTGTGTGGCTTTACGAATATGTGCAATCACATTGCGTGATTTTATTGGATAATTTCGAACCAAGTCAGCAATTGGTGACTCAACTGCCGACTGGTTGTCCACGAACAAACGACATGCTTTATCTTCAAAAAAAGCGATACCGAAACCATCACTATGATCAGACGTCACCCCAGCTCGTTGGGAAAATCCACGAAATGAAAAAGTGATATCTGTGGGTGTCGCGCAATTCATTCCTAACAGTTGGCACATATCTTTTGAACTTTATAAGGTCTACACCTATTGTGCATGAGGTAGAGATCGCTTGTAAATCTCAATATGTGCTTAATATTCGCAAAACCTGATTAACGCTGCACCATTTTATTCATCACAAAAGATGTTGCGATCTTATTTACTTCCAAAAACACAAAATAGTCGAGACATTTAAAGTCCTCGTCATAGAATGCTTGCTTTGAAAGTTTTGATTGCATCCCTAAATATGTCTGGAATAACTTTGGCATGCGTTCATCTTGCGGAAAACTAAAATCTGGACGTTCAGGCTCAAATGCTCGTTTGGAACGAATATCTATCGTTTGATGCTCTGCCAGCTGTTGAATTTGACGATGTGTATAATATGCGCGCGCGGTATTGTCTTCGAGATGAATACTTACGCAGCCCATTAAATATTTTGCACGCATCGACCAAAGCACCTTTGGCACTAAGTTTAACCACAACGTCGATAATGCTTTACCTGAACGAAACTTTGGATGGACACACGTTCGCCCAATTTCCAAGACACTTGGTAAATGTGATAAATGAGGAATAATTTCAAATTCTTGAGCACTGTAACTTTGCCCAATTTCATAGCCTTGGAATAGTTTTAATCGCGTATAGGCAACTATTTCACCCGTCCATTTTTCACGCAATACTGCATGTTCACAACCGAAATCATAAAGGTCTTGATCCAACCCATCTTCAAATGTCATTCCAAATTGATGACTAAATTGTGTTGCTCTGAATCGTTGTACTTCTTGTAATTCTTTTAAATTATCCACCCATTCAAATCGAAATTGATTTTGAGCTGGTTTTTGGCGCAATGGTAAGGTCAGTGTATGACGATATTGATTTAATTTTTCTAGCATAATGAAAGCTCCTTATGACTAGAATTACCTTAAATCGTATTAATGACATTTTAGTGAATGAAAAATGAATAGATGATGACGATCATCTCCCTGCCCCCTCGTTCAAAAGAGGGGGATGAGAAGCAAAGCTTCACAAGGGATTTGCTATCTAGTTTTTTGTAGACTCTTCTCTTAGGAAAAGGGAAGTTGTGAAGGATTCTAAAAATTAATGCTTCACGCGGTTGGTAATTAATGTTCCAACACCATGATCCGTAAAGATTTCCAAAAGGGTTGCATGCGGCACACGCCCATCAACAATATGCGCACTAACCACGCCACCTTTGACTGCATCTAATGCACAACCGACTTTAGGAATCATGCCACCATAAATCACACCTGTTTCAATCAGGCGATCAACTTCTTGTGTGGTCAGTCCCGTCAACAAGTTTTTATTTTCATCCAATACCCCTGTGATATTGGTTAATAAAATCAGCTTTTCTGCACCTAGGGCTTCTGCCACTTTACCCGCAACCAGATCTGCATTGATATTGTAGGTATTCCCCTCTTCATCCACCCCTAAAGGTGCAATCACAGGAATAAAATCACCTTGCGTAAACATCTCTAACACATCTGTTTTTACGCCAGTAACTTCCCCTACCATCCCTAAATCAATTTGAGAAGTTGAACCATCAGCTTCTTGTTTTTCCATCAATAGCTTACGGGCACGCAATAAATTACCATCTTTACCTGTTAAACCAATCGCACGACCGCCATGCTGATTAATCAAGTTCACAATCGATTTATTTACACTGCCACCTAATACCATTTCAACGACTTCCATCGTTGCTTGGTCGGTCACACGCATTCCATCAATACGATCAGATTCTTGTCCAAGACGTTTTAACAGCGAGTCAACTTGAGGTCCACCACCATGTACAACAATTGGATTTAATCCCACTGTTTTTAACAACACGATGTCACGAGCAAATGAACTTTCCAACTCAGGATCGGTCATGGCATTGCCACCATACTTAACAACCAACGTTTTACCAGAAAAGCGTTGGATATACGGCAAAGCTTCAATCAAAATTTTTGCTTTATCAATGCCGATATGCTCGTGTGGCATGAATCTCTCCTTCTTAAGACTGTGCGAGTTCTTGTGCAATTTGTGGATATTGATCCTGCAACATAGAAATAAATTTTTGGCGAATTTCGACTAACCGATCTGGATGATCTGCATCAAAACGGACGGTAAAATATTCACCTGTATTAGATGCTCGAATAATGCCAAAACCATCGTCAAAATCAAGTCTTACCCCATCAATTTTACTTAATCGTGCCGCCAAACGATGACTGATAATCTCAATATTATTTAAAACTTGCTGTGGTGAAGCATTGTGGGTGCTGATATATATATCTTCTGTACAATAACGTTCAGGGAAGGCAGCAAATAACTCAGATAAATTCGTTGCTCCAGATTGAGCAAAATATTCCATCACTCGCAAAGCTGCATATAAACCATCGTCATAGCCAAAACCACGCCCATCATTAAATACATAATGACCTGCGTATTCGCCACCAAATACCGCGTTGCCATTTGATTGTGACAAATACGAGCGCAGGAAACTGCTTCCCGTACGAATCATTTTAGCTTGTCCATTAAGCTGCTCCACGGTATCGGCTACCATCCGCGAACACTTTACATCAAAGACAATTTCTTTGTGTGGATGTTGTTGCAAACACATCTGGGCAAATAACGATAATAAGCGATCGGGACTAATAATGCGTGCTTGTTCATCGAGTAACACCACACGATCCCCATCACCATCCAACGCGATTCCCATATCTGCTTTTTCAGAGAGAATTGCCTGTTGTAATTGCTGTAAATGTTCAGCATGTGAAGGATCTGGCGCATGGTCAGGAAAGTGTCCATTTGCCTCGCAACGTAATGCAATGACATCACACCCTAACTTCTCTAACACAGACTTTGCACAACGACCAGCAGAGCCATGTAGACCATCCAGAACGATTTTCAACGGCTGGGATAGGTGAATATCACCCAGTAAGGCTTGTTGATATTGTAAGCAATATTGAGGAATGATTTTATGGAGTTGATCCAAACTTTGGATTTCGATCATCTCATCCGAAAAACCTTCAGCGTATAAACCAACTTGCTGTATCGCTTCTGGGCTTGGCGGCTCGCCTTTTAAAATCCATTTAATTCCATTATCAGATTTAGGATTGTGGCTCGCTGTCACCATAATGCCATTGCCAGCGTAATCCCGTGCAATATAGTACATCATCGGCGTTGAACAGCAGCCGATGTTAATTACTTCTAACCCATGACGCTCCAATGTCTGTTGAATGATATTGGCATAAGTTGGACTGGTTAAGCGTGCATCGTACCCTATTACGATTTGTTTTTGGCCTGCCTCGGTATACTGTGCTGCCAAAGCTACAGCAATTGAATGAATAATCGTAGGTGTGAGATTCGTCAATTTTCCACGGATATCATAAGCACGAAAAATATTCAGAGGAAATCTATGTTTTATGTTCACAGTAAGTCCCTATTTTTATATATCAAAATTATTACAGAAACAAAATACTATTAAGAAATTCGCTAACCCTTGTTGAGAAAAATTAAAATAGTTGGTCAGCTGCTTTGTAATACAAATCAAAAGAACAATCAATATAAGAAATGCAACGTCCCATCACAGAACATTGCATTCAAAAGTTGAACAAATATTCAAATTATTGTTGGCCAGTATGCCCAAAACCACCTGCGCCTCGTTCGGTCGCAACAAATTCATTCACTTGTTCAAATTCTGCTTGAACAACAGGCACCAGTACGTATTGTGCTAAACGTTCACCTGGTTCTAAACGGAAGCTATTTTGGCCACGATTCCAGACAGATATCATCAGTTCCCCTTGATAATCCGAGTCAATTAAACCCACCAAGTTCCCCAAAACGATACCATGCTTATGACCTAAGCCTGAACGCGGTAAAATCAAACCTGCAAAGTTCGGATCTTCAATGTAAATTGCCAATCCTGTTTTAACTAAAACCGTTTCTCCCGCAGCAATCTCAATCGCTTCATCCAAACATGCACGCAAATCTAAACCCGCTGAACCATGGGTTGCATATGCTGGCATTGCCCACTCTTGACCTAAACGCGCATCTAATACTTTAACCTGAACTTTCATTCCAACTTCCTACTTACAATTTTCTAACGTTTCAATAAAGCTTTTAAATTGGCGAGATATTGCTGTGCCTGCTCTTTTGGATCGACATTCGGAGCAAGTTTCTTTTTGCGCCCATGCCATTCCAAATCATCTTGTGGTAATTCATCCAGGAAACGACTTGGTGTCATTTGACGCATTTGACCACCATTCTTACGTTGCTCAGCCAAAGTCAAGGTTAAGCCTTGGCGAGCACGAGTAATCCCCACATACATCAAACGACGTTCTTCCTCGATGGTTTCTGATGCAATCGAGTTCTTATGCGGTAAAAGCTCTTCTTCTAAACCGATCATATAAACATACGGAAATTCCAAACCTTTTGCTGCATGGAGCGTCAATAAGTTGACCTTATCCGTATCTTCCTCTTCCTGCTGTTGCTCCAACATATCGAGCAGCACCAGTTTACGAATCACACTCTCAATGTTCTTCTCATCTACATCATCAGTACGATTAATCAAATTTTGAATACTGGTATAGAGACTTTCAATATTGTCGATTTTGGTTTTTTCTTGTGCAGGGGTTGCCGCCTGCTCACGAACATAATCAATATAGCCCGCTTCATTGATCATCTGACGAACTTTAGGAACAGGCTCATCATCATCGAGAAGTTCACGGGTGAAAGTTGCAATAAAATCAGCAAACTCGTGTAATTGTGTTGCCGCTTTCTTTGGTAAGACCATCGATAAACGCTGATCTGATGAAGCCGTTAACAACGATAAAGTATTTTCTTGCGCAAATAATCCCAGCTTTTCTAAAGTGACAGGACCAATTGCACGTTTTGGTGTATTAATGATACGTAAAAATGCACTATCGTCCTCAGGGTTAATGATTAAGCGTAAATAGCTCATCACATCTTTAATTTCAGCTCGAGCAAAGAATGACTGACCACCAGACAATTTATATGGGATCTGCATTTGACGTAGTTGTGTTTCTAATACACGTGCTTGGAAATTACCACGATACAAAATTGCGTAGTCTTTCCAGTTTTTGCCATTCATCAACTTATGCGTGATCAAATCTTTCACAACGCGTTCAGCTTCATCATCATCATTTAAACAAGTGATGACACGAATATTTTCGCCATGCCCTTTGTCACTCCATAACTTTTTATCAAAGATATGAGGGTTGTTTTCGATTACAGCATTCGCCGCTTTTAAAATTCGACTGGTAGAACGATAGTTTTGTTCAAGCTTAATCACTTTTAAATTATGGAAGTCATCTTTCAATAACGCCATATTTTCAGGTTTTGCGCCACGCCATGCATAAATAGATTGGTCATCATCACCCACCGCCGTGAACTGCCCCATGACACCGACTAAAAGTTTCACTAAGGTATATTGGGCAGTATTGGTATCTTGATACTCATCGACCAGTAAGTAACGAACACGATTCTGCCATTTATCACGAACTTCGGCATTTTCCTGAAGCAAGCGCGTTGGCATCACGATCAAATCATCGAAATCAACAGCATTGTATGCACGTAGATTACGTTCATATAATTGATACAGATGCGCAAGCTGTACATCTTCTACAGTTTCACAAGTTGAATGTGCTTGCTCTGGCAAGATCAGATCATTTTTCCAATCTGAAATTTTCTTCATGGCCTTCGCAATCAATTCTTTACTTTCTGCACCAGACATATTGTCTCGTTGCATCAAGTCCATCAAAATACGTTTACAGTCATCTGCATCTAAAATAGAAAAATTAGCTTTAAGTGGTAAGTTTTTTAATTCTAAACGTAATAAATTCAAGCCAAAGGTATGAAAGGTTGAAACTGATAATCCTTTGGCTTCTTCACGCGACAGTAGTTTACCCACACGTTCTTTCATTTCACGTGCAGCTTTATTGGTAAAGGTCATCGCTGTAATTCGATAAGCAGGGATTCCACACTGTTGCACTAAAAAAGCAATTTTGCGTGTAATCACTGAAGTTTTACCCGAACCTGCACCTGCAAGCACCAACAATGGCCCCTGAACATACTTCATGGCTTCAAGTTGTTTGTCATTCAATTGACTGGCAGATGACATCTTGTAATTCCTCTCTCGTTTCCGAGCCTGATTTTCCGAGCACAATTATAGACATCTCTTTTTTATAATCCCAATAATAAATCTTGGGATATGTATAAATTATGATGATTCATCCAATTGAAGCGCCGCAGCTTGTCGTCGGTATTTTTTCACATAAAAAAACCACCCGAAGGTGGTTTTAAATTAGTCAAAACTAATTATTGTTTTGCATAGATGCTGATTTCAACACGACGGTTTTGTTCACGACCAGCAGCAGTACTGTTGTCTGCGATTGGGTTTGATGAACCATAACCTTGTGCATCAATACGATTTGAAGCAATACCTTTACCAGCTAAGTAGTTCTTAACTGATTGAGCACGTGCTTGTGACAAAGGAATGTTAATTGAGTCATTACCTGTATTGTCTGTATAACCAGTCACCAAAATCGCGCTTTGGTTATCTTCACCTAAAACTTGAGCGACTTTGTTTAAAGTTGCATAGAAGTTAGGCTTGATGTTTGATTTATTTGTATCAAATGTAATGCTACCAGGCATAATCAATTGAACAGAACCATCTGGATTACGGCCAACATCTACACCAGTACCTTGCATTTGTTGACGAAGTTTTTTCTCTTTATTGTCAAGATATAAACCGCCAGCACCACCAAGCACCGCACCAATTGCCGCAGCACGGTTATTTTGCTTACTTGTGTTTGCATTTCCTTTAGAAACGCCATAACCTGCACCAGCACCAATCAATGCGCCTAAAGCAGCTTTATCATATTCTACGCCGCCAATATTATTACCTGTAGTTTGGCAACCAGAAAGAACCAATCCAGCCCCTACGAGTGTTGAAATCATTAATGCACGCATTGCGTAGCTCCTGTCTATGTATTTTGTTGTCTCGGTGAATTATGAATGAAAAAATTACAGCGCACCATTGATATTTTGTTAATAATAAACGGTTTATTTATATTTTTGTAATACTTTGATGCATTTTACTTGCATAAAGCACCACATTTTCTCCATTGTTATTCTCTTGTGCTTATTTATAAATGCTATCAAATCGCTTCGATGTAATTGTATAACTTATGATGTATTCATATTTCAGTCTTATCCCCCTGATGGATACTTGCCTAACCCAACTAAACCAAAGAAAGATATAAAAATTGTCACTTCGTCAAATATACGGTTGTATTTCAATTTCTGTTGTTTATAGTTGGAACATCTTCTTTTCAAAAACAGCTGCACTCAAGGTTCGATTTATGTCTACCGCAAATAACAAAGCATCCTTATTGCAAAAAATCGGTAAGGGATTAACTGTTAGTTCTGTCATCACCGGAAGTACGTTTTTGCATGGCCCACCCGTGCTTGCTCTAGGTTTGACTAAATTATTTAAAAAATCAGCAAAAGTAGATGAAACCAATATCCAACTTGCCAATAGCTGGATTGGTATAAACAATCAACTCATTGAGCGTGTACTACCCAACCTAAAGTGGGACATCAGCATCGATGAAAAGCTTGATCTTAACCTACAAGGTCGTTATTTGATGATGTGTAATCATCAAAGTTGGGTAGATACCACTGTAAATCAGTATTTTGGTTTAAATCGTATGCCACTTACACGTTTTTTTACCAAGTGGGAGCTGATTTTTATCCCTTTCGTCGGTCAGGCCTTTAAAATTCTAGGCTTCCCGATGATGAAACGTCACACCAAAGAACAAATCGCAAAAAATCCTGAACTTAAATCAAGAGATATGCTTGAGGCGCGTAAGGCGTGTGAACAACTGTTAAGTCAACCATTTACTTTGCTCAACTATTTAGAAGGTACACGTTTTACACCTGAAAAACATGCTCAACAGCAGTCACCTTATAAAAATCTTCTGAAACCTAAAGCAGGTGGTTTAGCGTTAGCGTTAAATATTTTAGGTGATAAAATTGATGCCTTTGTTGATATGACCATTGTTTATCCTGATGGCGCACCAGAATATAGTGATTTTTGGTTAGGTGGTGTTTCCCAAATTGTGGTAGATATCCGAAAAATTGAGATCCCAGACTGGGTGCTTGGTGGGGATTATGAAGATGATCTTCAATACCGTGAACGCTTCCAAAAATGGGTTGATCAAATCTGGACTGAAAAAGATCAACTAATTAGTGAAATAAAAGCAAAATACGCCACAGCTCCACAGGTAGAGTAACAAGATGGTTCAGCAGAATACGAAACCCAAGTCTAAATACCACCGTGTCGATCAAAATAGTTGGGCTTTTCGTCTTTTTTTGATCTATGACATCTTTATGGTGTTTATTATTGTGTTCAACTTATTCTGCTTAGGTATGAACCTGTTTCTGATGAGTTCATTGGGAGAGTGGTTATTTCAACAAATCCACCTTCCCAATGTTCTTGAATTCTACCGAAGCTATCTGCACCCTTGGGTAATTACCACCGAAGCATGGTTTATTATTTTCCTCATCGCTGAATTAGTGGTTCGCTGGATTGTTGCTATTATCTATAAACATCATGCACGCTGGTGGTGGTTTCCATTCATACATTTTTATGAAATCTTGGCGATTATTCCATTTCTACGTTTTTTACGATTATTTCGTGCAGGAATTATTGCCTATCGTTTATATGAAATGGGTTATCAAGTCATTCCAGAAAAAATACAGCGTACACTTTTATTTTACTATCGTGTCGTCATGGAGGAGCTATCTGATCGAGTGGTACTGACCGTTCTTGATGGTGTAAAACATGAGTTAAAAACCAATAACAATCATCAAAACACCATTCACAACCTCGTCGATCATCACCGACAGCTCTTTGTCACCACCCTTTCTTCTTTACTACAAGAGTCACTTGCAACAGCATTGCAACAGCAGCAACCTGTGATTACGAAGAAAGTAGGCAAAATTGTCAATCAAGCCATTGAAGATACGCCAGAGTTGACTCAGTTGTTAAGGCTCATCCCAATCGTTGGCGGTCGTATAGAGCAACAAATCCAAAGTATAGGTCAACGTTTAGGTGAGAACATCACTGAGGGTTTAATTGAACCTTTCACTGCTGGTTCCATACAAAAACCTAATGAAAACTTCCAATTGATTGCTAAAAAGGTCAGCGAGATTAATATTGATAACCAACATTTAGAAGCATTGGTAAAGTCGGTAGTTTTTGAAAGTATCGATGCAATACAAAAACAAGTTCAAGTAAAGCAATGGCAAGAAATGCTCTCTGAAAATGATCAATTGCACAAAAAAGCGGAATGATTACAAGAAAATTTACTAATCACGCTAGAGAATTGATGTAATTTGTTCTAGCATTTGCTTTTATTTATAACACACTAGAGTGCTTAAAAGCCCTGAAGGATACATTATGGCTGATATACGGATTACGGGCAGAATGGTGAATTTTAGTCGATTGGTATTCGACACAAATGACCACAATGCAATCCGACAGCAATTAACAAGCACATTAAATGAAGGTTCCTATTTAGGAACTTTAGTCATTATAGACAGTACTGTTGAACAAGAGCTGATTGCACTGATTCAACTGCTGATCGATCTTGGCTTACAACCTATGGCGGTCATTGATGGGATTTTAGGTGACGAAGCACGCGCCATCCAATTCCCAGTTCTACCTGCTGACCAGCCTTTACAGCGTATCAAAGCATCAAAAGAGCAAGTCATTGCTCACCAAGCCAAAGATGCATCGGATAACGCTGCAATACAAACACCACAAAAAAATACAGCTAGCGCGCAAATCACCTCTTATCATGATGAAATTTTACGTACTGGACAATGTTTGGTACAAGATCAAGGCGATATTATCTTAAATGCAGGTATGAACAGTGGCTCAGAAGTGATTGCATCTGGAAATATTCACATTTATGGTAATGCTCGTGGTAGAGTCATTGCTGGTGCAGGTGGACATACGTCAGCACGCATTTTTTGCAATTCGCTTGAAGCAGAATTGGTTTCTATTGCAGGGACCTATTGTGTGGCAGATGATATTCCTAAAGATATGATTCGAAAGCCAGTACATATTTATTTAAATAACAAGCAAGAACTTGAATTCGAAGCCTTGCAGTTTTAATTTATAAACACCAAAAAAGCCCTTTCAGGGGTGTATGACCATAAATAGGAGTGGATTCGGTGGCCAAAATTGTTGTCGTAACGTCAGGCAAAGGTGGTGTAGGTAAAACTACAACAAGCGCATCTTTTGCAACAGGTTTAGCCCTACGTGGTCATAAAACTGTTGTGATTGATTTCGATGTAGGTCTACGTAATCTTGATTTGATCATGGGCTGCGAACGCCGCGTAGTTTATGATTTTGTAAATGTCATTAATAATGAAGCTCGCTTGCAACAAGCGCTCATCCGTGACAAAGAAATTGAAAATTTATATATTCTGCCTGCTTCACAAACACGTGATAAAGATGCTTTAAGTGATGAAGGTGTTGCGCGTGTGATCGATGAGTTGTCACAAGAGTTTGATTACATTATCTGTGACTCACCTGCTGGTATTGAGCGTGGTGCAATTTTAGCGATGTATCATGCGGATGAAGCAATCATCGTAACCAATCCTGAGATTTCATCGGTTCGTGACTCGGATCGTATTATTGGTATGCTGGATAGCAAAACCAAAAAAGTTGAACAAAACGAAGGGCGAATCCGTAAGCATTTGTGTATTACCCGCTTTAACCCTGAACGTGCCGATAGACAAGAAATGTTGACAATTGATGACATTTCCAAAGATATCCTACGTGTACCAACATTAGGTGTCATTCCAGAATGCCCAAGCGTACTTCAAGCATCAAATGAAGGTAAACCTGTTATTCTTTATTCAGAAGAAAAAGCGGGACAAGCGTATGATGATTTAGTGGCACGTTTCCTAGGTGAGGAACGCCCTTATCGACACATTGAAGTACAGCCAAAAGGTTGGTTAGCTAGACTATTTGGAGCGTAATGATGGCAGGATTCTGGAGTAAATTATTTAGTAGTGATGAAAAACCATCAAGTGCGCAAACTGCTAAAGACCGTTTAAAGGTAATCGTTGCATCTGAACAAGGTTTAGGTCGTCGTTTAAGCCAAGACAAAATCGACCAAATGAAAAAAGAAATCATGCAAGTCGTAAGTCGCTATGTGCGTGGTGTTGACGAACAGCATATTCAAATGCAAGTTCGTTCAGAAGCAAACATCGAAATGTTAGAAATGAATATCAATTTACCTGAAGATCGATAGAAGTTTTTTCATTAGCGATTTTTTTCAAATAAAGGCAAAATACACTTCGTTTTTGCCTTTATTATTTTAAAACTGAGGAGATTGATATGGCATTATCACAGCCAGCAACTTTCAATGAAGAATGGTCAGATGAGCGTGTTTTTGCCTACCTTAACCAACTTCCTCCAACGGGTGTAAATGCTGACTTTCATGTGCTTTATCATGCATTCAAACATATGCGTCCAAATGATTATGAGCGTTTGATTATCAAGTTTCTAGCTGATGGTCGTGATCTGAATGCTACTAATCCTGAAGGACAACGCATTCATGATGTGATTGCTCAATTTCCTCGCCAAAAAGATGGATTTCTTGAAGTTTTAGCAAAATTTGCTTAAAAAAAATGCCTGCATCATGCAGGCATTTTTTTATTGGAACTATCGACTTCCAATCAAGTAGACACCCAACAGAGTGAAAATTCCACCTGACACTCCATCAATCCATTTGGCAAAGTTTTGATAAGCGGTACGAAATGCAGGTAATGAAAAAACAAAAGCAACCAACATAAACCACAATACTGTCTCAACTGAAACGATGATAAAAAGCAGCGAATGATGTTGATCAAAGAGTGGATTAGTTAAGAATAAAGAAAATACACTACCAAAATAAATAATGGCTTTCGGATTTGAGAGGTTGGTCAACAAACCTTTCATAAAAAATAGATAAGGTGATTGCGGTAAGGTAATTGGATTTATTGTTTGATTATTTTTAGAGAAAGCAGAACGCAGCATCTGATAGCCAAGCCAACATAAATATAGACCACCTGCGATCAAGAGACCTTGTTTCAACCAAGCCATTTTTTCAAAGATGATATTCAGCCCCATCAGTGCGAGAAGAGACCATAACATTGCGCCGATACAAATGCCCAATACCACCAACACCGCCTCTTTGCGAGAACGGCTAATTGCGGTTTGTGAAACCAAAAAGAAATCGGGTCCAGGGGTAATTAATGCACAAAAATGAATAAAAATTAGTGTACTTAATGCAACTAACACGGCTCACCTCAAAGTTGAGATTTTAAAGACCAAGCTTAAATAAAAAATGTGATTTTTACCATATAAAAATAAAGAAATATAAAAAAGAAAGCCTCAAAATTGAGGCTTTCTTAGTGGATTATTATCGTTAATATTAAATCACACTAAAATATCTCGCTTACCATTTGCACCCATTGCACTGACAATACCATTCTCTTCCATTTGGTCGATAATACGCGCAGCACGGTTATATCCTAAGCTAAATTTACGTTGTAACGATGAAGTCGAAGCTTTACGCGTTTCGAGGACAAACGAAACACACTGATCATACAATGCATCTCGATTTGGATCTCCATCACCATCTTCAAAACCACGAGAACTTGGTTCTTCATCAAATGGTGTTAAGATTTCATCGACATAGTCTGGCTCACCACGCTCACGCCATGCATCGCAAATACGGTTCACTTCATCATCACTGATAAATGCCCCATGGACACGTTCTGGTTCGATTTTACCAGGTCCTAAGAACAGCATATCACCATGACCTAGTAAGTCTTCTGCCCCACCCGCATCTAAGATCGTACGTGAGTCAATTTTACTGTTTACACGTAAAGCGACACGGGTTGGAATATTCGCCTTAATTAAACCTGTAATGACATCTACTGAAGGTCGTTGAGTTGCAAGAAGTAAGTGGATACCAGCAGCACGAGATTTTTGTGCGAGGCGGGTAATCATTTCTTCTGCCTTTTTACCCACCTGCATGATCATATCCGCAAATTCATCGGCAACAATCACAATTGATGGTAATGGTGTTAAACGTGGAGCACGCTCTTGGGTAGCCGAGTCACTTGGCTTCCATGTCGGATCAATCAAATCTTCACCATTGGCAATCGCTTCTTCAACCTTACGGTTATAGTCACTCAATTTACGAATTTTCAAGAACGACATCAATTTATAACGACGTTCCATTTCATTTACACACCAGTTTAATGCACTAACCGCATCTTTCATATCGGTTACCACAGGAGTTAATAAGTGTGGAATGTCGTTGTAGTTGGCTAATTCAAGCTGTTTTGGGTCGATAAGAATCAAGCGCAGTTGGTCTGGTGTATATTTCAATAACATCGACAGAATCATCGAGTTTACTGCAACCGATTTACCTGAACCTGTGGTACCCGCGACCAACATATGCGGTGCTTTGGCTAAATCAGTTAGTACAGGATTGCCTGAAATATCCTTACCCATGGCCATACTAATCAAAGCATTTGGATCACGATAAATCGGCGTTTCCAAAAGTTCAATCAAACGAACCATCTCACGTGTACTATTTGGCACCTCGATACCAATATAAGGTTTACCTGGGATAACCTCAACCACACGTACAGATGCCATCGACATTGAACGAGCCAAATCACGCGAAATATTGGTAACCTTAGAAGCTTTAACACCAGGTGCCAGATCAAGCTCAAAACGAGTTACGACTGGACCAGGTTGTGCCTCAACTACCTGAGCCTTAACATTAAATTCTTGTAATTTAATTTCTAAAAGCTCGGACAGTCGAGCCAATTGCTCGGCAGTAAAGTTTACTTTTTTGTTTGGGTCAATCTCATCCAGTAACTCTAATCCCGGTAGCGTAGGAAGATCACGTCGTTTTTGCGCCACTTGCATAGCACGCGACATTGGACGACCAAAAGCATCTGTTAATGGCGCATCAAGATCAAAATCATCATCTATATCGACGTCTATATCAGGCTCAGTTTTACCTGCAGTTTCCTGCCAAGCTTCGATGAATGCCTCTTTAGATAATGCTTCTTTGGGTTTATTTACGTCGATCGGTGCTTTTACAAAAGCGGATGATTGTGCATAACTTGTTGCTTGAGAGGCTGATTTTTCACTTTCATCATCCACAAGGAGATCATTAAAATCATCGAAATCCTCTCCTGCTACGACATGCATCTCATCTTGAATTGTTTTTTGCACGGCAGAGTTATGCGGCGTTGTGACTGTTGCCTTTTCAGATTCCGTAATCAACGCATTGATTTCATGATCAAACTCAACTTCATTCATAACAGAAGTTGTATTTGAGGAGATATCTGGTTGTTGTGTAAATGGTGTATGCACATCTGTTGCTGTCTTACTATTCGGCACAGCAGCGAGTAACTCATCAAAAATTTGATCATCATTCCAGTCTAAACCCTGATCGTGACTTTGCTGAACGACTGGTCTTGTTTGTAAAGGCGAGGTCATTTCAGCAGCAGGATTCATATCATCTTCAGCGGCTCTTAAAAGCGCATCAATTTCTTGCTTGTGATTGGCATCATCACTTTGTAATGCACGCCATACTTCACCGGTTTGAATTAAACGCTGACTTTCTGTTTCAAGCTGATGTGCCCGTTGTAGCGTTTGCTCGAAATCTTCACTTTGGGGTTCTTGTCGAGGTTGGACATTTTGTCCTAATTCTTTTGCAGCAACATCTGCAAATAATTTTTCAGCAAGTTGTTGATGTTGGCTATCTTCCATTTTTACTGATCTAGCATTAGCCATGTTTTCAGCATGATTGACAGTGCTTTGATCAGCGTCTAATTCGCCTAATCCTGTAGGATTATTGGTCACCACTTGCTTATTTTTTTCAGTTTTGTCAGCTGCAACCAATTGCTCAGTTCGGTCATAAGCAGATTCATTTTGGGGAACATTTCGGTAAAACAAATCCTGTAAATACATAGGTGTTTTTTTCAACACACTCCAGGTTTTGTCCCATTGAATTCCAAAAGCTAAAGTTAACAATACGGCACTAAAAACCAATAAGAATAAAGTTGCCCCATAGATGGTCAAAATTTGCGACAAACTTTGTCCCAACTCGTAACCAATAATTCCTCCAGCAGCATTTTCCAAGGTGTCAGCAGGTGTATTCCAATGTAAATACAAAAGGCTAGAGATAGACAGGATTAAGAAAAACTGCGCTGCATAACGAAATGGGCGATTTAAAAAGCTTCTCGGCCACCAAACTTGAATTGCTTCGATAAATAGAAATAATGGAAGCAACAAACTTGCCCAGCCTAAAAAACCAAAGAGCAAATCTGCGATCCAAGCCCCTGCCACACCACTCGCATTTGAAACCTGTTGGGTATCACTTGAGATATGCATCCACCCTGGATCAAATGGTGTATAGGTTACTGTGGCAAGAAACAAATAAATGCCAAAAGAAATTAAAAATAATGTCATTAAAAAGCGTTGTGCATAAACACTTGACACCGCAGTCATATACAGTCCTGTAACCCAATTCGTTATTTGTTGGTATATTACTTAAAGCCTTAGCAGCTCTAATCAATAAGTCTAATATTATGCACTCGTTCTTACAAAAAAGATGCACGATTGTTTACTGTTGTTGTTAACATCGGGACCTATTCAGATTTCCGACACGTATTTTTTGCAATAATCTGTTCGTCAGAAATGATATAGCCCAATTCGATTAAGTTAATCAATATTATCCTGATGGATTTAACCCACTCGTCATTGGTTTCACGTATAATTTTAGCAGTTTCAATATAAAAAGGATGTTCTTTAATGAGCGCTCGTCACTCACGGTTAATTATTTTGGGTTCTGGTCCTGCAGGTTATAGTGCGGCTGTCTATGCAGCGCGTGCGAATCTCAAGCCAACACTCATTGCTGGTTTACAGCTTGGTGGTCAGCTTACAACGACCACTGAAGTTGATAACTGGCCAGGAGACCCAGAAGGATTAACAGGCCCTGTATTAATGGAACGTATGCAAGCCCATGCTGAACGTTTCGGTACAGAAATTGTCTATGACCATATCAATGAAGTAGACCTTAAAACTCGTCCATTTGTTTTAAAAGGTGATATGGAAGAGTACACATGTGATGCGCTCATTATTGCAACAGGTGCGACTGCACAATATTTAGGTCTTGAATCTGAAGCTGCCTTTATGGGACAAGGTGTAAGTGCTTGTGCGACTTGTGATGGATTCTTCTATAAAAACCAAAATGTAATGGTCGTGGGTGGTGGTAATACTGCTGTTGAAGAAGCATTGTATCTTTCGAATATCGCAGCACATGTCACTTTAGTACACCGCCGTGATACTTTACGTTCTGAAAAGATCTTGCAAGACCATTTATTTGCCAAAGAAAAAGAAGGCAAAATCAGTATTATCTGGAATCATCAAGTCGACGAAGTACTTGGCGACAATACAGGTGTAACTTCAGTTCGCATTAAGTCGACTCAAGATGCAACCACTCAAGACATCCAAGTTCAAGGTCTATTTGTAGCGATCGGCCATAAACCGAATACAGATATGTTTGCAGGCCAACTCAACTTACGTGATGGTTATATCCAGGTACAGAGTGGTACGGCAGGCAATGCTACAGCAGCTTCTGTAGAAGGTGTTTTTGCTGCAGGTGATGTGGCTGATAGTATCTATCGTCAAGCGATCACTTCAGCGGGTTCAGGCTGTATGGCTGCATTAGATGCAGAAAAATATTTAGACAATTTGAACTAATCACATCGTTCAATCCACGTTGACAATCGAATCGATTGTCAACGTGACTTCATTCAGATAGTTTAAGCATGTCATTAGTTGCTTACTTCGATCATGCAAACACTCCCTCCCTCCGAGTTTATTTTTCCAAACCCCATTGAAGCTGATCCTGAAGGTCATGGCTTAATCTGTATCGGTGCTGATCTCTCCCCTGCAACCTTATTTGAAGCTTATACCCATAGCTTATTTCCTTGGTTCAATGAAGATGAACCAATTTGTTGGTGGAGTCCAGAACCTCGTTGCATCATCGAGCCACATGCGTATAAACCGAGTAAATCACTCCTTCGCAATATGAAAAAGCATGATTATCAGATTACGATTAATCGAGCTTTCGAAGATGTCATTCGTTCCTGCTCATTACCACGAAGTTATGCAGACGAAACATGGATTAGTGAAGATATCATTCAAGGTTACTGTGCTTTGTTCACCGCCGGTTATGCTTATAGTGTTGAAGTTTGGCAGCAAGAGAAAATGGTTGGTGGCTTATATGGTGTGAGCATTGGCAAAGGCTGTTTTGGCGAATCCATGTTTAGCACTCAAACTGATGTTTCTAAAATGGCTTTTTACACCCTGATGCTCATTGGTCAAGAAAATCACATGCCATGGATAGACTGTCAACTGGTCAATGACCACCTTTTAAGCCTAGGCGCGAGTACAATTTCTCGCCAAGATTATTTAAAATCGTTACAAGATGTAATTATTGCCCCCCCTATCAATTGGAAAAGTTATCAAGAACGTGTATTTTCAAGTAAAACAATAGCAGTTTTTAAAAAATTAGACGGTTAACGGATGAACACCTTGGAGGGACAGATGCATGAAATCATATCAACCCAAGTCCCTTTTAAATGACTTACAGTATTACATTACACCACCACACGACTGTAGTTATCTCGATAACAAGTCAGCTCGCATGGTATTTTTAGACCCAATTCATCGTATTGATGTGGTGACATTGTCGGAACTCTCTCGTGTCGGTTTTCGTCGCAGTGGAGATTTTATTTATCGTCCCGAATGTCATTTATGTCGCCAATGTTTATCTTGTCGCGTACCAGTCCAAGAATTCAAAATGAATAGCAGCCAAAAAAAGGCATGGAAGCGCAACCAAGATTTACAGATGAGTATTTTACCCACGTCACAAGCGACCCAACAACATTACGATTTGTATGAACGCTATATCAATGAACGCCACGCTGATGGCGATATGTATCCCGCAACACTAGATCAATTTGAGAAATTTCTAGTACATAGCTGTACCGAAAGCTTTTTTATCGAATTATGGAAAGATCAAAAATTAATTGGTGTTTCAACTTGTGATTTAATGGATGATGGTCTTTCTGCAGTTTATACCTTCTTTGATCCAGATGAACAACGTCGTTCCTTAGGGGTATTTGCGATTCTTAAGCAAATTGAATATGTCAAAACTTTAAATCTTGATTATCTCTATTTGGGTTATTGGGTACCGCACTCATCCAAGATGAATTATAAATCGCAATATACACCACTTGAATTATTACTCGATGGGCAGTGGCGCAGACTCAACCGCCCACTTGCAGACAATGAAATCCAACAACTTGGCAATTCGTTGATGAGTACACTACCCTCAGAGTGGAATAATTTAATCATTAAATAAGGCTGCAAAATCATCAGTGCATGTTTTGACCATAATCACAGCATGCTCTCTTGAACCATCGACATTTGGATAATAGCTTTTACGTAAATCAATTTGATGAAATCCCGACTTTTCATATAAACGAATCGCCGCGGCGTTACTTTCGCGCACTTCTAAAAAAATCTGAATCGGATCATTTTTTAATTGTTGAATAGAATAATCGAGCAACTCGTATCCAAGACCTCTACCCTGCTGACTTGGATGAATCGCCATAAGCAGTAAATTTGCTTCATCTAATACAGGTTGTAAAATACAAAAACCCACCACCTGATTGGCTCGCTCATATACCGTACATTGATACGAGGCTAAAGATTCTTGAAACTGTTGCTTGCTCCATGGATGTGTTTGTACCAAGCTTTCAATGGCGGCTACACTTTCCAGATCACTCTCCTGCATCAATCGAATCACAATCTATTACTCTATAAAATCTTGATAGAGATTATCAGTAATTTAAGACAGAATTTGAATAAAAAAATGGGCAGTTTTTACTGCCCAATAGAGTTAACTCAGATTAAAACCTAATTCTGCACGCCATTTATTTAAAAGTTCAGTCGTATCATCATCATTTGGATGAAAATTCGGTCGTAAGAACGCAAGTAACGTTGGAATCTGACGCGTCATAAAACCTTTATAGCCATACATAAACTTCAGCATGTATTTTGTGTCACGCCATGTGAGCTTACCATCTTTTTTAAGCAATGTTGCGGTGAAGTAAGATTGAGTGATAAAAATCAATCCCATTGCTATAACTAGAGCTAAGGAACGCATAAAATAAGCTTTAATACCTTGACCGTACATTGCCTCATAGACATCAAAAGCAACAGCTTTATGTTCATTTTCCTCAACCGCATGCCACATCCAAAGGTGATACATCGTCTCATCTTGGAACATTGCCTGAATATCAGGATTGCTTAATAGCTCTTCCGCAATTGTAGAAGTAAAGTGCTCTAAAGCACATGTCCCTGTCAAACCAATCATTTCTTTGGTAAAACCAAACGGTTTCATTACAGTTGAAATAACACTAGCTGCGGTATCAATAACTTTACCTGTCTGGGTTTCTAATTTTCGTACATCATACCCATAAGCTTGTGCTGAGGCATTAAAAGCCAAATGCTCTTTGGAATGCATCGCCTCTTGACCAATAAACGCACTAATTTCCTTCTGTAACTTTGGATCTGCTAATTTTGGATCATTTCGTACTGCTCGAGTACTATTCACAAAAAATTGCTCCCCCTCAGGAAATAATGCGGAAAGCGCAGTCATAAAATGAGTCAATGCAGCATCACCGTTTGCCCAATAACGCGGCACTTCACCAAACTCAAAATCCATGCGGCGCACAGGAAAGCTAGCACCAGCTCTATTTGAAATATTGACTTTAGCATTCATATTACGCTCTCCCATATCATGAAGATCTATTTATTAATCAATTATTATTCTTTAGTTATACGCTGTTTTTGACGACTTAAATAAGTGCAGATAAGGTCACAAAAGCATCATCTTAGGACATTTCATAAAGATATTTTTAAAGAATAGAAAAAGAAAAAGGACAATAAATTGTCCTTTTTCTTTGTTTGTTTTAAAGCTTCGCAAAAAGTATTACAGGCCCAGTTTAGCTTTCCAATCTTTCAATAATTGTACCGTATCTAAATCATTTGGATGGAATCGTGGTTTAAAATAGGCCAACATTTCACCCGCCATACCTGCAATAATTCCTTTTGAAGGGCTATAACCATATTTATAAATCATTCCCAACTCTTTAAAATTTAGCTTTTTATCTTGCTTAAGCAAACGTAAAGTGAAGTATGACTGAAGAATAAAAATTAAAGTCATGGCAAATACGAGCGCTGTTGTACGTAAGCTGTATGCTTTAATTCCTGTGCCAAAAACAGACTCATACACATCATAAGCAACTGCTTTATGTTCATTTTCTTCAACAGCATGCCAGAACCACATATAAGACATGGTGTCATCTGTCATCAAATCTTGAATATGCTGATTACGTAATAATTCAGAAGCAATTGTGGCAGTAAAATGTTCCAAAGCTGTGGTTGCAGTTAAGTCAACCATTTCTCTAGTCATTCCAAATGGCTTAACAACTTTAGAAAAGTTTTTAAGTGCAAATTGAATATAACGCCCAGTGATCTGTTCTAATGATCGAACATCATGACCATATTTCTGAGCTGAAGCATTAAAATTTACATGTTCCTGAGTATGCATTGCTTCTTGGCCAATAAACGCACTAATTTCTTTCTGTAATTCCGCATTATCTTTAATTGTTGGGTGATAACGTACAGCACGTACAGCATCGATAAATAATTTTTCACCATCTGGAAACAATGCAGATAACGCTGTCATAAAATGTGTAAGACCAGCTGAACCATTCATCCAATATTCAGGGACTTGATCAAAATCAAAATTCATACGACGTACTGGAAAGCTTGCGCCGGCACGATTTGAAACATTTAATTTAGCATTCATGCTGCCTACTCCTGTTAAGTGAAGCACTCCACTTAATTCTATTGTTCATTTTCTTGAGTTTTATATTACGTTTTTATAAGAATCAATTAAGTGCAGTTTAGGACAGCAAAATATCAGTTTGGGACACTATTCAATAAAATTGTCAAACAATTGATATAAAAAAACACCCCAAAGGGGTGTTTTTTTATTACTCTAGGGCAATTATGCAGTTACTTTAGCAACAACACCAGCACCTACAGTACGACCACCTTCACGGATCGCAAAACGTAGACCTGGGTCCATTGCGATTGGGTGGATTAACTCTACTGACATTTCTACGTTGTCACCAGGCATTACCATTTCTACGCCATCTTGTAATTTGATCGCGCCAGTTACGTCAGTTGTACGGAAGTAGAACTGTGGACGGTAACCGTTAAGGAATGGAGTATGACGACCACCTTCTTCTTTAGAAAGTACGTATACTTCTGCATCGAATTTAGTGTGTGGCTTGATTGAACCTGGTTTAGCAAGTACTTGACCACGTTGTACGTCTTCACGCTTAGTACCACGTAAAAGAACACCACAGTTCTCGCCCGCACGACCTTCGTCAAGAAGCTTACGGAACATTTCTACGCCAGTTACAGTTGTTTTAACTGTATCTTTAATACCAACGATTTCAACTTCTTCGCCTACTTTAACGATACCAGACTCAACACGGCCTGTTACTACTGTACCACGACCAGAGATTGAGAATACGTCTTCGATTGGCATCAAGAATGCTTTATCGATTGCACGCTCTGGCTCAGGAATGTAAGAGTCAAGCGCTTCAACAAGAGCAAGAACTGCAGACTCACCGTATTGACCTGCATCACCTTCTAACGCTTTAAGCGCAGAACCACGGATTACTGGAGTGTCATCACCTGGGAAGTCATAAGTAGAAAGAAGTTCACGAACTTCCATTTCTACTAATTCAAGTAATTCTTCATCATCAACAAGGTCACACTTGTTTAAGAATACGATGATGTAAGGTACACCAACCTGACGTGAAAGAAGGATGTGTTCACGAGTTTGTGGCATTGGACCATCAGTCGCAGCACACACAAGGATCGCGCCGTCCATCTGAGCAGCACCAGTAATCATGTTTTTAACATAATCGGCGTGGCCCGGGCAGTCTACGTGAGCGTAGTGACGGATTGGAGAATCGTATTCTACGTGTGAAGTATTAATTGTAATACCACGTGCTTTTTCTTCAGGAGCTGAGTCGATTTGTGAGTAATCTTTCGCTTCACCGCCGTAAGTTTTTGCACAGATTGTTGCAATCGCAGCAGTTAAAGTTGTTTTACCATGGTCAACGTGACCAATTGTACCCACGTTTACGTGTGGTTTATTACGTTCAAACTTGGCTTTAGCCATGATGATCTTCCTTTATAAACTGCTCATGAGGGTCACCCATGAGCACTTGGTTTTTAACTAAATTTTAGTTGGGTAATATAGTAATCGAAAGATTACTCGTCGTCACCTTTTTTACCGCCAGCTTGGAACTTAGCGATGATGCCTTCAGCCACGTTACGTGGAGTTTCAGCGTATTTAGCGAATTCCATAGAATACGTTGCACGACCTTGAGACATAGAACGCATTTGAGTCGCGTAACCAAACATCTCAGCAAGTGGTACTTCAGCTTTAATTGCTTTAGTTCCACCAGGAAGATCGTCCATACCTTGAACCATACCACGACGACGGTTTAAGTCACCCATGATATCGCCCATGTAGTCTTCTGGAGTTTCAACTTCAACTTTCATGATCGGCTCAAGAAGGATAGGATCAGCTTTCATGAAACCGTCACGGAAAGCATATGAACCCGCCATTTTGAACGACAATTCATCAGAGTCGACATCGTGGTAAGAACCATCATAAAGAACAGCTTTAACGCCTACAACTGGGTAACCAGCCAAGACACCATTTTTCATACGCTCTTGAATACCTTTATCAACTGCACCGAAGAATTCTTTAGGTACTACACCACCTACAACTTCTTCAGCGAATTCGTATTCTTTACCAGCAGCTTCAACATCAAGTGGCTCTAAACGAACATATACATGACCGAATTTACCTTTACCACCTGTTTGACGAACGAATTTACCTTCTTGCTCAATCGTTTTCTTAATCGTTTCACGATAAGCAACCATTGGTTTACCGATATTCGCTTCAACACCAAATTCACGCTTCATACGGTCAACAATGATGTCAAGGTGAAGCTCACCCATACCAGCAATAATTGTTTGACCAGATTCTTCATCTGTACGAACGCGGAACGATGGATCTTCTTTCGCCAAACGACCTAAAGCAATCGACATTTTTTCTTGGTCAGCTTTAGTTTTTGGTTCAACAGCCAATGAAATTACTGGCTCAGGGAATTCCATACGCTCAAGTGTAATGATGTTTTTCTCATCACATAATGTATCACCAGTAGTTACGTCTTTAAGACCTACACACGCTGCGATATCACCTGCACGGATTTCATCAAGATCTTGACGTTCGTTCGCGTGCATTTGCACGATACGACCGATACGTTCACGCTTAGACTTAACTGGGTTATAAACTGGATCACCTTGTTTAAGAACACCAGAATAAACACGTACGAATGTTAAGTTACCTACGAACTTATCGTTCATAATTTTGAACGCAAGTGCAGAGAACGGTGCTTCGTCAGATGCTTCACGAGATGCTTTAGTTTCAGCTTTATCGTCAAGAATACCTTCGATTGCTTTAACTTCAGTCGGTGATGGTAAGAATTCAATCACAGCATCCAACATACGTTGAACACCTTTGTTTTTGAACGCAGAACCACAAAGCATCACTTGAATCTCAGATGCTAATGTACGAGCACGTAAACCAGCGATGATGTCTTCTTTAGAAAGATCACCTTCTTCTAGGTACTTGTCCATTAACTCTTCTGAAGCTTCAGCAGCCGCTTCAACCATGTTAGTACGCCATTCGTTAGCAGTATCAACGAGGTCAGCTGGAATCTCACCGTATTCAAACTTCATACCTTGAGATGCTTCATCCCAGATAATCGCTTTCATCTCGATAAGGTCAACAACACCTTGGAATGTGTCTTCAGCACCGATTGGCACAACGATTGGAACAGGGTTACCGCCCAAACGAGTTTTAACTTGTTCAACAGCACGGAAGAAGTTTGCACCAGTACGGTCCATCTTGTTCACGAATGCTAAACGAGGCACTTTATATTTGTTTGCTTGACGCCATACAGTTTCAGACTGAGGCTGTACACCACCAACTGCACAGTACACCATGCACGCACCATCAAGTACACGCATAGAACGTTCAACTTCAATCGTGAAGTCTACGTGTCCCGGTGTATCAATTACGTTGATACGGTGTTGGTCGAATTGGTTAGCCATACCAGACCAGAAACAAGTCGTAGCAGCAGAAGTAATGGTAATACCACGTTCTTGCTCTTGTTCCATCCAGTCCATTGTTGCTGCACCGTCGTGTACTTCACCAATTTTGTGAGATACACCTGTGTAGAACAAAATACGTTCAGTTGTAGTTGTTTTACCTGCGTCAATATGCGCAGAAATACCGATGTTACGGTAACGAGTAATAGGGGTTTGGCGAGCCATGATGTCTACATTCCTAAATGTTATATTTAAAACAGGACGCACCAATTAGATTGATGCGCACGAATATCCAAGCAGACAACTTAAATACCCGCAAAGCCCCCACTTTGGTAAAGAGCAATGTTGAATCGAGCAGCGGTACGCATGAATATTCTCCTGATTAGGGACTGTTTTATCCGCTTAGAAACGGTAGTGAGAGAAGGCTTTGTTGGCTTCAGCCATACGATGCACGTCTTCACGTTTTTTGATTGCTGCACCTTTACCTTCAGCTGCATCAAGCAACTCACCAGCAAGACGTAAAGCCATCGTTTTTTCAGAACGCTTAGCAGCAGCATCTACTAACCAACGCATAGCTAAGGCAGTACGACGGGATGGGCGTACTTCCATAGGTACTTGGTAAGTAGCACCACCAACACGGCGTGCTTTTACTTCAACCATAGGACGAACTTTTTCAAGAGTAGTCTCGAAAAATTCAACTGGGTCTACTTTATTTTTTTCTTGAACACGTTCTAAAGCACCGTAAACGATACCTTCAGCAACAGATTTTTTACCATCTTGCATTACGTGGTTCATGAATTTAGCGATTGTTTGGCTGCTAAATTTTGGATCTGGAAGGATCTCACGAGCAGCGACTACGCGACGTCTTGGCATTTTAATACACCTAATAATATGACACTTCAGGATAATCCAGCAGTTTGCACAAGTGTCATGCACATTACGCTGGCCTTACTATACGTCGCTTGAATTACAAATCTATGAAGAATTCAAACAAGCGAAACGCTAAAGGGTTGCTTGGGCAAGTTGCCTAGAATTACTTCTTAGGACGTTTCGCACCGTATTTAGAACGTGACTGGTTACGATCTTTAACACCAGCACAGTCCAAAGAACCACGAACGGTATGGTAACGTACACCTGGTAAGTCTTTAACACGACCACCACGGATAAGAACAACACTGTGCTCTTGTAAGTTATGACCTTCACCACCGATGTAGCTAGATACTTCAAAACCAGAAGTTAAGCGAACACGGCAAACCTTACGCATTGCTGAGTTAGGTTTTTTAGGAGTAGTCGTATATACACGTGTACATACACCACGACGTTGTGGACAAGCCTTCAACGCAGGAACTTTTGATTTTTCAATCAAAGTTGTACGACCCTTACGGATCAACTGATTTGTTGTTGCCATTTGGCAATTCTCCCGTTATTAAACAACCTCGAAAAAAAGAAAAAACACCTCTTTTCAAGGGCACATAATTGTAAGCCAAGATGCAAGAATGGTCAACATTGCAATAACCCGCAATGTTGACCATTCTTTATATAAAACGTTACTTCGATGTAAACAAAAAATCAGATATAAATTAGCTATGTTTAGGTGAAGCTGGCTCAATATCTATCATTTTTTGTTCAGTGCTTGATTTCTGCGCTTCAGCCGCTAGCTCATCTATTGTTTCAGACTTTAACGCAGGTTTTTGCTCAGTGTGTTCATGTTCTTCCACATGCTGCTCTGCAAGTTGTTGAATTCCTTGCTCTACTTTTTCATCAACTGGGGTTTTGGCAACATCTGTATCTTTTGTCTGAATTGAAACCTTGGCAATTACATCATTTTTTGGCGTGTCTGAATTCGAACCCTGAGTTGCGGTAGGATTTACATCATTTGATTTCTGTTTAGTCGCAACTTCAGATTCATTCTCATCAAAAGTCTCATCTTGTTCTGCCTTCAATGCAGGTTGCTGTTCAGTATGTTCATGCTCAACCACATGTTGTTCTGCAAGTTGTTGAATTCCTTCCTCTACTTTTTCATCAACTGGGGTTTTAGCATTATCTGTATCTTTTGCTTGGATTGAGACACTGGTAATGACATCATTGTTTGGGACATCTGAAATCAAACCTTGCTTAGCATCCTCCCCAGTTGCATTTAAAAAGCGTGGCGATGCCTTTTTTAATAAAGTCTCAGCTTTATAGTAAGCATCCAGCGGAGAAATATTTTCATTCGGGTGTTCATTTAAATAGAAACGAGCTGCACCAAAAATAGATTGTGATTTATGGCCCACATCTTCTAGCAGCCTCCAGCTATAGAAACCACTCAAAGCAGCTCCAGCAATAGGTGTTAGCTTACCCACGACTGAAACCTGAGGAATACGGTTTAACCAGCCAAATTTAAACTGTCCTTGTTCATCTACCAGCCATTTCTTGACCAAATCAAAATCATTATTTGATCCAAGTAATTGCTGAAATTGTTGTAAATCATGTGTTTCTAGCATTGATTTCAAGGCTTTTAATGCAACCAATAAGGTTTGCTTTTCTGCCACCAGACTCAGATCAATTTCTTTGAAGATGAAAGCAACAATCTCTTGATCAGTCTCTTCTGACAAATCAAAACCATGTGAACGCCCTGTTTGGTAAATAGTTCGCAAAGTCAAAACAATGGATGCAGGAATATCAATGGCCGCGCCCCATACGCCTGTCGCCCCTGTGATTGCACCCTGTACTGCTGCTAATAATTTATTCTGTTCAATCAAGGCCTGACTTAGACGTTGCGAACGCCCTGTATCTTTGGTGAGTTCGATAATGTCTTTCACACCTGCTTCTTCAAGAATTTTTTCAGTCAGGGAGCTATTCGAACTAAACTCATTCAGCCACTGGAATAAATAGTCAGATGCTTTTTCACCTAGATCAGGAGATACAAAAGACGCGATACTATTCACACGAGTATAATGACGACCCAAAAACTGATGTGAAAGTTTAGGAAATTGCTGACGCAACATTTGTTGTGGACTTTCATACTTTTCCACCTCAAATGGACTTTTTATGTGTGCAGTTCCCTCTATTGCATTGGCTGCATGAGCGTGCTCAGTATCCAATCTGGTGGGAGCAACTTGAAGTTTTTGTAATTCCGAACTGAGCTTTTTAGCCACTCCAAAGGCTTGTGCAAATAAACCTGAAGTTGGTTTGTTTTTAGATTTTGTCATCAAGTACCTCTGTTATATATTGTGTGCATCTCTAGATAAATACTAGGTGGAATACAGTTTTATCTCAACTTTTATATGTATACTTTCATCAACTTTTGTCAACAGATAGTGGATCTTTACCAAAATTTACACAACTGAAAATAGACATAATATTTGCCATAAGAAATAAAAAACCTTTCTGTTATCATGATGTCATTCACACATAAGCCGTTTTAATCATTATCTTCTCCTCGTTATTTCGCATAGCGATGATATACAAGGCTTAGTATTACCATAAAAGGGATCTGTAAATGAAACGTGTTGTAATCACTGGTATGGGCATTAACTCATGCATCGGTAACTCTTTAGAAGAGGTCACTCATTCTTTAAAAAATGGAATCTCTGGGACACGTTTTAACCCAACTTATGCCGAACTTAATTTTAAAAGCCATGTCAGTGCCGCTGCTGAGCAAGATTTTGATGGTATCGATCGTAAATTGAAACGCTTCATGGGCGTATGTGCAATGTATGCCTACAATGCAGCCATTGCTGCTGTAGAAAATGCAGGTTTAAAACAAGAAGATTTAGCCAACAATCCACGTTACGGTATCGCGGGTGGTAGTGGCGGTAACTCAACTGCTTCCGTTGCTGAAATGGTAAAACTTCTCGAAGAAAAAGGCGCACGTAAAATTGGACCATTCTTCGTCCCACGTAATATGAGTAACACGATTACTGCTAACGTCGGTGTCGCGTTAAAACTACAAGGGATCGCTCACTCGATTACCAGTGCTTGCGCAACCTCTGCCGATGCTATCGGATATGCTTATAACCTGATTCAACTTGGCAAACAAGATTTAATGCTTGCAGGTGGCGGTGAAGAAGACCATTGGTCACAAAGCTTATTATTTGATGCAATGGGTGCGTTATGTTCTAAATACAATGACACGCCTGAAACAGCATCACGCCCCTACTCAAAAGACCGTGATGGTTTTGTCATCGCAGGTGGTGGCGGTTTCGTGATCCTTGAGTCTCTTGAACATGCCCAAGCGCGCGGTGCGAACATCTTGGCAGAAGTTGTCGCTTACGCAGCTAATAGCGATGGCGCTGACATGGTTGCACCGTCAGGTGAGGGTGCTACGCGCTGTATCCTCATGGCACTTGACGAAGCTAAACAACATGGTGTGGAAAAAGTTGATTATGTCAACACACATGGTACTTCTACACCAGCAGGCGACATTACCGAACTTAAAGCAATGGAACGTGCATTTGGCGAAGGCCAAGTTCCTGCATTTAGTTCAACTAAGTCAATGACAGGACATAGCTTAGGTGCAGCAGGCGTTCAAGAAGCGATTTACTCTGTATTGATGATGCAAAATGACTTTATTGCTCCAAATATTAACGTGACAGAGTTAGATGAAGGCGCACAAGGTTTCGATATTGTACTTGAAAAACGTGATACAAAACTGAATACTGTAATGAGTAACAGTTTTGGCTTTGGCGGTGTAAACGCCTGCCTTATTTTCAAGAAGTGGGATGCATAATCCCGCGTAGGATTATCGATGGATGCACCTTCTGATGCTTTCTTGTGGGTAAAAGCATTACATATTATTGCTGTGGTTTGTTGGTTCGCTGCATTGTTCTACCTACCACGGCTTTATGTCTACCATGCCATGAGTGAAGATGCTGTCAGTCATCAACGCTTTGAAGTAATGGAACGCAAACTTTATCGTGGCATTATGTGGCCCTCTATGATTGCCACTTTAGTCACTGCCCACTTTCTAGTGGAATGGGGAGATGCAACAAGACATTACCATGATGCATTATGGTTCTATCTTAAAGTCGGTCTAGTTGGTGTATTGGTGATCTACCATCTTATTTGTGGCTATTACCGTAAAAAACTGATGGGAAATGCACATTATAAATCGCATAAGTTTTGGCGTTTCTTCAATGAAATGCCGACGCTTCTCCTTTTTGCGATCATCATTCTTGTTGTTGTAAAGCCTCAGTTCTAACTGGGGCTTTTCTGTTCTAGAATGAGAGAAATACTAAATATTGTCATCTTTTTAAAATGATAAAGTTATTGCGACGAATAAAACAAAAACTACAAGCAAGATTCATTTCTAGCTTAATTATCCTTCTCAAAATGGATCAGTTTGAGTGCCGACACTTGACGCCAAGTGAAGTAGAAATAGCGCAATCAGTATTTGGGGATCTCATTGATTATTCAGCGGTAAAAATTTTTAATATTCCTTATTTACCATGGCAACCCGCCAATATTTTCATTGCTCCCAATGGCAATCTATTTGTTCACCAACAACATTTTTATCCAGATTATTCAAAATGCTCAAGAGCTTTACAAGGTATTTTTATCCACGAACTTGCCCACATCCTGCAGCATCAACACCATACCAATGTCATTTTAAAAGGTGCAGTTTTACAATTGGGTTATTATTTAAGCTTTAAAAAATACAATCCTTATCGCTACGAATTTATATCAACCAAAGCTTTTAATGATTACAACATTGAACAACAAGGTGATATTGCCAGAGATATTTTCTTCAACAAAATTCCGAACATAATTCTAAAAAAATAAAAAAGCCCTGTCATTTTATTTACAGGGCTTTCAATTCAGTAAATCACAATTTACTTTACGCAACTGAACCTTTGCCAGTTTCAGATTTGAGCTCATGACTATCATCCATTTCAGTCGTAAAATCTACACGCATTGCATCTTTAACAATTGTACCAACACGTCCTATACCAATTGCCAATCCAAACGCAACGACAGGAAATAAAATTACTGGAACCATGATTTGTTACCTCTCTAATTTAATTTATAGGTGACGGTTAAAATCGTATTAATTCGATTCGTCTTGCTGTTGCAATATAATTGTGCCTACGCGACCAACTACGATTGCTAAAGCAGATGCTACAACTGGGAATAATATAATTGACATGTTTAACTCCTAGATATGATCAAAATCTTAGATATGATCAAACTCTGCTTTTTGAAATAAAACTGTACCTACACGACCCACAACAATTGCCAATATAGATGCAATCACAAGAAAAAATAAAACTGACATATTTGTTACCTCTCTTCATGTTGAGTGTTATTCGATAAGTACGCTTAACAGTGTACACTCGTTCACATTAATTAGGATAATAGCAGTGCACAAATGTGCACTCAAGTGTCGCAAATAGATTCCCGACGAACGGTATGAAAAATAATCGCAAACCAATAAAGTATTGAATGAATTAAATTAATAATTTTAAATAGTTATATTAGGATCAAGTATTTTGTGTTTTTTTTAAACAACTCTTATTATGTATGACCAATTTCAATACAATACTGGTCACTGGAATGTCATTTAACTTTGAAAAAATAAAATGAAAAAGCGTTGAAGCACAGAATTTATTCACAATCAGGCTTCATCACAACATAAACACTTAGAAACGCTAAAATCCACCAACAAATCTAGGTGTTTTATACAGAAAAACTTGTTATTTTTACGCAGAAAAATGTGCATTTAGTATATATTAGTGATCTTGTTATTTTACTTTAAGATACAGAACGTTTAACACCATGATATGCATTTGTTTTTAAAAACTATACCTATATAAATCAAAAACTTGCATATCATCATTAGTTAAGACTTAGGATTAGGTTTGAATGAAAAATTTTAAAATTGCCCTTGCTCAATTCTCTCCGCATATTGGCAATATTGACGCAAATACTCAAAAGATGGTTGAACAGGCTAATTTAGCGAAACAACAACAAGCTGATTTGATCGTCTTTCCAGAACTATCAACACTAGGCTATCCAGCTGAAGATCTTATGCTGCGTCCGAATTTACAAAAACGTACGCAAAAAGCATTTGCTCAATTAAGTGAAGTAAAAGATATCGTCATGGTCTTTGGTTTTGTTCATCAAACAGAAGACGGACAGCGTTACAATTCAGCTGCGGTAATGAAAGATGGTCAGGTTTTAGGTATCTACAACAAACACAATTTGCCAAATTATGGTGTGTTTGATGAAAAGCGCTATTTCCAAGAAGGTCATCAACATTTAGTGTTTGAGTATCTTGGTCATAAATTTGCTGTATTGATTTGCGAAGATGTGTGGTCACTTAATACAGTAAAACAACTGAGCGAACTGAAAGTTGAAACAGTATTGATCTTGAATGCTTCACCTTATGAAGTTGGTAAGCCACAACATCGTATTCAAACTTTAAGTGAACTCGCAAAACAGTTAAAACTTAATATTGTGTATGTCAATCAGGTTGGCGGCCAAGATGACCTCATTTTCGATGGCTCTAGCTTTGTTAACAATCACAATGGTGAACTCGCTTTTCAAGCGCCAAGCTTTAAAGAAGCTGTTTACTTTACAGAATATGACGTCACCGAAAAGCAGTTTAAAAAAGCTGAAACCATTCCAACATTGGATACTTTTGCTGAAATTTATCAAGCTTTGGTCATGTCGACCCGCGATTATGTACAACGCTCTGGCTTCCCAGGCGTTATCTTAGGTCTATCCGGCGGTATTGATTCAGCCTTAACGCTTGCCATTGCTGTAGATGCGATTGGTGCTGATAAAGTACAAGCTGTGATGATGCCTTATACTTATACCTCTCAAATGAGTGTAGAAGATGCAACTGAACAAGCACGTCGTATGGGAGTAACTTTCGGAATTGCCGAAATTCATCCAATCGTAAATAGCTTCATGCAAACGCTGTTTCCATTTTTTGGCAATTCACCTGCCGATGCAACAGAAGAAAATTTGCAAGCGCGTACACGTGGTACCTTACTCATGGGTTTATCCAATAAATTTGGTAATCTTGTGCTATCGACAGGTAATAAATCTGAAATCTCAGTCGGCTATTGTACGTTATACGGTGATATGGTCGGCGGCTTCTCTGTACTTAAAGATGTATATAAAACCATCGTATTCGAGTTAGCAAAATATCGTAATAGTCTAAGCGAAACTCCTGTTATTCCTGAGCGTGTGATTACTCGCCCCCCATCAGCAGAATTACGTCCTGACCAAAAAGACCAAGATTCTTTGCCTGCTTACGATGTACTTGATGCAATCTTATATGCTTATATAGAAGAAGATTTAAGCCAAGCTGACATTATCGCAAAAGGCTATGAAGCTGAAGTCGTTGAAAAAGTGATTCGCTTGGTTGATCGTAATGAATATAAACGTCGACAAGGTGCGATTGGTCCACGTATTAGCTCACGTGCATTTGGTCGTGAACGACGTTACCCTATCGTCAATGGATGGACTGCGAATGACTGAAAAAGTTGTTTCTGAAAAGTCACAATTACTTGCTCAAGCACTTTTGCTTGAGCAAGTGGCATTTTATAAAAATCAACTCACAACACAACTTTCTGCTGATTTCTTCAAGCAATTTATTCAACTTATTTTGCAGCATGCACCGAACATCAAACTCAAAGAAGTCATTGAACTTGAGCAAATTCAAGCTGTAGTCAAACGCTATGCTTTTGAAATGCAACTGGGTGCGGGGCTGTTAGAATTTATTGGTGAGATCGCACAGAAGCTCCATGTCTTTTCTTTGCAATCTTCAGCTCAATTACAAGATGTTTTCTCAGATCATCAATTTGAAGTCTGGTTATCCAAGATTTTAGAGCTTGAAAACATTCGTCATTATCTCAATCACTTCTTAAAAGAAAGCCCTTCTATTCAGCAGTTATGCCAATACATTGCTACGACAACTTTGCAGAACAAATTACCTAGATTATTTCCGCAAATAGATGAAGAGCGAATTGCTGAAAGTAAATATGAATGGCAACATAAACTCAAAACCTTTTCATATCGCCAGCAGCAGCGTATTGAACACAAAATTGAAGAAAGTATTGCTCGTCTGATTCAGGAGCAATTGGCTGATTTGAGTCTCCTATCTAATGAGGATTTGGAAAGCCTTGCGCGTAACATTTGGGATGACAATAAAGCAAAACCTTTATCGGAATATACCAAACAAGTGACGCCACTTGATGTTGAAGAATTCTTTGTCATGCTCTATGAGTACTGGAAAGAATTGCGCCAATCTTCTTTCTTACAAGATTTAATTTTATATGGTGTTAAAGTTTTCTATGACTTTTATAAAGATGAAAGCTTAGAAGAGGTTTTTGCAGCAATCGGATTAGAAGAAACAGATTTATTAAATGAAGCCGTGCGCTTCTATCCAAAAGTCGTTGTTGCTTTAGATGAACACGACGTTCTTGAGCCACTTATCACTTTAATCTTACAGCCTTTCTATCAAAGCACTCGAACTTTGACCACGATCGAGAAACACCTTTAATATTTGCTAGTCAAAGTAGCTCATATGATGACTAGCAAACTTCTCGACCTACCAATAAATAAGTAATAAAAAAAACCACGCAGGAGCGTGGTTTATAAAATGGTGGCTATGACGGGACTTGAACCTGTGACCCCCGCATTATGAGTGCGGTGCTCTAACCAACTGAGCTACATAGCCGTAAACTGTGTGCGCATTATCTAGTGTTATGCTAAGCAGGTCAAGCCTATGACATTGAAAAAACAAAACATATGCGCACTTTTTATGCACCCATCTATCAATTGATTATTTTTCAGCAAATAGAACACTTCACGCGAGCTGTTCGCGATTCTATTTCAGAAAGATAATTAAAAGCAGATGATTACCACTAAAAAATAGCAGACAAAAAGAGACCACGCAGGAGCGTGGTCTATAAAATGGTGGCTATGACGAGACTTGAACTTGTGACCCCCGCATTATGAGTGCGGTGCTCTAACCAACTGAGCTACATAGCCTAAAACTGTGCGCGCATTATCTTAACTTTCACTACACTCGTCAAGCATAATTTTAAAAAATCTTAGAAGTGGGCCTATAAGCCGGGTTCTGTCGAGGACGATCATTCCTCTAGGCGTACAATCACTCATACGCTCAAGCGACCTACCCGAATCCAGCACGGGCCGTGCCTCAGGATTCCTATTTGGTCTTGCTTCAGGTGGGGTTTACCTTGCCGTGAACTGTTACCAGACACGCGGTGCGCTCTTACCGCACCCTTTCACCCTTACCTCACGAATGAGGCGGTCTACTCTCTGCTGCACTTGCCGTCGGCTTTCGCCGCCCAGGCGTTACCTGGCACCTTGCCCTTTGAAGCCCGGACTTTCCTCCCCTGCTTCAGTCACGGAGACCTCCACAGCAGCGACCGTCCGGCCCACTTCGTGGCGCATCTTATCAAAGTTCGAGGTTAATTGCTCGATTTTTTTTGCGCTGTTAATTTTTTGTATTTGTCCATGAGTTCATCATGTGATTCCACATGTTTCGGATCAAGAGGAATACAATCCACTGGACAAAATAATTGGCACTGAGGTTGATCAAAATGTCCTATACACTCTGTACAAAGTGATGGATTAATCTCATAAATCAACTCACCCATATAAATGGCTTCATTTGGACATACAGGCTCACAAACATCACAATTGATGCATTCATCTGTAATATATAATGACACGCTACCAACCCTGTTGATGTTTTCGTTCAAAGGCCTCAACGACCACGGCAGGTACAAATTTAGTCACATCGCCTTTCAAACGTGCAATTTCTCTTACCAATGTTGATGAAATAAATGAGTATTGTTCAGATGGCGTCAAGAAAACTGACTCGAATTGAGGATCGAGCTGGCGATTCATATTTGCCAACTGGAATTCATACTCAAAGTCTGAAATGGCTCTTAAACCCCGAAGGACGGCTGTCGCACGCTGCTCACGAAAGAAATTCACCAATAAGCCATCAAAACCAACAAACTCAACATTATCTAAATGGCTTAATGATATTTTTGCGAGCTCAACGCGTTCTTCTAAACTAAACACAGGATTTTTATGATGTCCAATCGCGATTGCAACTACAACTTCATCAAACATTTTTGATGCTCTAGCAACCAAATCAACATGCCCATTGGTAATTGGATCAAACGTCCCTGGATAAATCACACGTGTTTTAGACATGCGTTGTACTCTAGTTAATGAGATAAGGCGCATATTTTAACAAAAGTTTTGCATAAACGCTAAATTCCTAAATGATGGAAAAAGATTACGTTTTACGGCACAATATATGCAATTGTGGAAGTTTGAATTATGGCGCAAGCAACAGTAGTAAAAAAACATAATGGTGGCACGATTGCTCAGAACAAAAGAGCGCGCCACGATTACTTTATCGAAGAAAAATTTGAAGCAGGCATGTCCCTCCAAGGCTGGGAAGTGAAATCACTTCGAGCTGGTCGTATGAGCTTGACTGAAAGTTATGTCATTTTTAAAAATGGCGAGGCTTTTTTATTTGGCTCACAAATTCAGCCTTTGTTATCTGCTTCAACGCATGTAGTACCTGAAGCGACACGTACACGTAAATTACTCTTGTCTCGTCGCGAGTTAGAAAAGCTTTTAGGTGCAGTAAATCAAAAAGGTTATTCCTGTGTACCTTTAGCCTGTTATTGGAAAGGACATTTAGTGAAGCTTGAGATTGCTTTAGTAAAAGGTAAGCAATTGCATGATAAACGTGCCACAGAAAAAGACCGTGACTGGCAGCGTGATAAAGCAAGAATGTTGCATAAATAATAAAAAACCTCCAGTTGGAGGTTTTTTATTATGAGACAGTAAAATGTTTTAGTTTCAATTCCGCTAAATATTTTCCAAATCTTTGTGCAGTTTCCAGATCCCCTTCGGGTGGAGTCACTTCTACACTCGCATTATCAGATTGCGTCATTAAACCCAAGAAACTCGACATACGATTAATATCTAAAGGACTTCGCCCAGTCGGCATAAAGGGTAAACCTGCCCATAGCATGCCATGCTGCATCGCAAATAAATTAATTTGCTGTAATACTGCAAGCTTATCGCCGCTCAGACCACCACCATTGGTAAAGCCAGCTGCTAGCTTACCCTGCCATGTTCTTGCCAACCAACGTTTTGAAGAATCTTCCATAAACTGTTTTAAAGCGGAAGTGAGGCTTCCCATATAGGTGGGACAACCCATCACAATCACATCTGCTTGATCTAAAAGTTCCCACTGAACCGCTGCCACAGATAGCAAATGGACTTCTGCGCCTGCTTGCTCAGCGCCTTGAGCGATATATTGTGCAACTTTAGCAGTATGACCATAAGGACTATGATAAATCACACAAACTTTAACTTTAGGAGTAGCAGAATCAAGAACAAACATGGAAATTTTTAAAACCAATGAATTGAGTCAAGTTTAACATTTTCATACAAGCAAGGCGAATCACTGATAAAAACAAGGCAATTTACTGTATAAATACAAAGGTTGCCATTCGCCCTGTCTTACTATCACGGCGATGGGAAAAGAATTCATTCGCCTGGCGATAAGAACATTGATCCCCACCTAACACTGTTTCAATGCCTAAACGGTTCAAAATGAATCGGGCAATCGCATACAAATCAGCTTGATATTTACCTTCTTTTTGTCCCGCGAGGAAAGCAGGCTCCAATTCAGGATATTTTCCACAAAATGCTGACTTAACCTCTTCACCCACTTCAAAACAAGGCTGACTAATTGCTGCCCCTAACCATGCCCAAGTCGGCGAAGATTGCATTTCAGTAACTGTATTTTCAATAATACCATTCGCCAAACCACGCCAACCCGCATGGAGATTGGCAACTTCTGTCCCCTCAGCATTGCCTAAAACCACAGGTAGACAGTCGGCAGTCATCATCATTAAAGCATGACCTTTACGTTGCGTAACTAAACCATCACCTTCAAGCGCGACAAATGGAATTTGTTCATTTATGGTATGACAAATCGTACTATGGGTTTGAGTCAACCACGTCAGTTTACTAACGCCAAATTCAGAGAACTGATTTAATAAAAACATACGATGTTGTTGTACACGTTGCGCATCATCATTGACATGCAAAGCTAAATTAAAACCCGTTAAATTTATCTTCGTTGTGCTTATTGCTTGAGGATGCTCAATACGAGTTTGCCCTGCGTAAATGCCTTTAGGTAAACCTGATACAAATTCCATAACATATCTCCTAAGCAATATTTTCTATATCAGTCTTTCTCTTGTGGAACCACAATCGGCTCTAATCGCCTAAGCCTAAGAAGAGAGCGTTTAAAACCGCTAACAGCATGGAGTTCACAAAAGCATCCCCCTCAGGAGAGATAAGGAGCGACTAAAGCTCTACAAGAGGGAGAAAAGAATCATTTAATATGCCTGATTTTCCGTGCGTAGTACTTCAACCAACTGGGTAAAATCTTCTGGCCAAGGTGCTTCAAACATCATGTCCTCACCTGTACGTGGATGAACCAACCCCAATTTTGCTGCATGCAAAGCTTGACGCTTAAAGCCACGCAGCATATCAGTTAAAGTAGCTGAAGCCCCAGCTGGAAAGCGCACACGATTGACATACACAGGATCACCCACTAATCCATGTCCTAAATAACTAAAGTGCACACGAATTTGATGCGTGCGCCCTGTTTCCAATTGCGCTTGAACACGGGTAAAGTCACGGAAACGTTCTTTCACATTGTAGTGCGTTACCGCATCACGGCCACCAGGTAGGATTGCCATTTTGACACGGTCTACAGGATGCCTTTTAATCGGTTCATCAATCGTGCCCCCAGCAATAATATTTCCATACACCACAAGGTCATAGACACGATAAACTGTTTTCTTTGCTAATTGTTTACTCAGCGAAAACTGTGCTTCTAAATTTTTAGCAACGACAAGTAATCCACTGGTATCTTTATCAATACGATGAACCAAACCAGCACGCGCTAGTTCAGCAAGTTTTGGGGCATGATAAAGTAAGGCATTCACTAATGTACCTGTTGGATTACCAGCGCCTGGATGAACGACCATTCCCACTTCTTTATTGATCACAATAATATCGTCATCTTCATAGACAATATTTAAGGGAATATTTTCAGGCTGGCTCGATGTTTGTGCCTCAAGCTCAACTTCAAGCGTCAACAACTCGTTACCTTCACAACGGTACTTTGGTTTTACAATATTACCATTTACCAACAGATGCCCATCTTTCATCCATTGCTTAAGTTTTTCACGAGAAAACTCGTTCCACACTAGCGCAGCGACTTGATCAATGCGTTGACCTAAATAGTTTTCATCGAGTTGAACTTGCAACGATAAACGTGTTGCAGTTGAGTCAGAATTATGATTATCTGCATCGACAGAATCTTCGAGTAAGAAATCTGTTTCAGAGAAGTTTGAATTGGAAGATTGTGCTGAAGTCATTTGATGATCGGTACAAAAATGGTTTAATAGTACCATTGTAGCTTATTGCCCAGAATAACAGAGGAGTTTTTATGTCGCTACCACGTTATAAAATTACAGTGCTCGCACTTTCTTTAGGTGTAGCATCTGCATTTGTGGGCTGTAGCAGCAATCCGAGTAAGAAAGAAGTGGTTGATAAAGGGCCACAATCAAGTGAACAAGTCTATTTTGAAAAAGCACTCAAATCTCTTGAACGCAATCAATATACAGATGCGGTAAAATCACTGGAAGCTTTAGATACTTACTTCCCAACTGGACAATATACCCAGCAAGCACAACTTGAACTTCTCTACGCAAAATTCAAACAAAAAGATTATGAAGGAACGATTGCACTTGCGGATCGATTCATTCGTCTAAATCCACAACATCCTAACGTAGACTATGCTTACTATGTTCGTGGTGTTGCCAATATGGAAATGAACTACGATAGCTTAATTCGTTATACGTCATTGAAACAAGCACATCGTGACGTAAGCTATATTAAAGTTGCTTATCAAAATTTTGTTGATTTAATTCGCCGTTTTCCAAGCAGTCAATATTCTGTTGATGCGGCTCAACGCATGAAATATATCGGTCAAGAGCTTGCTGAGAGTGAAATGAATGCTGCGCGCTTCAACATTCAACGTAAAGCATGGTTAGCGGCAGCGGAACGTGCTCGATGGGTTCTTGAGTATTACCCTCAAACCCCACAAACCCCTGAAGCATTAGCAACTTTAGCCTATAGCTACCAGCAACTTGGGGATAAGGCAACATCCCAACAATATATTGAGATTCTTAAACTCAATTATCCAAATCTGGTCAAATCAAATGGTGAAGTCAATCTACGTGCTGCACGCAAAGAAGGTAGCTGGGTTAATCGGGCAACTTTAGGTTTACTTGGTCGTGAATCTCAACAAACTGAAGTTGAAAATAATGACACTCAAATCGAACCACCTCGCCGTAGTTTAACCAACCGTTTGAGTTTTGGATTATTTGATAAACCTGAAACTGAACAAAGCAGCGAAGAAAATGCAGCAAATTAATTTCTAAGTGTTCGGGTGTGGTTTTAGCCTATAACGCTATGCATGGTTGAAATACCAACACACCCTGAACTCAACATACGAACAGGCAAGTTAATCCTTGCCTGTTTTTCATTTTATGCAACAATGATAACTAAATTCATCCCAAGCTCTACCCAGTTTTTTTAAATGGTAACCTGTCATGGCAATTCCACAGCATACGATTGATCAAATCCTAGATCGAACCGACATCGTCGATTTGATCGGTCAACGTGTGAAATTGAAAAAAACTGGGCGTACATATTCTGGCTGTTGCCCATTTCATCAAGAAAAAACCCCTTCTTTCCATGTATATCGTGATAAACAGTATTATCACTGCTTTGGCTGCCAAGCCAATGGAAATGCGATTCGTTTCTTGATGGACATTGACAGTCGTAACTTTATCGATGTGATGAAGGACCTGTCTAATCAGACTGGAATAGAATTACCCAAAGATAATCACGACAACAAAAAACTTTCTTATAAACGTAGCCCTCAGACGTCACCTTCTCCGCCTGAAAAAAAATCCAACTCTCCAACACCAGATCATTCGATTCATGAACCCATGGACGAGCATTTTGTTGATATGGATCGGTTTATGGATGATCCCTTTGCACAATTTGATCCAGCCTTTGGCATGGATGAGCAAGTGCAAGAAGGCAATCTCTATGACCTTTTGGAAAATGTGGCACAGTTTTATGAACGACAACTTCCCCATAGCCAAAAAGCCCAGAACTATTTTAAGCATCGCGGCTTATCAGTTCAGACCATCCAATTTTGGCGTTTAGGATACGCACCAGAAGATTGGCAACATTTAGAAAAAGCCTTCCCTCAAGATATAGAAGGCTTAAAACAAATCGGACTGATTCGCTCTAGTGACAGTGGTCGAGATTTTGATTTATTACGTGATCGTGTGATTTTTCCGATTCGTGATCATAAAGGTCGTGTGGTCGGTTTTGGTGGACGTGCGCTGAACGATGACATTAAACCTAAATATATCAACTCTCCAGATTCAGAAGTGTTCCATAAAAACCAACTGCTTTACGGTTTATATGAGGGACGTAAGCTCAAAGCCAATGACTGGTTGATGGTAGAAGGTTATATGGATGTGATTGCGCTACAACAGTACGGTATCAACGGCGCTGTCGCAACGCTTGGAACAGCCAGCAATGCGGATCACTTAACCACGCTCTTTAAACAGAACTCCCGTATCACGATTGCCTTCGATGGTGATGCTGCAGGACAAAAAGCAGCACGACGAACTTTGGAAATTGCACTTCCATTACTCAATGATGGTCGTGAGTTAAAATTCTTTGTGCTGCCCAATGAGCATGATCCAGATTCTTTAATTCGACGTGAAGGATTGGAAAATTTCCAAAAGTTACTGCAACAAGCACCGCTATTGTCTGATTTTGTATTTGCTCATTTAACGGGACAACATGATATCAGCACGCCTGAAGGTAAAAGCTTGGTCATGGGAGAGCTACGAGAATTAACCGAATTACTGCCTAAACAAGGCTCATTTCGTTACTTGTTAACTCAATCTTTCCGCGAAAAACTAGGTTTAGGTAAACGTTTTACACCACAAATCAGCCATGATGCATCTTTGTCTTTTAATATTCACACCAAAGATGAAGATTTTGCGATCGCTATTTTGATGCATCACCCCTTTCTTTATATCCATTTTGAAGAATTACGTGCGGTGATTGATCAAACAGAATTGTTAGCCAAGATTTTAGCCGTACTAAATATCGTGTTTGATGATCTACCCGATGATCAAGAGTTAGCGACTTATTATGTACTCGGTGCATGTAGCAATTTTAGCCATGAGATTGCTGATATTATGCAACGCACTAATATTCAATCATTAACTCAGGCACCTGAAATTGCAGATAAATTAGCAAAGGAATATGCTTTAGGTTTACAAGAAAAGTATTTAAGATTAAAACTTAAATCACCGATTACGCTGATTGAATCACGCAACTTACGTCAGCAATTGAATGAATTAACTAAGCAAATTAGCTTACGCTTACTATCCTAATTTTTTATTGTTTTGGCTTGCGCTCATGCTCAAATACTTCATGAAGATGCTGCTGTAGCCATTCAAAATAATCAGGACTCTCAGCTTTAGCCGCCTCACGCAATAAAATGGAGGTCGGATGCATCAATTTTTGCGTCAAACGATGAGCAAACTCTTGCAGAACTTGCTCAGGCGGATGTCCATGTTGTAATGCATCCATGGCATGTTCTAATTCAATTTGACTCATTTCTTCGCTATGTTGGCGGTAGGCTTGTATCGTTCCGCCCGCCTCTTTAACTTTTTGCTGAGTAATCAATTGTGTCGCTAATTGATTTACCATTACTTCAGCTTCAACAGCAGCTTGACGACGCTGTGCTAGATTTTCATCTATCACACTTTGTAAATCATCTACGCCATATAAATAAACGTTATCTAGTGACTCAACTTTTGGATCAATATCACGTGGAACTGCCAAATCCACCATCAACATTTGTTGATAACGACGACTCTTCAGTGCACTTTTAACGTCTTTATATCCAATCACTTGATGCAAACTACCTGTACAACTCGAAATCACATCAGCTCTGTGCAAATTTTGCGCCAACGCTTCAAATGGAATAATTTCCACCTCAACCTGATGTGCGATTTCTTGCGCTAATTGGTCTGCTCGTTCACGGCTACGGTTACAAATAATGATCCTTGCAACCCCCATTTCAGCCAAATATTTGGCCACAAGACTATTCATCTCCCCTGCAGCAATCACCATGACTGTGAGCTTTTCTGGATGACTAAACACTTGAGAGGCTAACTGAGCAACCGCATAGCCCATAGAGACTGCATGACTTCCGACTGAGGTCTCAGTACGGACGCGCTTTGCGGCATAAAATGCGTATTCAAAAATCCCGTTAAGTTCAGGAGAAACTGTCTCCGCATCTTTAGATAAAGCCAAGGCACTTTTGACCTGACCTAAAATTTGCGGCTCACCTAACATTAGTGAGTCTAAACCACTTGCAACACGCATCAAATGAGTAATGGCTTGAGCATTCTCGTAACGATAAACATGATGAATTAATTGTTTTACATCAATATTATTCACTTGGGCGAGCCAATTCAGGATGCTATCTGCATCCTCAGTCATGGCATAAACTTCTGTGCGATTACATGTCGAGACGACCACCATATCCTTCAGTGCAGGATGTCGATGTTGTTCAAGCAATAATGCTTCCAATCGCTCTGCATTGAAAGCAATTTGCTCACGAAGTTCGACAGAAGCTGTTTGATGGTTGACACCCAATGCAAAGAAAGACATATCAGATCATCATTTCGCTAAATTTATGTTATTGTGCAACATCGGTGTCATAAAAAGCATTACTTTGGATCAATAAAAATTGCGTCAGCTATATCGCCGTATCCAGTTTAGCGGCAAGACGATTAGACGGTATTCTACCACAATCTTATTGTTAGGTAGTATGAGTGCCTACGTCTCTGCACAAGCAATACACGACATGTATGCTGATCAGAGCTTTGAATATGCCCTAAAACAGAGCATGGTTGCTGAGTTTTCGCTTGCTTACGATGATATTCCAACTGCATTGCATAACTATACCGTGCTTGCAATTCGCAGTAATTCAACCACGATCAAACAACGTGCACTAGATATCGCACTTGAATATGATGATTTGCAAGCGGCTTTAGATATTGCTACGCATTGGGTTGAACAAGAACCCAAAGATGTACCAGCGTTATTCTACTTATCACATATTGCCCTAAAAACTCATGAATACGAACTCGCCGCTAAAACCTTAGATAAAATTCTAAATATTGATCCAACGGCTGATTTAGAACAGATTCTTGCAGGAATTGCACCTGAGCAAGCAAAAGATAGAGAGATTTTGCTCAATGCATTGCGAGCGAGTAAAGAAAAAAATAATCCCTCTATTTTGGCGTTAATCGCAGGTCTAGAAGCTCAAGATGGTTCTTACGAACAGGCACTCAAAAATATAAACCGTGCGCTACGTAAACGCTCAAAATCGACGAGTTTTATTTTGATGAAAGCCAATTTGCTGATGGCTTTACAAGATGAAGAAGCAACACAAAAATGGCTGGCACGTGCAAGTCGGAAGAACAAAAATAATTTGGATGTGCGTTTGGCAGAAGCACGCTATTACATTCAAATGAATCAACAGCATCAAGCTTTTGATAAACTGCAAGCGATTATTAAAGACCACCCTCGTGCGGAGGAGGCTTTATTTATAGCAGGTTTGACAAGTATCGATTTAAAAAAATATGAGCTTGCTGAGCAGTATTTGGTTGAATTACGCTCTTCTGAAAAGTATCAAAACGAAGCCTATTACTATCTCGCCATCAATGCACAACGTAAGCAACATTATGAAACAGCCAAAGCCTATTATCGTTTAGTTGATGGCAACTTATATATCGTCTCTCGACGCAATATGATTGCGATTTTTGAACAACAACAGCAACTTAATGACGCGCTAAGATTTCTAACCCAAGAGCGAGTTAACTATCCGCAGCATGCCAGTTTCTTATATCAAGCCCAAGCTGATATCTTAAAAAAAACAAATAATAAAGTGGCTGCCCTCGCTTTACTCGATGAAGCGATCAAAAATATTCCAGATGATCCAGAACTCATTTACGCAGAAGTTTTATTGCTCGATCCTTATACAGATCGTGACAAATTGGATAAAGCACTGAAACAACTTTTGCGCTTAGAACCCAATAGTCCTACCTATTTAAATGCATATGCTTATACTTTGGCACTGCAAAATCGTCGTCTCAAAGAAGCACGTAAATATGCAGAACTAGCACTAGAGTATGCCCCTGAACAAGCCTCTATTTTAGATACGCTGGGCTATATTGCATTTTTACAAAATGATTTTGATACAGCAGTCAATGTGCTCGAACAAGCATATTCACTGAGCCAAAATATCAATATTGGCGTTCGATATGCGAAAGCACTTTATATGCAAGGATCACTCACTGAATTTAGCGATGTGTTACAGCAATTGAAACAAAAACATGCGAATGCCCCACAATTACAACAACTTGATGGCTTAATCTTACCTGTCACTGTAAAAAAGAGTTAAATTCATGCGTCTTTTTCCAAAATTATGCGTCGCATTATGTAGTAGTGGTGTGTTGCTATTAACAGGCTGTCAACACCTCGGACAACCCAAAAAAACGATCGTTTCGCCACAAGTTCAAGATGAAAATAATTTTAGCTTACAAGGGAAAATTGGGGTTCGCACACCGCAACAATCAGGTAGTGCATTCTTCACATGGATTCAACAACAGGATCAATTTGATATTGAACTGACAGGAATTTTAGGAGTGGGTAAAACTCAAATTCAAGGCAAACCCGGTGAAGTGACGTTGAATAGCTCTAAAACGGGCTTAATCACCGCAAATTCGCCAGAAGAGCTTTTGGAAAAGGCAACGGGTTGGCAAGCTCCAATTATGCACCTTACCCATTGGATACAAGCCAAACCAGCTACTCTGCATGCTCAAGCAACTCGAGACGAAAATAATCGTTTAAAACAACTCATTGAAGATGGCTGGACAGTAGATTTTAGCTACAACGATAATCAAACTCTGCCAAATAAGCTTCTGCTCAAACAAGCGCTTGAGGAAAATAAAGAAAACCGTATTACAATGGTTATTCAAAATCGATAACTTAGATGCTTATATGATTAAAGTACCGTCTCCTGCCAAGCTGAATTTATTTTTGCATATCACAGGTCGCCGTGAAAATGGTTACCATGAACTGCAAACTATTTTCCAATTGATTGATTTATATGATTGGATGAGTTTCGAACCGTATGAAAATGAAATAATTCAAATTGAAGGCTTGGCAGACGTACAACTAGAACAAAATTTAATCTATCGCGCAGCACAACTTTTACGCCCCCATGCCAAAAAACCTTGTGGATTAAATATTCATATCGAAAAAAATATCCCGATGGGGGCTGGTCTAGGCGGTGGTTCATCCAATGCTGCGACGACACTCATCGTACTGAATCAACTATGGCAATGTGACTTAAATGAGCAGCAACTTGCCGACTATGGCGTACAACTTGGGGCTGATGTACCGATCTTTGTTTTTGGACGTAATGCGTGGGCTGAAGGTATAGGTGAACATTTATCATTCATAGACTTAGCTCAAAAAAAATTCATAATTCTAAAACCTGACTGTTTTATCAGCACTCAATTGCTATTTTCACAAAAAACATTGACAAGAGACTCTAAGATCACTAAATTTTGCGCCTATCAGTTAGAACCTTCCAGTTTCGGAAATAACTTTGAACCTCTGGCTCGAACGTTATATCCTGAAGTTGAAGAAGCAATGCAATATTTAGATCAGTTTGGTCTAGCAAAGCTTACAGGTACAGGTGCTTGTGTTTTTACTGAAGTAACTGATGAAATGAATGTTGAGTTGATTTTGAAAAATGCGCCATGTAAAGCTTACCTGGTCAACAGTTTGACAGAATCACCGTTAAGACATTTCAAAGTTGCACGTTAGGGGCGTCGCCAAGTGGTAAGGCAGCGGGTTTTGATCTCGCCATCCGTTGGTTCGAATCCAGCCGCCCCTGCCAATTTTCACCTGTAGATGTATGTAATAGGGGCGTCGCCAAGTGGTAAGGCAGCGGGTTTTGATCTCGCCATCCGTTGGTTCGAATCCAGCCGCCCCTGCCATTACAGATCATCAAATTTAGGGGCGTCGCCAAGTGGTAAGGCAGCGGGTTTTGATCTCGCCATCCGTTGGTTCGAATCCAGCCGCCCCTGCCATATCTTTAGACAGACTTGTTTTATCTCGATGTTTGATCAAATATATTGACAATATCACGTAAAACGATTAAAGTTCTGCCGCATTAGGGGCGTCGCCAAGTGGTAAGGCAGCGGGTTTTGATCTCGCCATCCGTTGGTTCGAATCCAGCCGCCCCTGCCATATAATAGATTGCTTTTAAACTACCCGTTGGAAAATTTTTTAATTTTTCTTTAGCGCTTGGGTGAAGTATTCTTCATATAGCCCTCTTTGGAAAATCATAGATTTTTCTCTTGCGCTCGGGTGAAGCGTTGCTTCACGTAATCCTCGCTCAGGTGCTTCATGCCCAATCTTGTCGTTTTTAGTGGAAGTGCTCATCCACAATTTGCTCAAAAAGTCGTAAGTCATTTACATATCCCTTTAGGTGCTGCTTCAGTTAGCAAGTTCTCTGATGGCGAAATTTCAGTTGAAATTACTGAAAATGTACGTGGTAAAGACGTTTTTATCGTTCAATCTACTTGTGCGCCAACCAATGACAACCTTATGGAAATCTTGGTGATGGCTGATGCTTTGCGTCGTGCAAGTGCGGGTCGTATTACTGCTGTTATTCCTTACTTCGGATATGCGCGCCAAGATCGTCGTCCACGTTCTGCTCGTGTACCGATCACAGCTAAAGTTGTTGCTGATATGCTGACAACTGTAGGTATTGACCGTGTTGTAATGATTGACTTACACGCAGACCAAATTCAAGGTTTCTTTGATATCCCTGTTGACAACATCTACGGTACACCAGCGTTACTTGCTGACTTACGTCAACAACAACATGATAACTTGATGGTGGTTTCACCTGACGTTGGTGGTGTTGTTCGTGCGCGTGCTGTTGCAAAACAATTAGGTGATATTGATTTAGCGATTATTGATAAACGTCGCCAAAAAGCAAATGAATCACAAGTGATGCATTTGATTGGTGATGTAAAAGATCGTGACTGTGTCATCGTTGATGACATGGTAGATACAGCAGGAACGCTTTGCAAAGCTGCTGATGCACTGAAACAATTTGGTGCACGCCGCGTTATTGCTTATGCAACTCACCCTGTTTTATCAGGTAAAGCGATTGAAAACCTACAAAACTCTGTCATTGATGAATTGGTTGTCACTGACACCATTCCTCTTTCAGATGAAGCAATGAACTTAGGTAAAATTCGCCAAGTTTCTGTTGCTAGCATGGTTGCTGAAACAATTCGTCGTATTAATAACGAAGAATCTATTAGCGCTATGTTCGATAGTTATCTATAATAGCCCAGCTTTTTTCAAGCCCTGCCCTTTGGCAGGGTTTTCTATCACTAAACTGGTCGCAAGTTTAGTTCATTAAACTCCAATGAGGATATGCCCATGGCAAACTTCGTATTAAATGCTCAAGCACGTGAAGCTGCACAACAAGGGAAAGGTTCGAGCCGCCGCCTTCGTCACGCAGCTCAAATCCCAGCAATCATCTATGGTGGTAGCGCTGAGCCTGTAGCAATTACTTTAGAACTTCGTGAAATCGTTAAAGCTTTAGAAAACAATGCGTTTTTTGAAGAAGTTATCGAAATCAAAATCGGTGACAAAGTTGAAAACGTTAAAATCCAAGCGTTACAACGTCACCCAGCTAAAAACACACCTATGCACGCTGACTTCAAACGCGCATAAGTGTTAAAGGCGTAAATTAGTGTCAAATATTTCGCTAATTGTTGGTTTGGGCAATCCTGGAAAGGAATATGCCCAGACCCGTCACAATGCAGGTTTTTGGTTCGTCGAACAACTTGCAGATCGTTATGGTATTTCCTTAAAAGCAGATCCAAAGTTTCACGGATTCAGCGGTCGTGGTCAGATTGAAGGTCATGACGTACGCTTATTATTACCCACAACGTTTATGAACCGTTCTGGTCAAAGTGTTGCCCCTTTCGCTAAATTTTATCAAATTTCTCCTGAATCAATTCTTGTTGCTCATGATGAACTCGATATGGATCCTGGCGTTATTCGTTTAAAATCAGGCGGTGGACACGGCGGACATAATGGTCTACGTGATATCGTTCCTCATATTGGTGCTAACTTTCATCGTTTACGAATTGGAATTGGACACCCTGGCTCCAAAGAGCGTGTTTCAGGCCACGTGCTCAATAAAGCACCTAGCAGCGAACAACACTTGATGGATGCAGCTATTGATCATGCACTTTCTAAAGTGAAATTACTTGTTGATGGACAGGTTTCACTTGCCATGAATCAAATTAATGCTTACAAACCCGCTTAACCTTGAACTGAATTGTTGAACAATCGCGCTTGCCATATTGCTCATTTAGGCGCAAAATGCGCATCAAACCGCCTATAGCCTGCGGAAAACGTGACAAGTCAACCATAAGATATTCATCTTAGGTCTTACTCAGGAGACGCTAGCCATGCTATCTCGTTTATTAAAATGTAAAATTCACCGTGCAGTTGTGACACATGCTGAGCTTCATTACGAAGGTTCTTGCGCAATTGATGGTGTATTGATGGATTTAGCAGGGATTCGTGAATACGAAGAAATTCACGTATGGAACGTAACTAACGGCAAACGCTTCACAACGTATGCAATTCGCGGCGAAGATGACTCAGGTATCATTTCAGTCAACGGTGGTGCAGCGCATCAAGCTGATGTAGGTGATTTAGTGATTATTGCAACTTTTGGTGATTTTAATGAAGTTGAAGCCAATCTTCACAAACCACGCCTCGTTTATGCAAACCCAGACAATACAGTAAATCACACAGCAAACTGTATTCCTGTACAAGTCGCATAAGCTGTAAAAATTTTCTCCAAAAAGTCATGAGTCACAGCTCATGGCTTTTTTTATTGGGTTTGATTTATTCTAACCAATGAAAATACAAAAACACCTACAAATACACTGCTAATTTACCTAACCAGACTTGCAATAAGTGATCACTATTTATTAAATAAATAGAAAATAACGATAATTTAAACGATATGGATATTATTAAAACAATCCGCAAAGTCTCTATACTTGCAGAACTGGATGATGCGGCACTGCACCGCATAGCAAGCCATTGTACTATTCAATATTTACATACAGGACAGTTACTTTATCAAGCACATGATCCAGCAGATTATGTATATATTATTGTTTATGGTCGCCTCAAACTCACTTCCACAACAGGATTGTTAACTTACTTAGGCCACCACGAAATCATTGGAGAAATGGGTGTCATTTCCAGACATCCCCATCACGGTACAGTACACGCGGTAAGGAATACAGCTTTGCTGGCAATACCTCAGCAGCAATTTACCGATTTTATCTATAACCATCCAACTGTACTATTAGCACTGTCCCGATTAATCATTGCCCGTTCTCAGCCAGAGTTACAACATACTCATGCGATGAGTCATAACCGTACGTTATCAATCGTTCCCGTTGCATCACAGATCCCAGCAATTCATCTTGCTGAAAAATTAACTGAGCATCTGCAACGTTGGCCCCATGTTCGTCTTATTACAGCAGCACATGTAGATGCATTATTTGGCAGTGGCTTTAGCCAAACCCCATTAGATTACAGCGCTGATGATTTAAAATTACGTTTATGGTTAGCCAGTTTGGAAGAAAAGCATTGCTATGTGTTATATGCCGCCCACAGTCATTCTGATGAGTGGGCAAAACGTTGTTTACATCAAGCAGATCGTATTTTAATTCTAGCTGAAGCGAATTTAGTTCCCATACACAGCCCCTTAGTAGATGTATTAAATCAATATGAGTGGCAAAGCCCAATTGAATTGGTTTTATTGCGTTCTGAGGGCGATCCTTCTCCCCATACATTGGAATGGAAACGGCTTTATCGTGCCCGTGCTCATTATTTTATCCACCCTTGGGCACGAGCGGATATCAGTGCTGTAGCTCGACAGATTTCAAGCCAAGGACTCGGTCTGGTTCTAGGTGGAGGTGGAGCTCGTGGCTTTGCTCATATTGGTCTCATACGCGCATTGGAACAACTGCATATCCCCATTGATATCGTCGGTGGAACGAGTATGGGCGCCTTTGTAGCAGCCTTAGTGGCGTGCGGTTTTGATAGTGTTGAAATGACCCATATTGCTTATGAAACCTTTGTCGCACGCAATTATCTCAATGATTACACCATGCCAAGAGTGTCGTTAATACGCGGTCAAAGGTTCCATAGTCGGTTACAGGCTATTTTTGGGCAACGTCGTATCGAAGAACTCAGACAAAGTTATTATTGTATTTCAACCAATTTGTCTACAGGGCAAGCCGTCATCCATGATCAAGGAGAACTTGCAACGTGGGTGGGCACAAGTATGAGCGTTCCAGGTGTCGCTCCCCCTGTCGCATGGCATGAAAATTTACTATGCGATGGTGGTGTGATCAACAATCTACCAACCGATGTAATGCAAAACCTCGAAAGAGGAACAATTATCGCAAGTAATGTCAGTTTAATTGATGATATTCGAGTTCCAGGAATTGGTTTAGAAGAACCTGATCAAAGTGCCTTACTGAACTGGAATAAGATCATCAAAGATAAGCTTCTACCCGCGCCTAAACTCGCTGAGATTTTGATGCGTACCGCAACCCTTGCAAGCGATACCATGATTCAAACAGCTGCGATTGAACGTGCTCATTTACATATTCGTATGCCCATCGAGGGCATAGGGATGTTTGATTGGAATAAACTCGATGAACTGGTGGAACGAGGATACCAACATGCGATAGAAACGCTGCTCCCGATTCGAGACACACTTCCCCATGCTTAAATGTTATTTACTCTAGGTGCTTGTATCTGATAGTGATCCATCAACTGATCTAAATATTGATAAGTTTCTAGATCCAACTCCTGCATATAGGTATCTAAAATCTTTTGGCACTGATGCTGTTTTACAATCGGCATTCGCCGTATAACATCAAAGGTCACATCCCACTGGGAGCGAACCAAAGAGGCATATGCAATATGTTGAAGAACCTCCTCATCAATCTGTGCGATTGCCTTCGCTACTGCTTCTCTTGCAGCATCTTGCATATAATTTACAACAACCAACATATCTGGCCATAAATCACAATGATCTGCCGCAGCCACAATACTTTGAATAATTTCAATTTGTCTTAATGCAGGTAGATTGGCAACATAACGTTGTGCTTGATCAGATAAACATGCCACCACAGGTAACATATCTTCCCATAATTGATCTTCTTGCGCCGCCTGAATGATTGCATTAATAACCTTTTCCCCTTGTTGTACCGCGAGATCCCCCAAATCACGTTTTAACTCATAACCAATATGACTCATCAACGCCAATAACTTGGGCCAAACCAACCGTTGTGCAGGATCACAAATAATCAAAAGTGCTTTCTCAATTCGTACTTTGGGTAATACATGAACAAGATGATCTATGCGCTCTCTAGATTCAATATAAAATGCAATCTCAAGCAGATCACTTTCTTGCTCAATCATCTGAGCAACATCTTGAACAACATCATCTGATAACATCCCAACAAAACGCCCCATGGTGACAAAATCACGCTGTTGCAACAGAATATTGGCAATGTCCTTAATTTGATGTGTCGTAAAATAGACCAACAACTCTCTCGCCAATCTCGGATCTAAATACACTGAAATAGCAGCAAGCGTATCTGCAGGTAGATGCTTCGCAATCTGATATAAATTTTCCGTCGATAAATGTACTGCGATTTGTGCCACAATCAGAGGATCTAAAAATCTTTTTACCAAGAAAACACTAAATCGATTGGGTAACCAACTCACCCACGATGCCAAATAACGAAAACGTGTTTTTTGTTGATCTTGCAGCAACTCAATAATTGCAAAACGAAATTGTCTTAAACTCTCTGGTGCAAGTGACTGTAAAAAATCCAATTGTTGCTCTGATACTTTCATGATATGAGCAAGCTTTATAATTTCTGCATGTACAGCTAATCGAGTCATATACATCACCGATTGTCATTTCTGGATCGAAACAAGGCTCGAAGAAAAAAAGGCATTTGAAACAAGTGCTGATTGATTTTTCGATTTTCATCTTCAATGGTTTGCTGTAATTGCTGATTGAGCCAAGCAAGATGCTGCTCAGATAATTGTGAAAAATCTTGAAAGCTCATCACAGGACGCCTAAGTTGCTGTGCAAGCTGCTCTAAGGCTACTGTTTGTTCTTTTGTTGGTTCTTTGCTCATCATCCATTCTTCCGTGTTATTGTTGTTTTATCTATTCAGTGTAAGCTGAATTAAAAAATATTGGTAACTTTGCAAAAAATAAAAACATTGAGCCCATCATCATATTTTTTCATTTTTATAGAACGATTCATTCTATAAAAAGTTCTCTTTTTCAGAGCAACTTTAGCTATAATCAAATTACATCGCTTCAGGGCGGGGTGAAATTCCCCACCGGTGGTAAGTTGGGCATTAAACATGAATGACCTAACCAGCCCACGAGCTGGTATATATGTTTATATACTTGCAGATTTGGTGAGATGCCAAAGCCGACGGTATAGTCCGGATGAAAGAAGACGAAACCACCGAAACAATCTTTTGGTTTGTTTTGGTATGCGCTTATTTTTACATCAGTCCTGAAATGTTCAACCGTAGCTTATTTACGAGAGCGTTTCATTATGTCGAGTTTAATTCAACCCGAACTTTTCTTTTCAGCCCTTTCCCCAGCTGAACAACGTATTCAACAAGCTTTAGAAGACATTCGCCAAGGCAAACCCGTGTTGGTGATGGATGATTTTGACCGTGAAAATGAGGCCGATTTAATTATTGCTGCTGAAACTTTAACAGTCGAAGTTATGGCGCAAATGATTCGTGATGGTTCAGGTATTGTCTGTTTATGCCTAACAGAAGCATTGGCTGATCATTTAGCTCTTCCGCCTATGGTCGTGGATAACTCAAGTCAATTCAAAACTGCATTTACGGTAACAATTGAAGCCGCTCAAGGTGTAACCACAGGTGTCTCGGCCAAAGATCGCGTGACGACTGTTTTCGCCGCGACTCAAGACGGTGCTGTAGCAAGTGACCTCAGTCGCCCAGGACATGTATTTCCATTACGCGCACGTGATGGTGGTGTACTCACTCGTCGAGGTCATACTGAGGGAACGATTGACCTCGCCCGTTTAGCAGGCTTAAAACCTTCAGGTGTGTTGTGCGAATTAACCAATCCAGACGGCTCAATGGCCTCTGGTATTCAAGTTCTTGCTTATGCACAAACCCATGGTCTGACGGTGATCAGTATTGAAGAATTAGTCCAATACCGCTTAAAACATAATGTTTAATTAATAAAAGCCTCGATCATTCGAGGCTTTTTGATCAATATAGTTATGAAACCTTTCGCTCAATATTTAATTGATCAACCACCTCAATCAATTGGCCAAATTCAGAAATATATGCAACAGGTTGTACCTGAGCTAACTCTTGCGTTGTTCCATAACCATAATTCACAGCAATAGTTTCGATCCCGTTTGCGCGTGCACCAATGACATCATATTGACGATCTCCCACCATAATGCAGTGCTGAGCATTCAACTGCTCTTGCTCAAGAATATAAGCAATTAAATCTGCTTTATTGGTACGTTCCCCTGTTAACTCACTACCATACATTTCAGTAAAATACTGATCTAACTGGAAATGAGCCAAAATTTGCTTTGCATAAACTGTGGGCTTCGCTGTTGCAAGAAATAATTGATACTCCTGTGTTTGTAGCTGCCGTAAAGTCCCTTCCACTGTTGGATAGACTTCATTTTCAAATAAGCCTGTCACTGAAAAACGCTCGCGGTAAGCAGCTAAAGCTTGTTCGGCCAAATCATCATCTTGAGTATCTAATAATTTTGCTAATGAGGCTTTCAGAGGTGGACCAATCGTCCAATCTAAATCAACTTCATCCGCCAAAGGTTGATTGAGCTTTTCTAACGCATAACGAATCGAACCATGAATTCCTGTTTTAGGATCGGTTAATGTCCCATCTAAATCAATCAGTATATTTTTGATCGTCATTCGTTCAATCTCTTAAAGCCTTACACAACATAGTCGAGAGTTTCTCGAAACTTCCCTATACTAACGTAAATGAAAACATAAAAGGAAATTGCAGTGCGTCCGACCGTACTTTGTTTTTCAGGTTTAGATCCATCAGGCGGTGCAGGTCTACAGGCAGATATTGAAGCGATTGGACAAAGTGGTGCACATGCTGCAATTGCTTGTACTGCTTTAACCATTCAAAACTCACAGCAAGTATTTGGTTTTGAAGCAACCTCAAAAGAACTATTATTGGCTCAAGCAGATGCTGTGGTCGGTGATTTACCGATTAAGTGCGTAAAATCAGGTATGTTAGGCACAACCGATAATATTGCTGCATTAGCTGAGTTTTTACGTGCACACCCAGAGTATTTATATGTACTAGATCCTGTTCTCGTTGCCAATAGCGGTGGTTCACTGGGCGATCAAGCGACTTTGGTAAAAGCATTTGTTGAGTTAATTCCCCTAGCAACAGTCATTACCCCCAATACAGTTGAACTCAGAGCATTGACAGGAGTTGATGACATCGAGCAAGCCACACAAACATTATTTGAAATGGGTGCAAAAGCAGTCCTTGTTAAAGGTGGGCATGAAGATACCCCTGATCATATCCGTAATGTACTCTATGCTGATGGGAAAATGATTGCTGAAAGTCAATGCCCTCGCCTAGATGGTGAATATCATGGCTCGGGTTGCTCTTTGGCAAGTTTTATTGCAGGGCGCTTAGCCCTCGGTGATTCACTAAAAATCGCCGTACAACATGCAGAAACATGGCTATTCGGCGTATTAAAACACGCTGAAACACCAGTACCCCATGGGCAAAAAATTCCAAAGCGGTTTTAAACCGCTTTGCTTAAAGCTCATTAAATACTTTTTGATCTTAGTTTCACCGAAGGCTTTGAATCAATTTAAATTTTATATGAAAATATGTCATTCATTGATGAGCACTTATGCAAAATATTCATCAATTCAAACACACGAATAAAATATAATAATTATCATTTTAATTTTCATCATAATCCTCATGCTGAAGCGCCGCATCTTACCTAGTTTGTTACCCCTGAGTTGTGCTATGACTGTATTTGGGAACGACCAAATCAGTACCCTACCCACCCTTACTTTTCAGGCATCCTCTGAGAATGCAGAGCATGAATATAAAGTGACCTCTGCAAGTGCGGCAATGCGTACTCACACCTTACTGAAGGACACTCCTCAAGCCGTTACTGTAATTAATAAAGCGATACTTGAAGATATTCAAGCAACTCGCTTATCTGAAGCACTCGATGTAGCAGGACTGGGACGAGCAAATAACTTTGGTGGACAAGGTCTCACCACCTTCACCTCTCGTGGTTTTACCAGTGGTGAATATTATCGAAATGGCTTCCCGATCAATCGCGGTTATCCTAATGCACCTGATAGCTCAACTATCGAGCGTGTAGAAGTTTTAAGAGGTGCATCATCGAGTTTATATGGCCGTGGTGATCCAGGAGGGACATTTAATGTCGTTAGTAAGACACCTCAACCCGATCGGAAAACAACATTTGGGGTCAGTATTGATAACGAAGGACTTTATCGCAGTAACATCGATACCACTGGTTCTTTCACGGGAGACGATCGTATCACTTACCGTTTGAACTTAATGGGTGAAAATGGGGATACTTATCGCGAGCATGTGGACTCAAAACGATGGAACATCGCACCCGTAATTCAATGGACACCATCAGATCAAACAAAAGTTATCTTAGAGGCGGACTTTTTAAGAAATCAACATGCACTTGATCGAGGCTTTACCCGCTATGATGGTCAACAAAAACAATCCTTTAATCCAAAAGACTATTGGTGGGAATCAGGGAAAAATCGAAACCGTTTATATAACGATAATGATATGTTCCAACTACGGGTCGAACATCATCTCAATGACACATGGACGTTGAATGTAGGCACTCAATATTTAGATGGAAATTTACATGGCTATGCCGTTGAAGCGAATGGGATAAAAGCTGATAGTCATGGTGAGATCATTACTCGAAATTATAATTGGCGAAATTTGGACTGGAATGATAAAAATATCCAAGCAAGTTTAGTTGGCGAGTTTGATTTATTTAATCTAAAACATACGTTAATCACTGGACTAGAGTTTGAAGATTATGATTATCGCTCGTACATCATCCGTTCTACTGCCCCATTTGACTTAAATATCCATCATCCCTACCGTACACAACCATTACCCGCATTAGAGAACGTCACGACACATGATCATGAGCAGCTCACCAGCAAAGCGTTCTATATCCAAGATCAAATTCGTTTTACAGACCGACTTAATACCGTGATTGGCCTACGTTTTGAACAATACCAACATGATTATACGAATTTTATGAATAACACTTCATGGTCAACCAAACACAATACGCTAATTCCTCGTGTTGGCTTAACATATGATTTAAATGAACAACTTACTGTCTATAGTAATATTAGCAAATCATTTAAACCCAACTCTGGTGCCGATCGAAACAATCAAGGCTTTGATCCAGAAGAAGGTATTTCATATGAAATCGGATCTAAACTCGCATTGTTTGATGACAAGCTTTCCTTTGAAAATGCTCTATATTATGTAAAAAAAGACAATGTTCTCACCTTAGATCCACTCGATAGCACTAAAAGCGTTGCTGCAGGTGAGGTCACCAGCAAAGGTTTTGAGCTCAGTCTCGTTGGTAACCTTACCCCTGAATGGAAAATCATTGGTAATTATGCCTATACAGATGCGGCAGTGAGCAAGGACAATAGCTTAGCGAAAGGAACCCGCCTCGCGAATATTCCTAAAGATTCATTCAATTTCTTGACAATGTATGAGTTCCACTCAGAACCGCTGGAAGGTTTAGCAATAGGACTAAATCAGCGCTATATAGGAAATCGAAAAGGACAAACAGCAAGTAACACCTATACTATGGGTGCCTATGCCACTACAGACTTTATTTCTTATTACAATCTCTCATCTGATATACGTTTAAGTTTCGATATCAAAAACATCTTTAATAAGAGATATGATGATAGCGCATTCAACCGTTATGTTTATCCTGGCCAGCCTCGTACTGCCAAACTTGGCGTCACCTATTCATTTTAAATCGCATTTCAGCAAATATTTCTAGAATCAGAATAAACAAAAGGCGCATTCAGCGCCTTTTTCACATTCACAGATTATTGTGGGATACGTAATACTTGACCTGGGAAAATATCATCTGCATTTTTCAATAAAGGTCGATTTGCTTCAAAAATTTTATTGTATTGGTTTGGATCACCGTAATACTCTTTAGAAATCTTTGACAGATTGTCTCCTGATTTCACTGTATAGAATTTGCTCTCTGGCTCAGCGGTTTCAACTGTCATTTGATCATCAACCTGCGCTACATGATCGATATTGCCTACCGCAAGAATAATCTTTTCTTTATCAGCCTGACTCTTTACCTGCCCTTTGATCACAGCAGTGTCAGATGTACCGTTATATGTCACAGATAGGCCTTCTACCCCTAAACCCAAACTCTTAATCAAACCTAATAATTTATTTGCAATCTCTTGAGCTGATGGTTCAGCTGGTGTTGCTGGTGCAGCTTGTGGTTCTGCTGGTGCTGTATTTTTCTTACCAATACCTTTTACAAAATCAAATAGACCCATTTTTATTTCCTCTGTAATTATTTATGAAGATTGGCCTCAATCGACCCAATTTCTAGTTATACCTAAAAAATAAATGCTACAGGTTTCAATTTAAAGCGGTCTTGTAAATAAATGTACAATGATCTGCAGCAACAATTTTAATTTTTGATTCAAAAATGAAAAAGCCACCTTGCGGTGGCTTTTCAATCATGCAATATGATTAACCAAGTTTCTTGGTTACATAATCAATTGCTGATTGAACCGTAGTGATTTCATTTGAATCTTCATCAGGAATCGTGATGTCGAAATCATTTTCAAAAGACATTACAAGTTCAACCAAATCTAAAGAGTCAGCACCCAAATCATCCATGAAAGATGCTTCGTTCTTAATCTCTTCAGCACGCATACCTAATTGTTCAGCTACTGCTTGTTTGATGCGTTGTTCGATATCGCTCACAGGAATTCTCCTCATTGCTTGTGGCGTTTTAATTTGCCACTAGTTTAATTGAATATTAAAATTTTTAAAAGTTTATACATCGCCAGTTAGGCCATGTATAAACCACCATTTACGTGTAAAACTGTACCAGTAATGTAACTCGCCTTATCGCTGGCAAGGAAACTAACTGCATTTGCAATATCTTGAGGCTCACCTAAACGATTTAAAGCGACTTGATCAGTCATTTTTTTACGAATCTCTTCGCTTAACTGATCCGTCATTTCAGTCGCAATGAAGCCTGGCGCAACACTGTTCACTGTAATCTGACGGCTGCCCATCTCTTTCGCTAAGCTACGACTGAATGCTTCAATCCCTGCTTTTGCTGCTGAGTAGTTTGCTTGGCCCGGATTGGCAAAATGCGCTACAACAGAACTGATGTTAATAATGCGCCCAAAGCGTGCTTTGGTCATGCCTTTCAATACGCGCTTGGATAAGCGGTAAACGGCTTTCAGATGGATATTCAGAATATCATCCCAATCGTCTTCAGACATACGCAATAACAAGTTATCTTTGGTAATGCCCGCATTGTTTACCAACACAAGAACTGAACCATATTTCTGTTCAATGTCTGAAACAAGTGCATCAATTGCTTCGCCGTTACGGACATCAAGTACAGCACCTGTGCCATGCTCAGCAAAGCTTTCTGTCAGTTTTTCCGCGCCTGATTCAGAGGTCGCGGTTCCAACCACAAAAAAACCGTCTTGAATGAGTTGCTGTGCAATAGCAGCGCCAATACCTCGGCTTGCTCCTGTCACTAACGCAACTTTTCGTTGTTGTGTCATGCAATTTTTCCTTCTGCCACTAACACTGCGTTTAGGGCATCTTCCATACGTGCTTTGCTATCAATGGCAAATGCTTTCTCTATGTTCGGTAATCGCTTTGCAAGATTACTTAGTACAGTACCAGGACCACATTCGACCACATACTGAATACCTTGATCTTGTAGATGTTGCATCGTTTTCGTCCATTGTACTGATTCGTACAATTGAGCCGTTAAAGCCTGACGTAATTGAGCCACATCTGTTGCGATTTCCGCGTTGACATTTTGTATTACAGGAAGGCGTGGTAGCTCAATGGCAGTTTGTTCCAAAGCTGCAGCAAACTTTTCTGCGGCTGGCTTCATTAATGAACAATGCGATGGTACAGATACTGGTAGCGCAATCGCTTTACCAGATTGTTCTTTCGCTTCAGCCATCACTTGTTGAACCAATGCAGCACTACCTGCAATCACAACTTGACCTTGCGCATTATAATTTGCGGCTTCTACTGAACCTTGACCCGTCGCAGAGGCTTGTTGGCAAAGTTCAACAACTTTGTCGTCCGCCAAACCGAGAATTGCAGCCATTGCGCCCTCACCCTGAGGAACGGCACTCTGCATTAATTTGCCCCGTAGATGAACCAGTTTTACCGCATCGGCCAATGTCATCGCTTCCGCAGCAACCAACGCGCTATATTCCCCTAAAGAGTGTCCTGCCAAGTATTTCGGTGTAATACCACCTAACTCTAACCATACACGCCATAAGGCAATACTGGCAGTCAATAACACAGGTTGAGTATTTTCAGTTTGATCTAAGCCTTCACCACTTTGAGCAATGTGCCAAAGATCAAAACCGAGTGCGTCAGATGCCTCAGCAAAAGTCTCTTGAACAACACTGAATTGCTCTGCAAGTTCAGCAAGCATACCTACTTTTTGTGAACCTTGACCTGGAAAAACAAATGCGGTTTTAGTTGCTTGAGCTGCCTGCTCAAGTCGTTTAGTCGACATATAAAAATCCTTAAATTAGTCTATCGCCAATTTGATCAACACCCATAATTCTACATGAGAATAGCAATAGACTCTTTAGCGATGCGGCAATTTAACATTGATTTAATCTTTTTATAATTGCGAAAAACAACAAAAAAGGGAGCTTTCGCTCCCATTTTTTCTATACTTTAAGCTAACGCTTAATGCATATGATTCAATTATTCAGCATCAGCTGCTTTAGCGAATAATTGACGACCACGGTAAATACCATCTTTAGTCACGTGGTGACGACGGTGAGTTTCACCAGTAGTTTGGTCTACAGATAATGCATTCTCGGTTAAAGCGTCATGTGAACGGCGCATGTCACGGCGAGAGCGACTTTTACGGTTTTGCTGAACGGCCATGATGGCTCCTTACAAAGATCGAAAAAATGGATCAGAACAAATTCAGTTGTCTTAACTCAACATTATAACATAAATTATGAGTTAAGTTTACCCTTCAAACCTGCCAAAACATCAAACGGATTATCCCGTTTTTCTTCGACAACGTCCTGAATGGTAGGTCGATGTTTATGCTCACAAGCATCGTGCTTAGGAGATAAAGGCACCAACAATAACAGTTCATCTTCTAGCAATGCGAGTAAATCAATCGAAGCAGGTGTATCAAAATCACCTTTTTTCGAAAATTCACTTTCACCTAAAACGATGAAATCAGCATCCTCATCCAAGCGCTCTATCAGTGACTCATCATCGATTAAAGCCAAATGGAAATCTGAAACAAGTTCAGTTTCAACAGTATCCAAACAACGTTGGCATTCCATTGGAACTTTTGTATCAATATGTCCATCCAACCATACAATGCGATGATAGGCATCCATTGATAGCTTACAGTCTATGTTGATCAATTGATCATTAATTGATCCAACAGCTTCACGGGCGATACGAGCAAAGCGAGACAATGGCAGTGTTCCTGACCATGTAAAGCCCTGTTCAGCCCATTTAAACGGCTCAATCTGTGCCGGAAAGGTATTTGCTGACATAATTAAGGCGGCAATTCTACAAATTCATCGGTACTCTGTCAAAGATTAAGATACAATTTTGCACTTCTTTAGACAGAACTCGGGGTAAATTAAGCAATGCACCTGTTGCAGCCGCAACTTGAAGTAACAACTTCATTACTTGTTAGCACCCATTCAACCACTGCTCCTGTTTTAACACCAGATCAAGTGCAACGTTCATCTTGGCAAAAGTTAACAACAGAACCAGAACAGGTCGATTGGCTTATTTTACACTTTAATCACTGGTTTTCCCACCATAATGTCACACTAGTTAAAGGTGATTTTGAACCAGAATATTTCCCCGCGGAAAATGGACAACCTGCAAGAATCCAATTTGCGCATGGTTTTTTTAATAGTGCCCTGCATGAAATTAGTCATTGGAGCATATCTGGTGCGCAACGTCGTCTATTACCTGATTTGGGTTATTGGTATGCGCCCGACGGTCGAAGTGCAGAGCAACAAGCGTTGTTTGAACAAGTTGAAATCAAACCACAAGCGATTGAATGGTTATTTGCCACTGCCTTCGGTCGAAAGTTCCGAGTGTCTTTAGACAATTTAACGGGTGACAGCGGTAACGGACAACATTTTAAAGACAATGTATTCTCTCAGATTCAACGTTACTTTTCTGGTGAAGCGAAATTGCCAGATGATGCAGCTCATTTTATTCATTACATCTGTCTATGTACGCGTAATGGCTTAGCGTTACAACGCGATGAATTTAAACGTGAACAGCTTGATTGAATGACAAAATTATCACATCTGAGACTTGCATCCTCCCCTCCACACGTTTCATACTAAATTCAGCCATAAAGATCAGGGAGTTATAATAATGTTGCATTTACACATTCATCCTGAAAATCCTCAGGCTCGCTTAATCACTCAAGCTGTAGATCGGATTCGTGCTGGTGATGTCGTGGTTTATCCAACGGATGCAGCCTATGCAATTGGTTGTCAGATTGGTAATAAAAATGCGATGGAACGAATTGCCCAAATTCGTGGTTTAGGCCCAAAACATCAGTATGCCATCATGTGCTGTGATTTATCAGATATTGCAACTTATGCCAAAGTTGATAATGCGATGTATCGATTACTTAAAAATAATACGCCTGCTGTCACTACCTTTATTTTGCCCGCGACCAGTGAAGTACCAAAACGTTTAATGCATCCAAAGAAAAAAACCATTGGTCTACGTATTCCAAGTAATCCAGTTGCTCAGGCTCTGTTGAAAGAATTAGGTGAGCCTTTACTGACCAGTACTTTGATTCTTCCAGATCAAACGGATCCACTTGACGATCCTTATGATATTGAAAATCAGCTCGGTAAACGTATTGATGTTTTTATCGATAGTGGTTTCGGTACTTTATCCATGACCAGTATTGTCGATTTGTCAGGTGAAAATCCTGAAATTATTCGTCGCGGCGTTGGTGATGTCAGTGCTTTTGAATAGTGTTGTATAAAATGGATTTATTTCAAGTTTTACTCAACATAAATGATTTTCAAGATGATGAAACCATTTATGTTGTTGAACCTTGGACCTTGGAATCAGAAACGAAAGTTCTAAAAGAGCCAGATATAGGACTTATCCAAATCAAAAGTGATCATTTAATTTTTGAATACTTTCTAGAGGTTTTCCTTGCAAAAGAAATATTGAAAAATCTCGAACACCGAAATCCGTGTATGCGTGATCAATGTCAAAGCGTTATCGAATATGCGATTCACGATGCTTAAGTTCTTAAGTTAATTCATAAAATCAGTTAACCGACGTTTCTGAAAACCTTGTACATCAAAATTTTCTGGGCTTAGCCATTGTTGATAAGCTTGTTCTAAATCAGACCATTCTTCATCAATGATTGAAAACCATGCAGTATTTCTATTACGTCCTTTGACGATCCTATCCTGACGGAATAAGCCTTCAAATTGGAAACCAAAACGTAATGCTGCAGCTTTTGAAGGCTTATTACAATCATCACATTTCCACTCAACTCGTCGAAAACCATGTTTAAAACAGTGTTGTAACAGTAAAAATATCGTTTCTGTTGAAGCTTTGGATTTTTTCATTTTATGCGAAAAATAGACATTACCAATCTCAATCGCACCATGTTCAAGCCGAGGATTAAGTAATGCAATCCAGCCTTGAACTTCTCCATTTACCTCAATAAGAAAATGGGTTGAGCCATAAAAACCAAATAAATCTTGTAAGGCTTCTTTTAATGCCATCTCACTTTTTGGTGCTGAATAAGGTAAATAAGTCCAACATGCTACATTGGGTTCAGAACTTACACACGCCCAAATTTGTGCTACAGCTAAATCTGTTATTGTCCCAGCAATAGAGACCAATTGAACATTTTGCCCAAAGATACTTTCTTTGACTGGTTGAATTGGTTTTAAATTCTCAATGTCTAAACCAGTGGTTTGACCAAGATCATTCTGTTGCGTTTTTAAATAGTTTTTCATCGTAATTTATTATGCTGTAAAAATATGACTTCAATCACTCATTTAACCATAAAACTTTTCTACATCGCATATGATTCAATATAAAACTTCAAAATACCCTGAGAAGATTAAGGTTTTTGTAAGCAAGTAATTTATTAAATCAAGCATTTCGATTAGAATAGCCAAGCTCTTCGTGGCGTGTGTCATCCCTTGAACACAAAAATGTTCCTTTCATGCTTTTGAAAATTCGCGTGGCTTATAACGGTAATGAATCAAATTCTTCCTTCTTCGTTGGAGTTAACTCCTTCCATTCGTGTGCTTGACGAGTGGCAAGAAGCCATACCTGAAGATTTGTATATACCACCTGCCGCATTTGAAATTTTATTGGAACAATTCGAAGGCCCTTTGGACTTCTTGATTTACCTCATTCAAAAAAATGGCTTCGATCTTTTACAGTTAGATATTTCTCCGATCGCAACTCAATATTTATCATATATGGATAGTATGAAATCGTTGAATATCGAACTGACTGCCGATTATATGGTGATGGCAGCATTACTTGCCGATTTAAAGTCTCGTTTACTGCTTCCCAAACCTGCCGCCGTCGATCCTTTTGAAAAAGATCCTAAACAAGAACTCATCGATCGTTTAGAAACATACCTACGCATTAAACAAGCCGCTGAAAAATTAGGACAAATGCCCATCTTTGAGCGGGATACATTTAGTACGAATGTAAATATTGGTCATATTGCTCCCATCTATGAGGGTTATGATGCTGATGCTTTAAGGGATGCGTTATTTTGTGTATTTAATCGCCCTGAGCCCATTACCCATATTGTTGCTCAAGAGCCTGTTTTGCTTGAGGAGCGGATTGCTTATATTGAAAGCCAATTGGCTTCTGGCGAAAGTTTAAGTTTCATCGCTCTCCTTAATCCCCAGCAAGGGCGTATGGGAATGGTCGTAACATTTATGGCGGTACTTGAATTGACTCGTCAACAAAAGATTCAGATTATTCATACAGGGATCGAGGCACCTCTGACAATTCAAGGAATTGCTGCATGAGTTTAGATCAATTTGATTCCAATGAAGGCATGTCGCTTGAAGACATTCATCATGATGTGCTATTGCAAATAGAAGCAATTTTATTCGCCAGTGACTCACCAGTTTCACTTGCACGTCTAAAAGAAGCCTTTCAAAACCAATATAATAAGCAACAGTTACGTCAGTTTTTGCAACAATTAGCGATGTTACAACATGGTCGTTCTATCGAATTGATCGAGACCGCTCAAGGTTTCCGTTTTCAGGTCCGTGCCAAGTATCGTAATATTATTGCGCAAGTTTGGCCTGAGCGCCCAACTAAATTATCGCCGTCGTTACTCGAAACCGTCGCTGTTATTGCGTATCATCAACCTGTAACACGTGCAGATATTGAGCAAATTCGTGGTGTATCGAATAACAGTCAAATTTTAAGAACACTGTTTGACTGGAACTGGATCAAAGAGTCTGGTTTCAGAAATTTACCTGGAAGACCTGCGTTGTTAGTGACGACGCCCCAATTTTTAAATGCATTTGGTCTAGCTTCGCTAGGTCAACTGCCTCCCCTGCAGAACGCCAAGGAAGCTTTCATGACACTCGACGCACAAGCGTCGAAGTCTTGAGAAGGTGAACTGTTGATCATTATGTCTAAGGTTGTGCTGTCATGAGTGAAAAATTACAAAAGGTTTTAGCGAGAGTTGGGCTTGGCTCACGTCGCTATATGGAGGAAGTCATTGCTGCTGGTCGTGTCAGTATCAATGGTCGTATTGCCCAAGTTGGCGAACGCATTGAGCCAGGCGATGAACTTCGTATTGATGGTCGTAAAGTACAATTCCAAGTAGAAGACGAAATTCGTCGTCGTGTTTTAATTTACTATAAACCAGAAGGTGAGATTTGCTCGCGTAATGATCCTGAAAAACGTCCAACTGTATTTGATCATTTACCTCAAATCGCCAATGACCGCTGGGTTATGGTGGGCCGCCTCGATATCAACAGTACAGGCTTATTACTCTTCACAAACGATGGTGAGCTTGCAAATCGCTTGATGCACCCGTCAAACGAAGTAGAACGTGAATATGCAGTACGCGTTATGGGTGAAGTGACACCTCAAATCCGTAATAACATGCTCAAGGGTGTTGAGCTTGAGGATGGTCCTGCGAAATTTGAATCCTTCTCTGAAATTGGTGGTGATGGAATTAACCGTTGGTACCAAGTTGTGGTTAAAGAAGGTCGTAACCGCGAAGTTCGTCGTATCTTTGAATCACAGAATTTAAAAGTGAGTCGTTTATTACGTACTCGTTATGGAACAGTGATTTTACCGCGTGAGTTACGTACAGGTCGCTGGATGGAACTCGACAAAATGGATATCGACAACTTAGCAAAATCTGTTGAGTTAAAACCACGCCAAGGTACTGGTTTATTTGGTATGGCTAAACGTCGTACTGAACGTATGGCAGACAAACCTATGGCTGCTCGTCGTGGTGGTTATTTACGTCAACAGCGTCGTGAGGATGAACAGCCAGAACAACGTCCAAACAACAATGGTGGCAACCATAGTAACAATGGTCGTAAAACGATTGGCTTTAATAAAGGCTTTAAGAAGTTTTAAAAATCCTAAAGAATCATCTAAGCTAACAAGTTCGCTTGTTAGCTTTTTTTATTTTATTTCCTTAATTACGATAGGAAGAACTATACTATTAACTTTATATCCCTTCGGTTTGTCATTGCAGGCATTTCCTGTCACCGTCGTTTTCACAACATAAGGCGAATACGGCATTACATTTAAATAACCCGTGTTATCTGATCCTGTACGACAATCTTCTGCATCAAGTTTTTCGTCATAGCGACCAGCATTAGAAGACTCCTGAACTTCAGTAATCAACTTGGCATTCCATTGGCTCAAATAAACTAAACTTTTAGTAGCTTCAACAGTTCCTTGTCCCGACCCAGCACTTTCGATTTCAACCAGTTCAATCGATTTACCTTTATACATCGTTGGATGAACTTTAAATGTATTCGATTGACCACCAAACTCTTTTAAAATTTTCGCTTGTTTGAGCTTTGGACGGGTCAGCACATAACCTGCCCAAAAGTTACGCCCAGCATTTTCAAAACTAACACCAGACAAATAAGCTTCTTCGCCTGAAATTAATTTTACTTTTTCCGTGTGATCAATCTGAATAGCTTGCTGAGGATTCGCATTTGAATTTTGTAGGTTTGTGATCCAACTAATGATGGTTTTATCTGATGGTACAGCAGCATAGGATGCTGAGACTGGAATCAAAAATCCAAATAAAATGGATAGAACTAATTTATTTTTCTTGTTCATTTTAAACCTTACTTTTTACTATCGAAAATCTCACATGAAATATGATACTCGGAAACGTCATCCACAACCTGCGTGAATTTTGCAATATATTGTTTCTGCGAAATAATAAAAACAATAACAGAAAGAGAACAGGTTTTGTGGATGACAATGCCTTTGCCTACTTTGGGCGAAACCAAAGTAGGGCGAACCTGAACGAAGTTGAAATATATTTCAACTGAAGCGCAAGACTCAGTGGTTTATCCCTAACTTTAGCTTGAACTCGGCGATACTCCATGAGGAGCCACTATTTTGATTCTAATTAAAATTTAAGTTAATTAAACTTTTCCAACTCTATCCATTCTGCATCAGGAAAATGCTTTGCCACATAAGCCTTTAAATAATCTGCTGTATCTTTAGAAATGAGGGGATCTTTCGATTCATCTTTTAAGTTATACACCAAAGCCTGCAAACTCAAACCACGATGTTTTAAAGCTTCTAAACTCAACAATGTGTGGTTAATGCTCCCCAAACGCCCAGAAGTCACCAAAATCACAGGAAATTGATGTTGAGCAATATAATCAATGGTCAATAAATCTGTGGTTAAAGGCACCATTAAACCGCCCGCACCCTCTAACAGCACCACCTCAAAACGCTGAGCAAGCTCTTTAGTTGCAGCTTCGATCTTGGCAAAATCTAACTCACGCCCATCTAAACGTGTAGCTAAATGTGGTGAAGCTGGATAAGTGAAAATTTCAGGCATGGTCAATTTTTCATGATCTTCCTGAAACCAGCCACTCCCCATAATTTCACGGTGTTTTTCGATGTCTTCAGACACATCGATATTCCCTGTTTGCACCAACTTTTGGGTGATAACACGCTGCCCTTGTTCGGTCCAAAGTTTGGCGAGATAACCTGTGGCATAAGTTTTACCAATTTCTGTATCAATACCGCTGACAAAATAAATTGCTGCACTCATGCTTTTCTCCGCGCAATCACGTAAATCGGATGATAAGTTAGGCGAAAACCTTGCTCATCTTGAAACTGTTGATAATCAAAATAGAACTGCTGTAAAGATTGCTTGGTCCAACGATGTGACTTTGCTGTTGCAGTCACCCCCGTCGCTTTTAGATGATGCAGCACTAATTTAGGATCATCAAAATATAGATGTTTTTGTTCTTCTTGTATAAACACAATCTCAAAGCCATTTTCTTCAAGTTTCTGTTTCAATACATCACTAGAATAATAACTTAAACCTTGCCCAGTCAGCTTTTTGATTTCAATTAAATTATTTTCACCAAATGTAGAGAAACTCAAATAGCCTTTCGGTTTTAACGCATCATGAATTCGTTGTAATAATGCAGGTAGATCAGTCATCCATTGCAAAGCTGAACTCGAAATCACCGCATCCAATTCTGATGGTAATTCAAGTTGCTCTATATCTCCGATCAACCAAGCTATATTATGAATCGTTGAAAAATGCTGATCAACATCCTCATAAAGATCATTTAAAAATAATTGATCAAACTGAAAATGAGTCTGAAATAAATGCGTTAAATTACCCGACCCACAACCGATCTCAAGTACAGAATCAAAAGTCTTTGGACAATACGCTTTCAGATATTCAAATAATTGTGCACTGATCTGCTTTTGCACTACAGCATGCTCAACGTAACTTTGCCCTGCTTTGGCAAAACGTTGAGCGACTAAAGCTTTATCGACACTCACAAACATTCCACCAATTTTTCTAATTCAGCTTTTTGAACCATAGACGTTAATGAGATACGTAGACGTGAACTATTTTGCGGTACTGTTGGCGGTCGCACTGGCATGGCATAAAAACCTTGTTGCTGAACATAACGTGCTTTTTCAATCGCTGCGTTATTTTCGCCGACAATAATTGGAATAATATGGCTACTCGATGGACTTGAAAAACCTTTTGCAATCACCGCCTGCTGTAAAAAATGACTGATCTCAGCCAAGTGCTGACGCTGCTGCTGCATATTTAAAACTTTATTAAAGATAAAGTCAGACCATGCCATCGAGATTGGTGGTAATGCTGTGCTGAAAATCAAAGGACGCATTTTATTAATAAGATAATCACGGATGATAGGATCACAAATAATATAACCGCCAATTGAAGCAATCGCTTTGCCAAAAGTCCCAACAAGGAAATCAATCTGATGCAATACGCCATATTGCTCAGCACAACCTAATCCTTGCTCACCTCTCACGCCGATGGCATGAGCTTCATCAACATATAGCATGGTTTTGACAAAACGTTGCTTTAACTGAGCTAAGGCAGCTAAATCCGTTTCATCACCATCCATACTAAAAATACTTTCAGTCACGACAATAATACGTTCAATATTTTCATCTTGTTGATACTTTTGTAATAACTGTTCCAAATGCTGCAAATCATTATGACGATAACGCACATATTGAGCATTCGATAGACGAATACCATCAATCATACTGGCATGAACCAGTTTATCCGCCAAAATTACGGTTTTGCTATCACATAAGGCAGGCAAAATACCGATATTCATATGATAGCCACTATTAAAGAGCAAGGCAGCTCGACCAAAAGCTTTGCTTAGGCTATTTTCAAACTGTTCATATTCTGCAAAATTACCTGTCAGTAAACGCGAAGAAGAAGAACTAAATAATGCGCGGTCGATTTGCAAAGTATCGAGAAATTCTTCTCTTAAACTTAAATTAGCAGCCAGACCTAGATAGTCATTGGATGCCAAATTCAACATGGTTCGATCTTGAATGGTGATCCATCGTCCCCGCTGTTGATTTGAAGTAAATTGACGAAAATTACCTTGCTGTTTAAGGTGGTCAAGCTGCTCAGCATAATGATCAAGCAAGGACATCGGCATTTGCTCCTTGCATATTTTTCACCACTTCACTCATCTGTTCTAATAAGTAATGTAGTTCCTCATCTGTGATCACATACGGCGGCATCACGTAGACCAATTTTCCAAATGGTCGTACCCAAATACCACGCTTCACAAACTGCTGCTGTAAGGTTTTCATGTCTACATTAGAGGTTAATTCAACCACACCAATCGCACCTAGAACACGTACATCAGCAACGTATTCAAGCTGTGCTAAACCACTTAGTTGCTCAACAAGAATCTTTTCAATACGTTGAATATTACTCTGCCAGTCTTGTTCAACCAATAATTGAGTACTTCTTAAAGCAACTGCACAAGCTAAAGGATTTGCCATAAAGGTTGGACCATGCATGAACACGCCAGCTTCGCCACAACTAATGGTTTCAGCCACTTGTTTAGTCGTTAATGTTGCAGACAAGGTCATATACCCCCCTGTTAAGCCCTTACCAATACACATGATATCGGGTTCAACTTGCGCATGTTCCCAAGCAAACATTTTACCTGTGCGCCCAAAGCCTGTTGCGATCTCATCAAAGATCAACAACAAATTGAATTGCTCACATAATTCTTTGGCTTGGCGCAAATACTCAGGATGATAAAAACGCATCCCTCCTGCACCTTGCACAATTGGTTCAATAATTAGTGCAGCAATACTGTGATGATGCTGTTCGATCTGGTGTTTGAGCTCTTGAATATCTTGTGGATTCCACTCACCATCAAAGCGACTTTGTGGCGCGGGTACAAAGATTCGATTCGGTAAACTTGAGCCAAAAATCTGGTGCATTCCCGTGACAGGATCACACACAGACATCGCATTCCAAGTATCACCATGATAACCAGAACGTGTAGTAATAAAATTGGTTTTCTTAGGTTGATTCAATGCAGCCCAATACTGCACTGCCATTTTTAAAGCCACTTCAACTGAAACTGAACCTGAGTCAGCATAGAAAATTTTATCTAAACTCGGAGGCGTAATTTTTAATAAGAGTTTACCCAGTTCAATCGCAGGTTCATGCGTCAAACCACCAAACATGATATGCGCCATGTTCTGTAATTGGTCTGCAACCGCCTGATTGAGTTCAGGATGGTTATAACCATGAATCGCACACCACCATGATGACATACCATCCACTAAAGTTCGCCCATCTTCTAATTCAATCGTTGCGCCATAGGCACGTTTGACTTTAAAAGTTGGTAATGGATTTAACATCGAAGTATAAGGATGCCATATATGTTCTAAATCAAATAAATCGGTCATCCGTTATTACTCCTCATCCTAAGCCAATTAAATTCATGGCAGTATCTACGATCATGGAGGCGGCATGGATGCCGCCTATTAAGCTGTGGTATCAAGGATGTACCATCAGCTTAACAAATGCCTTTCTTGCGAAGCTTTTCTTCTCATTTGGGCCAAACCAAAGTAAGTCTAGCTGAAAGCTTATCCTGAAATTAAATTAAAACTCAGCACGACTCCGCCCTAACAGATTTAAAATCCGTATGCATAATCTTAAACTTGTCAAAATCTAAAATATATTGCGAGAACTCTCAATTCAAGCAAGATTAAACCGTCATTTGAATAAAATCTTCAATTACTTGCACAGTCCTCTCCACCATAAAACATGGAAAACCATGAGAAGCACCTTCAATAGAAATAACAGATAGATTTTTTGCAGCTAAATTCTGGATATTTTGAGTAATTTGGTAAGGAACTAAAGCATCATGCTCTGCAAAGACGTGCAACTGCCTCCCCTGATAATTTTTATACAACTCAACCAAATTTAATTCTTCTAATAACTGTAAGCCCTGTATCAATAGCGCAATTGGTTGTGGCCGAATCAATTTTTGCATGGCTAAGAAATCTTTTTTAGCCGAACTTGTACTTTGACAGACCAATAAGCCAAAACGTTTTAATGTGCTAATCGCATCCTGTTCGAATGACTGTTTAAACTGAACAAAAGTTTCAACTGGCATGGCTGTCGTCCAATTAGTTTGAGCAACAAAACAAGGATTTGACGCTAAAGTGATTAAAATCTTTTGTTGAGAATATTGTTTTTCTATTTGATGGACTAATAAACTCGCCAATTGCCCACCAAGTGACCATCCCACAATTACATCAAATTTTTCTGCCAATTCCACTTGCTGTTGCAGAATTTGATTGTCTAGGCCATTAAAGATATTAATCCGTTCAACGATATGCCCTTTTTGCTCCAATCCCTCATGTAAAGGTTTTAATAATTCCGCACCACCACCCCATCCAGTGATAAGTAAAATTTTATACTTCAACTTATAACCCAATCATTCAAACTCAAAAAATTATATCTCTTTCTAATCAATATTTTCCAAATCTACCAATAGATTTGCAGGAATTACTCTCTCCCAATTTTGTTTGAACTGCTTATGAACCTTATCAATTTCAAAAGGGCTATTTCGTGCAACTTGCTGAGCAAGAGCAATGTCATACGCGCGCATATATGCGATTAAATAATTATTCCCGTCCAATTCTAAATGAAACCAAGATTCAATTGTTACACCTTCGGCTTGTAGAGTCTGAATAGCTTCATCTTTCCGTTGTTCAATTTCTTTTTTCCATGCTTCTACATTTACTAAACTATCTTGCTTTAATTTGATCAAAACTGCGCCAACGTCCATTTCTTTTCCTTTATTACCATCTACTTTTACGCTTATATCGCGTAAAACATCTGTAAAAAAATTACTAACACATCAAATTTCTAAATTTGCTAAAGTAATTGTCTATCATACGTTGAGATCATGATGATGAACACAATAAAGTCCAAAGTTCTTATAGTGTGTAGTTCACTGTTTTTATTGACTACACCCAGTTTAAGTACTGCACAAAATACTTTGTTTTCTAAACAGAATACAGCACAAAAAGAATGGGTTGGACACTCAGCACCAGATTTCAAATTACAAGATCAAGATGGAAAATGGCATACCCTAAATCAATATAAAGGTAAGTGGATCGTACTTTATTTTTATCCTAAAGATGACACAGCTGGATGTACCCAAGAAGCCAATCAATTCAAAGCACTCTACCCTGAGTTTTTACAATCAAATGCTGTTGTACTAGGCGCGAGTTTAGACGATGTTGCTTCACATCAAAAATTCTCAGAAAAGTTAGGCTTACCCTTTCCAATTCTGGCAGATGAAAAAGGAACGCTTGCTGGAAAATTTGGCATCGTGAGAAATCTAGGTATTACTAAAATCGCTAAACGAGAAAGCTTTCTAATTGATCCAAAAGGTGCGGTGATATATCACTATACAAGTGTTAATACACAAACTCATGCTGATCAGGTTCTAAAAGATTTAAAAACCTTGCAGAAAAATAAATCATGAGGTTATAAAAAAACTCAGCCAAGGCTGAGTTTTTTTATTTGAAACATCTTACATTTGAGATTGAATATAATTCTGCAAACCGATTAACTCAATCAATCGTAATTGTTTTTCTAACCAATAAGTATGATCTTCTTCCGTATCTGAAAGTTGCTGACGCAACATATCTCGGCTAATAAAATCACCTTTTTCTTCACACAATTTTATACCTGTCGCCAATTTCTCACGGACGTGATATTCAAGTGCTAAATCTGCTTTTAAACAGCTCACCACATCCGTACCAACATTAATGTCTTCACGGTTCATGTTTGGCTGCGCGCCTAAAAACAAAACACGGCGAATAATTGCATCTGCATGTGAGGCTTCTTCCTGCATTTCATGATCAATGCGCTCATAAATCTTGCTCAAGCCCCAATCTTCGTACATTCTTGAATGGATTAAATATTGATCACGAGCAGCCAATTCACCGCCAATGAGCATATTTAAATAGTCGACGACTTCTGGATTGCCACGCATAATATTTACTCCTATCGATTACCGTTATTATGCGTAAGTTCGATTAAAATTGCAAAGCTCACAGACACGTAAACCCATGATTTTTATAAAATTAAAATGAGAAACATACGCATTTACAGTTCTCATTAAACTAATTTATTGAAATAAAATAAGCGTTTGCAATTAATTCAGGTGTCGCACGTCACTCGAATAGTCATGACCCCCTTTATTTTAATTTTTGTAACGGTTAGCAATGCTTCTTATTTAAATCATTTTTCAAGTAAAAAGTAAGAAATTCTTTCAACCGTTGTGTATTTAGGTAAAATTCGCTAAATAGAATCATTTACAAAAAGCAGCATGCGGAAATACAAAATGGATAAGAGCAAACCGATTTTAGTGACTGGGGCGACGGGTTATATTGCAGGTTGGATTATTGAACGACTCTTGAATCAGGGATATATCGTTCATGCAACGGTTCGTGATCCATCAAAAAAAGATAAAATCCAACATCTGTACGACATCGCAGAAAAATCTTTAGGACAGATTCATTTTTTTAAAGCTGATTTATTACAAGCTGGGGCGTTTGATAAGTCAATGAAAGGATGTGAAATCGTTATTCACACCGCCTCACCTTTCGTTGTGACAAACTATAAAGATGCCGTAAAAGATATTATTGAGCCTGCTGTGATTGGCACTGAGAATGTTTTAAACAGCGTCAATCGAACTGAATCAGTCAAACGTGTGGTACTGACATCAAGTATTGCATCAACTTATGGCGATGCGATTGAGATTCTTGATACTAAAAACAATGAATTTGATGAAAGCCACTGGAACAATACCAGCAGTGAAACTCATCAACCTTATCCATTTTCAAAAGTTGCAGCAGAACGTAAAGCCTGGGAAATGGCTGAACAACAAAATCGTTGGGATTTAGTCTGCATTAATCCAGCATTGGTGATGGGACCATCATTAACTGCCAATACACAATCAGGTAGTGTTGAAGTTTTACAGCAATTTGCCAATGGTATGACTTTACTCGGTGTACCGCCCATGTGGAATGGCATCGTTGATGTCCGTGATGTAGCTGATGCACATATTCAAGCTGCAAGTAACACCAATGCAAAAGGACGCTATATTATCAGTGGTGGAACTTTAAGTTTATTGGAAATGGGGAGAATCTTACGTCAGAATTTTGGCAATCGTTTTCCTTTCCCGCGTAATCAACTCCCAAAATCAGCATTTAAATTATTTGGACCATTCGCTGGATTTTCGAGATCATTCGTTGAACTCAATATGGGTTATCCAATTTATTTTAATGCGAAAAAGAGTCAACAAGAGCTGGGAATACAATACCGAGATATTGAATCTAGCGTCGTTGAACACTTTCAACAATTACTCGATGACGGTGTCGTTAAAAAATATCTTTAACTCATCAAAAAGCCGCTTTTAAAGCGGCTTTTATTTGTTCAAATCTTCAAGTCAATTAGGTTTGATATTGAGCCAAAAAGTCTAAAAATTCTTGCTCATTCATTACTCGAATTTCTAATTTTTGCGCTTTTTCTAATTTACTGCCCGCTTTCTCACCCGCAACTACACATTTAGTTTTACTGGAAACACTGCCACTTACTCGAGCACCCAGCGCTTGAAGACGTTGTGTTGCCTCATCACGCCCCATACTTTCCAATGTTCCTGTGACGACCCAACTCTCACCATTGAGTGGCTGACGAGTCGGTGCTGTCGGTGCATCCCAATGAATGCCAGCTGCCATTAAACGATCTAACACTTCGATGTTATGCGGTGCTTGGAAAAAGTCAGCGATCCATTCAGCAGTAATATCACCGACATCAGGAGTTTTCTTAAGTTCTTCAACATCAGCTGCTTTCAAAGCATCCAAGGTCTGAAAGGTATTTGCAAGCATACGTGCTGTCGTTTCACCAACACCACGAATACCCAAACCATAAATAAAACGCGCTAATGTGGTTTTTTTACTGGCTTCAATGGCATCAATTAAGTTCTGAACCGATTTCTCACCCATTTTTTCAATGGTCAGTAACGTCGCCCGATGTTCATGCAGGTGATAAATATCTGCCACATCTTTCAGTAAATCGAGATGTAACAATGACTCAACCCAACGATCACCCAAACCCTCGATATCAAGAGCTTTACGTGAAACAAAGTGTCGAATGGCTTCAATACGTTGCGCAGCACAATACAAGCCACCTGAACAACGTGCTAAAGCTTCGCCTTCTGGCATGACCACTGGTGAATCACATACTGGACAATTCGTAGGGAGATGAACAATCTCCGCATCAGTAGGTCGGAACTCAGTCCAAACTTTCTCAACCTTTGGAATCACATCACCAGTACGATATACACTCACCGTGTCACCAACACGCACATCTAAACGATGAATTTCCCCGATATTGTGTAAAGTCACATTCGAAACAGTTACACCACCGACAAATACAGGTGCAAGACGTGCAACCGGTGTCAGTGTTCCGGTACGTCCGACTTGCCAATCTATATTTTCGACTTTGGTTAAAGCTGCTTGTGCTGGAAATTTATAAGCAGTTGCCCAGCGTGGTTCACGACTTAAGAAGCCCAATTGTTGTTGCTGTTTCAGGTCATCGACCTTTACTACCATGCCATCAATTTCAACATTTAAATCTGGGCGTTCTTGTTGAATCTGCTCATAACGTTGTTGAACTTCTTCAATCGACTCGCAAAGATATTGTCTTTCGGCGATTTCAAAACCAAATTTGGTAAGCCAATGCAAACTGTCATGCATCGTTGCTAAACCGTGATGTGGTTGACACTGTGCGATCCCATAAGCATAGAATGCTAAAGGACGTGATGCTGCGATATTAGGATCAAGTTGTCTTAAACTACCAGCTGCAGCGTTTCGGGGGTTCGCAAAAGTTTTTTCACCTTTGGCCGCTTGATCAGCATTAAGCTTTTCAAACCCTTGTTTTGGCATTAATACTTCACCACGCACTTCTAAAAGCTGTGGTATAGCTTGAGATTGACCTGATAGAACCTTCGGCAAATTGCGAATGGTCTTCACGTTCTGAGTAATATCTTCACCAGTTTCACCATCGCCACGCGTCACGCCACGCACCAACACACCATTTTCATACCAAAGTGAGATCGCTAAACCATCTAGTTTCAGCTCGACTTCATATTGCACTTTCTGATTGGGTAAACGCTCATCTATACGACGGGCAAAAGCAAATAACTCTTCTTGATTAAAGACATTGCCCAATGACAACATCGGTACAACATGAGTCACACTTTCAAATTTCGACAGTGCTTGACCACCCACTTTATTGGTTGGGGTATCTGCTTGGATGCATTCAGGGTATTGTTGTTCTAATGCTTTAAGCTGATGAAATAAATGGTCATATTCACTATCTGAAATCGAAGGCTGATCCATCACATAGTAAGCATGATTGTGTTTTGCAATGAGCTGAATTAATTGACGCATTTGCTCAATCACTGAATTATGTTCCATTTACTTTTCACCATATAAAAGGGCGGAAAAACCGCCCTATAACTTTTCACTCAATTCATTATAAAAGATTAATTAGGTCGCTGCTTGATTTGAACGATAGTCAATCACATGGTGACGCCAATGTTCTTTCAATTGCGGCGTAAACTCTAAGTTATTTTCATCATAGACTTTGCCATCCACTTCACGAGCAATTAAGCCCGCGATACTGGTCATCATGTCATAACCAGTGACTGCTTTGCTATTTGGTAATGCCAAGAAAAATGCCAAGCCTTGAACCTGTTCACCAGATAAGGTTTCCAAATCGAAACCTGCAGGTCCATGGTCGGTAATACGTAAGACAGAGAACATCAAAGCACTTGGCTCATCGGTATTTTCATAACGATGGAAGCAAGACATTTCTCCATAGCGTAAACCATATTTGAGTAAAACTTTTAGCGCTTTATCACCAGATAAGGCACGGCGAGGATTTGGATAAACATTTAATGCAATAATCTGTTCAGCTGTAGCTAATGCACTTTCATCATCATAACGTTGTTGTTCATGCAAATGTACATCCAGAATATTGCTTTCTCCATCAAATTCAGCGATTTCAACAGTTTCAATATTAGGATTTAAACTCAGCTCTGGTTCAGCTTTAATTTGCTCTGACTGAGTTTCCTCTGTGGTTGTATCCGACTCTTCAACCTTCACCACTTGTTCAGTGAGGGATGAGTCAATTTCAGTCGTTTCCTGAGTTGATTTTTGTTCTTCAACATCTGTTTCCGAGGTAACTGCAACCTCACTGATGGTATCTTCAGCTTTCTCATCTAGCGGTTGTTCTACTTTTTCTTCAACAATCACGTCTTGTTTTGGTGATTCATTGCGTGGTTCGACCTCAACCGCTTCATCATTTAAACGAGGTTCAACACGTTCAGTGCTTGGACTCACCACGTCATTTTGTAGAAGTTGGTCTCGTACATGACGAGGAATTACAGGCTGATTACTTTCAGGATTAATATGTAATTCTGCTTCTAATGAAGGTTCAACTGGTTTGGGTTTTCTTAAAATCATGGTCAAACCAACAAGCATAATTACAACGGCGACAACAATGCCTATTATTGTATTCACTTCCATACTAGGACTCCGCAACTAACCCGTATTCTTTTGCCTGTTTAGGGGGGAATGATGATTATTTCAGCCATGCCTGCGTTATTAGCTAAAACCACGTAAACAAGGCATGAAATGCAGACAATGGTACTTCCCTTGTCAAATTTCATAACGAAGTTTACGGCAGTTTTTAGCCATAACCCTGCGGGACAGGGACATTTTTTGTCGCTGCGTTGTTACTCATTACTTATTTAGAATAACTAAATTACGTAATTCGTGCCTAGCATCGCCTAAGAAATGTCCTCTGTCGCAAGCATGTGTGGAATATCAACATCCCCCAGATCAACAGTCACTAATTTTGATGTACCTGGCTCTGGCATGGTTACACCCAACAAATCTGTCGCCATTGTCATTGCCAATTTATTATGTGTAATGTAAATGAATTGCACTTGTTCAGAAAGCTCTTTTACCAAATTACAATACCGCTGCACATTTGCATCATCCAATGGCGCATCGACCTCATCCAAAACACAAAATGGTGCTGGATTTAATCTAAAGATCGCAAAAACCAAAGCTAAAGCAGTTAAAGTCTTTTCTCCACCTGAAAGTAGGGCCAAGGAACTATTCCGCTTACCAGGTGGGCGCGCCATCAACTTTACACCTGATTGCCAATCATCTTCGAGGCTTAGAGTCGCTTCACCACCACCAAACACTTTCGGAAACAACGTTTGTAACTCTTGATTGACCTGATCAAATGTTGTCATAAATAACTTACGTGTTTCCTGATCAATGCTCTTCATCGCGTCTTTGAGTTGGTCTACAGTATTTTGTAAATCCTGCATTTGATGATTAAGCTCATCAAAACGCTGAGAGACTTCCTCATATTCTTGTGAAGCTGCCAAATTCACAGCACCAATTTTTTCAAATTGTTGCTGTGCTTTTTCAAGTTTTTGCTGATGTTCTTTAATTTCAATCGATACGTCTTGGAGAGCCTCAGCATTTAATTCTTTTAGCTGATCGAGATAGTGCTCCCGATCAGACTTAGCTGCCTGCCAAGCTAAACGCTTTTGCTCCAACTGCTCACGCACTTGTTCATCTTTTTGTTGGGCTTGATGACGTTGCTCAGTCAACTGTTGCTGTTTTTCTTGAACCTGATTCAGCTCAAGCTGCCATTCACTCCAGTTTTTTTGCAATTTTTCTGTTTGTTGAAACTGCTCTTGAAACTGTGACTCTAAATTTGGAAGCTCCAATTGAATCGGATCAACAAATTTCTTTGCCTGCTCTATTTGCTCGATAATCTGTCGATATTGTGTTTTTAAGAAAGAAATATCTTTCTCTAATAATTCTATTTGCTGATTGGCCTGTGAGGTTTGACGGCGAAGTGTCTCTCGTTGTTGCTGTTGTTGTGTGAGTTGCTGTTGCTGCTCATCTAACTGTTCATTCAGACTTTCAACCTGAAACTGCAAGGTTTTATAATTTGGTAATACGGCTTCTAATTTCAGTGCAAGTGCATGTAGATCAATCTCTAAATCATCACGCTGCATTGCATCTTCTTCGAGCTGTATATCCAACTGTTTAAGTTGATCCGCTAACTGTTGTTGCTGTACCACAAATGCCTGTGCCGTACTTTGTAGCTTGGCAATTTGCACATCGAGCTGTTGTAATTCTTTTTGTTTTTGCTTAAGGCTTTGCTGTTGTTGCACTAAGGTCTGTTGCTGCTGTTGCAAGCTTTGCTGCTGTTGTGAAAATTGATTTTCCAAATCAAGCAACTGTGGCTGCTTTTCTACAAGTTGTTGTTCGATTTCCTCTAAACGCACTTGATGACTTAGTATGCCCTGTGCACTTTGGCTATCTTCATCATAATGCAGGCCAATCATCCAGTCCGCACCAACATGATAACCATCAAGCGTCAAAATCGATTGCGCATGCTTAAGATCAGCCTGATAATTCAATGCTGTTGTTAAATCATCTGCAACGGCAACATTTGCCCAAAGTGAAGATTGCGGGGTTTCGATAAAATCACTTAAACAACGCAGTTGTTGTATTTGAATCTTTTGTTGCGTAGATGATTTTAACTGACGAGCCACATCTTCTTGGAATGTTTGTCCACTCTCAATCAACTGCGCTTGTAACCATTTAGCTAAAAATTTCTCAATGATCATGGCATAGGCTTTGCCTTGAGCCGTTAAACGCAAGCTTTGCATCAATCGAACCGCATTTTGATCATGCTTCGGATTTTGTTTTGCAACGAATTGATTTAAGTTTTTTTGCTCAGCCAATAAAACCTGAATCTCTGTTTTTAGGCTTTGTAGATCCGTCTTATTTGACTGTTGCTGATCTTGCTGTGTCTGTACCTCGTACTGTAACTGGTCAATTGCAGTTTCTAACAGAACAATTTCTTGCTGCAATTGTTGCTGTAATTGTTCGAGCTGTTCTTGCTCATCATTCTGAACTTGTGCACGAATCTGACTGGTTTGTGCTTGTAAGGTCTGCTTTTGTTGTTCAAGCCTTAAAACATTTTTCGTCAATTGCTCAATTTGTGCTGCCATTTGCAATTTTTTTTGCTGTTGCTGCTCAACTTGAGTTTTGAGTTGCTCAAATTGCTGCTGGGCTTGTTTTTGCTGGGCTTGAACATCCGTAAAGTTTTGCTCAGATGATTGCGTTTGCTGTTCCAATGCCAGCAATGTTTCATTTTGCTCATCAAACTGAGTGCTAAGCGTTTCTACCTGTAACTCTGATAATTGTAAGCGCTCTTTGGTTTGAAGCTTTTGCTGCTCAAGTTGAGCCAAACTACTACTATTTTGCTGAAATAGACTTTGTTTCTGCTCCAGTGTCATTTTCAACTCAGCAAGTTTTTTCTCTGCTTGCTGCCATTCCTGCTGCAAAGGCGATGATTGCTGAATTAAACGCTGGAATAATGCACTGGTCGCTTCTAGGTCATGCTCAATGGTATTTGACTCAGAACGAACCAGTTTGAAACGCTCACCAAGTTCTGTCATTTCTACGGTATATTCTTGTTGTAACTTGTGACTTTGATTGGCTTGAAAAGAAAGGATTTCAATTTTTAAATGACGAATTTGGCTTTCTAGCGTTTTATATTGAATTGCGGCTTCAGACTGACGTTTTAGCGTTCTTAGCTGTGATTTTAACTCAACAGCGATATCTTCTAAACGTGCTAGATTCTGTTCGGTATGTTCTAAATGCTGTAGCGTCTCACGACGACGTGCCTGATAGCGGGAAACACCTGCCGCTTCTTCAATAAACACACGCATTTCTTCAGGTTTGGCTTCGACTAGACGGCTAATCATGCCCTGCTCAATCACCGCATAAGAACGCGGTCCTAAGCCTGTACCCAAGAAAATATCGGTAATATCACGACGACGGCACCGTGTACCATTTAAGAAGTATTCCGACTTACCTTCACGCGTCACTTGGCGACGAACAGCAAGCTCATTATAGGCATTATAAGCGCCACCTAATTTGCCATAGGTATTATCAAAACGAAGTTCTACACTGGCCACACCGACAGGCTTACGCTTGGATGTCCCTGTGAAAATAACATCCTGCATACTGCCGCCACGCAATTGACGTGCGTTGGACTCGCCCATAACCCAACGAATCGCATCAATGACATTCGACTTTCCACAACCGTTCGGCCCAACAACCGCAGTACGGTTGGTCTTAAAATGTAAAGTGGTACTATCGGCAAAAGATTTAAAGCCTGAAAGTTTTAAACTGCTTAAACGCATACTGCCCTAACTAACGGCGTGAGCGTCTCGCCCAAGCCAATTCAATCTGTTTCATACGTGTCAGAGATTCCAACACAAGGTTACGCAAGTGTCGACAAAAATCTTCCATAAATAAAGCAGCTTGTTGTGATTTTCGGATCAAAATAGCATCAATCACGAGCTTAAATAGCGTAAATGATTCTTGCAGCTCACGACGTGAGGTATTTAAGGTTAAAAAATAACTACGACGCAGAGATGGCAACAGTTCTTTATAGAATTGCATTAAATAAGGATTTGCCACCATGTCATGCTGTTCAGCTAAATAATTAAAAATTGCGTCATAAAATTTCTCAATATCCCCGGCTCTAACAAACTCAACCAACTGATCCAACATAACTTGCAATTGTTCAGCTTCGTTGACACGCCATGTCTCACTAATCCGCTGCACAATATGCCCAAGTACCATGACGTTGGTATCAAACAAGGCTTTAACCTGTTGAGCGGACATTTCAGAAACAATCGCACCACGACGTGGGAAAATTTCGATCAGATAAGTACGTTCTAGTAATAATAATGCTTCACGGACAGAACCCCGACTGACATCCAATTCTTTAGCGATACGTAATTCTTGGATGCGTTCACCCTCAACCAACTCACCGCTAATGATTTGTTCACTAATATATTTTGCAATCTGTTCAGAAAGACTATCAGCCTCTTCAAGATTCATGGGCCCCTCGCTATCTTTGTTATACGCATTGTCCAATGCTATTTGCGCTTTTTTGTTTTAACTGATCTGGCGCTATAAATTCTATATCATTGTCTGACAATTTTATTGCTTTTTAAGCCAATCATATGGAAAAAAACCACGCAGCCCCCTGTTTTCAATAAAAACATTAACTTTTCTACTTTTAATATCAAATATTTATGTATAAATTTTAGCGATCAACCATATATCTGAAATATAGAATCAACAAAAATATTTATTGATACAAATCACACTAAATAAAATTTAATAAAAATAAGTCACATAAAATACATATTCATCTAGGTAATTTCCAATAGGTGCACAAAAGCTGCATTTTTTTAACCAAAGGGCTTAAAAAAGCCCTTTATATACAAAATAACAGCCTACTGTGACCAACAGCCCTGCAAAACATTTTTTTAACATCGCTGGAGACAAACGGTGTGCCACGCGTGCACCGACTTTCGCTGTAATAAAGCTCATTATGCTAATGCCTATAAAAGCATAAATATGAACATAACCAATGGTATTTGGCACCTCTACTTGCTGTTTAGTACCAAACCACATAAACCCCACTGCACCAGCAACCGCGATCGGTAAACCACATGCCGCAGAAGTTGCGACTGCTTTTTGCATTACCACACCATATCGATTTAGGAAAGGAACTGTTAAGCTCCCCCCACCGATACCAAAAATTGCAGATGCGACCCCAATTCCGCCTCCAGCAGCCAATTGAATCGAAGCGGATGGTAAATGGCGATTTGGGTCTACTACACCATGTGCACCTCTAAACATTTTAAATGCCATCCAAATTGCAAATATACCGATCACCAATTGCAAATGCTGACCAGACATAAGATCTGCAATACCAGCCCCTAAAAATGAACCTAGAACCAAACCTGGTGCCAAATTACGAAAAACCGACCACAAGACTGCCCCTTTTTTATGATGAGCCATCACTGAACTGATCGAAGTCACAATAATCGTCGCCAAAGATGTTCCTACGGCAATATGCATGATGACGTTAGGGTCATAATTTAGTTGAGTGAAAACAATATATAAAATTGGAACAATAATTAATCCACCGCCCACGCCAAATAGCCCTGCGGTAAATCCAGCAATTGCACCAATCAGCAAATATATGATTAACTCCATAAATACATGACCACTCTACTTAAAAATGATGGATGATTTCGTAACACGTCAACTACAGCAATTGCTTAGTGCCAAAGGCCAATTTCCCGAAGTGGTTTTACTCAAAACTACGACCACATCAACCAACGATGATATGCGTGAAATTGCTCAAAAAGGTATAAGCACAGGATTGGTGTGCAGTGAACAACAAACACAAGGTCGCGGTCAACACCAAAGAGCCTGGTCATCACCAGAAGGCAATATTTATTTAAGCACATTGATTCAAAGTCAAACGGCCTTGGATGGTCGTCTTGCGCTTGAAATTGCATTAAATATTTTACAAATGCCAAGTCTGCACAGTTTAAATCTACAAGTAAAATGGCCCAATGATTTATATAGTCCTCAAGGTAAATGGGGCGGAATCTTGGTTGAACCTTTATCAAGCAATCAAGCAATTGTCGGGGTGGGCATTAACCTCAACACACCGCCCGTCGAAAATGCAGATCAAGCGATCACATCACTGCATATGCTCGGCTTACATCAAATTGATCGACTTACATTGATTGCAGAATTGTATACAGCGATTCAACAAGCAGCTCAATGGTTTGAACATGGCTCTTATAACTTAGCTGAACGCTTCAATCATCATGCGATTTGGATCAACCAACCCGTTGAATTTGAACATACTCAAGGCAAAGTTCAAGGGATTTTTCAAGGGATTTCAAATGATGGTGCTGTCCTTATCCGTACAGATCACACGCAAACTTTTTATCAAGGTCGGTTAAGACTTACATCGCATTAAGGAATAAAACCACTTATGAAAAGTTTATGGCTAGATATCGGCAATACACGTCTTAAATATTGGATAACTGAAGGTGAGCATGTCATTGAGCATGCCGCTGAACTACATTTACAATCCCCAGCAGATCTACTCTTAGGTTTGATCCAACATTTTCGCTACCAAAACCTCAGCCGTGTCGGAATTTCTTCGGTATTGGACAGTGAGAATAATCAACGTATTCAAAGTATTCTTGATATTCTTGATATACCCGTCATTTTTGCAAAAGTGCATGCAGATTATGCAGGTCTGCAATGTGGTTATGATGTACCAAACCAACTCGGGATTGATCGTTGGTTACAAGTTTTGGCAGTTGCGCATGTAAATAAAAACTATTGTGTAATTGGTTGTGGAACTGCTCTAACAATCGACCTAGTAGAAGGTATGCAGCATCTTGGTGGATATATCTTACCGAACTTATATTTACAACGAGATGCACTCATCCAAAATACCAAAGGCATTAAAATTCCTGATTCTGCTTTTGATAATTTAAAACCAGGACACAACACTGTCGATGCTGTCCATCATGGCATTTTATTGGGACTGATCAGTAGCATTGATCAAATTATGCAGCAATCTCCAAAGAAACTTATTTTAACGGGTGGAGATGCAAATTTATTTGCAAAGTTCCTGAATCATTATCAACCACAAGTTGAACCAGATTTACTTCTAAAAGGCTTACGACAATATGTTCAACTTAGTTCAACTTTGAGTAAGGCTTGAATAATGGGTAAAAGTTGAGGAAATTCTGAATAACCATCTTCTGCACGAAAATGTCCAGCTTGTGCTACTTCGATCAACTGCGCATTGAGTAAATGTGAAAACTTAAAACTAAATGGAACAGGTACTATTGGATTGTTACTCGAAAAAACAACGACTCTACGCTGGATATTTAACCGCAATATTCCAGCATCGATTTTACAATGATTTATAAATGAATCTAATGCTGGATAATTTGGAATTGACTCATTAAAACCGGCAATAAATATGCCTGCCTTTATCGTTTTTTGTTGCAGTTTTTTCGTCAGATATCGAGCAACCGCTACACAAGAAAGCCCATGGGCCACAACTATACTTTGTTCATCCATTTTTTTTAACTGTGCTTCCAAACAGGTCTGCCAAATCTCAGGATCCGGATGACTCGCATCAGCTAAAAAAATCCGCTCAACAGTAACATTTAACAGTTTGAGCTGTTGTTCCAACCAAACATACCAGTGCTGATCTGGATCAGCGTTCATACAATGTGCAATATACACCGTATTCATTATATTTTGAGACATATTTGACATTATTATTCAATATAAAACATAGACTTAAAATTAATTTTGCTCCTTTAAAACCAGATTGAATATCGATTTTTTGTATTAATTTTATACAACATCACTCGATATAGATTAATAAAAAAGGCGCATAACGCGCCTTTTAGAAATGATGGTTCAATTATTTTTTGGAATCATTATTTCCAAATAATGGTCCCATACCACCGCCACCACCAAATTGTTTTTGCATATTGCCTAGTGATTTAAGCATCTTGCTCATACCAGATGGATTGGCGAACTTCTTCATCATTTTCGCCATCTGCGCTTGTTGCTTAATGAGTTTATTCACTTCAGCGACATCCATACCACAACCCGCAGCAATACGCTTTTTACGACTCGGATTCATCAAGTCAGGATTACGACGCTCTTTAATCGTCATCGACTGGATGATTGCTTCCATACGTTTCACTTGTTTTTCAGGATTTGCTTTTTCAATCGCATCCTGAATACCAGAGTTACTCATACCTGGGAGCTTATCCAAGAAGCCCATCATGCCGCCCATTTTGCTCATTTGCTCAAATTGCATCAGCATATCTTCAAAGTTGAAGGTGCCGCCCTTTTGCAATTTCTTCGCCATTTTTTCGGCTTTTTCTTTGTCGATTTTACGTTCAACTTCTTCGACCAAAGAAAGGACGTCACCCATCCCCAAGATACGTTGTGCAACACGATCTGGATGGAATGGCTCTAACGCATCCAGTTTCTCACCAATCCCCAAGAACTTGATTGGCTTGCCTGTAATGGCACGAACAGAAAGTGCCGCACCACCACGCGCGTCACCATCAGTTTTGGTCAAGATCACACCCGTTAAAGCCAAAGCATCGTTAAACGCTTTTGCTGTATTGGCAGCATCCTGACCTGTCATCGCATCAACGACAAACAAAGTTTCTGTTGGTTTAACCGCAGCATGTAATTCTTTGATCTCATCCATCATGTCATCATCGACATGGAGACGACCCGCCGTATCGACAATCAAGACATCCGCAAATTGAATCTTCGCTTGTTCAATCGCGCGATTTACAATATCAATTGGTCTTTCAGATGCTTGCGATGGAATAAAACCAACACCGACTTCGTTCGATACGGTTTCTAACTGCTTGATCGCTGCTGGTCGATACACGTCAGCAGAAACCGTCATTACTTTTTTCTTTTGGCGTTCTTTTAAGAAGCGTGCCAATTTTGCTGCGGTTGTGGTTTTACCCGCACCTTGCAAACCTGCAAGGAGTACAACGACAGGTGGCTTAGCACTTAAATCTAAAGTTTCATTTGCCTCCCCCATCATCTTGGTGAGTTCATCATAGACAATTTTTACAAATGCCTGACCAGGAGAAAGCTGTGTCATGACCTCTTGACCGAGTGCTTCTTCCTTCACCTTCGCGATAAATTCACGAGTTACAGGTAACGCCACATCGGCTTCAAGAAGTGCCATACGTACTTCACGTAGGGTATCTTTAATATTGTCTTCGGTCAGCTGCCCTGAGCCAGTAACATTTCTTAAACTCTGTGTGAGTCGTTCTGTTAAGGTATCAAACATTGCGAAATCCGCTTAAAATGGCTAGTTGCAAAAAAATCTTTCTTAAAATAGAAAATTTATGCATAAGATGCTATAGGATACTGTAGTTCGCAGCGAATTTATATCTTATATGGTGAATATTATTCATCCCCCTAAAAAAGGTTTGACATGATCAGTCTCCCCTTGGTTTACACAATTTTGGCACTTGTGGCTTATACCAGTTCTTTTTGGTATTTGTTTATTCGTCTAATGTCAAAACGTACACCAAATCTTTGGTGTTACGGTCTTCTCGTTGGTTTAGGACTGTTATTACACGGTGTAGTTCTCTATCAAGACATGATGACACCAATGGGCATCAACTATGATGTGTTTAACCTTATCTCGTTCACCTCAGGGCTTATGCTCACCTTGAGTTTAATCCTTAGCCTGATTCGCCCCGTTTTACCTTTAAATCTGATCGGTACGCCCGTTGCTGCATTTGGTTTAATTCTAGGATTTGTATATAGCAAGCCAAATCAATTTATTGAGTTGCATAGTCTTGGATTAGATCTACATATTATCTTATCGCTTTCAGCCTATGCTGTACTTTTAATGGCAACCATTCATGCCGTTCTCTTGTGGTTCCAAGACAGAGAACTGAAAAAAAAGCAAAAAAAACGGATTTGGGTCAATTTACTCCCTCCCTTTCAAGTGATGGAATCATTACTCTTTGATTTAATTATTACAGGATTTGCTCTACTCACTGCCGCCTTATTATTTGGCTTCTTTACCATTGATAATTTCTTTGCCCAACACCTTGCGCATAAAACTGCGTTTAGCATAATTTCGTGGTTTTTATATGGTGCTTTGTTGATTGGACATTACAAATTTGGTTGGCGTGGACGCAAAGCGATTCGTTTTACAATTACAGGTTTTATCTTGCTCGCGATTGGTTTTATTGGCAGTAAATTTGTACTCGAAATGATCTTAGGACGTTAAGTATTTCGTGGATGAATAAACACTAGACAGCGTTTCTTAAAATGCGTATAACGCTGTTTTCGCTTAACTAGGTAACCACCGTGAAACTTGTACTTGCCCCAATGGAAGGTCTAACTGATCCAATCATGCGTGATGTTCTCACTCATGTGGGCAGCTTTGATTGGTGCGTGACCGAGTTTATTCGTATTACAGACAGTATTCTACCAGACCATATTTATTATAATTTTTGTCCTGAACTACAAACGGATGGCAAAACTGCTGCGGGTACACCTGTCCACGTTCAGTTTCTAGGAAATAATCCCGATATGCTGGCAGCGAATGCAGCTAAAGTTGTTGAACTTGGCGCGCCAGCAATTGATCTTAATTTTGGTTGTCCAGCCAAAACGGTCAACCGCCATCGTGGTGGTTCAGTGCTACTCGATGAACCTGAAACTGTTCATTTATTAGTAAAAGCAGTACGTGACGCTGTACCTTCTCACATCCCTGTTTCAGCCAAAATGCGTTTAGGTTATCTGGATGAAAATCATACGATGGAAAATGCTCATGCCATTGAAGATGCAGGTGCTAGTTGGTTAACCGTACATGCAAGAACCAAAGCCGATGGTTATACTCCGCCCGCATATTGGGAAAAAATCCAACCGATCACTGAAGCATTAAAAATCAATGTGATTGCCAATGGTGAAATTTGGAACAATACTGATGCTAAGGCATGTCTGACCCAATCTCACTGTACAGATCTTATGATTGGTCGTGGTGCTGTGACCACCCCAGATTTAACCCAGTGTATCCGCCAAAATGTTGATTATGCTTTATTAAGTTGGCAAGATTTGGTTGAATTACAACATCGTTTTTTAAGTGGTCAATTTAAAACTGAAATTGGCATGATTGGTCGTTATAAACAATGGTTAGGTATGATGACCAAGGCATACCCTGAGGCACAAGAACTTTGGGGACAAGTAAAGCGAATGAAACAATTGGAACAGATTTTGGTCTGCCTAAATCATACCAATTAAACCTCTGCCTATAAAAAAGAGCGGATCCATACCGCTCTTTTTTTACAGGTAAACTTTATGCAATTGAGCTACATTCCACCAACATTAACTCTTAGATTGGTCACTGAAGCGCCTGTTATACCAACATTTCCAATGGATGCATTCGGTAATGCATGGAATGTTCCCGTCGCACTCTGCCCCGCAGTACCTAAAGTTACATTATTCAACTTCAAATCAAATTTGCTGCTTTCACCAGTATTGCCAAAAACTAAACCCGTATTTTCAATACCGGCATAAAAACCATTTAATGCAAAAGCATTACCCTCATGGCCTGTTAACTGCAAATCAAAACTGGCACCGACTGGCGCTGTTGACGCATCTCCTGCAGTTGCATAGTCTGATACGAGTATCATATTACAACCCGTTCCAGCGCCACAAATAGAATTAATTCCGCCACCAAATAATACCATCCGATTTTGGGGAGCTGCTCCTAATTGGATGTTAAAGTTTGGCTTATTATTTGGATCAAAAGCGATATCGATATTACTATTTGAGCGTAAAATTTCTTTAACATTTGTTTTCGGAATATTACCTGACCCAAACATTGAGTTAGTTGTATAAACATCTGCAATTAATGTTGAAAGCGCTGTACTTGTCGCTGCATAAATTGAAAATGGGGAAATACGAATTCCATCTACACCATCAAAAGATAAAGCAATATTAGCAAATGCACCATTTAAACCAGTACCACGATCCGTATCAATCACAGCCTTTAATCCTAGTTGTGTTGAAGATCCAGCAGATAAACCAGATACCTTAACATTCTGCGCAGCTGTTCCCGCAACACCTGCAACAACTAGACCTGCTTTATTAGTGTAATTATCTGGATCGGTATGCCCTGTATAAGACAAACCATCCTTATCAATCATAGCAATCTGTTTAAATTCAATATCTGTATTTATCGTAATACTTAACCCATCTTGTCCTGTTGCTAATGACAAGCTTTGGTCATCCATTGGTTGCATTGCCATTGTAAATGAGCTTAATAACAACAATGACACATATCCTAGTTTCTTATTCATTGCCCTAATCCGTAGACAAGTGTTTAAAAAATACTCACACCAAAGTAACACAATTTTTATATTCCTCAATCCTTTTCAGATGAGATGAGCCCTTAATTACGAGGCATAATACTAAATTGGCTACTCAAACGACCGCCCGTGATTGCCATTTCACCCAAACGTGCTCCTTTTCCAGTTTCTGGTGGATATAAATTTATATCACGGATTCTTAAAACGCCTTCAGTAGTACGTTGAGGGTTAAAAGTAAGATCTGTATTAAAACTAACCACCCCTTCAGCACCATTCTGACCAGCTTTAGGTTCAATCACAATTGCATTATCAAATGCAACTTTACCAGTAATGTTATCCAAGCCAACAGTTGACTTATCAATTGGGTCACTAATTTGTATGGTATTTTTATCACCTGTTAGCTGAAAATCTCCCACAATATTAAGACGGTTTCCTGTGCCATCAGCTTTATATTCACTGTTTGGAATCAGTGAAAGATTCATATTTCCGCCTAAACGCAGGTTCAAACCAAATAGAACATCATCTTCATTTGCAAAATTATTATTAGGAGCAAAACTTTTATTAGTACAAGCCGATATAGGATTAGTGATACAACTTTGATAAGTTGCGCCAGGTAAATATCCTGCAGCAACTTCGGCAGCCATCACAATTAACATATCTTCAAGACTAACATTCATGCTTCCTTTTTCAACACCAATACTACCCGTTCCTTTTAGGAGCATATCAATGTTACGTAGTCCCATGTAATAATCTGTAGCACCATCGATAACTAAAATAGAGGTTGTTTTATTCCCCAGTTTCGTATTATTCACTGGATCTCGATCAATACCATATGTGTTCATTGCCAGTGAGAAGCCCAAACGTGGAGTCTGTCCTGTACCAACTGCAATACCTTGAGTATTACCCTGCTGATAATAATAAACTTTACTCGCATCAACAGTCGTTCCAAACATTGCCATATTTGCGTTTAAACCATAAAAAGGCAATGCCAGCCCCCATTGATTATTATTATGCTCAGCAATATTAGGAACGCTTTGTCCAAAAGCATCATTGGTTCTTGCACTATTGGTAAAACGTCCACGTTTTGATAATGCTTGGAATTCAGCTCCGCGAACAGCGACAAGTAAACTATAAGGGTTTGCTGTACTTGCTCCCTTATGGATATTCTGAATATAATCAGCATCTGTTGTCAGTGTACTGTTGTCACCAAACCGGCTCGTTTGGAAAGCATAGTTTGCTGGTAAAAAAACTGACTTGGTGTCTGCAAGATTTATATAAACATCACCGCTATTAAAAGAACCACGTGTTCCCTGTTGTAATCCAGTTAAATTACCAAACTCAAAGCCATAAGTATTTAGTCCAGCTCCACCAATTTCCAGAGTTGTTGCTTTTCCATCACTACCCAACATTGAATCATTATCTATAGTAAAGTCCGCCCCCATTCTAAAACCAATGCCAGTATTGCCAATGACGTTACTACCACTTTTAGCCTCACCTAGAATGTTCGTGCCATCTGGATGACCATAACTTGTACCATATACGGGGTTACCTTTCCCCTCACTACTTATACCGCGCAACTGTAAATAGCCATTAACCATACGGCCACTCGCACCCACACGAATTAAACCATTTGCACCTTGAGGACTTTTCGTTAACTGATTAATTGCATACGGATCTGTTTTACTTACATTCTCATTAAGCATAAACTCCAAATTTAACCCAGCATTTGTTAGATCCGAATAGCTACCAGCAATTAAACTATTACTGGCTGCATCGGATGCACGGATAAAATCAACATAGCCATGTGTCGAACTAGGTGCGGTTGCTAACCCAGCTTTACTAACACCATCCGCATTTGTTTGTAACTTAAAACCTTCTATAGCATCAATAAACATGACGCCCTTACCAAGAAAATTAAAGTTAAGATTTTTTAAAATTAACTGGTTTAACTCATCATTAACATCAGTTTGCTCTAAATATACATTGGCATTATTGATTCCTAGTTTAAGCGTAGACTGTCCTGTTTTACTAAATAATCCATCGCGAGTTTTGAAATCGATATCAATCACTGAACTCGTTTGAATAGCCATATTCCCAATTGGATCGCTACAAGTCTGGCTAGCTTCTGTATCACAAATTTTAAACTTATCAATCGTAATTAAGGATGGGTTTGTTGCAATACTCAAGTCTAAGCCAACTTTACCATCAGCATGACTACCACTATTAATCTTATAGCTCGTGCCAGGTGTAAGTGAACTAGAATTACTTTGTGCAATTTTAAAATCTTCAGCAACTGCTCTCAATTTATTATTGGTTGCACTTGCAGTCCCTCTCCCAGCATCATCCTCCCAATACAACTGTTTGACATTGACTTCATCAAAACTCGTATTGATTGAAATACCATCTTGACCGTTGACTTGTCGCAATGCACTATCATCTAAACTTTGCATGGCATAAGCAGAATGACTAATCATCAATAGACTTGCTGCAAGTGTATTAAGCGTAAAATATACGAGTTTGTGATTTTGATTGTTTTTTTTCATCACTTCAGTCCTTTGAAATCTACACTTAATTAACAACGCGGATGGCTACCATCACAGCCAAATACCTTAATTGTTCCTTGTAATGCAAGATTACCGTTCATTCGTAAACCCATAAATCCTGTTTCTTTACCATGATCATAAGCAGAGTTTGGTGCATTTGAAGCATTATAAACAGAGTTTTTCAGATAACCATAACCATTCGTAGGTGGATTATTTGGATCTGTTCCTTCTACCACTTTTTCAGTCGTAGTATCAATATAACTCGTAAAGTCATCTTGCTCGATTGATAGTGCATTAAAACCAAAATTACGAATTAAGATTGGTGATGTAGCTTGATAGCTTAATTGAATAGCAGGTTTAATCGTATCACCATAAACTAAATCAACCCCGTCTAAACCTAATTTTTGAATATCAACCGTACCTTGTATACCCTTAAAAACCAACCACAACCTATAGGCAGGATTGTCAATGGTTGGATTACTAACTGCATTATTATTGGCATCGACAAAACGTCTATTCACAGAAAGCGCAAGTCGACAATAAGCTAAATTTATACAAGCACTCTCATCAAATACATACTTTCCATTTTTTAATCGATGATTTAACGACAATTTAAGTGATAAATCAGCCCCTGCCTGTGCTTCTACAGCTTGCAGCTCACTGTTATCTAATGCTTGCAATCCTGCATGCGCAATACTGGCGCTACATAATAGGAGAAAAATTGATAACTTTTTCATCTCTTATACTCCTCTATAGTCCAGTGGCAGTGATTTTAAGATGTTGAATCAATACACCATCAATCACAGCCGATCCCATATTATTGATCGGTGAAGCCGTATTTAATCGATATGTATTAATGTCTGCATTTGGAGTTGTCGTATGCCAGCGTCCATTGTTATAAAGTGCATCTGGTAAAGGTGTTTGATTGGGCACAGTGAATTGGGTTCCATTTCCAGCATCAACCAAGGTATATCCTGTATTGTTTATTGTTGGATTATAATAGGAAGTACTATCTATATTTGCCCAGTTTGCGCCTCGAGAATCAAATCTTAAACCTGACCCTGCGTTGCCAGTCCAGCCTGTTGCTGTCCGATATTGCCAAGTATCATAACAAGTATCTAAATTCAAAACTCCGCAACGATAGCTGCCTGCACGACGCTCCTGATTTTGCAATTGGTAGAAATAATAGTCTTTTGATACAGTCCCGCTACTTAAGGAACCAAAAGAAATCCCAACAGCATCTTGTGTACTATTTCCTTTAAATGCTTGAAGTGTTTTACCACCATCATCGCTATATACAGTACCAATACTAATACTACTGTGTGTAGCATTAGAGCCTTGATAGGTTTTTCCGCCCAAGGTAACGTTATTACCACATTGATAAACGTTACAAGTCGATCCCTTATAGCTACTGTCTAAACCGGTATAGTCGGTATATATTTGTTTATAAATACTTTCTTTATTAGGAATACGAACAACTTCCAAACTAAAATTTTTACCGTCAGAACCTAAAATGACAGGTTGATATAAATTACCCAACACCAAGTTAGTATTTAAATTATAGATAAACAACCCTTCATTACCATTAAAAGTTGGCGCATTTCCACCATGAATAGCTGGTGTTGTTAAGTTATTTGTATCAGAAGTTTCTCTAGTACTTAAGCGCAATACATGATCATTTAGACCTGTTGGTGCAGTCCACTGCCCAGTAGCTGTAATTTTTGTTGTTTGACTACGATTACGATATAACCAATCTGAACTTGGTGAGTTATTACTTGGTGCACCAGTATATTGAGTACTATAACGATTTACCCAAGGTTCTACCGCAGAAGTTGGTGTATTAGTTGACATGCTTGCTTTTAAATCAGCGCCATCACCACTGTTAAAACGAAATACACCCGACATCCCTAAAGTTTTATTATAAAATGGACTTAGTCCACCTGTACTCCCTGCACCATCTAAAGTCTGAAATATTTTGAGATGACTGCCATTCAAACTAAATCCATTCCAGACACCCTGCAAACGCAGTCTATTTGCACGGTTTGCATCTACACTTGTTCCAATTAAACCCTGATTATTTCCATAATGGAATTGATCTGCGGCACCATCGGCCTTATTAGGATTTCTAACAAATACATCTGCCCATAAACCTAACTTTAAGTTATACGCATCACTACCAACGCTGTCTCGTGTACCGACTTCATACAAAGGAGCTTCTAACGCCACATAAGTTATTTCACCAGTATCTGTATTAAGCGACCCACCATCTGGTGTAAATGTAGGAACATTCGGTTCTGTTTGAACTTTTAAAATCCAAGGATTACTTGCTGTACCCCAGCTGCGAATTGCATTTATTGAATTCCCATCATTACTTAAACCAACCCGTTCATTATGATTATTTGCACGATTTGGATTTGAAGCAGATATCGCTAAACCATATAAGAATAAGTCAGCCTTACCTACAGCACGATCTCCCGAATCAATACTTCCATTATTGTTGGTATCTGCTGCTGTAAGCGACAAAGGACCAATTGGTAAATAGTTAATATACCCAGTATCCAATTGTCGATTAAACAAATCTGCTTGTGTAGTCGTCGCTTTTTCACCTTGAAAGATCATATAGGTGTTTTCAGGAAGTAATGCAATGCCCTCGCCTATAGTTTGGCTTAGCCCCTCATCAGAGATTTCTTGTAATGCAAAAACTGACTGGTTAACACATAGTCCAACCAAACTCGCTAAAACAGTTCTTTGAAATAAATCCTTATGGAGTATAGCCATTTTGACCTTCCTGTTACACGATGCTCCGCATCAACGTTATTTTTCTAAATCTTCCTGAGTGACTTCCAACCACAAAAAAGGCGCAGTCAAGGATATGCTTCCAAGCATCACTCAAATTGTAGGCAGAATCCGCCTACCCAATCTTACTTTTTTATTATGCCTACTATTTACGCAATTGCAAAAAAAACCCGTTAAAAGTTACATTTTTCCGATAGATGAAAATATACCGATCTCAAAACAGCATCTAAACATTATAATTTTCAAATATATCTAGATTCTTAAACCTACTGTTATATAGATAAATGTCTTTTTAGCTGTTGCAGATATTTAGCTAATTTTTGCTTTTTTTCTGTTGACAATGCATAGAGCTCTGCTGAAGTTGCCTCAGGCTTAATCACTCCAACCCCCGCACCTACAGCAAACCAACTAGCAGCACTAAACATCGACATTCCACCCATACTATGCTCCACAAAGTCAATATCTCGCGGAGTTCGATGTTCCCAGCATTTTTTTAACTCTTGATAACTTTGCGATTGAGGGACTGTCAACATATATTGCCAAAAAGGGGTATCTTTGCGTCCAGTATCATAATGCATACGAATAAAATCACAGATACCTTGCCAATATTGGCTATTTTGTCGATTATAAAAATCTATATTTTGCTGGGAAATCACCCCATGATTTTCTTGAATAAATGAAATCATTAATTGTAACTGACTAAGCATTTGCCCAATTGAGGTAGCCTCCAAAGGCTCAATAAATCCAGAGGCTAAACCAATAGCCACTACATTTTTCATCCATACTTTTTCATAAAAGCCAGCCTCAAATGCAATTGGGAGAGCTGGACTAATCTTCGCTCCTAACCACTGTTCTACTTCCTGCTGCGCTTGTTCATCTGTAATAAATTGATCGTGATATACATAGCCTGCCCCAATCCTTTCCTGCAACGGAATTTGCCATACCCATCCTGAACTCATAGCCGTTGCACGTGTCACTAACTCAATTTTATCCTGATGTTGCAAATGAAAAGGTAATGCTCGATTCATAGGTAAAGTATCAGCAAATGAATGCCAACAACTTTTATACTTTTTCCCAATTAATAACCGAGAAAAACCCGAAGCATCTACCACAAAATCACACTGAATTTTTTGATCCAAGAGTTGAATAGCTGAGATATATTCTGTTTGCGGATTTAATTCAAAATCATGAACCCTTTGTTCAACATGAATAATACCTCTAGCTAAAGCAATTTTCTTAAGATATTGACCAACTCTAAAAGTGTCAAAATGTAGCGATGCACCAAAATTATTCTTTCCTTCCAAAAGAATCTGCAAAACCTCTTGGAAAGGTTTCCGCTCTTCACTGAACTCATAAGATGCCATATAGCGACTAACATCTATCCCATGATTAAATAATCCTGATAAATAAGGGTTAAACCCAAACTCATTCCATGCAAAATCAGGCGTTGGCAGCGGGAAAAGATGATAATAATAGTCTTCTTGTTTGCCTGTTCTCCAACGCTCATAACGAAACGCCAATTTAAGCGTAGATCCCGTTTGTTCTATAAAATCTTTTAAATCGATATTCAAATCATGTAATACCGAAAGCAAGTTCAAAACTCCACCTTCACCAACACCAACGATTGGTATCTCTGGTGCTGAAATTACCATCACTTCAACAGATGGACTAAACAATTGTCTAAGTTGCAATGCAGCAAACCAACCTGCCGTCCCACCACCAACAACTACAACCCTATTCATTCCTCGTAGATTTATCATTCTTCTTTTCCCAATTTGAAATAATAAAAGCAGCCTCGGCTGCTTTTTTAAAATGTAAGCAAATTAACAGAATGTTAATGTTCCATAACAGTTTGATTTTGGCACTTGATTTTTTAGCTGTATATTAGATAAAGAAAGTGTGGCAGGTGTAGCATCACTTAAATCAATTATAACGGGGTTCGGAGTAGTAATTGTAATTCCAAATAAAGTACCAACAGCAGCATCAGCTGGAGCATAAATGCGTTGAGATTCTTGATTCAAAAAAGCAGAAGCTTTCGTCGCAACTTGAGGATAAACAGCAGATACATCCACTGGATTTTGACCTTTTAACAAACCTAAATTTACAGGTTCAGCAAATGACATCCACCACCCAGCTCTAGCAATATCACTAGCTTGAGTAAAATTAGATAAAGAGGTCTTTCCAATATCAGCTCCATCAATATAATTGCCTGGCCATAATAAATCTTGTAATTGTAAGGATAAATAGACGCCTGTACCTGTCAAAGGTATATTATGAATCATACTTAAAGATTGCTCAAAACTAATATTTAAAGGTAGTCCTTCAATTCTTGACCCCTCTTTCAATTTAATTTTCGCGCTACATGCTATCAGCAAGATACAGTCAAAATCCACTTTGAGCTGGTTATTAGGTCCTTGATCCAACGGAATATCAACACTCGCCGTTACATTATCAATACGTGCAGCTGTTTGACGCTTACCATTAACCTGAAAGGCTGGTGTTGAAAATCCTGCCGTCACGGATGGAATCGAAATTCCCAATGTATCACTACTAGCAGGATCTGAAACCCAGTCTCGATTAAAACCTAAAGCATTTAGTTTTCCACTTAAACGTTGGTCGTTAGTTTTACCAAACAATCCCGGTGTTGTTGTCACTTCCCCTGTTGTTGGACTAAATCTCAGAAAGCCACTTAACGACTGAATTCCATCTGTAGTAGATGGTGATGCATTGTTAGTTAAACCCGCTGTTAATAAAGCATTAATTTTTTCAGCACCAGCTCTAAAACCAACCACCTCACGAGTTGAAGCGCTATTTGGGTTTTTAATAGCAAACTCCAAGAAAGGATTACTAATTTTAGCACTTGTAGCAGCACGTCCATCCCCCGAATAGGCTGGATTACCATCTATATCATAACCACCATTCGGAACAGCATTCCCATTAATGTCATAGTTCCCACCATTTGGAAGCCCACTCAATGCTAGATTTTTAATATCAATATCACAGCCTCCAACACCATTCTGCCCGCCACAACCTAGCTGTAAATTCTTTATGTTAGCATTCAACTCTAATTCAGCTTCAAGCCCTAATTTATAGAATCCTATATTATTGGAGCCACTAATATTCCTCATTAAATTTGCACTATCAGAAGGAGCAATATATGACAAACTCATCAATGCTTGACCAGTCGTAGCCGACATTTCAGTATCAGTTAAGCTTGTTAAAGTAGAAGTATTAGCATAAGCAGTATTTAAGCATAATCCGCTCAAAGCCAACAATGCCAAATGAAGAGACTTAAACCGTCGCATAACGACCTCCGTGTTAAAACTTCCATATGTTCTTTTTATTACTTGTTTCTGTTTGATCGAATACTCACTTATATGGCAGTAGTAATTTCCGTGATCCTGTACAAAAACAAATCAAATTATAATGATTGTATCTTATTTTTTATTAATTGCTAGCTTCATTCGTCTGAACAATCATTATGATGAATGAAGAATTTTTTAAATGACTGTATTAAAAAACCCATCATTTCTAAATGATGGGTTTTTTAATTTAGGTCTTAGGTAAGGTCACACCTGTTTGACCTTGGTACTTACCACCACGATCTTTATATGATGTTTCACACACCTCATCGCTTTCAAAGAAAAGCATTTGTGCGACACCCTCACCTGCATAGATACGCGCAGGTAAGTTTGTTGTATTGGAAAACTCTAAGGTCACGTGACCTTCCCACTCAGGCTCTAACGGCGTAACGTTTACAATGATACCGCAACGCGCATAGGTTGATTTCCCTAAACATACAGTAAGTACATTACGTGGAATACGGAAATATTCAATCGTACGTGCTAGAGCAAACGAGTTTGGTGGAATAATACAAACATCAGACTCGATATCAATAAAGCTTTTATCATCAAAGTTTTTTGGATCTACAATTGCAGAGTGTACATTGGTAAATACTTTGAATTCACGCGCACAACGGACATCATAGCCATAGCTTGATACCCCATAGGAAATCAACTTTTCTCCGTTTTCATCGAAACGAACTTGATTTTCTGCATAAGGTTCAATCATGCCGTGTTTTTCGCTCATTTCACGAATCCAACGATCAGATTTTATTGCCATGTCTTTATATCCAAAAACGAAGTTGATGATTGGTGGCTACTTTAACGTAAAATGCTGCCAATGAAAACAATGCTGTTCTATCAGCAATCTGATAGAACGACTAGAGTTTAGAAAGTGCAGAATAACTGATCGGGATCGCAAAACTCACGAGCACAATAGATGCGGTCCTTTGTAATTTGGCTTGAGATAACCATCCAACTTTATTGGTTGCTAAAGCTGCCCCAACGGCAATCCAAAACATAGCAATCGGAACAATTAGCCCAACGAAAGTACTCATATGAGTCAAATATATTTCTTGGCTCGTCCAAGCACTTGCAGGGAAAATTGCTGACGCAAACAATAATGCTTTAGGGTTCAGCAATGTCGCACATAAAAGCTCTCGTGGTCTGATCGTTGGCTGATTCAACGCAACTTGTTGGTCTGCTGTACGCCATAATTTTATAGCTAGAAAAAGAATATAGCTCGCACTCAATAATTTTAAGAATGTTGGGAGCAATGGTAAGGTAGCAGAGACAGTAGCAATCAACACACCCCATACACTAATCGCTATGATATAACCCATCGCTTCTGCAGGTATGAGCAATAAAGATTTGCGTACGCCGACTTGGATACCTGAAGATGCTAGCAAAGTATTGGTTGGACCTGGTGTGAACAAGATCGTGGCAACCAAACCAATAAAAAACCATGAAATCATTGAATGACCTCACTAAGAGAGGTTTTTAGATTAATCTAAACAATACTATGATAGCAAAAAAATATCTGTAAGGAGTCATGTCTACCTTTCAGCTAAGCTTTTATATTTACTATCTTTTTAAAGAGTCAATGTTTAGCAACTTGTAAGTCACCATCTCATTATCCTAGATTTATTCACCACCCCACTCTGCACTTTGGCTTTTACAACATGAAAAATCAAACATTTATTGTACATAATTTAAGTTTGAGCTAAGAAACGACTGTTAAAATAAAAATGATATTTTCTCATCACTTTACCCATTTTATGCCTAAGCTATTCTTCCAAAAGTGGCTTCCTTCCTCTGAAAAAATTGCCGATTTAAAACTTATGAAAATATTCGGCACTCGCACCTTAAATCCATTGCTTTGGTATGTGAATCGACACTCGATTGCAAAAGCGATAGGTCTTGGGGCATTTTGGGGAATTTTACCAGTTCCTCTCCACAGCCTTTTCATTATTCTCACGGTTTTATATTTTGAAGTAAATTTGCCGCTTGGACTATGTATGGCTTGGCTCACTAATCCATTGACCATTGTCCCAATTTTATATTTAGGTTTTTGGTTTGGTACAAAAATCTTCCACGTCAATATGATTAATAAAGACATGCTACTTGGCGTCTTACATCAGATCCTCAACTGGTTACAAAATTTCGGTCATGGACATATTGATTTGCATTTAGCCAAAATTTTAATTACAGGGCTCATCATCGAAGCCGTACTGTTTGCTTTATTGTTTTATTGTGCAACTCACCTCTTATGGCGCTGGTTTGTTATTAAAAACTGGAAAAATAGAATTCAAAATAATCAAGAAGAAATCATGTAGCTGATTTCTTCTAGGTCTTTAGTTTTTATCCAATTGTTGTTTCATGTATTGTTCAACCACATCAAGTACATAGTCCTGACATGCCTCACCCGTAGCAGGGTTATATGCACCATTATTGGTAATATTATTAGATAAAATTCTTATACCTAAAAATGGAACATTAAAATGATGTGCAATCTGTGCGACGGAAGCTGCCTCCATCTCCTCTACAGAAGTTTGATAATTATTATGGAAAAACTGGATTCGATCTAGCTCATTATTCCAAACATCTGCTGAACCAATCGTTCCCTCAACCACATTCCCTTTGCTATAAGAAGCTTTTGCTGTATGTGCAGCAATCAATAACTGTTGATCACCTTCAAATTTGCGTATCGCAATCGGTTCAGGGTCAGACTCATCTTCAGGTAATACATCAAATGCCTCTGTCCATGCCAATGAGTTTGAACCGCCTCCTATCGGTAATCTTGGTGTTCTAAACGCACCAATATTTGTCGTGTATTTGCCTAATACAATATCAAACACCTTTAAAGCAGGATCATGCCCGCCTGATGTACCTTGGTTAATAATTGCAATGGGTTGATATCGCTCAATTGCAAGTGCTGTAGCAGCGGCAGAATTACTCATGCCCATACGTGTTTTGGATACGATCACTGGATAACCTTTATAAGTTCCTTTCCAAAACTTCCATCCACCCACAGTTTCAACACTGACGTTATCTAATTTTGATGCCATACGTTCAGATTCGACAGGTAAGGCACCTTGGATCACGATGGGTTGTAATTTAGTTTCTAATTGCTCAGTCTCTTTTGGAGAATCATCACCATTACAAGCACTCAGTAAAAATGCACTACACAATCCCAGAATACTTACAGCTCTTTTGACGGACTTCATATCATCACTCGAAAATAAAATAGTGATGAAGCAACTCTCATGCTATATTTTACCAAACGATATATTTGCAACATCAAACAAAGAAAAGCCCAACGAAATGTTGGGCCGAACTTAAAAATAACCATCGGTTAGAAAATGCGCTTGTCATCTCTCTGACGTTTTGGAAGTTTTTCCATCTGTTTTAAGACACTTTCCGCAATATTGATATAGCTTTCAGAAGCGACATCTTGTGTGATGACACTTGGTTTACCATTATCGGCATTCTCTCGGATTTTTGCATCTAAAGGTAAACGACCTAGTAAAGGTATGTCATATTGTTCAGAAAGCTGATCACCACCACCCGTACCAAATATTTGATCTTCATGTCCACAGTTAGAACAAACATGTGTTGACATATTCTCAATCACACCGAGTACAGGAATATTCACTTTATTAAATAATTCAATCCCTTTTACAGCATCCATTAAGGCAACATTTTGCGGTGTAGTAACAATTACCGCACCAGTCACCGGGATACGCTGTGCAAGCGTTAATTGAATATCGCCAGTACCTGGTGGCATGTCGATAACCAATACATCCAAATCTGGCCACAGAGTTTGATTAAATAACTGCATCAATGCGCCAGTGGCTTTAGGGCCACGCCATGCTACAGGAGTGTTATGCGCACCAATCAAATGACCGATTGAAATCACGGCCATACCATAAGCATCTAAAGGAACAAAATGTTCATTTTCAATCTGAGGTGTGTGACCAGCATTGCCCAACATAGTTGGAATACTTGGACCATAAATATCTGCATCCAACACCCCAACTTTTAAACCGAGTTTTTGCAATGCGAGCGCAAGATTCACAGTTGTGGTTGATTTACCTACACCACCTTTACCCGATGAAACCAAGATTACGTTTTGAATACGTGGATGTGGAGCAACATCTCGTTGTTGAGGCGCAGCTTTCTCAATCGGAGGATTATTTGGGTCTGCTTCAGCTTTCGGAGATGCATCCATTACTGGAGGAAGCTTGGTGTTTTGTGTTTTTGGCTTAGATGAACAACTATGTCCCGCCTCGCCATGGGCAGCATGTTTCTGCTGAATAATATGCAGATTGAGTTCTTGGATACCACACTTTTCTAAGGCATCTGCAAGTTCATCATGGATTTGTTGTAAATGATTTTTTTCTTCGGGAAATGTATTGATCGTGAGCTGTAGGATGCGACCTTGAACATTGACTTGGCTGATACGATCTTTCAAGGCATTTTCAGAGTTTGGAAGAATATAATTTTGAAGGACTGTTTGGATTTCATCTTCCTTCACTTCTTGCGCAGGCGAAAAAACGGATTTTAAGGAAGAAAGCCACGACATTTTGTACTCCAAAAACTGATCATACTCACTGAATGTGGTTAGTTTAGCAGTATTGAAGATTCGACGCTCATATCAAAGACCGTAATTGCTCAATTTTATGTCGCAATTTATCTTTGTCTATCAGCGTCGATTGTTAAAGCTTTATCGTGATTAACCTTTGAATTTATTGATCGTATCAGTGGCAGCTTTCTTTAAATCATCTAACTTGCTGCTAGCTTGAGCTTTCAGATCATCAAATTTTGCAGCTGCCTCCTCTTTTAACTCAACTGCTTTGGCTTTTGCATCTTCTAATTTATGCGTTGCCTCTTCTTTTAAGTGATCTAATTTCTCTTTGGCAGCATGTTGAGTATCCGCCAGTTTTTCTTTTAACTCATCTGCTTTAGCTGATAATGCAGCTTTACTTTCACCGTATTGATCGCTTGCATTGGTCTTTAAATCATCTAAAGCTTGCTCGCCTTTTTGCTTCAACTCATTGGCTTTATCTTTAGCTTGCTGTAAATCAGCTTTAGTTTGATCAATATCTTTCGCTGCGAAGTTTTTTACATCCTCTACAGTTTCCTGACCTTTTTGTTTGATGTCACTTCCAAGCTCGCTGACTTTATCTTTAGCCTGCTGAAAGTCTGCTTTGGTTTGCTCTAAATCTTTTGCTGCGAACTGTTTTAACTGATCAATTTTGTCATTACTCATGTCATCTTCCTCTTGTTATTTCGTAAAAGCTGTCGTTGATTTCAATTACAGTTATACAAGATTCTGCCTACAGTTATCGTGTTTGCTGCAAATTGAAACAAATGGGATACAGGATGATTCAAATTTATTGCTGATTAATAACCATTTGAATTTTCATATATAAAAATCATATAAATGCATAACACAACTAAATTACTTGATACGATCAGACTGCTGAATCTCATACAATACATGCCAACTTAATGGATGATCTTTAGCCAGAGCAGGATGTTGAAATTCTACTAATTTCCTCATCCCTAAGCTTTGCATAAGCGCTTGTGATCGCAGATTTTCTAAAGTGGTAAAAGACACAACAGTTTCAAGCTGCAAATGATTAAAAGCAAAATCTAAGGCTGCATTTGCTGCTTCTTTTGCATAACCTTTGCCCCAAAATGGTTGATCTAAGCGCCAGCCAATTTCAACACAAGGCGAAAATGAAAACTGTGTGGGTTGATCATGTAATCCTACCAAGCCTATCAATTGTTGAGTCTGTTTTAATTCTACTGCCCAAAAGCCCCAACCCTGTTTTTCAATAATTGCCTTTAATTTATCTATATATACATCGCTTTCAGCGCGCGTTAAAACTTTTGGAAAATACCGCATAACCTCTGGATTAGCACTCATCTCTGCAAAAGGTAAATAATCCGTGTCTCGCCATTGGCGTAAAATCAGCCTTGGTGTTTCGATCATTTTTAGAACCATTAAATTTGTATTAAAAACTATTCACAATATAGAGAATTAGATCAGATATACTTTTGCGCTATCGTGAAATTAACCTGACTTATAAAGCTTTATATATGAATGAAAATGAACTTCTAGAAATTCAAAATGAACTGCAAGCTCAACAAAAGCGCCTGAACTATATTCTTTCGAGTAAAAGAAGAATCCAAAGCATGATTGATTCTTTTGAAGGTGATTTGGCAGAACAATTACTTCCTGTCATTCATAATGAAAGCAACGATTATGCTGGAATCGCAACAAGTTTGGCGCTTTCAATTTGTTGGAAATTTTCAAAAGTTGAATTTCCAAAGACCGTTCATTGGTGCAGTGAATTAAGTATTAGCGATCTACAAGTTAAAGATGAATTTACCGCTGTAATTAAAGCTCAGGCTTGGTTAGGTACTTTAGGAAGTGATGAACTTTGGCAAACGCCACTCTTTGCCGAAATTACAGTTGATCCCAAAACCAATAGTTTAAAAAGCTATCACATCCATTTCTTGTCTAAAGGGAAAATCATCTCTTTAAGAAAGAACTCTAAGCAAAGTGTTACCGTTAAGCAGATGTAAAGTATGTAATCCTTTGGGATACATACTTTTTTTTAATCAAAATAAGATCATATTCTTCTTTTGATTTACTTTATTCATCACAAAATAACAACTGTTCGCCCCCATACAACTCAAAGCTAAAATCGGCAGCATCATGAAATACATCAAAATACCGATCTTTAGCGTTGAGAAATCAATGTGGTTCACTTGATCTTCGAACAGAATCATTAAGACCAGTAAAGCCCAAGCAACTAAGATCACAAAACTTATTTTTAAAAACTGGTATGAATCAAAAATCTGAGTGGGCAGTTTCAATACTGCAAAAACAATCAGATAAAAGATAAAAGCCAAAACGATGAGGATTGGGGTCAAATACATCATAACTTCCATGCCATCACTGACCACATGAAGCAGATGCTTCTGTCGATAATTTAAGAACAAACAAAATGGAATCACAAAACTAAAAACAGAAACTAAACTGGCTGAGACTGATGAAAAAACTAATGACCAAGACCTCATTTTTATTTTCCTCTCTTTGATATTGTGATTATTCTCGATCAAACAGATGTACTTTGATTGAAGCCAAAGTGAAGCTTGTATGAAGTTTCAAAATAAGATTCCCTTCAGGCTAAAAAGATTTCACCGATTCCCTTGTGCAAGTCGCTCTTAAGTCATGTAAAATCATCCACCTTGTAAATACGAATGAGAGAACAATATCCGTGCGTAAAATTTTAGTCACCAATGCCCTTCCTTATGCCAATGGTCCTATCCATATGGGTCACTTACTCGGTTATATCCAAGCAGATATTTGGGTTCGTGCGATGCGTGCAATGGGTCATGACGTGACTTACGTATGTGCGGATGATGCTCATGGCACAGCGATCATGTTACGTGCTGAAGCGAATGGCATCAGCCCTGAAGCGCAAATTGCAAATGTTCAGAAAGAACACATTCGTGATTTTGATGGTTTTGGTGTGCATTTCGATCATTATGATTCAACTCATAGCGATGCAAACAAAGCACGTGCATCTGAGATTTATATTAAAAACCGTGAAGCAGGCAATATCGCTGTTCGCCCTGTCACACAGTTGTTTGATCCTGAAAAAGGCATGTTCTTGTCTGATCGTTTCATTAAAGGCACGTGCCCGAAATGTAAAGCTGAAGATCAATACGGCGACTCATGTGAAGTCTGCGGTACAACCTATAACGCGACTGAGTTATTAAACCCACGCTCAACATTGAGTGGTGCAACGCCAGTTGAGAAATCATCAGATCACTATTTCTTTAAACTACCGAATTTCTCAGAATACTTACAGAAATGGACGCGTGACCAAGGTCGTTTACCCTTGTCTATTGCCAACAAGCTAGATGAATGGTTTGAATCAGGTTTATCAGATTGGGATATTTCGCGTGATGCGCCTTATTTCGGTTTCGAAATTCCAGATGCACCAAACAAATATTTCTATGTTTGGGTAGACGCTCCAATTGGTTATATGTCGAGTTTTGAAAACTACATCAAAACCAAACGTCCAGATTTAAGTTTTGATGACTTTTGGAAAAAAGACAGCGATAAAGAAGTCTATCACTTCATCGGTAAAGACATCGTTTACTTTCACGCACTGTTCTGGCCTGCAATGCTAGAAGGTGCAAACTACCGCACGCCATCAGGTTTATTCGTCAATGGTTTCTTAACGGTGAACGGTCAGAAGATGTCAAAATCTCGCGGCACATTCATCAAAGCTGAAACTTATTTACAGCATTTGAATCCTGAATATTTACGTTATTACTTTGCGTCTAAGCTTTCTGACAAAGTTGAAGATTCAGATTTAAACTTGGATGACTTCGTTCAGAAAGTGAATTCTGACCTTGTGGGTAAAGTGGTGAATATTGCCAGCCGTTGTGCAAAATTCATTAATAGCAATTTCAATAATACGCTTTCTAGCACTTGTGCTGAGCCTGAATTGGTTCGAAGCTTTATTGATGCGGGCGATTCAATTGCGCAAGCCTATGAAGCGCGTGAATTCTCTGCGGCTATTCGTGAAATCATGGCGCTTGCGGACAAAGCGAATCAATATATTGATGAGAAAAAACCGTGGGCACTTGCAAAGCAAGAAGGTCAAGAACAACAAGTTCATGACGTTTGCTCAGTCGGTATCAACTTATTCCGTCAGCTTGCGATTTACTTGGCCCCTGTTCTTCCAACACTTGCGGCTCAAGTTCAGTCTTTCTTACAACTTGAAAGCTTTGACTTTGCATCACGTCAGCAAATCTTAGTTGCACACGAAATTGCTCAATTCCAACCGCTGATGCAGCGTGTTGATCCTAAAGCAGTTGCAGCTATGGTTGATGCATCGAAAGACTCTTTAGCGGCTACGGCAGAAGCGCCAAAAGTTGAAAAGAAAAAAGAGAAGAAAGCTGAGAAGAAGCCTGAACCTAAAGTGGGTGAAGCTGCTCTTAACACAAGCACCATTGGTATTGAAGACTTTATGAAAGTTGACCTACGTGTAGCTGAAGTTTTAGAAGCTGCAACGGTAGAAGGTTCGGATAAATTGCTTCAATTGACTTTAAATGTAGGTGAAGCTGAACCACGTAATGTGTTTAGTGGTATCCGTGAGTTTTATCAACCAGAAGATTTAAAAGGCAAACTGGTGGTGATGGTGGCTAACCTTGCACCTCGTAAAATGCGTTTTGGTATTTCTAACGGTATGGTCCTTGCAGCGGGTAATGGCGAAGGTGTTTGGGTAATTTCACCTGAATCTGGTGCTAAAGCTGGTGATAAAGTTTCTTAATAATTTAAACTCATATAAGAGCCTCTACGAATGTAGGGGCTTTTTCGTATACTCTCTCATATAAACTATTAAGATTACTCAATCTAATTATTCTGTTTTTTTATAACATCCAATAAGGTAGAAGTAGATTTTAAAACCTCAGCATTTGTTTTAGCTTGTTCTTGTATTGAAATTGAATCTTCTTTTATAGATTCAAATAAGCTTTGACCAAAGTAACGTTTAGCTAAGTCAAAACGTATTTCATTTTGTTTATTTTCAGGCAAATGAATTAAGTATTCTGGCAATGCTTCAAGTTCCATATATGTTTGATGAGCTTGTTCTGAAATTCTTCGATAAAAACTGATTTGCTTAAAACAATAGGTAAAGAGAGTTGCAATTAAAACAAAAATCGTAAGTTTAATTGTGATGACATTAGATAGTTTTAATGCATCAAAAAAACTATGCGCAAATAGTTGTCCAAGAACTAAAGTAACCGATAAACATACAAGTAACATGATATAAAACTCATAGACTTCTACGATCCTCTTATAATCTTTATACTTTTTCTTATATATTTCTTTAGTTTTTCTGGATGACACCTCTCCTTTATAAAGATTTAGATCAGATATAAGACCATCTACTTCAGCATTCTTGGCCTTAAAGCTTGGGTTAATTTCTTTTTCAATCCTAGCGTCTAATCGGTTAAAAAGAGGTTGGCAAACTATAAAATACCCGTGGATTATCTTATAGTTCAAAAACAAAGCCTCTGACCCTTCGACTAGAAAATATAATCCTCCCTCTCCAAAATTAGGTAAATTTGCTTGAGGTACAACATGTGAATAACCTCTGAACACACTCAACAGATGCTCCAATTCTGATTGAATTGAATCAAGAAAAAAAATCTTTTGATCCATATTCCAGCTTTCAATCCTACTAAGGACAGCATTGCTAATATTTCTACTTTGATAAATGTGGCCACGCATTAATTTCACAACTTGAAATAGATCTATAGCTTTATTTATCTCTTTTTCCTCAAAAAATTCTTCTATAAGCTTTTCATCAGAAAAGGTTTCCAATGTTGAAATAATTTTTTCTAGATACTCATGGTATATATTTAATCTTTGAGTTATGTCTTGCATGTAAAATTGAAATTTTATGAAAGGTAATAGAAGTATAATATTTATCTAATCTCAAAATATATGCTAAAACAGGTGATCATTTTAAACTTATTAAAATTCCTATGAAAAAAACAGCCCTACTCCTTTCAGCATCATTCTTGAGCAGCTTCCCTTTACTCAGCCATGCAGAAACCAGCAAAACCCTGCCAGTCATTGAACAACAAAAACAAGTCTCTGGCTTTTACCAGCACCAAGTCGGTGACGTACAAATTACAGCTCTACTCGATGGCACTAACTTTATGTCACCAAGCTTGTTTAAAGATATTTCACCACAACAAGTTCAGGAAATCTTAAAAAAATACTATGCTGATCAAGACAAAGGTGTACAAACCTCGATTAATGCATTCCTCGTCAATACAGGCAAATCACTGGTTTTAGTCGATAGCGGTGCAGAAAGTTGCTTCGGTGCACATCTTGGTTCTATTTTGAAAAATCTCGTTGCTTCAGGATATAAACCTGAACAGGTCGATACGATTTTACTCACTCATTTACACCCAGATCATGTGTGTGGCATTAGTCAAAAAGGCACTGCCAATTTCCCAAATGCCACAGTTTATGTATCTGAGGATGAAGCTAAATATTGGTTAGATCCAAAACAAGTAGCAAAACTACCAAAAGACAAACAAGCCAACTACTTAGGTACAGTCGAAAAGATTAAAGAAGCTATTGCACCCTATCAAGCCAAGCAACGTTTTAAAACATTTAAGCTCGGTGATGAAATTCAAGGTTTTAAAGTCATTAACACGGCAGGACATACACCGGGGCACTACAGTTATGAGTTAAAAACTAAAGACCAAAGTGTAGTATTCATTGGCGATATTGTTCATTCTCATACCGTGCAATTTGATAAACCCGAAACTGCGATTGAATATGATATTGATCCGAAAAAAGCAGTACAAACCCGTTTAAAACAATTTGCTAATTTTGCAAAAAATGGCCAAACCATTGCTGCACCACATTTACCATTTCCGGGTATTGGGCATATTTACTCAGCAGATCAGAAAAGCTATCAATGGATTCCCGTACATTTTAAAGATTAATAACCATCAGCATGTGTTGCCCGTCAATGCATGCTTTTACCGAACTAAAACAAAAATTAAAATGACTTAAATTTACAACGGACAATAATGTCCGTTAAATGTAGCTAAATTTTCTATGAATCCCCAAAATGATCAAACGTCAGCAACGTGCGATTCAAAATCGTGATGAATTGCTCCATGCCGCAGAAGAGATTTTTCGAATCTATGGTGTGCATGTTCCTTTACAAACCATCATTGACCATGCAGGTGTAGGGCGAGCAACGTTTTATCGTAATTTTGCTGATCGTAAAGCATTGATTGTAGCTTTACTCGAACAAGCTATGACCAGACTCGAAGATCATGTGCAAGCTTTACTGGCTTTTGATGATGGCTTTCTTCGCTTAATCGAAAGCTATGTTGAACAAGTTCCCCATCTCATTGTTCTTATTGATTACTGGCGTATTATTGATCGTCATGACCCAATCATGTTAAACATTTATGCACGGCGTGATAAAGCATTACAACCACTAATTAACCAAGCCATACAACATAAACTGTGCCGTCCTGATCTTAGCCCACAAGATTTTTCTATGATTGTGGGAATCTTAGGTTCTTCATTTCAGGGACATACTGCCGCTGACCAAGTTCAGCTAGCCAAACGAGCAATAGAATTATTATTAAACGGCATTAAAATTTAGTTCGAGGATCATATGGATAAAAACCCTCGCTACCTTGAAACTCCACCAGATTGGTCTGCTGAAGAGCGTCCCACACTTCCGGGTTCGCCCGCAGCAATTGCCCATAGCATACCGAAACGTTTCGCTTATTTTTTTATTGGCTTGTTTATCTGTATTGCTGCCAGCTTAAGTAACGGCTTTGTGATTGCGAACTTACCTATTTTCCAAGGTGAGTATGGTTTAACCCCTTCTCAAGCGGCATGGCTCCCTGCGGCCTATGTGATGGCAAATGTCAGCGCCAATTTAATTTTATTTAAAGCACGTCAACAATACGGCCTACGTCTATTTTCTGAGATCGGTCTGCTGGTTTTTATTGGTGTATTGATTCTCCATCTCATCGTACAAACTTATGAAATGGCATTAATTGTCCGTTTTATTGCGGGTCTTGCGGCTGCGCCATTAAGTTCGCTTGGGATGTATTACACCATGCAGGCATTTGGTAAAGTTGATTTAGCAAAAGGTATTTATCTTGCATTTGGCTTTCAGCAACTCGGTCTACCGCTGGCATGGATGATTTCGCCCTTTCTATTAAGCGCTAATCAATGGGATGTGATTTATACCTTTGAACTGGGATTGGCCATTTGCTGCTTTGCCATGGTGGTTGCACTCAAATTACCTCGAAGTCTGCGTCTTGCTGTTTTTGAAAAGCAAGATTTCTTTACCTTTGCCTTACTGGCGCCAGGTTTTGCTTGCTTATGTATTGTTCTCACGCAAGGCCCTATTCTTTGGTGGTTTGATAGTCCTTGGCTGGCTTATGTGTTAATTATCGGCTTTTGCCTGATTGTCTTAGGTTTAACTTATGAGCATTATCGTGCCAATCCACTGATTATGACGCGCTGGCTTGCAACAAGCGACCTGCTAACGTTTATCTTTAGTGCATTTGCCTTACGCCTGTTGATGTCTGAGCAAAGCTATGCAGCTGTTAATTTTCTAAAAACCATGGGAATGGGACCTGATCAATTTGTTCCACTTTATAGCGTCATCTTTTGTGGAACTATTGCAGGTTCAGTCTTTAGTGCATTAACTTTTCATAAAGATCGCTTGATTTTGAATTTGTTTCTGGCGGAATTTCTAATTTTAGTCGCATGTATCTTAGATTATCACCTGACCAGTGATGTGCGCCCTGCAAACTTTTATCGAAGTCAGTTCCTTGTCAGTTTTGCTGGTGGCGTATTTATTGGTCCTTTATTGCTGATGGGATTTTTACGTACCTTACAACGTGGCCCACAATACGTAGTCACCTTTGTTGTGCTCTTTACAGCCACACAAAATTTTGGTGGTTTAGTCGGTTCCTCGTTTTTTAACACTTATCAACAACAGCATACTTATGATTATAAAGTCGAAATTAATAGCCATTTAAACCCCACTGACCCATCCATCGCCCAACGCATACAAAGTTATGAACATAGTGCCATGTTAAATACGACTGATCCTGTTTTGCAAAATAAACAAGCCATGCAGAACTTGAATAAAGTAGTGACCCGCGAAGCACAGGTTCGTGCCTATAACGATGTGATTGTACTCAATGGTATTTTCGCGATTATTCTCTTGTTGTGGGGCTTATTTAAATATACCCGTGAGAAATATAAAACGATAAAAAATAGATCCTTAACCAGCATTTCGAGTTAAACATTTGATTGAGAAAATATTATGGCAGAAGAAACCAAAGATAATCCCGCAGAACAGACTCAGGAAAGTCCAGCAACAAATGCTGAAGCATCACCTCAGTCTAACAGTGCAACCCAAGCTGCTGAGGTGCCACCACCTCCTCCGCCAGCAAGTAAATTGATTGAAACCAAGCGTTCAACCCTATGGTGGATGCTGTTGGTTTTATTGGTGGGTATTACCATCATCTTATGGGCATGGAAAATTGGCCCCTTTCATACAGCGATTGAGCAGACCGACAACAGTTATATCAAAGGGAAAACCACGATATTGTCCTCACAAATCAATGGTTATATCAAGGATGTACTGGTCAAAGATTTTGATCATGTAAAACAAGGTCAAGTGTTGATGCATATCGATGCAACAACCTATGATCAAAAAGTTACACAAGCGGTTTCAGGTGTAGAACAGGCTCAAAATAGCCTTGCCAATCAAACTCAAGCCATTGCACAGCGCCAAGCCGATGTCGTAGCGGCACAAGCCAAACTAGATCAGGTCAAAGCTCAATATGATTTATCACTGGCACAACTGAAACGTTATCAGCAATTGGGCAATAGCGGTGCAACATCCAAATCTGAGCAAGATAAGGCCTCAGCCGATGCGCAAAACAATCTTGCATTGCTCAAACAGGCTCAAGCCAATATTTTGGTGGCGCAAGAAGCTTTAAAAACAGCAGAAGTCGCGCAAGCTGGACTAAAAGCACAGGTTAATAGCGCGCAAGCACAATTGGATCAAGCCAATACCACCAAAGATTACAGTACCATTGTTGCACCACTGGACGGTCAATTGGGTGAAGTGAATCCTCGTGTTGGTCAATATGTTGCCGCAGGTTCACAATTACTTTATTTAATTCCACAACAAACATGGGTGATTGCGAACTTTAAAGAAACGCAGATTGCCAATATGAAAATAGGTCAGAAAGCTTCTTTCACTGTGGATGCCATGAAACATCAGAAATTTACAGGGCGTGTTGAACAAATCTCTCCAGCGGCTGGATCAGAATTCAGTGTATTGAAACCAGATAATGCAACAGGTAATTTCACAAAAGTGGTTCAACGAATCGCTGTTCGTATTGCGATTGATCCAGATCAGAAAGGTATCGAAAATTTACGTCCTGGCATGTCCGTGGTGACATCCGTGGATACTGATTCTTAAGCAATAATGACATTCTCAATCAAATCCATTTACAATGTGATCAAATCCATTTTTAACTCACCAAAATGTTTGATCACATTGCTTTTCCCACTCCCTATCAAACATTGGATCTGCCTTATCCAGTTCAACTGACGGTGAAACGACTTGACCTGATTCATCCTCAGATTTCAGGCAATAAATTTTTTAAACTGAAATACAACTTACACGCAGCCCATCAACAAGGGTATAAGCAAGTGCTCACTTTTGGTGGAGCTTACTCCAATCATATCGCAGCAACGGCGTATGCAGCACAATATTTTGGTTTTCAAAGTATAGGCATAATTCGAGGTGAAGAACTCGCGTCTCAAACATTAAATTCAACGCTACAAACAGCACAAGATTTTGGTATGCAATTGCATTTTATCAGTCGAGCTGAATATCGCTTACGCCATGAATTTGAATATTTACAACAATTAAAACAGCTTTATCCAAATACGTTGATTATCCCAGAAGGCGGAACAAATGAACTTGCAATACAAGGGACAAAAGAAATACTGACTGCTGAAGATCGAGAAAATTATGATGTTATTTGCTGTGCTGTGGGTACAGGTGGAACAATTGCAGGGATCATCGAAAGTAGTTCAGATCAGCAACAAGTTTTAGGCTTTTCGGCACTCAAAGGTGATTTTCTAAAATCAGAAATTCAACAATGGACCGATAAGCAAAATTGGCTTTTAACCGATACTTATTGTTGCGGTGGCTATGCCAAAACCACTCCTGAATTGCTGCAATTTATGCAGGACTTTGAGCAGAAATATGCAATCCCTTTAGAGCAGGTCTATACTGCTAAAATGATGATGGGAGTGTTTGATTTAATACAGCAATATCATTTTCTTAATGATACCCGTATTTTGACGATTCATACTGGTGGACTACAGGGAAAAACTCATCTCTAGCATTTTTTGATATCAAAAGTACCTTGTAGAAATTTTTCAATCTCCTTTAGATCTTTTGAATCAAAAGCTTTAGCATTAATCTTTACATATTGTTTATTTTTTAATGTGATTTTTAATGAATAGGTTGGTTCACCAGCTTTGATCCCAAAAGTATACTCTATTTTTTTTACTTCATTTTTATAGACTTTCTTTCTGATAAAAATATAATAGTGATAAACTAAAAAATCTTCATAAATATCAATATAAAATGTAAAAGGGGTAACAATCAACATAATTACACCTAGTAATATTATATATTCCCCATTCCCACCTAACTTATTAAAGTTTATTATAAAAAAACTAATTAAAAAAATAGTTGCAATCATAATAAATACAAACTTTATTCTTTTTCCACTACGAATTCTTTTTAATCTCATGTTTCACACCTAAATCTGATTGCCGAAAAAGACTTCGATATTCCCTTTGTCTTTTCCATATACAAAGCTCAAAGTTAAATTATCATTTTTTAATAAAAATGTTCATAGCTACCACCACTACCTGATAACAAAGATGAGTTATAACAATACTAAAGGAATTTAGAACAGCTTTTTAGAAGTTAAATATGGACTACTCTCCCTATAAACATACTCAAAAGGCTTTAAATCTTTTATAATTGCCCGCTTTTCGTTGATCGAGTAATGTCCATGGTTCATCAAGTTGATGTTGTTGTTTTAGGTGCTGGCGCATCTGGCTTGATGTTGGCTGCTGAAGCAGGTAAACGTGGACGTTCAGTTGTGGTCCTCGAAAAAGCCAATAAAGTGGGCAAAAAGATTTTGATGTCTGGTGGCGGTAAATGTAACTTTACCAATCTCGATGTAGAACCAGCAAATTATCTTTCAGAAAACCCGCATTTCGTGATCTCAGCACTTACCCGCTATACCAACTGGGATTTTATTGGTTTAGTCTGTGAATATGGCATTGAATACGAAGAGCGTAAACAAGGTCAGCTATTTACCTTAAAGGGATCAAAAGAAATCCTTGAACTGTTACTTGCAGAGTGTAATAAAGCGAAGCGTGTTCAAATCCAAACCCATTGCGAAGTTGAAAAAGTCAAAGTACAAACAGACTCGGGTTTTATTATTGAAACTAATCAAGGTATCTATCACTGCGAATCTCTAGTCGTTGCAACAGGTGGCTTATCAATTCCAACCTTAGGCGGTTCAGGTTTTGGTTATGAGCTTGCTAAACAATTTGGACATCATGTATTCCCGACCCGTGCAGGTCTTGTGCCCTTTACTTTTTCAGACCAATTCAAAGAAGTGACCACGCGTTTGAGCGGAAATGCTTTAGATGCCACACTCATGAATGAGCGACATCAATTTACTGAGGCATTATTATTTACCCATCGTGGCTTAAGTGGTCCAAGCTCATTACAACTTTCTAACTATTGGCATATAGGTGAAAGTTTTAAAATTGATTTCTTTCCAAGCCAAGATTTCAGTCAATTTTTCAAAGATAAGAAGAAATCACAACCCAAAGTTCTGCTCAGAACGTTACTCAATGAATTTACAGCCAAAAGTATTGTTCTGGAATTACAGCAACTCATTTGGGCGGAACAAAGTGAAATTGCGATTGGAAATATCAGCGACGCTCAACTCGAACACATCGCAACTCAACTGCATGCATTTATAGTTAAACCATCAGGAACGGAAGGCTATCGTACCGCAGAAGTCACGCTCGGTGGTGTAGACACAACCGAAATCTCCTCGAAAACGATGGAAAGTAAAAAACAAAAAGGCTTATATTTTATTGGCGAAGTCTTGGATGTTACAGGACATCTTGGGGGATACAACTTTCAATGGGCATGGTCGTCAGCACAAGCAGCAGCACAATTTGTATAGAATCCCCCACCTTTTAGCTTAAAAGCATGACATGGGCTAAATGCTGTTACTTCAACTCTCAGCAGAATCTATCGGTGTTCATTCACCTTGGTATCTTCTGAAGTTGATGTTTTCTGGTTGCTTGCATGTGGCTGTTGCTTTTCATTATTAGCTTTTGCAAATACAAATTTATACGCACTCGCTAAAAATCCAACTGTGATTCCAGCAATAATAATAGGTGCGAATACACGATTTGGCCTCTTCACTTCATTCTCCTATCAATTTTTTATTTTGAGACGACTGACATTAAGGGTTTGTTAATATTTTCCTCTCCTCTCTCTATGAGCGCTATCACTCTTAAGGTGCAATATAAACAGACCCTCTATATAGATGAATTGCTTTATAGGTCATTTTTTTGATTGAAAGCATTCATTACAGCGCAGAAATGTTCTTTTTCCCTTCTATTGTAACGACCAATAGCGTGGATATAAACAATTCGACCACCCTGTTAGAGTGGTCGAATTAACTGAAAAAATCAAAGATTATTTTTTCTATTCATCCGAATTTGGTGAAATTGGCGGTGTTGGATTCACCGGATTCACTGGATTTTGTGGTTCTGGATTGACAGGGTTTTGCGGCTCTGGACGCAAAGGATTTGGTTGTTTTGCTTCAGTCTTTGCCTTATCGAGCAAATCAGTCAGCAAACGTTCAGCAGGTTGACGACCGCCTAAACCAAATGCCAAGGCAAATGCGACTGCGACTGAACCTAAAGTTAAACCAAATGCCAAGTTTACAATCGAGTCAGCAATACCCATTGCTTTTAGACCCATTGCAATCACTAAGCCCATGATGAGGATACGTACTAAGTTGCCTAACCAACGAGAGCTATTGTACTCACCACGTTGTACGACGTTAGCAACCACATTTGCGAGCCAGAAACCGATGACGAGAATCACTGCACCTAACAAAATGCTTGCACCGAATTGGATAAACATCGCAATCAACACACTGACTTGCTCCAGTCCAAGTCGATCTGCAGCTTCAGAAACTGCAAAGAGCATTGTGAAGAATACGATCAGATATCCAATAATATCAGACACACGTGTTTGACCAAGGAAGCGCTGTAAATCCAGCTTCATTGGAACTTCATCAACACCAGCCCCAGAAATCAGTTCAGCGACTAATCGTCCAACAAAGCGAGAAACGACATAAGCTACGATTAAAATCAATGCTGCAGCAATGATTTGTGGTATAGCAAGCATAATGTCATTCAGCATCGCAGTGGCAGGTTGTGAAATAGCTTCTATGCCCAACGCTTCAAAAGCAACAATCAAACTAGTAATGATAATAATAGCAAAAACAAATGAACCTAAGAATCTAGAAACATTTGAATTTTTAAACAATCCAACTTTTTGTGCTTGTGCTTGTAAGCCAAGACTATTGCTCAAACCTTCCACGATACCGCGTACAATTTTTGCCAGAATATAACCAACAAAGATGATTACACCCGCAATAAATAGATTAGGTAAATACGAAATCGCATCATTTACCATATTCTGTACAGGGATCAACAAGCCAGTTAAGCCCAGAATCGAAAGCACAATCGGTAAGAATAGTAATAATACAAGCCAGTAAAAGATCTCACCTATATTACTACTCAGTGAGCTCACACCCACCTCACTGCTCAGCTTTTCATCCCATTCTGTTTTCGCAAGTACTTTGGTTAAACCTGCTTGCACTAAACGAGCAACGATCCAGCCTATGAAACCTACAGCAACCGCAGCCAATAGATTTGGTAAATAAGCGAGTACACGCCCCACCATATTACTAAATGGATCACTCACACCACTAATGTTGAGGATATTCAAGGCCCCGACAACCGCAAGGATCATCACAAACCAGAAAACAAGCTTGGATATTAGACTTTCAATATTTGAGTTCTGTCCTGTCGCGGAAGAGAGTCGATTATTGGTATCCAGCTTTTGTAGTAACTTCTTTACGCCAGCAGCAATGACCAACGCCACGATCCAACCGACTAGTAAAATGACGATTGCAGCTAAAATAGGCTGAAACTGATCCCAGTAGTACATGGCATCGAATCCTCCTCGTTGGGAGGGGGCTCTAAAAAAATCATTCATGTTGTTATCCTTATGTCATGTTTTTACATGTTGTACGATCCACTCATGATCACTCAGTGAGCAAGCAAATAATTTATGGATGCTTTCACCTTAGTTTTTGTCTATTTTCCAATCAATGAATCGCATCACTAATACAACAAAAAATCCGCAAAATATTGCAAAAAAGCCTATTGATTCACATCAACAGGCTTTTCCCATTATCAAACTTGGTCTATAAGAAACTGCTTATGCATTTAAAATTACCGACTGCAAATGTGACATAATCACTTGGGCAGTGGGTTTTGCCGAATGATCAGCAACCATAAATACAAGCAGTGCGATTAAAAAGATTCCCACAATAATCAAAATATAAACGGGTAATCTTCTCTTCTTGGTAATTTCTTCTTTACTCGCCACATGAGGCTGTGGCTTACTAAAATCATGCATGATAGCAGCCCTCATCCTTTTTACTGTTCAGCTTTATATTAACAATACGCAATGTTGCATTGTGTGAAGAAGATTCGGACTATCGTTGCCCTAGTTGCATAACTCTACTTTATATTTCAATATACTTTGTATAAAATATAGGCGCTTTAGCAATACTATAAAATAAGCTATAATACTTGCCCTCATTTCCACACTGTTCTGCTTTATGTCCTACAGTCAACAAAGCGTTTCTCTTGAATTGGACACTGATGTTAGCCATCAATGTTTTTTGCATCACACTCGTGATGAACATTTGATTGGTATTATTGAATTTAATAAGCCGAGCTACATTTTAAAATGGGGTGATCTTGAATATTTCCGTCGTCGTACCGATGAGTTTTCAGTCATGCCTTTACCTGACTGTATCAATGCCATGATTATTGATATTCGAAATGTGCAACCTTTTTTAGATAATGAAGTTCCAATTGTACCTTGGCGCTTACTTGAAGAAGACTGCCCAATCAGGCTTGTGGTACCGCAGGACCGTTTAGCCCATTATACAGGTGTGTTTGAACCGACATGGTTAAGCACTGACATCGATACCGCAATTCAAGAAATTCGTGAATTTATGGATATGCTTGTTCATTAACACATATCCTATTCAACTTATTTTTCTCGGTTGGTTACCAATAATTCTCAACCGCAATATTCCCCTCTCCACGACGATTCATGGTTAGCCCACGCTGTTTTAATGCTTCTTTGGTATCATCCACCATTTGCGGATTGCCACACAACATGACATGGCTAGTCGCTGGATCGAATGTCAATCCGACAGCTTTTTCTAGCTCACCATTGGCAATTAAAATCGGTAAACGGTCATGTAATTTGGCGTTTGGATCACGGGTAATAATAGGTACAAACTGAAATCCAGAATGACCTTCACCAAAGGTTGCTGCAATCTCCTGAATACGTTCAACATACGCCAATTCTGAAGCGGTACGAACACTATAAACGAGATTGATATGCTGATATTTATTCCACGTTTCAAAATCTTGCAACATCGATAAAAATGGTGCTAACCCCGTACCCGTAGCCAATAACCACAAATCTTTTGGTAATGGCTGCTGATAACGTGCAAGTGTTAAATAACCATAAGATATCTTTTCAAGATAGAGCTCATCACCTACTTTTAGATGCTGTAAGTTTGAGGTAAATGCGCCTTCAGGGACAACAATTGAAAAAAACTCCAAGGTTTCATCAAATGGCGATGACACAACTGAATAAGCACGAACCACCAATTCACCATCCACCATTAAACCAATACGCGCAAACTGACCTGCGGTAAATTTAAAATGGGCTGGACGGGTCATAGTAAAACTAAATAGAGTATTGGTCCAACGATGAACCAATAAAACTTTTTCTACGCTAAATTTTTCAATTGACATGATTTGAACGTGGCACGAAACAGTGTGCTCATGGTAGCATGATCTGATTATTTATAAATACTCTAGAGTCTGCTAAATATAGACTCTCAATACGTTAAGGCTTTTAACATGCGCATGACATTACGCCAATTGGCTGTTTTCGTGGCGGTCGCTCAAGAAGGAACTGTTACCAAAGCGAGCGATGCTGTCAGACTCACGCAAAGTGCGGCAAGTATGGCTTTAGCTGATTTAGAAGATGGTCTTGGAGCACCATTATTTGATCGCTTGGGTAAACGTCTACAACTCAATGATTTGGGTAGATTCTTACTTCCCCAAGCACTAGAAATTTTAGGTCGTTGTGAATCTTTTGAACAAGCGGCGAAAGGTGAATTGCAAAGTATTGATTTACGTTTAGGTGCAACCTTAACGATTAGTGACTATTTGATGCCTGATCTGATGGCTGATTTTTTACAGCTTCATCCTCAAGCTCATCTACAACTACAAGTTGGTAACACACGCCAAATGATCGAAGCCGTTAATCAATTTCAACTTGATTTAGCCTTAATTGAAGGTTCTTGTCACCTCCCGCAACTCCAATGTATCCATTGGCGCAATGATGAACTTGCTGTTTGTTGTGCGCCCGATCACCCTCTTGCACAGTTAAATCGTCCTATCACAGCAACCGATTTTCTAGATGTTGAATGGATCTTACGTGAAGAGGGTTCTGGTACCCGTGAAGTATTCGACAATGCAATTTTACAAGACCTACCTGATGCAAATATTCGCTTAACATTGGGCCACAATGAAGCGATTTTGAAAATTGTTGCGGGTGGTTTAGGGATGACCTGTGTGTCTAGATTAGCAATCGAACCGCTACAAGAGAAAGGACAATTAGTTATTCTCGATACGCCTTTTTGGGAGTTAACACGTCCACTTTATATGCTCGTGCATCGTCAAAAATATCAGGGGCCTGGTCTAAAGGCCTTTCTACAATTCTGTGAAGATCAGGTTTAATCCTGATCTTCTTTTTAATGGCGTGCAAATTGTCGTTCGCACGGAATACCATCTCCATCCCCATCCATTTGGGTATTGGGACAATTTCTTAAAAAGAATACAGCCTCCTCATAAGATCTCATTTGCGAACAATGAATTCGCCCATCACAACTAAATTGATTTTCCGAAGCAATCGGCTGTTGAATTGATACTACAGAGTTATGAGTGGAATTTAATGCATTCTCGGTTTTTTCAGAGAGCTTTACTTCAGGCAAATCTCCTATAGCTTGACGTTGAGCATCTATAATCCTTTTTTGCTCTTCAATCAATTGCCCGACCTTGAGTTGTTGAGATTGCTGATAAGATTGATATTTTTTAAACACCAGTCCTAGTAAAATTGCTATGATAATCATCGCAACTATTGTGTAAGTCAGCCCCTTTTTACCTTTTGTTTTTGAGTTACTTTGAGCAATATTTTTTACAGACATGTCAGGTTGAATCGCTTCATGAACTGGGCTAACAGCTTTCAGGTCTAGCCGCACGATATTTGTTGCTTTAAATTTACCTTTATCTTCAACAATTAAAAACTTAACTAACTCCCCGGTTTTTGGCTCACCACCTTTTTTAGGAAAATCTGTTATATGAAAAAAAATATCTGATCGTTCATGTTCTACCTCGATAAAACCAAAACCACGATCTGAATTATAATTTTTAATTTTCCCCGTAAGAAACATAAAACCGTCCTTTACTTTTATTCTTTTCTACAAAGAATAAGGGCTAAGCATAGCTTACCCTTACTCTAAACACCGAATTATTTAACGTCGAAAATTTGATAATAATTCGCTTGTAATCGCTTTATTATGATTCGCAATTTTAGTCTTCTTGGTTTTCGCAGGATTTGGATCAACACGCTCAATCTGAATCGCTTTAAATTTACCTTGATTTTCAACCACAGCAAATTTTACTTTTTCATTTCGTTTCGGCTCGCCTTCTGATGCCGGGAAATCTGAAATATGAAAAAAGACATCACCTTCAGTTGTACCAATAAAACCGAATCCTTTATCAGGATTATATTGTTTCACTTTTCCTTGATAGAAATCTTGTTTCATGACATTTACCCTACTTTACCAAGCCGTTGTCCATAGTATATAGAAAAAAAAAAGAGACTTTAGATCTCTCATACAATTTATGATGGATCATGTCTCTTTTTTATAATAATTTTAATTGTTAATCTTTTTGGACACTACCAAAAATCTTATCACCTGCATCCCCCAGCCCTGGGACAATATAACCGTCTTCATTAAGACCCTGGTCAATTGAAGCGGTATATAAACGCACATCAGGATGCGCAGCTTCAACCTTGGCAACTCCCTCAGGTGCAGCCACTAAAACCATCACACGAATATCTTTACAGCCACTTGCTTTCAAAACATCAATCGCAGCAATCAATGAATTGCCTGTTGCAAGCATAGGGTCGATAATCATTGCCAAACGGTTCGCCACATCTGGTACAAGTTTCTTGTAGTAAGTACGTACCTCTAGCGTTTCCTCATCGCGTTCTAAGCCCAGTACACTGACTTTAGCACTTGGAATCAGATTCAAAACACCTTCAAGCATACCAATGCCTGCACGTAAAATCGGAACAATGGTAATTTTCTTTCCAGCGATACGCTGTGTAGCAACTTTCCCTGCCCACCCATCAATTTCATGATCAACTACGGGCAAATCCTTTGTCGCCTCATAGGTCAATAACATTGTGACCTCTTGTGCCAATTCACGAAAGTTCTTGGTGCTAATGTCTGAACGACGTAATAAACCAAGTTTATGGCGAATAAGCGGATGACGAATTTCTTGGATCGACACGAGTAAGTACCTAGCTAATATAAATCTTCGACTATTATAAAGTGTTTTTTTACTATTCAATAAAAAAGCCCCCAATTTTGGAGGCTTTTTTGTACAAATCAGACCATTAGTGTTGTTGTGACATCATAAAATGCAATGGAGACAGAATTTCTGCTTTCAAAGCCAAGTTAATCATCGGATCTGGGTACACACCCAAGAACAAGACTAATAATGCAGCACCCAGTACCATGATACCGCCCACTTTAGTTCCCCAATGTGCATCAGCATCAATACGAGGTACATCTGGTGGTGTCATATACATGACAACCATCACACGAAGGTAATAATATAAACCAATACCACTACCCACAACGATCATCGCTGCCAGGAACCAATGTTGAGTTGTAACTGCTGCCAACACTACCAAGAACTTACCGATAAAGCCTGCAGTTAATGGAATACCCGCAAGAGACAACATCATCACTGTTAATGTCGCAGTCAAAATCGGACGGCGCCAGAACAAACCGCGATAGTCGGCAAGACTTTGTGCCTCATCCACGTTGTTATATGGGCTCGACATCAATGCAACAGCACCGAAGGCACCGATAGTCGTCAATACATAAGTAATCACATATACCGTAACACTGCCCAAACTTGCATAGGTCATGCTGATTAAAGCAATCAACAAATAACCAAAATGTGCAATGGATGAATAACCCAAGATACGCTTTAAATTCACTTGACGCACAGCGAGTAAGTTACCCACTACAATCGACAATACTGCAAGAATCGTCAAAATCGTAACCAGCGATTGCTCTAAAATTGCACCTGAAGTCAACAAGTAACGAACAAATAGACCAACAGTCGCCACTTTAGCAGCCGTTGCCAAGAAAGTTGCCATTGGCGCTGGTGCACCTGCATACACATCTGGTGTCCATTTGTGGAATGGTGCAAGCGAGAGTTTGAATGCTACAGCAAAAATAATTAATGCCAGACCCAATAACACCATTGGTTGATCAATCACAGCAAATAAATTCTGTACTGAATCATAGAATGATAACGAGCCTGTATATGCATAGATATATGCCATGCCCATCAACAACATTGCCGATGCTGTTGCTGAAAGCACGAGATATTTAATCCCTGCTTCCAACGACTGGCTACGTTGATAGGTATACGCCAACATGCCATAAATTGGAATTGACATGAGTTCAAGGCTGATAAAGAACGCTGCATAATGAGAGCTTGCAACCAACAACATTGCACCTGCTACTGAAGACAGTAACAAGATATAAAGCTCTTCACGATTGTCTTTATAGGTCTCGATATAAGCATGAGACAAGGTACAACAAGCCAAAGCAGCAATCAAAATCAAGAATTGATAGAGCATGGTAAATGGATCAACCATAAACATGCCCATCACATTTACTGGAGCAAAACCTCCAGTAAACATGGTATATGCAATTAAAATTGCAGCAAGGTTTAAACCTACAACCGAAGTTGTCGCAATTAAATTATGGTTACGCTTGATCGCAATCAACAACATCACAACGATTGCAGTCAACGCCACAATCATTACGGGTGCCAGTGGCATAAGCTCAGAAAAAGAAAGTGTGAAGTTCATGATTTATTGCATCTCCACATGTTCAAGTTGAGTTGCTGTCTGTTGAACGACTTCAACAACTTCTTGTACTGGCATATAACTATTTACAATCCACTGCATACTTGATTGTGAAACATCCAAGAATGTTTGTGGGTAAAGTCCTAACCAAAGTAAGCCAACCGCACATAGCATTAAAATACTAACTTCACGAGCAGATAGATCTTTGAGTGGGCTGGTGTAGTGCTGCTGCTGTTCTGGATTCGGTACACCAAATAGTGCTTTATGAATCAGAATCAAACCATATAGTCCAGCAAATACCAAGCTTACTGCGGCAATGATAGTGAAAGTCGGATAGGTATTGAAAGAACCCATCAGGATCAGGAATTCACCAATAAAGTTACCTAAACCTGGTACACCAACAAGTGCTGCAACAAAGAACATCAAGAAGAATGGCAAGTATTGCAGTTGACCACGTAAACCACCCATCAAACGTAAATCACGGGTATGTAAACGTTCATAGACTTGACCAGACATAATGAACAATGCAGCAGATGATAAACCATGCGCCAACATCATGATCATGAGGCCTTGGAAAGTCAGAATATTACCTGCATAAATTGCAAGTAAAATGAAACCCATGTGCGAAATAGACGTATACGCAAGTAGACGTTTCATATCTGTTTGTTGGTATGCGAGGAATGCCCCGTAGAAAATACCAATCAAACCGAGAATAATCGCAATATCTGCAAATTGTGCTGATGCTGCTGGGAAGAATGGAATGACAAAACGAAGCAAACCATAAGCCGCAGTTTTAATCAAAATACCCGCTAAGTCCACAGAACCCGCAGTTGGTGCTTGCGCATGTGCATCAGGTAACCAACCATGTAATGGGAATACTGGTAATTTGACTGCAAAACCGATGAAGAAACACAACATGAAGGCATATGCAACTTCAGGCGGTAAACGATGTGCTACAGCCATAAGATAGTTGTAATCAAAACCAATCATGCCTGTCATCAAATATCCATAAACCACAAGGCCTAGGATACCGATCAACATAATTAAACCAGCAATTTGGGTATACAAGAAGAACTTGGTTGCAGCATAAACACGTGAACGACCATTCGAACCTTTATGACCCCATAACGCAATCAAGAAATAGATTGGTACGAGCATCATCTCCCAGAAGAAGAAGAATAAGAATAAGTCAATCGCTAAGAATACACCGATCACCCCACCTAAACTCCAAAGGAGGTTTAAGTGGAAGAAACCAACATTCTTTTGAATCTCACCCCAAGAGCAACCTACAGCAAGCACACCAAGTAACGCTGTTAATAACACCATCAGTAGTGATAAACCATCTACTGCAAGGTGAATGCTAATACCTAAGGTTTGAATCCAAGGAAGATAAAACTCTGCAGCCCATGATGGCGTTTGGCCACCCATACTGTAGCTGAAAGTACCATTTTGCCAGAGAGCTATACCCAAACCAAAGGTGATGAGCATACCAATTAAGGCAATCCAACGCGGTAATTGTTGGTCGAATTTATCAACCAACCAACAAATGAAACCAGCAATGAAAGGAACTAAAATCAGTGCGGGTAAAATTAAATTGTTTTCCATTTTATTTCCCCACAACCTGAATCACGATCAAGATCATCAACAACACCACGATACCGAGTGACATGCTTGATGCGTATTCACGCAATGAACCTGTTTGACGCGCGCTTGTAAAGCTATTACCACCCTTCACAATCGCAGGCAATACCAGCCATAAACCATCAACAGGATCACGACCTAAGATTTTTGCAATAAACAAATATGGTTTTACAAACACGATGTCATACAAAGCATCAAAACCGAATGCTGTACGGCAGATATGCGCTAAACCTGCACCCAAAGAACTTTGAGCAAACGACTTGACAGCACCATAAGCAAAAGCAAACAGGAAAATACCTACGGCTAAACCAGCCAATGCAATCCCAACTGCTTTTAATTCAACACCATGCTGTAAATGCGCGAGAGCTTCAGTCATGGCAAACGCAGGAATACCAGCTTGATTTAAAATACCGATAACTGGCGCTTGTAATAACGCACCCACACCTGTTGAAAGTACAGCAAGAATAGCAAGTGGAGCCCAGTAAGTTGCGCCTTTGATTGGGTGATATGCAGTCTTTTCTTCGCCAAAGAATACGATCCAAATTAAACGGAAAGTATAGATAGATGTTAAGAAAGCACCCGCAACACCGACCCAGAACAAGGTACCAAAGGTTTCAATACCTGTGGTATGACCATGTGCCCAAACTTGCCATAAAATCGCATCTTTAGAGAAGAAGCCTACTGTCAAGAATGGAATTGCAGCTAAGGCACCGCCACCAATCGCGAAGCAAGCAAATAAGAATTTGTTATGCTTGAACAGACCACCCATCTTGAAAATGTTTTGTTCATGATGGTACGCCAAAATGACAGCACCTGAAGACAAGAACAATAACGCTTTGAAGAATGCGTGAGTCAACATATGGAACAAACCAGCTTGGTACGCTTCAGCACCCACTGCCATAAACATATAACCGAGCTGACTCATGGTTGAGTAAGCCAAGATACGTTTGATATCGGTTTGAACTAATGCAGCAAAACCAGCAACCAATAAAGTCACAGCACCTGTAATTGAAATGAATTGCATTACTTCTGGTGCCATCTCCATTACAGAGAACATACGGCAGCATAAGTACACACCCGCTGTAACCATCGTTGCAGCGTGGATCAATGCCGATACTGGTGTCGGACCAGCCATCGCATCTGCTAACCAAGTTTGTAATGGAATTTGTGCTGATTTACCTGCCGCGCCCAAGAACAACATCAATGCTGTCCAGATCGACAATGATGAGCTTTGTGTCATTACAGCTGCTGCATTTTCAACAATGTACTGAGTATTCAAAGTACCAAATTGTTGATAGAGCAAGAACAATGCGATGAGTAAAAATACATCACCTACACGTGTTACTGTAAATGCCTTGATTGCTGCCCAACCATTTGCAGGATTTGAGTAGTAGAAACCAATCAGTAAGTAAGAGCACAGACCTACACCTTCCCAACCCAAGAACAATAACGCCAAGTTATCGCCCAATACCAACAACAACATGCTGGCAACAAATAGGTTAAAGTAAGAGAAGAAACGGGCATAGTCCTCTTCACCACGCATATACCAAGATGCGAAAATGTGAATCAGGAAGCCCACCCCTGTGACCATTCCCATCATAATCAGGGAAAGACCATCCAACTGTAAACTAATGCCAGGTGCGAAACCACCGACATTGAACCATGTCCATAAATGCTGAACAAATACAGTATCGCCGCTATTGGTAAATGCTAAACCTGCAATTAATGCAAATAAAGCAGATAGACCCACTGAACCGACACCAATGATGGCTGCAACATTTTCAGAGAGCTTATTACGACCTGCCGCTAAAAGGATAAAACCAATGAGCGGGAATAAAATAGTTAAATATAAGGTACTCATCCGCGCATCTCACTAGCAGCATCTACATCCAAGTGATGGAAGCGATGATAGAACTGAAGGACGATCGCTAGGCCGATACATGCCTCTGCCGCAGCCAAGGTCAGGATCAAGATAAACATCACTTGACCATCTGGTTGCACCCAAGCACTACCTGCCAAGACGAATGCTAATGCAGCAGCATTCATCATGACTTCAAGACTCATTAACATAAATAGTAGATTGCGTCGCACCATTACACCGTAAAAACCCAGTGCAAAAAGAATGGTTGCAACAATCAAACCATGTTCTAAAGGGATGTGTCCCATTATTCTTTTTCCTCTTCTGCACCTGGCTCACGTTTACCTAAATGGAATGCTGCAACCAATGCTGCAAGCAATAACATCGCGGCAACTTCTACCAATAATAGATAATGCGTAAATAGAGCCTGCCCAACTGCTTTAGGACCAACCACCTCACGCCCCATTACTGCACCTGAAGTGGTGTAATCACTGCCCAGCATCCACACGAGGATCAAGCCCATAAGGAAGCTCATCAATGCAGGAAATGCCCATGCATCCGAAGTCAGCCATTTGCTTTCTTGTTCTACAGTGTCCTGTCCGAGATTTAACATCATGACCACGAAGACGAATAAGACCATGATCGCACCGGCATAAACGATGATTTCAAGTGCGCCTGCAAATGGCGCACCAACGATCATGAAAATACCCGCCACAGCAAGTAAGGATACGATTAAGCTCAATAGTGCATGCACAGGATTTGTATTCGTCACAACACGGATGGTTGAAACAATGGCCACAAGAGCCATCAAATAAAATGGCCACATCATGGTAATAAGCTCCGTACATCAACTGGCGCACTTTCTTTTTGCGCTTGACCTTTGTCTTTACCTGTCACAGCCATACCAGTCACGCGGTAGAAGTTATAGTCTGGATATTTACCTGTACCAGAAATGAGCAAGTTTTCTTTCTCATACACCAAATCCTGACGTACATATTCTGCAAGTTCAAAATCAGGTGTCATCTGGATCGCAGTCGTTGGACATGCTTCTTCACACATACCGCAGAAAATGCAACGTGAGAAGTTAATACGGAAAAACTCTGGATACCAACGTCCATCTTCTTTTTCCGCTTTTTGTAATGAAATACAGCCAACTGGACATGCAACCGCACATAGGTTACACGCCACACAACGCTCTTCACCATCTGGATCACGCGTTAAGATGATACGACCACGAAAGCGTGGAGGCACAATTTGTTCAGCTGGTACTTCTGGATATAAAATCGTGTCACGTTTACGTGTTGCATGGCTGAACACCATCCACAACGAACGTACAATCGATCCAAATCCAGCTAGAATTTTATACATTTTGTACTCCCTGCTGTCCTAGGCCTGATTCATCAGAATCACAGCACCAGTCACTAACAAGTTGACCAACGCCAATGGCAAACAAACTTTCCAACCAAAATTCATCACTTGGTCATAACGTGGACGCATCAATGAACCACGTGCCAAGACAAACATCATTACAAAGAATGCTGTTTTAATTACGAACCAAAAAACTGGCGGAACAAATGGAATTTCTAAGTTAAATGGTGCAAGCCATCCGCCGAAGAATAAAGTCACGATTAATGCTGAGATCAATACCACGTTGACATATTCTGCAACGAAGAACATCCCCCACTTCATACCACCATATTCAACATGGTAACCTTCTGCCAACTCTTGCTCAGCTTCAGGTTGGTCAAATGGATGACGGTGCGTTACCGCAACACCAGCAACCACAAAGATCAAGAAACCTAAGAATTGTGGGATGATGAACCACATATCACGTTGTGCTTCAACAATCTCACGTAGGTTGAATGAACCTGCAATCGCCACCACACCCATCAACGAAATACCCAAGAACACTTCGTAAGAAATGGTTTGTGCCGCTGAACGAAGACCACCAAGCAATGAGTATTTGTTATTCGATGCCCAACCACCAAATAGCACTGCGTAGACTGCAATACCCGCCATTGCCATAAAGAACAATAGACCGATACTCATATCTGCAACACCCAACATTGGGCTCACAGGAATGACCATAAAGGAAAGTACCGCAGTTGCCATCGCAACTGCTGGTGCTAAACGGAAAGTCAACTTATCAGCAAACTTTGGTGTCCAGTCCTCTTTGAACATGATCTTGAGCATGTCGGCAACGATCTGGAACATACCTCCAGGGCCAACACGGTTTGGACCATAACGGTCTTGCCATAATGCCAACAGACGACGCTCAATAAACGACATCAACGCAGCAACCAATACCACCACAAGCAAGATCACAATGGCTTGAATCACTGAGTAGGCAATCGGCCAGTTCTCAGCCCAAAGTGGCGTTTGACGTATAATTTCTTGATTCATGAATTACACTCCTACCGCCACAGAAACAGGCTCTGCCAATGAAACTGTTGGTGCTAAGCCAATTGGATAACCAATATAACCTGTTGGTAAATATTCAATCACTTGTACAGGTAAGCTAATGCTGGTTTCGCCAGCTTTTACCGTAATACGTTGACCATCTTGAACATTTAAACGTGTCGCATCTTGCTCACCGACCGCAAACATTGCTTCAGGAATACGAGATTCCATTGCTGGTGTTTTAATGGTGAATTCACCAGAACCAAAGATATGGTGCATAGGTACAAGACGGAAGCTTTCAGGGTTCACCACAACAGCAGTTGGTGCAACATAGCTACGTGCAGGACGTTTTGCTAAATGATCAAAAAGACGAACACCAGAATCACCACCTTTTAAGTGACCACCCACTTCATCTTGGTATTTGTTCCAAGCTTGAGGTGAGTTCCAACCCGCTGACCATGCGAAAGGCACCAATGAAGACGCTGTTTGATTACCGACATAACCTTCCATTGAGAAGGTTAATGCTGAATCAGGATCAGTTGGTTGTTTAGGCTCATGAACAGATAATGGTGCACGCATTGCGGTACGACCAGAATAACGACGTGGTTCACGCGCAATTTTTAAACCATGGATACGATAGCCAGCATCTGGTGCAACATCTTGAATCGCTTCAAGCACAGGAACATTTTTCACGATGTCATCAATCACATCATCAAGAAGTGTCCAATCTACAGCTTTACCTTTGAGACCTGTCTCAACGGCATGTAACCAACGCCAAGATTCTTTGATTGCATATTCAGGCTTGTAGTAGCTTGGGTCATACACTTGATAGAAGCGTTGTGCACGTCCTTCTTGACTGACTACAGTTCCGTCACCTTCCGCAAAACTGGCAGCAGAAAGAACAATATCTGCAAGTTTCAAGGTTTCAGTTTCGCTGTGATCCAATACAATCACAGTTTCAGCTTTATCCAATGCAGCTTTGACTTGAGCAACTGGGATACGACGAGTTAAGTCATTTTCAACTACAACCACTGCATCATAATCTTGTGCAAACGCTTGTTCTAAGCTTAAGCCACCGAATAATGCTAAGCCCATTGAGTTCACTTCAGGAACTGTCAATGATAAGCCCGCATTTTCACCTAGATTCTGAGCAAGTTGTGCAGCAGCTTCCATAATTGCTGGATCTTGTAAGCTGGTACCAGAGATAATCAATGGCTTTTTCGCAGCTTTTAAGGTATCAGCAATGGTTTGTGCAAATGCTTTTGCGTCATCATCAAGACCAGATACTGTTTCACCTTTCACAGCAGCAGCAACCGCAAAACCTAAACGTGCAATATCGTTTGGAGAAGCAACCACTTCACCTGTTGCCACATCCGCTAAACGCGTTTGTGTTGCAGCAAGAATATAAATCGGTGATTTTGCTTCTTGACCAATACGTTGTACAGGTTCTGCTAACCAGTCAGGTGTACGCGTTTTAGCAGCCATTTCTTTCGCTTTATTTTTCGCAGCTTGGCGAACCGACAAAGCCATACGTGGTGCTGTTTGCGTTAAGTCTTCACCCAAGATCAACACGGCATCATAGCTTTCAATTTCACGCATGTTCGGGTTATAGATACCCTCTGTTTGCATGATAGATGCAGCTAACTCCACCAAGTTCTGCTCTTTTTGAGACATACCTGTTGAATAGTTATCTTGACCAACAAGTTGGCGAAGTGCGTAGTTTGATTCCAAGCTTGCGCGAGGAGAACCAATACCTAAAACTTTTTTACCTTTAAGCTGCGCAATGACTTGATCAAGTGCCTGATCAACACTCACGGTTGCTACAGTTTCACCATTACGGAATTGAGGTTGACGCGGACGATCTTCACGATTGACATAACCCGTACCAAAACGACCTTTATCACAAAGGAAGTATTGATTGACTGAACCATTAAAACGGTTTTCAACACGACGGATTTCGCCATAACGCTCACCCGGAGAAATGTTACAGCCAGAAGAGCAACCAAAGCAGACACTTGGCGCATACTGCATGTCCCACTTACGGTTATAGCGTGCTGAATGTGTCTTATCAGTAAACACACCTGTTGGACAGACTTCTGTCAAGTTACCAGAGAATTCTGATTCTAAAGTACCCGACTCTGGACGACCAAAGTAAACACGTGAAGCATTGGCATACACACCAAAGTCTGTACCGCCTGCATAGTCTTTGTAGTAACGCACACAACGATAACATGCGATACAACGGTTCATCTCATGCGCAATAAACGAACCTAACTCTTGGTTATGATGGGTACGTTTAGTAAAGCGATAGCGACGACGATCATGCTGTGTCATCACCGTCATATCTTGTAAATGACAGTGACCACCTTCTTCACAAACTGGACAGTCATGTGGGTGGTTCGTCATCAAGAATTCAACAATCGATGCACGAAACTCTGTTGCTTCTTTATCTTCAATCGAAATATAAGTATTGTCAGCGGCTGGTGTCATACAAGACATCACCAAACGCCCACGTGTGTCCTCAGGATTCGCGTATTGAGTTACCGCACATTGACGACAAGAACCAACAGAACCTAAGGATGGGTGCCAACAAAAATACGGGATATCGATGCCAAGGCTAAGACATGCTTGTAGCAAGTTTTCTGAGCCGTTGACTTCATACGATTTTCCATCGACATGAATTGTAGCCATAGTCGAATTCCTTAAACCTGTTCTACATCACGAGTTGCTGCATGGGTACTTACCTTTGCTTCAAACTCATGACGGAAATATTTTAATGCGCCCATCAGTGGCTCCATCGCACCAGGTGCGTGGGCACAGAAAGTCTTACCAATCCACAACTTTTTAGTAAGTTCAGAGAGATGTTGAATATCCTCCATCTTCCCTTCACCATTTTCGAGTGCTTTCAGTGCTTTAACAGCCCACGGTAAACCATCACGACATGGTGTGCAGAAACCACAAGACTCACGCGCAAAGAATTCTTCTAGATTACGGGTCGCTGAAACCATACATTGCGTTTCATCTACCACCATCAACAGACATGTTCCTAAACGAGAACCTGCCTTCATGATGCTTTCAGCATCCATTGGCAAGTCAATATGTTCAGCAGCCAAGAAATCTGTTGATGCGCCGCCCGGTAACCATGCTTTCAGTGTTAAACCATCACGCATACCACCCGCATGATCTTCAATTACTTCACGCGCTGTTGTACCAAATGGCAATTCCCAAAGCCCAGGGAACTTCACCTTACCTGATGCACCGTAAATCTTAGTTCCAGGATCTTTAGACTTGTGTGCAGACAAGTTGATGTACCATTCAGGTCCACGCAACATAATCGCAGGCAAGTTATTGTAGGTTTCAACGTTGTTGACAATCGTCGGACGACCCCATGCACCCGCAACTTGTGGGAATGGTGGTTTAGTACGTGGATTGGCACGGCGACCTTCAAGTGAATTAATCAATGCGGTTTCTTCACCACAGATATAACGACCTGCACCCGTGTGAACATGCATTTCAAAGTTCCAGCCCGTACCGAGGATATTTTCACCTAAGTAACCTTTGGCACGGATTTGCTCTAATGCTTCATTTAGGTATTGAGCAGCTTCGATATATTCACCACGAATGAAGATATAACCATGCGTTGCTTCTAAGGTATAACCTGCAATCAACATCCCCTCGATCAATTGATGAGGAAGTTTTTCCATCAACAAACGGTCTTTGAAGGTACCTGGCTCCATTTCATCGGCATTACAGATCAAATAGCGAGGACCAGAATTATCATTTGGCGCCATCAATGACCATTTAATACCCGCAGGGAAACCTGCACCACCACGGCCTTTAACCGTCGCAGCTTTAATGACTTCAAGTACATCTTTTGGTGGCATGCTGAGTGCTTTTTTAAAGCCTGCATAACCTTCAAGTGCTTCGTAGTCATCAGCATTGCGTACTGCATCTTGCTTACTCAAACGCCAAGTCAGCGGATGAGTTTCTGGATTACCGTCGCCATAAATTGGTTTTGGTTCAGTATTCATACATACTTCTCCAATAACTGTTTAACTGATGATACGTCCACTAAACCGTGGGTATCTTCATCAATCATTAACGTTGGACCTTTGTCACAATTACCTAAACAGCAAATTGGGAGCAAGGTAAAACGACCATCAGCTGTAGTTTGCCCATACTGGATACCCAACTCACGTTGGAACGCTTCTGCAAGCGTTTCTGCACCCATCAAGAAACAAGCAATTGAATCACACAATAAAATTACATGACGCCCCACAGGTTGGCGGTAGATACGGTTATAGAATGTTGCTACACCTTCCAAATCCGCCACACTGATTGTCAATAATTGCGCAATTGCATTCATTTGTGCATCATCTACCCAACCGTTACGGCGTTGTACACACTTCAATGCATCCAATGAAGCTGCACGTGGGTATGGGTAATGACCAATGTGATGTTCAATTTCATGGATTTCATCCGCAGTCAAAATCCCTTCAACATTCACACGTGGTTTTTTATCAGTCAAAATCATCATAATCGTTTACCCCTAGCGATCCACGTCAGCCATAACCACATCAATGGTCGCCAAATAAATGATCAAGTCAGATACCAAGCTGCCGTTAATCACGGAAGGAATTTGCTGTAAGTGCGTGAACGTTGGTGTACGAATACGGGTACGGTAACTCATCGTCGACTTATCCGAAGTGAGGTAATAGGTACTCGCACCTTTCACCACTTCAGTCATAAAGGATGCTTCACCTGCAGGCATTACAGGACCCCATGACACGCTCAAGAAGTGCGTAATCAAGGTTTCAATATCTTGTAATGTCTTATCTTTCGGTGGTGGAACAGCCAATGGATGATCCGCTTTATATGGACCAGAAGGCATGTTATCCAAGCACTGTTGAATGATTTTCAAAGACTCAGTGATTTCACGGAAATGTACCAATACGCGTGCATATGCATCGCCTTCATATTCCACTGGAATATCAAAGTCGAAGTTTTCATAACCACTGTATGGACGATATTTACGAACGTCAAAATCAATACCCGTCGCACGTAAACCTGTACCTGTCACACCCCAAGCCAACGCAGATTTAGCATCATATTGCGCAACGTTACGCGTACGACCGATAAATACTGAGTTTTTCAGGGCGGCGGTGTAGTACTCGTTCAAACGTTTCGGCATCCACTCCAACAATTCCTTAACTAGCTTTTGCCAATTGTTTGGAAGGTCGTGTGCTGTACCGCCGATGCGGAACCATGCTGGGTGCATACGGTAACCCGTAATCGCCTCAACGATGTCGTAAACTTTTTGACGGTCAGCGAACATATAGAATACTGGCGTCATACCACCCGCATCCTGAATCGCTGTACCACAGTAAAGTAAGTGGTTATTGATACGGAATAATTCGTTCAACATGACACGAATGACTTGCGCACGCTCAGGTACTTTAATCCCTGCAAGCTGCTCAACCGCCATCACATATGGCATGTTTTGCGCACAACCACCTAAGTAGTCAACACGATCCGTATAAGGGATGAATGAATGCCAAGTTTGACGTTCAGCCATCTTTTCCACACCACGGTGGTGATAACCGATATCTGGCACACAGTCTTTGACTTCTTCGCCGTCCAACTGTAAAACCACACGGAAAGCACCATGCGCAGATGGATGGTTAGGACCCAAGTTCAAGAACATGAAGTCTTCGTCATCATTGCCGCGTGTTAGACCCCAATCTTCTGGTACAAAACGCAAATGCTCTTGCTCGAAATCTTGCTTGGCTTGATCTTGCATATACGGCGTATATTCTGTCGCACGGGCAGAATATTCTTTACGTAATGGATGACCTTCCCAATAAGTCGGCAATAAGATACGACGAAGCATTGGATGCCCGGCGAAATCAATTCCAAACATATCGTAAGCTTCACGCTCGTACCAGTTGGCATTTGGCCAAATATTGGTTGCCGTTGGAATACTTAAATCATTTTCATTCAACGCAACTTTGATACGAATATCACTATTACGCTCAAGCGATAATAAGTGATAGAACACTGTGAAGTCAGATGGTGGCAACCCATCACGGTGAACACGCAAACGCTCATCTACCGCAGATAAGTCAAACAACATCACATAAGGACGTTCCACTTTACGGAGGAACATAAGGACTTCTTGCACGCGTGCGCGCTCAACCCAGACTGTTGGAAACTCTTCACAAGTCGTCTGCACGTAAAAGTTCTCACCAAATTTGGTTTTGAGCTCTTCTACAATTGCAAATGCTGGGCGTGAATCGACTTGAGTCGATTCTGGCATAGCAATGTCAGTTTCAGCCATTGGCTTGGCTTCCTATTTAATACAAATTCTGGCAATTCTTTCCGATGACCATATCCATCAGGGATATGTCAAAAACTCATCGTTAAAATTATTTAATTTCATCCATAGAGCGTAAGTTTTTCACCGCAATACGTTCAGCATTTTTACGGTCACGTTCTGGCATCATCTTTGGCTTATACACAGGCTGAAGATCATCACCAATAACCGCTGAAAGTGGACGGCGCTCTAGTTGAATTTGGTCTTGAAGTAACATCAATGCTTGAATCAATGCTTCTGGACGTGGTGGGCAACCTGGGATGTACACATCAACAGGAATAATTTTGTCTACACCTTGAACCACTGAATAGATGTCGTACATACCACCTGAGTTAGCACAAGCACCCATTGAGATCACCCATTTTGGTTCCAACATTTGTTCGTACAAACGCTGAATAACAGGTGCCATTTTAACGAAGCAAGTCCCTGCAACAATCATCAAGTCAGCCTGACGTGGTGAAGCACGAATAACCTCAGCACCAAAACGTGATAAGTCATGTACGCCTGTCAAAGTTGTTGCATATTCAACGTAGCAGCATGATGTACCAAAGTTAAATGGCCATAATGAGTTTTTACGTCCCCAGTTGACTGCGGTATGCAACACATCTTCAAGACGTGTCATCATCACACTTTTATTCACTTCTTCCTCAAGTGGATCAGTGACGATTTGACGATCTTGCAATGGATATTGATCGGCATCTGGATTCGCACGGGTTAAAGTATATTTCATCCCGACTTACTCCTGTTCAAATGATGATGTAGTCGGTGTTTTAGATTTAACACGACCAGAAGACTGTGCTGGAATTTGACCAGTAGGATCGACAACGAGCTCTTCGATATTATTGAATCGAGTAATGTCAGCGATATTCATATTTGGTGAACCAATTTTTGTTTTGATCCCTGCCGCTTTACGACGATCAGAAGGTGCCCAATTCAGTCCACCTGTTGAAAGCTCGTAAATCAAACCAATCAATAAAATCAAAATAAAAATTGCAGCAGCTGCAAAGCCAACCCAACCTACTTCACGCACAGAAGTTGCCCACGCGTAGAGGTAAAGTGCTTCTAAATCAAAAACGACAAAGAAAATTGCAACTAAATAGAATTTGGCTGACAAGCGAATACGGGCACCGCCCGCACTCACTACACCTGATTCAAACTGTTCTTGCTTGGCACGTCCCCATGCTTTACCCCCAAGGAGTAAAGGAACGGTCAGCATAAAAACGCAAAGAAATGTAACGCCGATCACGAAGGCAATAATCGCCCAATCGTATGGAGTAATGGCACTCATGCGGGGATAACTCCTGGCAGGCCTATTTTTAACAAAGAATGTATGTATTGGCCTTCAAATACACCAAACACAAAATTAATTCCGCCAATTGTACCTGATTTCTAATTTCTCATGCTAGTTGAAGCGCTTTAGTCTTTCGGATGATTTTGTCCTTAAATTTACAAATATATCCAATAACATGGTTAATTCACCCTCAAAAATCGAATTAACTAATCAAACACCAAAAGTTAATCATTTTTTTCTTTACTTATGCGCCAAAAACATTCGTCTTTGATACCCTCTGCGCAAAAATATTGCAGCATGAACTAAATCATTGCATTGCGACAAATTTATGATGAAAATTTAAACAAAATTTATATAATAGCGCGACCAAATTCCTCTTATGGAAATGCGTCAGAATGCCTCACCCAAAAGCAGCATTAAAACCCCTCTCGCTCTTCCAACTCTTTCTACTTTTTGCTGAGGTTATTTTTCTGTGCTGCTTACTCGGTATCGCCACGCGACACCTCAGCTTTCTCGCTTCTTTTTGGCCTGCAAATTCAGTATTACTTGGTTTATTAATCCGCTTCCCACATACACGTCATCCCATCAGTTTTATCGGCGCAATTGTGGGATACTTGATTGCCGACACTATCCAAGATACTCCTCTTTTATTAACTTTTAGTTTAACCACAGCCAACCTGCTCTATGTCATCACCACACTGGCCCTATACATCCGTTTTAGTACATTTATTCGCTCGATGCATCATGGCTATTTTATTTATTTTTATTCAGTTTTTGTTGTATTGGCGGTTTAAGCAGTGCCTTATTTGCAGCAATTTTACTGCCTTATTTAAACACGCCCTTTGCTTTAGATTCATTTTGGGAAGACTTTGGTTTTTGGTTTACGTCCGAAATTCAAAATGCAGTATTGCTGTTACCCGCACTTATTAGCTTGCCGCATCTAACGCCCCTCAAACAATGCTTAAAAGAGCTTAAAAATACAACGGTTCAAACGACCTTACCTCTGATTGCGGTCATCGTTTCTATTGTAATTGCCTATTATGATGCTGGACCGGGATCACTACTTTACCCCATAGCCCCATTGATCTGGTGCGCGCTGCGATACCAACATTTCTCTGTAACGATCATTAGCTCAATCAGTTGCGTTTTTATTATTTATCATGTCTCTCAAAACTATTTATTGCTTTATCCGGATAATTATTTAAATAACACGATATCAACACGACTTGGGTTGATCATGATGACCATAGCGCCACTCACCGTTTCCAGTATCAATAAAGTCAGATCCAAGCTCATTGAAGAATTACAACATACGCTTGCCCATGATGAGTTAACTTCTAGCTTAACGCGACGGCAATTCCTACAATCCCTTCAACTCCTCCAAGAGCAAGCCAGGAACGCAGGACAAACCAGTGCTTTTTTGATGCTTGATATTGACCACTTTAAACACATCAATGACAGCTATGGTCATCAGGTCGGTGATCGTGCCTTACAACACTTTGTTAAAACCACTCAGATATTCTTAAATCCTCAAGACCTATTTGGTCGCTTAGGAGGTGAGGAATTTGCAATTTTCATTAGTGACACCAATGAAGATGCCGCCTATCAATGCGCTGAACAGATTCGCCAACACCTCAGCCAATCCCCAATCGAGCGAGAACCTTCACAGTTTTTTTCTATTCAAACCAGCATCGGCATTTGCATCAATACCCCCGAAAAAGATTACTCAACTGAACAATTATTCAAACATGCCGATGATGCGCTTTATCGCGCCAAGCGACAAGGACGAAACCAAGTGGTTATTTCGACATAATCTGTTGCAATTCAGCAAAGTACTTTAATTATCTTTATACACAGCGTCAGCAATAGAACGGTATTCTAAAGATAGACAAGAAGGAGAAAAAATATGCAGCTAAAATTCGCACACGATTCAGATTATTTCTTTTTTTCGCAACTCCTCATGCGCCATATTGAAAATTATATTCAAAAGCACCCAGATGCGGATAATGCTATTTTTGATTTAAGGGACATTTACGACGTATTTCGAGAAGACTTTGCATCAACCACAACCAACCTCGAAGGTATTCTTAATATTGCTGATACTTATCGGGTTGAGACTTTGAATGGAGATGAACGACTGATCCAAAATTATAAAATTGATGTTAAAAACAATTCTTTATTGATTGATTTCAATGCGGATGCTTTACGAAGTTTAAGATCTGGTCATCCCTTAATCGAACCAGATTCTTCTCTACAAGAATAATGTGATCTTCTCTACATCCCGCTGAGTATGCTATTTCGCCAAAGTCAAATTATGCTTTGGCAATTTTAATGGTTTTTCTAAAATATTGAGGAGGCTGCAATCAATCTCTCAGCCCCCTTGAGTTATTATCATTTTTTTGTAGTTTGTTTATAACGCTTTGCAGGCCAAGTCATAATAAAACGCGCGCCCCCTAGGTTTGGACTTTGATCGACTTGAATCGTCCCGCCAAACCAATACGCAATACGACTTACAATAGACAAACCTAAGCCATAGCCCCCTGAAGCACGAGTACGACTATCATCAAGACGAGCGAAGGCTTCAAAAATTCGAGAACGATCTTCTTCAGGAATCCCTGGACCATCATCCTCAACACAGACATAGGCTTGGCCATCTGCACGAACACCACCACTGATACGCACCTTATGATCGCAATAACGCACCGCGTTACCCACAAGGTTCTGTACCACACGATGTAAATAGCGACGTTCTGCATCGACTTTTAACACCAATGAAGGCGCAATCAATTCAATCTCTTTTTGTGTTTTTAATGCTTCAGTTTCCATTGCCACTTGATCAAGCACTTCAACCAACACAATTTCTTCGAAATCTAGCGATGGGGTTCCCTGCTCCAGTTTGGCATAGGTCATGATTTCATCAATCAAGGTGTTCAATGCCTCAATATCTTTATCAATCATGTCAACCTGCTGAATACGATAATTATAATCATCTTCCTCAGCCAGCATTTCCATCCCAAAACGGATTCGTGCCACTGGTGTTCTAAGCTCATGCGAAACAGCACGCATTAACTCACGCTGCGCCTCGATCAAACGTTGAATATGATCCGACATATTGTTATAGCTTGAAGCTAAATTTGCCATTTCATCGCTACCTTCGATCGGTACACGCAATGACAGATCACCAGACTTCATTTTATTTAAAGCATAACGAACCTGACGGATTTTTCGCTCTAACGGCAAGATCAGCCCATAGACACCTAAGCTCAACAAGAACAAGCTAAATAAGGTAATACCTGCGGAAAGCTGGAAAGGCATCCAGTTAAACATCGGCACAGGACCCAAGATCAAGACTCGTGCAGGATAGTTCGGCATGGGTGAAACAATCGAAATCGTGGTACCACGTATCGTCGCACTATCTTTATATAGCAACACGCTTTGGTCTTGGCGTAGACGTCCTACTTGCTCTGAATCTAGATTCACATCCCGAATATCCATGATTTCAATTGGATAATAAAAATGCTGTTTGATTCGTTCCAAATATTCACTTTCTTGTCCTGGATAAAACATCAAATAATCCAAGACAAAAATTGGCAACGCCTTCATTTGGCGTTCGCCTATCTTATCGACTTTGATATAGAGGAAATGCTGCGGATCATCTTTCAGACCGATGATGATATAGCCCACGCCATGATTCGCATCATATCGAACCACCGACTTTTGTTCAGCAATTCGCTTTTTTTCAGTCCGAGACAATTCAACTCGTGCCGCATCTACATAATAAATCGGCAATTCCAACAAATCAGAAGCATCAGAAATCCAATCTAATTTCTGCTGTTTTTCAGGTTGGCGAGATACCCCCTCACTAATAACGTAGGAAATACCATCTGTAAGCGATTCTCGATATTCTTGCGCACGCTGATAGTTAATGATTTGGACCAGCAAATAACAAAATGCGGCAACCACAACCACCAATACGACCAAACCAGCATAAATTCGCAAGAATATGCTGTTCTTCAGTACTCGACTCACCATAAGGGATATGATTCCAAATTATTCAACAACTTCTCCTTCTCAGGAGAAGAAACCCTCCTTATAAGAAGGAGGGGGCTGAATTCTACATCCCATTGGTTTCTTTAACGAATAAATAACCTTTACTACGTACTGTTTTAATACGTTTTGGGTTTTCTGGGTCATCACCAATTTTCGGACGAATACGCGAAATACGAACATCAATCGAGCGATCTTGACCGTCATACTCGATACCACGTAAACGCTCAAAAATATCTTCACGAGACAAGATACGGCCAGCATTTGATGCTAACAACCATAACAAGTCATATTCCGCACTGGTAAAGTCAACCAACTCACCATGTAAAGTGACCGAACGACCACCATTGTCAATTACAAGATCATCAAATTCGATACGTTGTGCGACTTCATCTTCAACCGTTTTGTCGGTACGACGTAATAAAGCACGGATACGAGCAAGTAATACACGTGGTTGAACAGGTTTAGCAACATAGTCATCTGCACCCATTTCCAAGCCAAGCACCTGATCCATATCTTCGGTACGCGCAGTAAGCATCAGAATCGGTTGATGATAATGTGGACGTACTTCTCGACAAACGGTTAAACCGTCCGCACCTGGTAACATTACATCCAATACCACTAAATCAGGCTGCTCACTGATAATACGACGGATCGCACGATTACCGTCTGTCTCAACCCCAACTTCTAAACCGTTACGGATCAAATACTCTTGTGTTAAACGTGCTAAACGCTCGTCATCTTCTACGATTAGAATCTTCGGTAACTTTTCTTCTTGGCTCATTTATTTGCCCCTAATAATCTTACAGATACATTGGTTTATGTTTTGCAATATACACACGTTTACATTGTAAACAAGTGGCCTTCACCAAACTGATACACGCCTAGCCAGTTTTGTTATCTTTTTATTAAAATTATGAATTTTAATACCTTTTTCAGTTTTATCTGCGCTTTTTTGGCAGAATGAAGATTAAGTATATTTTTTGTGCCAATGTTAAACAATTTGTTTCTTCCTTCATCAAATAAAATTTAAGTGTTTGTTTTTTGAGTTATCCACAGAGTTATCTATACGTGTTTTTAAATCGCTTTGTTATGCTATGTCCCTGTGAAATCAGCAGTTAAGACATGAAAAAAAATTTAGTAAAATGTCAAGGATTGATCTGCTGGTAAAAATCCCGTATCTTGTGTTTAAAACAAACTTTAACCACTAAGTATTGTGTTTATCCCTCAAATATCGTGGCATACTTTTTGCTCGATTCAAACGGTCTATGAACATAAAAATAGATGATAATGGAGCTATGCTGACATGAGCATCATCACTTCTACTCCTGGCCAACTTCAGGTCATTAAACGCACCGGAGAGATTGCGACATTTAATGCCGAGAAAATTTCTGTTGCGATAGGGAAAGCATTTCTGGCAGTTGAAGGTCAACAAGGTGCAGATTCTAGTCGCATCCATGACCGTATTACGCAATTGACCGAAATGGTAATGAACACATTTAACCGTCGTTTACCTTCGGGTGGCACGATTCATATCGAAGAAATCCAAGACCAAGTTGAATTGGCATTGATGCGCACTGGCGAACAAAAAGTTGCTCGTGCCTATGTGATTTATCGTGAACAACGTGCAACTGCTCGTCAGCAAACTGGTGCGAACCATCACCCGACTCTACAAATTACAGATGCCAAAGGACAGCTCCAACCTTTGGATCTCGATGCACTTACTGCGACAATTGAAACCGCAAGTGCAGGTTTAGAAGGGATTGATGTTCAAGCGATCGTGGATGAAACCGTTAAAAACTTATATAACGGTGTAAAAGAAAGCGATGTTGCAACCACTATGATGATGGCAACACGTACCCGTATTGAGCAAGAACCAAATTATACCTATGTGACTGCACGTTTATTATGTAATGAACTGGTCAGCACTGGCTTAGAGTTCTTGGGTCTACCAACTGATACGGTAGAAGGCGACGCATTAGAAACCTTCTTGAAAAAAGGGATCGAACTCGACCTTCTATCTCCTGACCTTCTGAATTTTGATCTTGCAAAATTGGCAGCAGCAATCCAGCCAGAACGCTCAAACCAATTTACCTATTTAGGACTTCAAACTTTATTCGATCGTTACTTCATTCACTCAAATGGCGTACGTTTTGAATTGCCACAACTTTTCTTTATGCGTGTGTCGATGGGTCTTGCACTCAACGAAGAAAATAAAGAAGAACGTGCAATCGAGTTCTATAACTTATTGTCTAGCTTTGATTATATGGCGTCTACGCCTACCCTGTTTAACTCAGGTACATTGCGTCCACAATTATCAAGCTGTTACCTCACGACCATTGGTGATGATCTGTATGACATTTATGGTGCAATGCGTGACAACGCGATGCTATCAAAATGGGCGGGCGGTTTAGGTAATGACTGGACACCAGTACGTGCTTTGAACTCTTATATCAAAGGCACCAACGGTAAGTCTCAAGGTGTGGTTCCATTCCTTAAAGTTGCAAATGATACCGCTGTAGCAGTTAACCAAGGTGGTAAACGTAAAGGTGCTGTTTGTGCCTACCTAGAAACTTGGCACTTGGACGTTGAAGAATTCCTAGAGCTACGTAAGAACACAGGTGATGACCGTCGTCGTACCCATGACATGAACACAGCGAACTGGGTTCCTGACTTATTCATGCAACGTGTATTTGAAGATGCTGAATGGACACTATTCACACCTTCTGAAACGCCAGACTTGCATGACTTAACAGGCGCTGAATTTGCTGAGCGTTATGCACACTATGAAGCGGTCGCAAAAGAGCAAAACATGCTCCACAAGAAAGTACGTGCTAAAGACTTATGGCGCAAGATGCTTTCAATGTTGTTTGAAACAGGTCACCCGTGGATCACATTCAAAGACGTATGTAACTTACGTTCACCGCAACAACATGTGGGCGTGGTGCACTCATCGAACTTATGTACAGAAATCACTTTAAACACCAACCAAGATGAAATCGCGGTATGTAACTTAGGTTCAATCAACCTTGTACAACACGTTCAAGGTGGTGTGTTAGATCGTGAGAAGTTAGCACGTACAATTAAAACAGCAGTTCGTATGCTCGATAACGTGATCGACATTAACTACTACGCTGTACCACAAGCGAAAAACTCAAACTTGAAGCACCGCCCTGTCGGTATGGGCATCATGGGCTTCCAAGATGCACTATATGAAATGGGTATTGCTTACGGTTCAGACGCGGCAGTTGATTTTGCTGACGAATCAATGGAAGTAATCAGCTACTACGCGATTCAAACATCAAGCGATCTTGCACTTGAGCGTGGTGCTTACTCAACATTTAAAGGTTCATTGTGGGATCAAGGCATCCTGCCAATCGACTCTTTAGAAATCGTTGCGAAATCACGTCCAGAACGTATGTTCGAAGTTGACCGTACCCAACGTTTAGACTGGGACACTTTACGTGCCAAAGTTCAAAAAGACGGTATGCGTAACTCAAATGTGATGGCGATTGCTCCAACTGCAACCATTTCAAACATTTGTGGCGTGTCTCAGTCGATTGAGCCGACATTCCAGAACTTGTATGTGAAATCTAACCTTTCAGGTGAATTCACTGTGATTAACCCATACCTTGTGCGTGCATTAAAAGAACGCGGTCTATGGGATACAGTGATGGTGAATGATCTGAAACATTTTGAAGGTTCAGTTCAGAAGATTGCGCGTATTCCTGAAGAATTAAAAGCGATCTTCGCGACAGCGTTTGAAGTTGATACACGCTGGATCGTCGATGCTGCATCACGTCGTCAAAAATGGATTGATCAAGCACAGTCACTTAACCTTTACATCGCTGGTGCAAATGGTAAGAAACTTGATATCACTTATAAGATGGCATGGTTACGTGGTCTTAAAACCACTTATTACCTCCGAGCGTTAGGTGCAACTTCTGCTGAGAAATCAACCATCAATACAGGCGCGCTTAATGCAGTAAAACCTGCATCAGTTGAAGCTCCTGTGGTTGCAGCACAAGCAGTTGAAGACAAGAAACCAGAAGCTCAAGTTGAAGAAGATGGTTTCACTACAGCGGCTCCAGTACCAATGGCATGTTCAATTGACAATCCAGACTGTGAGGCTTGTCAGTAATTTAATCTAATAATGAACCTTTCTTTATAATAAGAAGGGTTCAAAGATTAAAATATATTGAGGCAAAGAGCGTGATGACTATGACTCATAACTATATGTTGGGATTAGCTGTTCTGATCTTTGCCTTTATTTTCTTTTATGTACCAATGGTCTATGCATTTTTAGCCATTCGTAAACAACAGCGTAAGCAAAATAAGTCTTAAAGGTTGTGAATCTCAATCATCAAGAAATTGAAGCTCAATCAGTAAAACTTAATTTTGCTTACACAATATAAACGTATATTACAGATATCTTTGTTGAGAGATATCGATAACAGCTATATACAACGAAGAGAGAACGAAAATGTCTATCCTAAGTTGGGACGATTTTGAAGATGATACGCAAAAACCGACTACACCTGAACACAAGTCTGCGTCCCTCGACTCGCAAAAAACGGTTAATACGCAGATGGTACCTCCTACAGAGCCATCATCGCCGCGCGTGGCAGCTCCACAACCCGCTGGAACCAATACCAGCAGATCAACAAATCCAACCGATTCGTTGGCTCGAGCATCTGAAGCCTTAGAACATTTGGATGTTGCGCCTGGTTTAGAAGAGTTGGAAATGGGTGCTCAACGCGTACAAGTTGATGATAAAGCGATGATCAACTGTCGTGCGGACTTAAACCAACTTGTTCCATTTAAATATGAGTGGGCTTGGCAGAAGTATCTCGACGGGTGTGCAAACCACTGGATGCCGCAAGAAGTCAACATGAACCATGATATCGCGCTTTGGAAGTCAGAAAATGGCTTAACTGAAGATGAGCGTACCATCATCATGCGTTCTTTAGGTTTCTTCTCGACCGCAGATTCATTGGTTGCAAACAACTTAGTATTGGCGATCTACCGTCATATCACCAACCCTGAATGCCGCCAATACATTTTGCGTCAAGCATTTGAAGAAGCAATTCATACCCATGCATATCAATACTGTATTGAATCATTGGGCATGGATGAAGGTGAAGTCTTTAACATGTATCGTGAAGTTCCATCTGTTGCGCGTAAAGCAGCTTGGGGCTTGAAATATACACAGTCTTTGAGTGACCCTACTTTCCATACAGGCACTCCTGAAAACGATCAGATTTTACTTCGTAACTTGATCGCGTTCTATTGTGTACTTGAAGGCATCTTCTTCTACTGTGGTTTTACACAAATCTTGAGTATGGGTCGTCGTAACAAGATGAATGGTGTTGCTGAGCAATTCCAATACATCTTACGTGATGAATCAATGCACTTGAACTTTGGTATCGACATGATTAACCAGATCAAGATCGAGAATCCGCACTTGTGGACAGCGACTTTCCAACAAGAAGTCATTCAAATGATTCTTGAAGGTACGATGCTCGAGATCGAATATGCGCGTGACACGATGCCACGTGGTGTATTGGGTATGAATGCGAGCATGATGGAAGAATACTTGAAGTTCATCTGTAACCGTCGTTTAGCGCAACTTGGTTTGCCTGAGCAGTTTGCTGGTGTGACCAATCCATTCCAGTGGATGTCAGAAATGATGGACTTGCGTAAAGAGAAGAATTTCTTCGAGACGCGCGTAACAGACTACCAAACTGGCGGTGCTTTGAGCTGGTAAGTTGAATTATCCGTTGAACGACACATCAGTTGTCATTAAAAAAATAGAGCCTAATGGCTCTATTTTTTATTACCTAAATGTGTACTTGAAGGTAAATAAAAAAATATGCAAATAGTTCTATAGCATAAAAAAGAGTTAATTTAGAAGGAACTCGTGTCCATTATTTTGACTAAGTTCAGATAATATTAGGCAGATTCGCCTAAATTTTAATAATGGTACTAAAACACATTACTTATTTGATATAAATGGAAAATATTGGAATGAAGATATCTTTATTAGATATACAACAAGTATTCAATGATCTGATAAATCATAGAATCAGTAGAGAGGATGCTGAAGAATGGGGACAGAATAATATTGAATGTCTTTGACAACAATGAATTAATTTTTGACCCAAATATTCAGGAGAAGTTTCTATGGAAAGCTGTAATATTTAAGCGATGTTAGGTTAAAATATTACTCGACCAATATATGCAAGATGAATATGGTATTATAGAAATGTTCAATAATCATTGGAACTAATAAAGCATATTGATTCTTATTTAATATTTTCTGAAAAAAGAAAGTTACTTCCATGTAATGATAGAGATGTATAATCTTGATTAAAAAAAGATAACTTTTTACATTAGATTTCCCAACCTAACACCTAAAGATAAAATTTTAGTTGCAACAACACTATTAATAAATGCTATTTTAATAAATACTATTCTAAAATTAAGGGTGAGATAAAAACTAATGAAAAAACATATTTTTTCGTATAAAAACAATAGTAATGAAGTGGTTAATTTAATTATAGAGCCTTGGGTTATGATTTATGAAATAAAACCACTCTCAACTATAGTTTTCACTTATACTAGCAATGAAAACACCCTTGAGGTTGTTGGCTTTAAAGACAGCTCAATAAATATTTATTTTGAATTTGAAGAAATTAAAGTTGTTTTAGATGAAAAAGATATTACATCTCAATATCCCATCAAAAAACTTAATGTTTAAATCTTTAAATTAATAATTTTTTCAAATTTAAAGCTAAAGTCCAGATACAACAATGGGAGAATGACAAGCATCAGATATAAGCTACCCTTATAATTAATCAAATATTAAATACAATTTTGATAGGCAAACCCTATTATCCCACCCCCCTTAACTTAAATATGATAAACCATACCCATCTAAAACTTCGTTGATTTTATATTACATAAAAACGAAAATATTTATATTTTTAATCACATTAATCATCCTATTATTCGCAACCTCTTATTCTATAATACACTCTTATCTCAAATTATGTGTCTTTTACCGAATATTTACTATAAAAAAATAGAGCCATCAGGCTCTATTTTTTTACTCTATTCAAGCTGTTATAGCCGACTTCGCCAGAACCTCAGCCATCGCGTTTGCAACTTTATAAATATTATTCATATTTAAACCTGCAACACAGATACGACCACTGCGTACAAGGTAAATTGCATATTCTTCACGTAAGGTATCGACTTCCTCGCCTGTCAAACCTGTGTAGCTGAACATCCCTTTTTGGTTGACTAGGTAGCTAAAATCACGGTCAGGAAGTGCTTTCGTCAACTCATCTTTTAAGATGCTACGCATTTTAATAATACGCTCACGCATCTCTTTGACTTCACCTTGCCATTGTTGATTTAGATCAGCGTCATTTAATACTTGATCAACCAACCATGCACCTGTTGTTGGTGGGCTAGAGTAGATACGACGTACTGTTGCTTTTAACTGACCGAATGTGCATTGTGCTGCTTCAGCATCGTCACATACGAAGGTTAAACCGCCAACACGCTCACCATAAAGTGAGAAGATTTTAGAGAATGAGTTGCTGACGATGAAGTTCAAACCTGCTTGGTCTAAAGCGCGAATTGCATAAGCATCTTGTTCCATACCATCGCCAAAGCCTTGGTAAGCGATGTCGAGGAATGGAATCAGGTTACGCTCTTTTAATACCGCAATCACTTGATCCCACTGTGCTGGATTTAGATCCGCACCTGTCGGGTTGTGGCAGCATGGGTGTAACAACACGATGCTTTGTTCTGGCAAAGTTTTTAATGTCGACAACATGCCATCAAAATCAACGCCACGTGTTTCTGCATCGAAATATGGATAGAAGTTGCTCTTGATACCCGCACCGTTGAAGATCGCAACATGGTTATCCCACGTTGGTTGGCTCACCCAGACTTCTGAATTTGGGAAATAGGTTTTTAAGAAATCTGCACCCACTTTTAATGCACCTGAACCACCCAGTGTCTGAA
>NZ_OVCN01000029.1 GCF_900406815.1 Acinetobacter haemolyticus
GTTTAAATAAATTTATAATATTTAATTTTTTTAATATCTTATGAAACATAATTAAAATAACTAAGACCATCTAGATAATTTTAAATATAAGAATTTCAGCACAAATTAACCTCCACTTTTCGTTAGAACGAATACTCTCAAGCCCTCACCCAACCCAACCAATATATGCTCTACACAGAACATAAGAATCGATTAAACCCCATCTTTTTACAAAATTTATAATATAAATCAATAAATTAAATAGATAGAAATTAATAATTACACCGTGTCATTGACATTGTGTAATTATTGGCTTAATAATATTGATATGCCTAGACTGCACTTCGATTTAAATCTAAGTGAAAGCGAATTGGATTCAGGCTTTTGTTCATCAGGGAAAATGAAGATTAAAAATCATCATCTTAGAGAATCTAACTGATGCTCAATTTACTAAAATTGTGTAAAGAGGAAAAAGATATGAGTACATCAGATCAAATTGCTATTACTGATGTTTTAATTATTGGTGCAGGGATCTCAGGTATTAGTGCAGCATACCATTTAAAAAAATATAGACCGAATACAACATTTACCATGCTAGAAGGTCGTGACGAAATTGGAGGCACATGGAGTCTATTTCGTTACCCAGGCATTCGCTCAGATTCAGATATGCAGTCATTTGGATTTGGCTTTAAACCTTGGACCAATAAAAGGGTTTTTGGCAGTGCTCAGATGATCTGTGATTATTTACAAGAAACCATCACTGAGAATGACATTCAATCCCACATTCGATTTGGCCATTATATGACGAGTGCCGAATTCTCCTCTGATGAAGGCCTTTGGACGGTTAAGGTAAAATGTAAAGATCAAAAAGGTTTAACTACTTTTCGCTCCCGTTTCTTACTCATGAGTACAGGCTATTATGACTATAATGCAGGTTACACACCTGAGTTCAAAGGAACTGAAGAGTTTCAAGGACAAATCATTCACCCTCAACACTGGCCAGAAAATCTAAACTACGCTGGTAAAAAAGTCGTGGTAATTGGTAGTGGTGCAACAGCAGTCACCTTAATTCCTGCAATGGCCCAAGAGGTTGGGCATATTACTATGCTGCAGAGATCACCTAGTTATGTGATGGCTGCACCAAGTACAGATTCGATCGCGAATACACTCAATCGTGTTCTATCACCACAACATGCTTTCGACATTATCCGCCGTAAAAACATTACCTTAACGCGAGGTGTTTTCAAACTCAGTCGACGCTTCCCAAAAATAATGCGTCGCTTCCTCATCTCGGATGTACAACGTAATTTACCAAAAGATTTTGATGTCCAAACTCATTTTTCACCGAAGTACAATCCATGGGATGAACGTCTATGTGTTGTACCAGATGGAGATATGTTCAAAGCAATTTCTTCTGGAAAAGCCTCTGTTGTAACTGATCATATTGATCGCTTTACCAAAGAAGGTATTTTACTTAAATCAGGAAAAACCCTTGAAGCAGATATCATTGTGACTGCGACGGGCTTAAATGCGATTGCATTTAGCAAAACCCAATTAGCTGTTGATGGTAAAAAAATAGACTACCCAGATACCACTATTTTTAAATCGATGATGTTATCTGATATTCCTAACTTTGCCTTCGCCTTTGGTTATACCAACCTTTCTTGGACTTTAAAAGTTGATCTCGTCTGGAAACACTTCTGTAGATTGCTGGATTACATGGATGAAAATCAGTACGGAACATTCACACCCGTGATTCGCAATAAAAATATGAAACGTGTTCCATTTGTAGATTTGAACTCAGGCTATATCCAAAGAAGCATTGCACAATTTCCGATGGCGGGTACAGAAGGTCCATGGATTGTAAAACAAGATTATAAGTTTGATCTGGAACGACTTCAGAAAGGTGCTGTTTCCGATAAAGAGTTACATTTTACAAATATTCAGCTCAAGAAAAAACCAATCATCGTGACTGAAGAACACCTTTCCGCACAGATAAAAATCCAAGCTTAACACTGCCATTTACCTACTCGTCTTGGTTGAAGGATTCAAAACTGAGACGAATATCAATCAGGAAAAATATTATGGAAAATATTAAATTTACCAGTAAAGGAATTACATGTTCGGCATGGTATATCCCCGCAACGTCTGATCAATATCAGTCTTCACGCGGACGACCTTGCATTGTTATGGCGACAGGCTTTGGCGGAACAAAAGATACGGGACTATTAGATTTTGCAAAACCATTTAGCCAAGCAGGTTTTGACACCTTTGTATTTGACTATCGTGGATTTGGGGAGTCTGCTGGATTACCAAGACAACACGTATCTTATCTCAGTCAACGAGAAGATTATCACGCGGCGATTGCAGCGGTAAGAAGCTTACCGAATGTAGATCGCACTCGTATCGCACTTTGGGGCACATCTTACTCTGGTGGTCACGTGATCACAGTTGCAGCTCAAGATCAAAAGATCTCGGCAGTGATCTCAATGAATCCCGCAACAGATGGTTTAGCCGCTTTAAAACAAGTATTCCAATATGGTGGGATAAGGCAGATAACGACTGCTATAGGTCATGGCATAAAAGATTTAATTCATGCCGTTGCTCAACGCCCTCCCCATCTCATTCCAATTGTTGGGCAGCCCGGCACATCAGCGATGATTAGTACTCCTGGTGCTGAAGAAAGTTACACTGCGATGGCTGGCCCAACTTGGCGTAATGAAGTTTGTGCTCGCGCAGCGCTGGAAGTTTCATACAACCGACCAATTTCTTTTGCAAAAAATGTGAAGTGTCCGACTTTAATTCAAGTTGGTTCTAATGACCAAATTGCCCCCCCTGACCCAGCTCGAAAAACAGCGAGTTTAATCCAAGGTCCTTCTGAGCTACTGGAATATCCGATCGATCATTTTGATTTCTATGCGGATACATGGCATGAAACCGTGCTGAATGATCAAATTAAGTTTTTAAAAAATATATTTGCGCCGAAAGCCTCCAAATAAGCTAAACACCAAATAGATGACTGTATTCAAAGCCATTTTTAAAAAACTTTGAATATATTTTAATCAAAGATAAGGAAATTATCTTATGTCACTTGTAAAACTAAGCAAAGATACAAAAGTAGATGAGATCGTCTCGATTATTCAAAGAGATGGTGGAGTCATCATTGAAAACTTTTTAAGTGAAGAAATCACGAAAGATATTCATCAAGCATTATCTCAACAATTAGAGTTGATCCCTGATGGAGAAGATGAATATTTTGCAGGCACAAAGACGCGTAGAATGAGTCGTTTATTTGCACGTTTACCACAAATGCCATTGGTGGCAATGAATCCAACATTTTTGGAAACTGCGAAAGCTATTCTGCAAAAACCACTAAGCACCTGGAGCGGTGAAAATCGAATTGAATTATGCCCAGACATTCAAGTTGGTGTCACGCAAGCTATTCAAATTTGGCCGGGTCAAAAAGCCCAACCCTTACATCGGGATGATACGGTTTGGATGTGGCAGCATCCCGTATATGGTCGCGAAGCAAGAGTACAAATCATGTTCGCAGTGACTGATTTTACTGAAGAAAATGGTGCTACACGCGTCATTCCTGCTAGTCATCTATGGGATGATGAAAGAGTACCGAAAGAAGATGAAACCATCGCAGCTGAAATGAAAGCGGGAGACGCTTTGATATGGATTGGTTCTACTTATCATGGCGGTGGAGCAAATGTAAGTCATGAACCTCGCATTGGTTTAACGATGTCTTATGATTTAGGCTTCCTTCGACAAGAAGAAAATCATTATTTGTCCCTATCAACAGAAACCATTAAAGGCTTTCCAGATGAGTTAAAAGGAATGCTTGGCTGGAACATGAGTACGACATTTGTCGGATTTGTTGAGCATGAGGGTAAGATGATGAACCCAATCGATATGCTCAATGTCCCAGATTTTAAAACCACAGGGATTACATAATATTTATTAAATTTAGGATATCAAAAGGTAAGAAAACTTCTCTCGGCTAGGAATTTTCTTATTTTTTTCAAGGAAGACATATTATGAAAATTCTTGGTCTGGCTGTAGGCAGTGAAATGGAGGCTACTGCAGCAAAAGTATTAACTCACACTGAAATGACAGAGGCTGCAATCATGGAAATTATCAATATTTGTGGGCTTGTTGCCTGTATTGTGCTGGCTCTTTCTAGTTGGATCTATGGCGCTAAATTCCTCAAGAAAAACAATTATCTGCTGGGTTTGGAGTGGTGGATTGTTGCTTTTTCAGCGACAAACTTTGTCTCTTTTATGCTGACGGAGTGGCATGTTAATTATTCGATCACAATGTTTCTTGATTCATTCTCTCGTAGTTTCGGTATGCCAGTGATTGCAGTGCTTGGCTTGATGGCACTTACACACAATTTTAAGCCCTCCGCTCTCAAAGAAATTATGCTGTTTGCAGCTGCATTTGTGGGTACTTTTGTCGTCTTTACTGCTGATTTCTTTAACGAGGCACGTCCTTACTTCTATGTCATCATGTGGACAATCTTTTCGATCTACCTCTGCTACTTTATCTTGCGTTTGATTCAAGCTGGAGAAGGTTTACATGCGATGGCGACGGCGGTAACAGCCGTTGTCGGTCTAGCCGTTGCGATCGTCTATGATTTCTTCCCTATACCTGGCGACGACAATTATATGATTTTTATGACATGGGCTTTTATTACTTGGTCTTATGGTGCAATTCAGTTGTATTACGCCTATGTAGCACTCGAACGCTTGCAAGGCCTTTCTAAGCAATCTTTTGTTGCAGCGCGACAGTAAACTTAACCACCATAACAATGTTTCCACCTGATAGTAAACACGTTTTCCACAAGATTAAACGTCGTGTTATAGCTCAGCGAAACAATGATAGAGGAATAAAAAATGAATCAGATAAATGAAGAAATGATGATCAATAATTCTAAAAATTTACCCTTTAGACTTCTTGGAGGCTGGATAGAGCAGCCGAGTGACCTTCAACCTGAATTGGAAGGTTCTGTCAGCGCAGATGTCATCGTGGTTGGGGCTGGCTTTGCTGGTCTGTCCACCGCTCTTGAGCTGACCGCTCGAGGTGCAAAAGTCATCGTACTTGAACAGGAGTTTGGTGGTTTTGGTGCCAGTGGACGTAATGCGGGCTATCTACTTGGTAGTATGGGCATTGAGTTCGAGATGTTCGCCAATCGAGTTGGCGTTGAGCATGCAACCAAGTTTGTCAACTTCTATGACGAGGGAGTGACTTATGTTGAAAAACGTCTGGTGGAGTTAGGTATTGAGTGTGATTACAATCCTTCGGGCATTTTGCGAGCTGCCATAGATCCTTCTCAGGAAAAATGGCTACGTCGGAGTATGGAAGTAGGTGAGAAACTAGGCTCTCATACTCGCTTTGTAGACCAAGCCGAAATGCGTGCCCGCGGGATCCCACCCGCTTTTCTGTTTGCCAGTGAGCAACGTGGCGGCACACTAAATCCTGGTAAATATGTTAGTGGTTTACGTCGTGCTGCCATTCAGGCAGGTGTTAAGCTCTATGAAAAAACACCTTTGCTTTCTTATACTGAGGGATCGACCATCACCTGTAAAACTGCTCGTGGCAGTGCAAGTGCACCAATCATGGTATTAGCCACAAATGCTTTCACACCTCAGTTAGGGCTACTACGTGACAAAGTTGCGCCAATACGCGTTTCAGCTATTGAAACTCAACAACTGTCTCCAAAACAATTAGCCTCACTGGGTTGGCAGGGTCGAGAAGGTATTATTACTCCACATCTGATGATGGAGAGTCATCGTCTGACTGCACACAACACAATGGTTTTAACGGTTAAGAAGTTAAATTACGTTTATGGTTCTAAGACACCGAATGTCCCAGATGATAATGCATACGCTGCTTTAGCAAGGACATTGCACGAGCGTCATCCAACACTTCGGGGTCTGGGTATCAAACACTGCTGGAGTGGTTACGTTAGTATGGCATATGATGCACTACCCGTAGTAGGCACAACTGGACCACAGCAAAACATCTACTATGTCGCTGGCTGTTCAGGTCATGGACTTGCCACCCACTCCCTCATCGGGCAGCTCCTTGCCGAGAAAATTAAAGGAACTGAAAACCCTATTTTGACTGCCTTATATCACAAGACACCTTCTACCCTCCCAGAACCGTTCCAGTGGTGTGCATTTAAAACTGCTTTCACAGCAGCCGGGGTTTACGATCGTCTGACTGACCGTAAGGCGCTAAATGCCGATGCGAAATAGGTGATGTAATCACTATCAGGATGCGATGATGACCATGGTTTCTTAAAATTTGGCAGAACCCACGATGCATTCACCAGTTACTTTAAGGTCCCTTCCAGTATGAATAAAAAGATATTGAGTAAATTAAATTACTCAATATCTTTAGGTGAAAACAAATAGTTATTATTTATCTAGGCACTGTGAAACACACTATCGTGTAAAACGCCCGTACTCATCGCGTTTTTGACTAGAGTTTCCACGCCCTCGTCCGCCGCGGTCATCATCGTCATCATCATCACGGCTACGGCCCCGACCACGGCCACGACCTCCGCGGTCATCATCGTCGTCATCATCACGGCTACGACCTCGGCCACGACCTCCGCGGTCATCATCGTCATCATCATCACGGCTACGACCTCGGCCACGACCTCCGCGGTCATCATCGTCATCATCATCACGGCTACGACCTCGGCCGCGTCCACGACCTCCGCGATCATCGTCATCATCATCACGGCTACGACCTCGGCCACGGCCACGACCGCCACGGTTGTCATCATCGTCATCATCATCACGGCTACGACCTCGGCCGCGTCCACGACCGCCACGGTTGTCATCATCGTCATCATCATCACGGCTACGACCTCGGCCACGGCCACGACCTCCGCGGTTGTCATCATCATCGTCGTCATCATCACGGCTACGACCTCGGCCAAGGCCACGACCGCCACGGTTGTCATCATCGTCGTCATCATCACGGCTACGACCTCGGCCGCGTCCGCGACCGCCGCGGTTGTCATCATCGTCATCATCATCACGGCTACGACCTCGGCCACGGCCACGACCGCCACGGTTGTCATCATCGTCGTCATCATCATCACGGCTACGACCTCGGCCACGGCCGCGACCTCCGCGGTTGTCATCATCGTCATCATCATCGCGGCTACGACCTCGGCCACGGTCACGACCGCCGCGGTTGTCATCATCGTCGTCATCATCATCACGGCTACGACCTCGGCCACGGCCACGACCTCCGCGGTTGTCATCATCATCACGGCTACGACCTCGGCCTCGTCCGCGACCGCCACGGTTGTCATCATCGTCGTCATCATCATCACGGCTACGACTTCGGCCTCGTCCGCGACCGCCACGGTTGTCGTAATCATCGTCATCATCATCACGACTACTTGATCGTTGGCCATTTCTATGACTCATCGATCCTGCTTCGCGTGCTTCTTCAGAGCTAAACTCATGAGCATTTCCCCTAGCATGAGCCATTCTTCCTGCTTCACGTGCTTCATCAGAGGTAAATTCATGAGCATTTCCATTCGCATGGGCCGCGCGCCCGCCTTTACTAGCAATTTCTCTTAATTTATCTGGATCCATACTTGCGAATCCACGATTTGAGGTACCTGAACTATTGTCTTGATCATCATATCTAGAGTCTTGATTAGCCATAATTAATTATTCCTCTATTAAAATTATATTCTTTGCCTTTTTAAACTCGGCAATAATCACAATAGAAGCTAATAAAAAATTCCTCTAACGGTGCTATGTTTCAATACTTTTAAATGTTTCTTTAAGATTGACAAAAAAATTAAAATACCTTTATTACTCAATAGGCTATTTTTATAAAAAACATTAAAGAGCGATACTATAATTACGTTACAAGTAAATAAAAAAATAAATAAGTTAATTAAGAGAACAAAGAAATACAATCTTACAACAAGTTAAAAAAATAAATAATAGCAACAAATAAACACAATCAAGTAAATCTAATGAACACAAAATTTAAAATAAAAATTTAACCCACTAATTAGTATAAAAATAATTTCACCTAAAACTATCAGGATGTCTGGTCAATTAAATCATGTTTAAGCATTATAATCTCTTACCTTCTCACACCAAAACCTCACAAATATAACCAACAAAAACATTGTATTTACCCAAAAAAACACATTTTTAAATAATCATAATAAAATCAAGATTAAGGAATTTTAAAAATGACTCATCCAAATGATCACTATCCAAAATCAGCCCCAGCACAGCAGCAGCAACATCAACCTGGTCAACAAGAAGTCATGTCTCCAGATCCAGAAATTATCAAAGAAAGTCATCAGGGCAGTAATAAATTGAAAGATAAAGTTGCTCTGATTACTGGAGGAGATAGTGGTATAGGCCGATCCGTCGCTGTCCTATTTGCACGGGAAGGTGCTGATATTGCTATTATTTATTTAGAAGAACAAGAAGATGCTGAAATAACTAAACAACTTGTTGAACAAGAGGGACAGCATTGTCTCCTATTTAAGGAAGATATAACCGATCCTCAAACTTCTAATCGTTGTGTAGACGAGGTGATGAAAGTTTTTGGAAAAATAAATATCTTAGTAAATAATGCAGCGGTCCAATTCCAGCAAAAAGATATTATCAATATTAGTAATGAACAATTGGACAAAACATTTAGAACTAATATTTTTTCTATGTTTTATTTAACTAAAGCAGTACTCCCCCATTTAAATCCAGGGGATAGCATTATCAATACAACTAGTATTACAAGTTATCAGGGCCATGATGAGCTAGTTGATTATGCTTGTACCAAAGGTGCAATTACGTCGTTCACTCGTAGCTTATCGAATAACTTTATGAAACAAAAAAATGGTATACGAGTAAATGGCGTTGCGCCTGGACCCATTTGGACGCCACTCATCCCAAGTAGCTTTGATGCAGAAACTGTCGAAAGTTTTGGTAAAGATACCCCCATGGGAAGAATGGGTCAGCCCAGTGAGGTTGCACCGGCCTATTTATTTTTAGCATCAGATGATGCGAGTTATATCACTGGACAAATAATCCATGTAAATGGTGGTCAGATTGTTAATGGATAAAAGAAACCTCCTTTATGGAGGTTTTCTTATTCTTAAGAGGATTAAAAATGAACCAAAAACTAAATATAGATATTTCACAGGAAAAAGCTTTACTTTACTTATTAAACTTTTTAAAGGAAAAACATTATCGGTTTACAGTTATTACCCCTCTAACTCATGAGCGAATCTTCAGAAGAAAGCAAAAATCCGACTCAGAAATGAGAAGCTTAAAAGACATTTTTGGTTGGAATATGCCATTTTATCCGGAAGAGCTAGATAATGGTCTTTTTTTTATTTTAAAAAAAGCACATCTGATTCGAATTGAAGATAATCAATGGTTAAGTAATATCAGAGTTGCTTCACTAAATGATGAATTATTTATTCACTCTGCTTTTCCAACCGTTGAAAATGATGCGGTTTTCTTTGGACCAGATACTTATCGGTTCTATTACCATTTAAAACAATACCTATTAAATGAAACACAACCTATAAAACGTAGTGTTGAGTTATGTTGTGGCGCCTCTCCAGTCGCAATTGCAATGAGTAAATCCTTTCCTCATATGCAGGAAATTTTTGCAGTTGATATAAATCCTAAAGCTTTATTTTTTAGTCATATAAATAAAAAATTTGTGGGTGTTGATAATGTTTTTCCTATTTATAGTGATTTGTTTTCAAACTTAGAAGGAAATTTCGATCTCATTTTTGCTAATCCCCCTTACTTAATGGATCCATCTAAACGCCAATATAGACATGGGGGAACCCAACTCGATGGCACAGATTTAGCATTTAATATTCTAAAAGAAGGCATCAAAAGACTCACCTCTAATGGAAAGTTGTTCTTATACACGGGCATTGCGATTAGTCATCAAGGGAATAAATTCCTCGAAGCGATAGAAGAATGGATTCAAGAGTACCCAGCTTTTCAATACACTTATGAAGAAATTGATCCAGATGTTTTTGGCGAAGAGCTTGAACAAGCTGCTTACCAACATATAGAAAGAATAGCAGTAGTATTAGTCAAGCTTTTCCATAAATAGAAAAAAGCCCCAATTTCTATTGGGGCCTTTCCATGAGAATCTTATGCGGGTATGGCTTCCATCAAAGCTTCTCTACTCCAAACGCGATGGTGACGCAATAAATACTTCAACTTCTCAGTGACCTCATTGAAATCATCTTGTAGTAGCGTACCGTCATCTGGCATTAATCCAAGTTGATCAACTAATTGAGATTTATTACCCAGAAAAACAATAGGTTTTAAATGCTTATATGCTTCAAGAAGATAATGCTTGGTAACACCATCAGCCTGTACCATATTTAAATTATCACCATCTGCAATAATAACAGCATCGTATATGACCGATGGCTCAGCTTTTTGTATACCATCACATGTTATGACTTCACCACCCACACCCGTTACAGGTGCTAGAGTAGGACCAAGTAAATGAACAATAACATTCTCTTTAATCGACCAGTTGACGATGGTGCGCAAAGTCTCAGTATTCACTTTATCATGAATAAGTACGGATACTTTCTTGCCTTGAATATCATCAGGAATAAACGCCTGCATAGAAAGACGTTCCGATTTTTTTAAACTCGTTTGTTTATAATTTCCTTCTAAATTTGGAACCTCTATCCCTAGATTTTGTCCTACTTGCTTTGCTAGATCCATATCAATATTAGCAAGAATTGTCTTCACCTCACGCTCACGAATATGAGGGCGTTGCACCTTACTTAATTCAAAGGTATATGCATCAACTACATGTTTCTGTTCATGAGGGGCTAGACTTTGATAATATAGTCGAGCTTGAGAAAAATGATCTGAAAAAGAATCACTGCGTTGACGGATTTTATGCCCATCAATTCTTTCTTGATAACTTTCAAAGCCACCATTTTTTGCAGAAGGAGGTGTTTCTAAAGGCCAATTGTCATCAATGGAGTTCGGCTGATAAGAAGCTTGTCCTTTATGAATTTCATGTTGATGCATCGCATCACGTTGATGATTATGGAAAGGACAAACAGGCTTGTTAATTGGAATCTGATGAAAATTAGGACCGCCTAGACGACTGAGTTGTGTATCAGTATATGAAAATAGTCGCGCCTGCAAGAGAGGATCATTGGTAAAGTCTATTCCGGGAACAATATGACCTGGACAAAAAGCGATTTGCTCAGTTTCAGCAAAGAAATTATCCACATTGCGATTTAGAATAAATTTACCTATAGGCGTAACAGGGACTAATTCTTCAGGAATGATCTTAGTTGGATCAAGAAGATCGAAATCAAAACTCATTTCGTCCTCTTCTTCAACAATTTGTACGCCCAGCTCCCATTCTGGATAAAGCCCTTCTTCAATCGCTTCATAAAGATCTCTACGATGAAAATCAGGGTCCTTACCCGCTAATTTCTGTGCTTCATCCCATACGAGGGCACTCAAACCTTGTTTGGGAGTCCAATGAAATTTAACAAAACGAGCTTTTCCATCAGCATCAATCATTCGAAATGTGTGTACGCCAAAACCTTGTATAGATCGTAAATTTCGCGGTATAGCGCGATCCGACATCGCCCACATTACTGCATGGGCAGATTCTGGTACGAGCGACACAAAATCCCAAAATGTATCATGAGCCGAAGCCCCAGTCGGTATTTCTGTATGAGGTTCAGGTTTTACTGCATGTACAAAATCGGGAAATTTAATCCCATCTTGTACAAAAAAGACTGGAGCGTTATTGCCCACTAAATCGAAGTTTCCTTCTTGGGTGTAAAATTTAATAGCAAAACCACGAATATCACGCACCGTATCCGCAGAGCCTCTAGGACCTTGCACGGTAGATAATCTAACAAAAATTGGAGTTTGGATACTGGTATCAGTTAAAAAGCCTGCCTTGGTAAATTTTTCATTTCCTGGGTAAGCTTGGAAATAACCATGTGCCCCTACTCCTCGAGCATGTACAATCCTTTCAGGAATACGTTCGTGGTCAAAATGAGTTATTTTTTCACGTAGAATGAAATCTTCAAGTAGTGTTGAGCCACGAACGCCCGCTTTTAGACTGTTTTGATTGTCAGAAATCTTCACACCTTGATTGGTGGTTAATGCTTCGTTAGTTGCATCATTTCTAACTTGATCAAGTTGTTTTGATTTATCCGTTGTATTGCTTTTATCTGGTGTATCACCGGCTAAAGCACTTTTCTTTCTATAATCATCAAAATTATCACTCATTGGAATATCCTATTTTACGACTAGTTAAAAGAATGCATTACAATTTATGGAGTTTTACTACTCGGAGATCCTGTTAAATAAGGGAATAACAATTCCACGTATTTTTCGGTACTCCACAGTCCAATACTTTTATGATGAGAATCAGGAGCTAAATAAGGAATTAACTTACAAAGTTTTAGAGCAAAATTATTGGTTTGATCGACTCTACTTTGTAATTTTTCTAATTCACTATCAGAAATATAACTAAATAAATATTCATGCAGCGGTTGAGACTCTATTAACTTTTGCTTAAACGGTAGTGTATGAGATGAATAAGCTTCTCCAGCAATCCAGTCATGTATAATTTGCTTTTCTGCGGCCGTAAATACACCATACATCTTTCCATCTTCATTATTAATTAATCGCCAAAACAAACTCTCATTAGGATCGCAATTTAATATAATCATTCTTTTTTCTATCAACTGTTGAATGAATTTATCCATCTCATTCGGATATGAAAGCCATTGATTAATCGTTTTACACCCAAAAATAGACTTTTCGTTATGTACTAACTGCCCTATTAAAGCTTTTCGTTTCAAAATACTCTGTACAAAGGTTTCAAGATTAAGATTTTCGATAATTTGTTTAGACGATATTCCATGCTGATTTAGATTAAAACCACGTCTAACTTTTTTCATAAATAAATCTTTATCTTTATATTTCTTGTATACATTCTCTAGGACTTTCACAGACTTATGAGCATGCCCATTATCTAAATTATCAATCGTAATATGAAGATTAAAATATTTCGAATCAACACCTAATTCATTAAGTTCATAATTCGTTATAAGGAGGTGCAAAGGCAATTGTTCATAACCTAAATTAAAACCGATAATTTCTGGTATAAACTCAGGTGGTGCATAGCCTAATGCAAGTTGAATCGCTGCATTATGATAATATTCATCTTCAAGGAAAGTTTCAAAATCGTCTAAACCCAATAATCTTAATAAATCATCGTAAATACATACATGATTGGACTTGGCTTTTCCCAAACCCAATTCTTCTAAATAAATTAAAATAAGATCATGAAATACAGGATCATTCCAATAATTCACCATACTATATAACCATGATCCATCTACTTTTTTTGTAGGTGAAACTTTTATTAAAAACTCAAATACTTGCCCTGTATTTTTAAAATACTCCCTTTCTCCTCCAGCATTTCTTCGAACCAAGTAATCCTGATAGCTTTTACGTACATTTTCATTATCATTAATAAACCAATCTTTTATATCTTCAAAATTCTTTGGTAAGTTAGATTCTTTATAATCTTTACTTTCAAATTCCTGAGTTAATAAACTTACAGCTTTCTTTTCTTTTTCAAAGTTTGAAACATCACCATCAAGAAAGAAACTAACTAACTCGTAATAATTTTTATGTTCATCCTGTAACAAGTCCAGTAATCTTTTTTTAACAACTACAGTCATTTTCATTCTCCGAATAGAAAATATAAAATTACATTACAATGCACAAATTACATTCCCATCAAGATTTTGTTAAAACAAGTTAACAGAAAAACAATCACGTATAAAAATCAATAAATATCAATAATTTAATTTTGTGAAAGTTTACATTTTAACATTTTGAATTATTTATTCATGCTTAATTAAAAAAAAAGGAATAATCTAGTATTATTATCCACCAAAAGGAACTTTTATGTTAAAAAAAACTTGTAAAAAACTTTCCGATCTGAAACTTAAAATATTTTTTATTGAAAGTGCTTCCGCAGGATATTTAGCTTATCAGTTCTCTTTAGATCCTCATTCTGGAGATATATTGAATGGCGGGTTAGTTTGCTATGACTTAAAAATAAAAGAAAATTTGTTAAATGTCTCACATAAACTTGTAGAAAAACACACCGCTGAATCGATGCAAGTCACAGCTGAACTGATTAAAAAAGCCAGAAAAATTTGTAAGTCAGATATATATGTTTCTTGCACAGGGTTACTAAAGAAAGGTGGTTCCGAAACTAAAAAAAAACCTGTAGGAACTTTTTTTTATTGCATAAAATATAAAAATAAGATTTATAAATTTAAAACCATATATGATGGCAGCCCACAGTCAAAGTTAAAAAAACTTCTTAATGACATATGCAGTGATATTTATAAAATTTTGCAAAATTAAATATGTATAGAATTGTTATTCTAATA
>NZ_OVCN01000031.1 GCF_900406815.1 Acinetobacter haemolyticus
TTCTAATTTTTTGTAGAGCACCCCTATGTCAAAAATTAAAGCTTTTGAAGCAAATTCTATCCATGAATTAGAAGAATGTATTAACAATTGGTTGAGAGAAGAATTTGTTAACAGTAAACAAAAAATAAATATCACCTTTATTAGCCATTCTTATACAAACTCTCATTTTGATGCAAAATTTAATGCTTTAATTGTTTATGAGTACTGCTAAAAAAAATACAAACAACCAGTTGAATACATTATATTTTTTAAAATATTTAATTTATTCAATTAGTTTTATTTAATAAACCGTTTTCACAGAACGCGTATTACTCACAAAAACATTAACAACAGATACATAATGACACAAAAAACTCCTCATAATTTCTTAATGACGACGTGGGCTTAGGGAGAGGATGACATGCCACAATATTTGCGAATAGCTGAAAAAGTCTACAAAGAGTTGAAAGAAAATAGAGAGCTTAGCTCTGATCCCCTCGAGAACTTAAATAAGTTAATGATCAAGATACGGAAAGAAATTAAAGGGACGAAAATTAAGTTACTTTATAACTTTATTGATTTCGAAGAGTGTTTAGTAAAGCCGAATTCTGAATGCAGAGTTAAGCTTGATATTAGCTTAATTCCAACGCTTAAAAATGAAGATGAGTTTATCTTATGGTTAGCAAGTTTTATCGAAAAAATTACAACAGATGGTAAAAAAAGACTCCCCCCTATTCGTAAGGATATTCCGCCAGAATTTAAATACACGCCACCTAAAGAAGCCAAGCATATGCCTCTTCCCGAGCCTGAATATTCTAAAAGTGGTGAGCTGATTAAATCTTATTTTAATTCTGATGAGTTTTTGGAAGTTTTAAATAAAAAACCTCTTTAGTGCAGATATAGAAGTGTGTTTCTGGACCGTACACACTTCTATTGTTCGCTGTTTATACAGCAACCGCCTACATGGCGGTTTTCTTTTTTATCAAAACCTTTATACAACCCATTAAAAAACCTCATTTAAGTTCTAAATGAGGTTTTATTGATACCATATCATTTATTTATTCAACGCCCGACTTCGATACCATGCATCTCTTGATGCATATTTTGCTTCATCCCAGGATAATCGAGACTCTCTATTCTCTTGAAGCCAAATTGCTCTTAGTTCAGTTTCTACGTCTTCAAATTTGATATTCTCATCATAGCTATGACTATTTTCATAACCGATACGATAAGCATTCCGATAGTCTCTCTCATAATCTAGATCGGGGTGATTTGCTTTCGCTGCACTATAATACGGTTGTTGAAAATAGTGCTCTCGCCAATAAGTATCTTCGATAGTAGGATCTACTGCCTCACCAACAGCATTACCAAATACCCCACCCATCAGTGCACCTACGGCACCACCTACAGCAGTACCTACTGGTCCTGCAGTACTACCGACTGCTGCCCCAGCCAAGGCACCACCAACGGCACCTACACTTGACTCTACAGGATGGGTTGCAGATTTGGTAGGAAGATTCGGTTCTAAATCCTTATCAATATCATCTGGTAGATTTTGGATACGTCTACGCGCATCATTATCTTTATGTATCATTGTAAAACTCCTCTCAGAAAATATAACTCAAGAATTTAAAAACTAACGTCTAGCTGAATCTTAAGTTAGATATTTCAGCTTATTATTTTTTTAAGTTAAAAAAGGTTATTTGATTTTTTATTGAGTTAAAAACTAGATGAGTAGGTAAAAACACTAACAAATTGAAATAATTTCTAATATGTATTACATCATAAAATAAAGCCGCCTTTGCGCTAGCGGCTTGCTGTATACATCAGCGAATAAAATTGCAAGATTTATTAATTATTCTTATCTTTATAAAAATTTTATATCTTTTGGTATAGTATTTAAGTTAAATTCAGCTGGAATAGTGTCTAGTAATGGAGGTAGTTTCTCTTTTCCTCCTATTGTTATTTTCTCGATAAAACCTGCTAACCATAAGATAAACTCATCTTGATGCTTATAGTTCGGTATTAAGCTAACATCTACATTCATATAATCTTCGATAATTTGATTTTTAAAACCTGAATTAAACTCAATAAAATTATACATTAGCTTCATGTCAGTACCTTTAATTTCTTTGCGTATCTCCCTAAGCAAACAATTTACGTACTCAACTGGCTTGTTTGAGAATTTCCTCTCATCCATAAGATTTTTATAGACTTTTTCTGCTATTTTCAAATATCGTGGCATCGGTAGTCCCTCTTTTTTTATCCCACCATATTATGATGAATTCGTTATTTTCAATTTGTAATCATTCTTATTAATATTGTGAGAATTATTTCCTTCCAGCAACAAAGACATAGTTGGTAACAATTCTCTCTTTTTAATTTCGTCTCTATCTTGTTGAATTTTCAACCTTTAATTATTTATATTCAAGATATTTTTTCCATATATCATGCTTATACTATCTTATAGTGATTAAACATTTTCTTACTTTATTAATAATAAACCAAACCAATATACAAATATGTAATAAAAAAAAATTTAATGTTTCATTACGGAGGATATAACTAGAATATTCATCATACTTATAAGGTCAAGCATACAATTTATAAACTATCAAATTATATACTTTAAAATGGAGTAAATAATGGACCTTAATTTAACCGTATTAGAGCTAGCACGACTTCAATTTGCCTTTACCGTTTCCTTCCATATTATATTTCCAGCCACTTCAATCGGTTTAGCTTGCTTCTTGACTATACTAGAGTGGCGTTGGTTGAAAACTAAAAATTTAATATATAAAAGTTTATATAAATATTGGATTAAAATTTTCGCTATATCATTTGGTATGGGCGTGGTTTCTGGTGTCGTGATGAGCTATCAATTTGGCACGAACTGGAGTGAGTTTTCACGAGTTGCTGGTAGCATTATGGGGCCTCTTTTAACATACGAAGTTCTCAGCGCATTTTTTCTAGAAGCGGGATTTCTTGGAATTATGCTATTTGGCTGGGATCGAGTGAGTCCAAAAGCCCATTTCATTTCTACATTTATGGTCGCGCTCGGTACATGTATTTCCATGTTTTGGATTTTATCTTCAAATAGTTGGATGCAAACTCCGCAAGGTTTTAGCATTGAAAATGGCATTATTGTTCCCTACGACTGGCTTTCGATTATCTTTAATCCTTCATTTCCCTATCGCTTAGCTCATATGGCAGGCGCGGCCTTTTTAGTCTCAGCATTGTTAGTAGTCGGCACTGCGGCATGGCACTTGTATAAAGGTCGTCGTGATGAACTCATTAAAAAATCATTCTCAATGGGATTGTGGATGGTTCTTGTCACTTCTTTACTACAAGCATTTATTGGCGATCTACATGGCTTAAACACTTTAAAACATCAACCTGCAAAACTTGCTGCCGTAGAAGGACATTGGGAAACCAATTATGATTCAGCTATGCCTTTAATACTGTTTGCAGTTCCCGACATGCAAGCAGAACGCAACAAATACGAAGTCAGTGTACCTTATTTAGGCAGCTTAATTCTTACACATAGTTTAAATGGCACGGTCACTGGATTAAAAGATTTTCCGCGTGAAGACCGTCCAAATGCGCTTATTGTTTTCTGGAGTTTTAGGGTGATGGTTGGGCTGGGATTACTCATGGTAACCCTAGCACTCCTTTCATTGTGGTTAAGAAAACGTAAACAGCTCTATGAAGCAAAATGGTTTCATCAATTTGCTATTTTTATGGGACCGATGGGTTATATCGCCATGCTTGCAGGATGGATAACTACTGAAGTGGGCCGGCAACCTTGGGTTGTATATGGGATTATGAGAACCAGTGAGGGATTATCGCATACGGTTTCAGCAGAACAAGTTGGCTTAAGTCTCACTATTTTTGTTGTCGTTTATACCATCGTCTTTGGTACCGGTATTTATTATATAGTGAAATTAATAAGAAAAGGCCCTGTTTTTGTTGATGCACAACCACATGAAGTTGCAGGACTCGGTCATTTCAAAACACCTATGCGCCCGCTCAGTGCTGTGGATGAAAGCCTAGATGAAAAAACAAACTCACAGGAGAAATCCAATGATTGATCTTTCTTTAGTATGGGTTGGCGTTATCGGTTTAGCAATTTTGATATATGTGATTATGGATGGTTTTGATTTAGGAATTGGTATTTTATTTCCTTTTTTCAAAGATAAACTAGAACGTGATGTCATGATGAATACCGTCGCTCCTGTTTGGGATGGAAATGAAACCTGGATGGTGTTAGGCGGTGCTGGTTTATTTGCGGCTTTTCCATTAGCTTATTCAACGATACTGTCTGCGTTCTATATGCCCATTATTCTTATGGTGATCGCTTTAATTTTTCGTGGTGTCGCATTCGAATTTCGTTTTAAGGCAGGCCGAACCCGTTATTTATGGGATTATGCTTTTCTTTTAGGATCGGTCATTACGGGTTTACTCCAAGGAATCATTTTAGGCGCTTATATCCAAGGCGTTGAAACGAATCAGGGAATATTCTCAGGAGGACCTTTCGATTGGTTGACCCCTTTCTCCGTCTTCACTGGCATCGGCGTCGTAATCATGTATGCAACTTTAGGTTGTGGTTGGCTAATTTTAAAAACAGACCATGAATTGCAGCAAAAAATGTATCAATTAATGCCGAAGTTAATTATTTTATTACTGCTTATTTTTATTGGGGTAAGTTTATACACGCCATTGAAGCAACCAGAAATTGCTGAGCGCTGGTTCACGATCCCTAATCTGTATTATTTTAGCCCTGTGCCTATTCTTGTAGTCCTATTTGTTTACTTAATCTTACGGGCTTGCAAGCAAAAGCAAGAACTTAAACCATTTGTTTATACATTAGTGTTAGTTTTTCTAGCGTTTAGTGGTTTTGTTATTAGTCTTTGGCCAAATATTATTCCCCCTTCCGTTACGATTTGGCAAGCCGCCTCTCCTTACTCAAGTCAACTATTTACACTCATAGGTGCTCTAATCCTAATTCCAATCATTATGAGTTACACCATTTTGGCCTATTGGGTATTTAGAGATAAAGTAAGACCGAATGATGAAGGTTATCACTAGAGGGAGAAAATAATGAAAAAGCAACCCGCAAAAATAAGTTCGACTCAATGGTTTATTATACTTTGGTTAGGTGGTTTTTTAACGTTATTCCTAATTGCTGGTTTATTTAAAGTTTTATTGTTTTTTATATAGTTTTTCAAAAATTAAAAAAGAAGTTCTTTCGGGAACTTCTTTTTTATGACCAATTAAATAGGAGAATTTCTTTGTTAATTTCAGAAAATCATGACCTTACTCCTCTTTTTCCATAAGAATCCTTTGATAGCCATCACTACCACTTAACGTCCTAGCAGAATCTTTTTCATTATTGATTTCTCTATAATTTATTATTTATAAATATAAAGAAGCCACTTAAAGTGGCTTCATAACATCAGTTTTATTTAAAAAGGAAAAGATCTAAATTAAACTTAACGTTCAATCCATATCTTTATTATCCTTTTTCTTTTCTTTTTTAGTCTTGCAACAATACCCGAACATTGCACCAATGCTAAAATAGAACATTCTATGTAACATGTTAATCTCCACTAAGAAATAGATAATACAAGTTAACACCTACAATGTTTATGTTATAAAAAAATTAATATAATTTATGTTTCAAAAGAAACTTTTTGTAAACTTGCTCTACTCTATATGTAATAAAATCTTACCTTGTATACAAACAATTAAAAATGTAAGTTATGTTTTTTAATATGTTTAATTATTGACATTTCAACTTTATAAAAATAAAAAAATCATCATACTCATAATTAAAATTCTATCAATATGAGGGAAAAGAAATTGAACTATAATAAGGAAGACCCCAACCTAAATTTAGATATTCTCGAAAATTTACTTCAAGATTCTACTTATAAACACAATAAAAAATGTCTTTTTTTAGATATTGATGGCACCCTTTGTGACTTCAAGTTGGACCCAAATAATTGCTTTATCCCCAATAAGACCTTAAATATAATAGAAAATATTCGAGCCAAAGATATTCCCGTGATTGCAATTACTGGGAGGGATATTGTTTCTGCTCGTGAGTTGTTTAAATTTATGGATATACCCATTGCGGCATTACATGGGCTAGAAATATATTTCAATAGAGAGAAAAAAAACTCATTAAATAAAAATCTCTCCACTATCTCATATATACACAGCATGATTTCAAAAGCATGCATACCTTACCCTAACCTTTTGATCGAAAACAAAAAAAGCTCTGTTGCATTGCATTATCGAAAATGTCCAGAACTCGAGTTTGTTGCAAAGAAAATTATCAATGAGAGCCACAGTCTTTTCCCTGAACTTAAGTTAATCGAGGGAAAATTTGTTTTTGAATTAATTTCTGCAGAAGCAAATAAAGGATTTGCAATCCAGAAGATGCTGGCTCATTTGAATATCACAGACGTTTTCACTCCTATCTTTATAGGTGATGACATAACCGATGAAGATGGCTTCACTGTGGTAAATAAAATCAACAACGGCATCTCAATTAAAGTGGGCAAAGGCCCAACAAATGCAAAATATTTCTTAAATGACATAACTCAAGTACAGGATTTCTTAGCTTTATTTTTAAAAAATATACCTACAGAAGAAAGAGTTTCAACGACTGATGACTTAAGTGGAGAAGAAATATGTCTAGACTAATAATATTGTCTAATCGAGTATCAATTCCTAACGCTCAGAAAGTAAGTGCTGGCGGACTCGCTGTCGCCATACAAGATGCTTTAAATGATATAGGTGGTATATGGTTAGGATGGAATGGCGAAAAAGTCGATACTCAAGAAGAAGTTCTTTTTAATGTATTGCGCAAAAATGAAATCGAATATATCACTTGCCCTTTAACTCAAACCCAGTTTTCTCAATATTATTGTGGGTTTGCCAATAATGCGCTATGGCCAGCCATGCATTATCGTTCAGATCTCATTGAATACAATTCAAAAGAATATGAAGGGTATCAGCAAGTAAATTATTTATTTGCCAAAAAATTGGCAGAAATTGCTCAACCAGAAGATTTAATCTGGGTTCATGACTATCATTTCTTAAGTGTAGCCAAATATTGTCGTGCACTTGGTATGAAGAATAAAATTGGCTTCTTTTTACATATTCCTTTTGCTCCTTTATCTGCTTGGCAAAAAATCCCTTGTGCTCAGCAATTGATCGAGGATTTATGTCAATATGATATTTTAGGTATGCAAACAGAAAAAGATCAGAAAGTTTGTATGCAGGTTTGCACATCTTTATTAAAAGCACAAAAAATTCAAGAAAATTTATTAAGTTATCATCAACGTTTAACGATTATTAAATGTTATCCGATTGGAATTAATCCCGGTGCAATTCAGAAAGCGGCACAACAATTCATCGATATGAAGGATCTTCTGAACCGCCCTATTGAACTCAACTCTCCTAAAACTATTATTGGTGTAGATCGTATTGATTACTCAAAAGGGCTGTTGGAGCGGTTCCTTTCTTATGCTGACTTTTTAGAAAAATATCCGCAATACAAGCAGCACATCCAACATTTACAAATCGCTTGTCCTTGTCGTTTAGAAGTTCCTGCTTATCAACGTTTATTTGAACGTTTTAAGATTAAAATTAAACTCATAAATCAAGAATTTGGTCAGGAAGATTGGCAGCCCATAGAATGTATTTATGATGCCATCAAACACCATCATTTAATGCAAATCTATCGACAAGCAGATATCTGTTGGATTAGTTCTATTCGTGATGGAATGAACCTTGTTGCAAAAGAATATATTGCGGCACAGGATCCTACAAACCCAGGTGTTTTGATTTTATCTCAACATGCGGGCGCGGCTGAAAAAATGTCTGAAGCAATTTTGGTCGATCCTACGGATAAAGTTGCTATGGTGAATGCTTTAAAAACAGCATTGGAAATGCCACGACAAGAACGTATTTTACGTTATAAACAACTAATGAAAGGATTAAAAGATTTTGATATCAATGATTGGCGTAATACATTCTTAAATGATTTACGATTCAGCCAGTCAACACAAGATTTCAAATACAAGAGAATGCGTAGTGTTAATACAATCTATCATGATTTATAGAAAATCAATTTCTGAATAAACTGGCAATGTATTAACATTGCCAGTTTTCTTAAAGCTTATTTCACATAAGTGAAACGGTTTAAGGCAACAATCAATAATAATAAACATGATAATGCCATGAAAATTGTACTTAACCCGATCAGTTCGCCAATCATTCCAATAAAGGCAGGACCTACCAAAACTCCTGTATAAGCCATTGTCGAAACAAAAGAAATTGCTACAGTTTTACCCATTAAAGTCTGACGTCCAGCACGGGAAAACATGATAGGTACAATATTCGAGCAGCCTGCACCGACCAATGTATAACCAAGCAATACTACTCCCCAATGCGGCGCAATACTGACCATAGCTAAACCAATCGTTGAGCAAATAGCACTATAAGTTAAAAGTTTTCTCTCTCCGAAATATCGAATCAAATACTGTCCAGAAAAACGTCCTGTCGTCATTGCTATTGCAAAGAATGTATAGGCTAAACCAGCATAGGCAGTATTGACTCCATATTCATGAGTCAAATAGATCCCGCCCCAATCCATTGCAGCGCCTTCAGTCATAAAGACGATAAAGCACGCTAAACCAATCAAAATAATTAAAGGTTTCGGAATACGCTGAGTTAAGGTCTCTTTTTCAGTTGAAGGAGTCACACAATCAACTTTTTCAATGGCTTTTATACCCAAAGGCACAACCAGTAAAGAGATGATTCCCAGAATCAAACTAATCGCAAGCGCACTCACTACAGGTGAAACATTAAAAGTTAGCAAAGCTGTAATCGTTAATACACCTGCTAATCCACCTAAGCTGCACATCCCATGAAAGCCAGACATGAGTGATCTCAAGCTATTCTTTTCAACGACGACGGCCTGAATGTTTAATGCAACCCCTAAAATTCCAGCTGCTGTACCAAATAGAAATAAGGATACTGCCATCATTAGAGGAGTGTTCCATAAACTTAAACAAGGTAACAAAACAGCAAGCAGCAGTAGTGCAAACCCAATTGGTATACGGCAACCAATACGTTGTACAATTTTACCTGTCGCTGGCATTGCAAGCATTGCGCCTAATCCACTGCATAACAATAACAAGCCAAAGTTGGCATGATTAAAGTCCAAGCGCTGTTGAGCAAATGGAATTAACGGCGCCCAAGCAGCGGTGGCAAAACCGAGACCGAAAAAGCTAAAACGAGTAGAAAGACGTTGAGCACTTAATTGAATTTGAGGATCAATAAGAGCAGTTCTGGAAAAAAGGATCATTCAAAACCATCCAAATAAATTAACTCAGTTCTTCCATTACAGATAAATTTCCATAGAAAAACCCCTGTCAAGTTATAGAAGAGATCTATAACCTAACAGAGGCTTTAGTGGCGAAATTATACACAAAAAAAATATTAATAGTATATTTTTACATAATTTTAAATCTATATTTTTCAATAAGTTAAAATATTTTTTAAATTAAAACTAAGATCTTTATTTCTAATAGTTTTTTATATATTAAATAATTTTATTTTTGTAATTACAAAAAAGTCAAATAGTTATGGACTTACCTCCAATAAATGGGGAAGTGAAAAATCATTTGGTCAACTTATAATCTCTTAATTACTACTCGATTGAGGCGATAAGACTTAAAAATATGGAAAGAACAACAGCCTTATGTTTTCAAAAATTGTCTTAACTTTACATCAGCATTTTCTGAATCTTAATAAGATCAACTAGATTCTCTCCTGTTTCATTATTTGTATGTAAATAGGTTATTCTTAACACTTTTTTTGTTTCGAGATTCTTGAGGAAACGCAAAACAATTGGCATTTCACTCAGATCGAAACTTCGACCAATAAATAAGAACTCTCCTATCCCTAGCTGGTTAATCTTTTCCTCTAACATTTCAAAGTTAATCATTTTAACCATCCAAGTAAGTCGTTATATTTATATTAACTTTATTTTTAAGGCTTAATGTACCAATAAACAATTCCATTACATAAAATTTTAAAACATATCATAAATTTACATCGCAATATTTTTTGATTATTTTAAACATAAAAAAATACACTAATGTAAATGTAGCATTGAAAATAAATATAAAACGTATAAATATTATAAATAAGTCACAAAACTTATTGTTAATATTATTTTTAAATCTTAAATCTCTCATCTAACCCTAGAGGTGAGTTGAATGAATAGAAAAAGCTACTCCACTCCTTTTAGTCAATATATTTCAAAAGATAGTCATAATTTTTATTATGTACGTATCGGTTCAAAAATATATTCAACTCAAATCACACTAGATTACACGCCTAATTTTGATAGCGAATTCTTTGGTGGAAAACAGGCTCCTGCTTTTGATTGGGAAAAAATCATGGTGAGAAGTACCATGCAAGAAACACCTCGAAAGATAACAAAAGAAGAATTAGAAAAAAGTTGGTTTAAACAGGAGTTCAAGAGAATAATTAATTATCAAAGAGCAAAAGAACGAAATGCCCAGAGTAGTCAGATTTCACGCTATAGTTCTAATCAACGTATAAAT
>NZ_OVCN01000010.1 GCF_900406815.1 Acinetobacter haemolyticus
GTTATGCTGAATCGTTGATAAATAATAAATTTTCATTTCAATGTTTTAGTTGTTATAATTTTTTAAAATCAAAGGGTTATTCATTTAAAAACTTTGATTCTCATAAACTTAAAGGGTGCTTAGATCATGCAATGCTATAAAAATGGACAGTTAATTGATTCCATTCCTTTACTTGATCGGGCATTTCATTATGGAGATGGTTGTTTTACAACGGCACGTGTTTTTGATGGGTGTTTTGAGTTAAAAGAACTGCATTTTGCACGTTTACAACTGGCTTGCCAGCATTTGAGTTTAAAAACGGATTTATCTTTGATCGACAAGGTTTTTGAACAATTACAACAGCAATTTCAAACTTTAAATGGCACACTCAAAGTTGTGATTAGCCGTGGTGAAGGTGACCGAGGTTATAGTTTACCTTTGCACGCTGCTGATCTTTACGTATGGTATTACCCTAAAGTAACGCAAGCTTTTCAACCAGAATGGATTGAGAGTGGCTTATTAAATCATGCCATAGGTTTAAATATGCCACACCTTGTAGGTTTAAAAACATTGAATCGCCTTGAGCAGGTTTTACTTAAACAAGAAGCAGATCAACGTGGTTGGTTAGAAGCTTTAGTGAGTGATGTGCAGGGTTATATCGTTGAAGGGGTGAGCAGTAATTGTTTTATTCGTATAAATGATCAGTGGATTACGCCTGAACTTCGCTATAATGGCGTCCATGGTGTGATGCGAGCCAAAATCCTATTTCGAATGCAACAATACAATGTGACATGCGAACAACGTTGTATCGGCATGGATGAGATTGATCGTATTCAAAGCCTATTTTTTTGTAATGCATTGCATCCAATGCGAGCGGTTGTACGATTGAATGATCGCGCTTTAGCGCAACAACCATACCTTGATTTATTTGAAACTTTAAAACTTAGCCAGATTGATTAATATGCCGAAGCCACCAAACTCAAGCAAAAGTAAGAAAAAACCAAAAGCAAAGCCGAAATCCAGATTTACATTTAAAGCATATTTTGTATTTATCTGTGTTTTCACCGTGGTGGTCTTTGGCGTGATATGGGCAAATTTATTCAAGCCTTATCCAATGGAGAGTAAAAAACAATTATTGGTGATTTCATCTGGAGATACATATTCTCGTTTTATTGATCGTTTGGCTGAAGACCAGAAGGTGAGTTTTCCGATTATTTTAAAGCTCTATCAGAAATTTCTGATACATGACACGATGAAAGCGGGTGTCTATGAGCTGACCAAAGGAATGAGTGTTCGTCAGGTTTTGGATATGCTTGCCAATGCAGATAATGCCCAAATGAATCGAGTATTGGTTATTGAAGGTACAAACTTCAAACAATTGGTGCAGAAATTAAAAAATGATCCGAATGTGACCAAAACAATTTTAGATTTGCCACAAGATCAATTATTAAAAGCTTTAGATATTTCGTATGCTCATCCTGAAGGGTTATTTGCACCGGATACTTATTTTTTTGCGAAGGGTGAAACTGACAAGAAAATTTTAACAGATCTCTATCGTCGTCAGATGAAAGCACTGGATGAGGCATGGGTCAATAGAGCGGAAAATCTTCCTTATAAAAATAAATATGAAGCATTAATCATGGCTTCGATTATTGAAAAAGAAACCAGTTTAGATAGTGAGCTTCAGCAAGTGTCGGGTGTGTTTGTTCGTCGGCTAAAGGTCGGCATGCGCCTACAGACTGATCCAACGGTCATCTATGGTATGGGAGATAATTACAGAGGTAATATCACGCGTAATGACCTACGGACACCGACTGCATATAACACCTATACCATTTTTGGTTTACCTCCAACGCCAATCGCTTTGCCAAGTAAAAAAGCAATTGAGGCAGCTATGCATCCTGATGATTCACAGAACCTTTATTTTGTTGCTACAGGAACAGGTGGGCATACATTTACAACCAATTTGCAAGATCATAATCGTGCAGTACAAGAGTATTTGGCGGTTTTACGTGCCAAGAAGCAGGAGCAACAGTAAATGTTTATTAGCTTTGAAGGTACAGAAGGCGTAGGTAAAACTACACTGATTCGTAAAATTCATCAGTATTTTGAACAACAAGGTAAAGAAGTTGTATTAACCCGTGAGCCGGGTGGGACGCCTTTGGCTGAACAAATTCGGTCTTTATTATTGGCAGTCAATCATGAAGAACAAATGAGTCATGATACTGAGCTGTTACTGATTTATGCAGCACGTGCACAGCATTTACAGCAAGTGATTTTACCTGCCTTAGAGGCGGGGAAGATTGTGTTGAGTGATCGTTTTACCGATGCCAGCTTTGCTTATCAGTGTTCTGGTCGTGGCTTAAGTCAGGAAAAGTTGCAACTGTTGAATCAAACTTTTGTGGCGAAAATGCCGAATATTACCTTTTGGCTGGATGCACCAATTGAGTTGGGGATGACACGTGCGCGAGAGCGTGGCGCATTGGATCGTTTTGAGCAAGAGAAATTGAGTTTCTTCGCTAAAGTTCGTGCGGGTTATGAGACTTTGTGGCAAGCAGAGCCGGAACGGATCAAGCGCTTGGATGCAACACAGAATGCGGATGTTGTGTTTGCAAATGCTTTAAGTTTTTTTTAGTATAAAGATTATTACTCTAATAAACTTTTAAATATGAAATTTCATATAAAACAAGACTTAAGCATAGGGCTAAATTTGTTTTTTATGGCTATAACAAATATTCTCATTCTGTATATTTGTTATAGTTTTTTCACTAGACATATTTTTCATTTAAATCCAAATATTTTTTTCATTGTACTAAATGTTTTGTCATTTTATTTAGCTTTTAAACTATCTAAGTACAGAATTTTTATTCCAATAAAAATAACGTTCATCATGATTTTTTCTTTTTATATAGCAGCATTATGCTCTTGGGTTCTCACTAGAGAGTATTATCAATATTTGGGAGCTGAAGACCTATTAATATTGATAATATTGCCATTTTTAGGCTTTATATGGATGAAATTATATATAATCATTCCACTAATTATTGCTATCTATACATTTATGATTTTTATTTTAAATAGAAAGCATTAGTCTGATCTTATCTTTGAATAAGACCAGACTATTTAGATTTCTACTCATTCACCAACGGCTGTTCCACCTTAAAGTTTGGTGGAGTTAACACGGTCTTGCGAATTTCATTTGAAAGTTCTGGATAATCCAGTGTGTAATGCAAACCACGCGATTCCTTACGTTCCATTGCACAACGTACAATCATTTCCGAAACCAAAACCAAGTTACGCAATTCAATCAAGTTCTTGCTAACACGGTAATCTTGATAGTATTCATTGATTTCGCGCTTCAACATCTCGATACGGTGTAAAGCACGTTGTAGTCGTTTAGTCGTACGAACAATACCAACATAGTTCCACATGGTAGAACGTAGCTCATCCCAGTTTTGTAAGATGACAACATCTTCATCCGCATCGGTGACTTGAGATTCATCCCAAGACGGTACATCTGGAAATTCAAAGCCCGCATTGTGTTTGCTCTGTATATCTTCTGCCGCACTCATGCCATAAACAAAGCATTCAAGCAATGAGTTACTTGCCATACGGTTAGCGCCGTGTAGACCTGTATAAGAGGTTTCACCAATCGCATATAAGCCATCTAAATCAGTTTGGCTATGTTCATCGACGACGACACCACCACAGGTATAGTGAGCCGCAGGAACCACAGGAATCATATCTTTGGTAATGTCGATCCCAAGCTCAAGCAAACGTGCATATAGTGTAGGGAAGTGCTCAGTAATAAACTCAGGTGATTTATGTGTAATGTCTAACCAAACATGACGAATACCTAAGCGCTTGATTTCATGGTCAATGGTACGTGCCACAATGTCACGCGGTGCTAATTCCGCACGTTCATCAAAACGCAACATGAAACGTTCGCCGTCTGGTAAACGTAGATATGCACCCTCACCACGCATTGCTTCGGTAATTAAGAAAGAGCGCGCTTTCGGATGATATAAACAAGTTGGATGGAATTGGTTAAATTCCATATTGGCGACACGGCAACCTGCACGATATGCCATTGCAATACCATCACCTGTCGCAATGTCAGGGTTTGAGGTATAAAGATAAGCTTTCATTGCACCGCCACATGCAAGAGCAGTGAACGGTGCTAAAAAGGTATGAACTTGTTCGCTATCTTCATGCAGTGCATATAAACCAATTGCACGATTCGTTTGATCTTGATGACCGAGTTTATGTAGAGTAATTAAGTCAATCGCGATGTAATTTTCAAAAATTGTAATATTTTCACGTTCTTTAGCGCGCTCAACCAAGGTTGTTGAAATGGCTTTACCTGTTGCATCGGCAGAGTGAATGATACGCCGTTGGGAGTGGCCACCTTCACGAGTGAGGTGAAGTTGTTCATCCTCGTCTAAAGTGAATTGCACACCTTGTCCAAGAAGAAAATCAACAGAAGGTTTTCCGCCTTCAACTGTATGTTTGACAGCATCTAATTCACATAGATGCCCGCCTGCAATCATAGTGTCATTAATATGTTGTTGAATAGAGTCAGTTTCGTCTAAGACCGCAGCGACACCACCTTGTGCATAAAAGGTGCTGGCTTCTGTCAATGCCGCTTTTGCTAAAATCGCAATGTTGTAATGACTTGGTAAAGAGAGTGCAAGACTTAAACCTGCACCACCACTGCCCACAATAATCACATCAAAATGGTGAATTGTTTTTAAATCAGGCATGTCGATCTGCTTCAGTTTTAAACGTTCGCTAATGACACCGCTTTTTTATCAAAAAGGCAAGGGCTAATCTGCCTGAAATTGGGTGAATTTTTAGCGAATGCGATTTATTTGCCGATTATTTTTTGCTGAATGTGTCTTGATGATAAAACGATTATGTTTCAGTACATTGTTTTAATCTAGACTTAAGCTGTCCAGTATAAAACCTTTAAATGAAAAGTGAATGCTTGGAATTGTCTCCATAATTCATTCACATTTCATCATTCTATTTCGTTGTATACATTGAAAATATAAACATTTTTTTACGAAAAGAATGGTGGGGTTATGCTACAAACATAGACCATAACTTTTATTTTAATCATCAGTATGTAGGTTCTTGCTTCATGAAAAGTCGCTATTTACAACAAGGAATGTATGCTGCGGTATTTACGATAGCAGCTTCTCAAGTCAACGCTGCTGCGCCAGTAGATTTTTCAAACCTCGTTGAGCAGGTGAGTCCTGCTGTTGTGAGTGTCAATGTTGTCAAGAAAATGACTCAGGAAGAGTTGTTGCAGCAACAAGTTCCTGAAATTCTAAGACGCTTTTTCGGCAATCAGGTCATCATTCCACAACGACAAGGACCACAAGAAAAAACCGCATTTGGTAGTGCTTTTTTTATCAGTAAAGATGGCTACCTCGTGACAAACCATCACGTCATTGCAAATGCGTCACGTATCAGTATTACGTTGAATGACCGTCGTGAATTTGATGCTACTTTAGTGGGGAGTGATGAGCGTACTGATGTCGCTGTGCTAAAAGTACAAGGGGCAAATTTCCCAGAATTAAGAGTAGGGGATGTCAATCAATTGCGAGTAGGTGAACCTGTCCTCGCGATAGGATCACCATTTGGATTTGATTATTCAGCATCAGCTGGGATCGTCAGCGCGAAGTCTCGTAATATGAGTGGGGAAACATCCGTACCCTTTATTCAAACAGATGCAGCATTGAACCCTGGTAACTCAGGTGGGCCATTATTCAATCAAAGAGGTGAAGTGGTGGGCGTAAACTCTCGTATCTTTAGTGGTACGGGTGGTTATATGGGCTTGTCCTTCTCGATCCCGATCGATGTTGCGATGGATGTGGTTCAGCAATTAAAAGCTAACGGAAAAGTAACCCGTTCTTATCTAGGTATTATGCTGCAGGATATTGATCGTAACCTCGCCGAGGCTTATAAATTATCAAAACCTGAAGGTTCGTTGATTACTCAAGTTGCACCTAAGTCGCCTGCTGAAAAAGCGGGATTGAAATCAGGTGATGTGATTTTAAAAATTAATGGTGCGCCAATTTCACGTACCAGTGATTTACTTTATACCTTGAACCGGATTTCTCCGAATCAGACCATTCGATTGGAAATTTTGCGTGATGAAAGAGTTCGTACTATTTCTGCGACATTAGATACAGCACCTGATGATACACCTGCAACAGGTGATAAAAATAGTCCGACGAGTGGATTGGGGATGAGCATCCGGAATCTTACGCCAACTGAGCAATCTCGCTTGGATATTCGTGGTGGTATCCTTGTGCAAGAAGTACAACGTGGCGGTTTAGCTTCTTTATCTAATATTGTTGCTGGCGATGTCATCTTGCAAGTTAACGGCACTGCAATTAATGATAGTGCAAGCTTCGCGAGAGTGATTGCTGGCTTACCGAAAGGCAGTGTTGCCCGTGTAGCGATTATTCGCCAAGGACAACGTGCAATCTTAGGTTTGCGTCTCCAATAAAATTGCATAACGTCATAAAAACCACTCGATTCAGAGTGGTTTTTATTTTGTAATCTTGATGTGTTTGGACTACTGTATGCAGCAGCGGATTGAGGTAAGAAGTACAGCGAAAAATGAGTACGATTTTTGATTTAAGAATAACTGTTCGACCTGAGCATATTGATGTTCTAGGCCATGTTAACAATGTGATGTATGTTCAGTGGATGCAGGATGTAGCGGCTGCACACATTGAAACTTTAGGTTTAGGTGTGGCTCAATATTTGGAGCTTAAACATGCGATGGTTGCAGTGGAGCATCATGTCCAATATCGCAAAGCTGCACTTGAAGGCGAAGAAATTATTTTGCGCACTTGGCTAGACGATATTAATGCACTGTATTCTTTTAGGCAGTACGCATTTTATCGTGAAAAAGATCAAAGTATATTATTTTTAGGAAATACCAAGTGGGCGTGTATTGAGATTGCCACTGGTCGTCCAAAACGTATGTCCCCAAGTTTTATCCAAGCTTATCAACCGATTCCAACTGATTTAAATCCCTTGGATTTTTCCGTTTTATATGAGCAGATATAAATCATAAAATCATGACAGCGTGGTTTAGATCGGTAATAATTATTTTGAATACTTTGAAAGGTCGTTCTGTTATAATCCCCAACAATTTTGTTAAACCGTTTTGGCTCATAACTTTTTAAAAGTATAGGGCGATTTATTTTCTCAAGGTAACCCATGGCGCAAGCTAAAAAATCCGTAGATATCAAAAATATACGCAATTTCTCGATCATTGCTCATATTGACCATGGAAAGTCGACTTTGGCTGACCGTTTTATTCAAATGTGTGGTGGTCTGCAAGACCGTGAGATGCAAGCTCAGGTACTAGACTCTATGGAGCTTGAGCGTGAGCGTGGGATTACCATTAAAGCTGCATCGGTGACGTTGTATTATACGCATCCAAATGGTCAAGAGTATCAATTGAACTTTATTGATACCCCAGGACACGTTGACTTCTCTTATGAAGTATCACGTTCTTTAGCAGCATGTGAAGGGGCTTTATTGGTCGTCGATGCTGCACAAGGTGTTGAGGCTCAATCCGTAGCAAACTGCTATACCGCTATTGAACAAGGTTTAGAGGTATTACCGATCTTAAATAAGATTGATTTACCACAAGCAGAACCTGAACGTGTAATCCATGAAATTGAAGAAATTATTGGGATTGAAGCAACTGATGCACCGACATGTTCAGCAAAAACTGGCTTAGGTGTTGAAGGCGTTTTAGAGCGTTTAGTTGATGTGATTCCAGCACCTGAAGGTGATCGTGACGCGCCACTTCAAGCTTTGATTATTGATTCATGGTTTGATAATTATCTAGGCGTTGTCTCGTTGGTTCGTATCAAACAAGGTCGTATCCGTAAGGGCGATAAAATGTTGGTTAAATCAACCGGTCAAACTCATCCAGTTACTTCAGTTGGTGTATTTAATCCAAAACATACAGAAACTGACATCCTCGAAGCGGGCGAAGTTGGCTTTGTGATTGCAGGGATTAAAGACATCTTTGGTGCGCCTGTGGGTGATACCATCACTTTGGCATCTTCGCCTGAAGTTGCAACTTTACCGGGTTTTAAAAAGGTTAAACCGCAAGTATATGCTGGTCTTTTCCCGATTGATTCAAGTGATTTTGAACCATTCCGTGAGGCTTTACAAAAGCTACAGATTAACGATTCGGCATTATTCTTTGAACCTGAGAGTTCAGATGCTTTAGGCTTTGGTTTCCGTTGTGGCTTCTTGGGTATGCTGCACATGGAGATTGTACAAGAGCGTTTAGAGCGTGAGTATGATCTTGATCTGATTAGTTCTGCACCTACTGTAATTTATGAAGCTTTAACGAAAAAAGGCGACATTATTTACATTGATAGCCCATCGAAAATGCCTGATGGTTCAACGGTTGAAGATCTGCGTGAACCTATTGCAGAATGTCATATTCTTGTGCCACAAGAATACTTAGGTAATGTGATGACGCTTTGTATTGAGCGCCGTGGCGTGCAAAAAGACATGAAGTTCTTGGGTAACCAAGTGTCTGTTACCTTTGAAATTCCAATGGCTGAAGTTGTGATGGATTTCTTTGATAAATTGAAATCTTGTTCACGTGGATTTGCATCACTCGATTACAACTTTGTACGTTTTGAAAGTTCAGCCTTAGTTAAGGTTGACGTGTTAATTAATAGCGAAAAGGTAGATGCCTTAGCGATGATTTGTCACCGCCAAGATGCTCGTCATCGTGGTATTGCCTTGGTCGAAAAGATGAAGGATTTAATTCCTCGTCAAATGTATGATGTAGCGATTCAGGCGGCAATTGGTGCACAAATTATTGCTCGATCTACCGTAAAAGCCATGCGTAAAAACGTTTTGGCAAAATGTTATGGTGGGGATGTGTCTCGTAAGAAGAAACTTCTTTCGAAACAAAAAGAAGGTAAGAAGCGTATGAAACAAGTGGGAAGTGTAGAAATTCCACAAGAAGCCTTCTTAGCTGTATTGAAAGTAGATAGATAAAGAAAGATCAGGCTGGGAAAAGCATCGCTTAACCCAGCCCTAAGACGAGCAGTCAGACTGCGGGTGAGGGTTTGTGGATTTTGATTTTAATTTGATTCTAGTACCAGCGACACTTATTTTTTTCCTGGTGTGGTTGCTTGATAAGTTCGTATTCAAACAACGTGCAAATCGTGGGCGTAACCAAGAAAACTTTATCATTACATGGGCTTATGATTTCTGGCCTGTGTTGGCCGTTGTGCTCGTTTTGCGTTCTTTCTTATATGAACCATTTAATATTCCTTCTGACTCGATGGTCCCAACCTTAGAGACAGGCGATTTTATTTTGGTAAATAAGTTTGATTATGGGGTGCGCTTACCGATCGTTAATACCAAAATTATTGACGTTGGTGAACCTAAACGTGGTGAAGTGATCGTTTTCCGTTACCCACCACAACCGAGTATCAGTTATATCAAACGTGTAGTTGGTTTGCCAGGTGATCATATTCAGTTTAAAGATGGTCAATTGGTCGTAAACGGTGAACGCGTTGCTAAAGTTGTAACAGAGGTGAGTCGTGAAAAAGACGCTTTAGAAACCCCAGCAGTTTCATATTTTAAAGAAACTTTAGGTGATCATCAGTATTCAGTTCGCTATTTAGATGGACGAAATACACTTGTTGAAGCTTATCAGTTTGCTCAAGCCAAAGGTGCGGATTCATTCATTCCATTTGTTGCAAAAACCAATGATGTGTTTATTAATACACAAGGGCATAATTGGGATGTAACTGTACCAGAAGGCCAGTATTTTGCGATGGGTGATAACCGAGACCAAAGTGCAGATAGCCGTTTTTGGGGATTTGTGCCTGAACAGAATTTAACTGGTCGTGCTTTTTATGTATGGATGCATAAAGAACCAGGTCTAAAACTTCCAAGTTTTAGCCGAAATGGTAAAATTGATTAATAAATATAAAACACATAGGAAAGACAAAAATGCGTAAATCTCAACAGGGGACTTCGTATATTGCAATTTTATTTGGGGTGGTTTTATTTGCAATTGCTGTGAAAGCAGCGATTGCAATTTGGCCAGCATATTGGGATGACAAAATTATTGACAGTCAGATTGAAGGCTTATTGAAAGATAGTCCACAAAATACGACGCCAACCAAGTTTGCATCTCAGATGGATCAACGTTTGGATATGAATGGTGTACGAGATCTTCGCTTTAAGGATGTCGCACAAGCTACATATAAAGATGATTTGATCGTCGTGAAAAAGTATGAAGTGCGAAAGCCTTTCATGCTGAATATTAGTTTAGTGATGACTTTTGAGAAGACTTTTGACCAAAAATCTGCCAAACAAGCTCAATGATACAAGACTGCAAGCAAGGATAGGTTACCAATTTCAACAAATTGATTTATTGAAATTGGCTTTAACTCACCGCTCTGTTAGTCATAAACACAATTATGAACGCCTAGAATTTCTAGGCGATTCGTTATTGGGGATGATCATTGCGAATTATTTATACCATACTTATCCAACTGAAAACGAAGGTCGCTTGACGCGTATGCGTGCAACTTTGGTTCGACAGGAGGCGCTAGGTAAAATAGCCAATGACCTGCAATTGAGTCGGTCATTAATTTTAAGCACTGGTGAATTAAAATCGGGTGGTCATCATCGTGAATCTATTCTCGCTGATACGGTGGAAGCCATTATTGGTGCGATATATATAGACAGTAATGATCTCAACTTGCTACAAGGCATTGTGTTAAAATGGTATGAACCTTACTTCGACCATATCGAACCGACGGACCAACTGAAAGACCCAAAATCACGGCTACAAGAGTATTTACAAGCACGTAAAAAACCTCTCCCAGTTTACGAGGTTGTAGATATTCAAGGCGATGCACCCAATCAACATTTCAAAGTGGAATGTTTGGTTGATGGATTGCCGAAACTTCAAGGCGAGGGCTCAAGTCGTCGTTTCGCCGAACAAACGGCAGCGGCTGAAATTTTAAAATTATTGGAGCAATAACCTGATGTCTCATTCAAATGACAATAAGCCAGAAGCAACTGAACAGCAAGACGGCAATAACTTAATTGATCAATTCTTTAGTTCTCAAGGAACTACGATTCCTTCTGATTTTAAGAGCGGTTTTGTTGCAATTGTAGGTCGCCCAAATGTGGGTAAATCGACCTTGATGAATCATTTACTGGGTCAAAAATTATCGATTACATCACGTAAACCACAAACCACTCGTCATAAGATTGTTGGTATTGATTCACGTGAGAAATCACAGGCTGTATTTGTCGATACCCCAGGGATGCATAAAAAAGAAGTGCGTGCGATTAACAAGATGATGAATCGCGCCGCGCACTCAGCGTTGCGAGATGTAAATTTAGTCTTATTTGTAGTGGATGCTCAGAAATGGACTCAAAATGATGAGCTCGTTTTGGAAAAACTTAAAAATGCAGATATGCCTGTCATTTTGGTGATTAATAAGCTAGATACTTTTGAAAATAAAAATGAAGCTTTACCTTTGATTCAAGAACGTGCCAAGTTAATGAACTTTGCTGAAATCGTTCCTGTGTCGGCTTTACGTGGTGCAAATTTAGAACATTTGCGTGACACGATTGAAAAATATCTGCCTTATCAACCGCCATTGTATTCATTGGATCAAATCACTGATCGTTCTGAGCGTTTTCTTGCGAGTGAAATCATTCGTGAAAAAATCATGCGTCAGTTGGGTGAAGAGCTTCCATATGATTTAACTGTACAAATTGAGTCATTTAAAACAGAAGAAGCCACAGTCAATGAAAAAACAGGCCGTTTAAAACCGCCTTGTACCTATATTGATGCAACGATTTTTGTAGAGCGTCAAGGTCAAAAAGCAATTGTAATTGGTGATAAAGGTGCCAAACTCAAGAGTATTGGGATGGATGCACGTGCAGACATGGAAAAAATGTTTGAGCAAAAGATCATGCTGACGCTTTGGGTAAAAGTTAAAGGCGGTTGGTCTGATGATGAACGTGCTCTTAAAAGCTTAGGTTATAGCGATATTTAATTGGGTAAATCAGGTATGAAAGCAACAATCCGTGTATTCGCAATTGTAGTCTGTATGTCTCTACTACAAGGTTGTATCCATAAAGTTGTCACTGTACCTGTTAAAGTCGCTTATAAAACTACCAAGGGTGTAGTGAAAGGAACGGCTGCTGTTGTGGGAGCTGTGATTCCTGATGGCGACGAGGATGAAAAGGACCAAGTCAAAAAGGATTAGTGTCGCCTTATGATGCGTAATGAAGTCCTACATGGCTATTTGATTCATCATCGTAAATATCGGGAAAAGAGCCATATTGTGCATTTGTTTACACAAGAATATGGTCGGGTGGATGGAATTTTAAGACAAATTCCACCACCACAATATCAGCCGATTCGTTTACAAGCTACTGGAAAATCAGAGCTTAAAAATCTCACCAAACTGGAAATTTTGAATCAACCTGTATTTTTTCATGGTGATGCTTTTTTTGCAGGCTTTTATTTAAATGAAATTGTATTGCGCCTTTGTCCTTTAGAGGAGGCAATGCCGCAAACTTTTCAACAATATCAGCTAATTCTTTTGCAACTTCAATTATTAGCAACACATGAACAACCTTCATTGTTTCTTCGCCAAATTTTAAGACAGTTTGAGCATGTGTTATTACAAGAATTGGGTTATGCCATTGATTTTTCGATTGATGCTAATCAACACGTCATTCAGCATGAACAAAATTATCAGTTTCAATTGAATGATGGCTTTATGCCTGTTGCTCAAGCGTCACGCTCATCCATGGTTGGACGGCTTATTGCGACGATGCAAAATTATGAGCAAGGACAAGATTTTACTCACGATCAATTGCAATTATTGGCTAAACTATACCGCCAAATGATTAGTTCTTTATTGGGTGATCGACCATTAAAAAGTCGTCAACTTTGGATTCAAAATACACAAACTTAATCTATTTAAAGTATTAATTGCTTTAATTTGATAAACAATAGGATATTTTTATGGCTGCAATCTTGGGTGTAAACATTGATCATGTTGCAACATTAAGACAAGCACGAGGTACTGTTTATCCTGATCCTGTACACGCGGCTCTGGTTTGTGAACAAGCTGGTGCAGAAGGGATTACCTTGCATTTACGCGAAGATCGCCGCCATATTCAAGATGACGATGTTCGTCGTATGCGCCCATTATTAAAAACAAGGATGAATCTTGAATTGGCTGTCACCGACGAAATGGTCGCATTTGCTCAAGAGATTCAACCACAACATGTATGTTTTGTTCCTGAGCGTCGCCAAGAAGTCACCACTGAAGGTGGATTAGATGTGGTGGGACACTTTGAAAAAGTTAAGGCAGCAACAGAAGCATTGAAAGCAATTGGTAGTGATGTGTCACTTTTCATTGATGCTGATCTTGCTCAAATTGATGCAGCGGTGGCATGTGGCGCGCCAACAATAGAAATCCATACAGGCGCATATGCAGATGCTGAAACAGATGAGCAGCAACAAGCTGAATTGGCACGGATTATCAAAGGTGCGGAATATGCTGCCTCTAAAGGTTTAGTGGTCAATGCGGGTCATGGATTAAACTTGAATAATGTGGCACCTATCGCTGCAATTCCACAAATTCATGAACTCAACATTGGGCATTCAATTATCGCTGATAGTGTGTTTGTTGGTTTGGCTCAGGCTGTGAAAGATATGAAAACAGCGATTCAGGCTGCGGCGAGATAAGTAAATGAGTAGTGTAAATTATGATGAGTTGATGCAACCTGTGATCAAGTTTTTGGGTTGTACAACACCTCAGGCTTGGCTAGATGAAGCCATCAATAATTTAGATATTCTCATGCAGGATCATGCGAATTGTGAGAAAAAAGCAGCGGGGACAGCAATGAATTTGATGTTCCGTTATAGCTTTTTCACTGACTTACAAGTAAAGCTAGCACAGCTCGTACGTGAAGAAATGCTGCATTATGAGCAAGTTTTAGAATTTATGACCAAACGTGGTCAAGAGTGGAAAGGTTTGAGTGCTGGACGCTATGCAGGTGAACTGCGTAAAGAAATCCGTACTTATGAGCCTGAAGCTTTAATTGATGTCATGATCATTGGTGCATTTGTAGAAGCGCGTTCTTGTGAGCGATTCTATTCGCTGGCGCCCATAGTCGATGATGAGTTAGGGCGTTATTATCGCTATTTGCTTAAATCGGAATCCCGACATTTTGAGGATTATTTGGCTTTGGCTTTGGATGTTGCAAAAACAGCAAAACTTAAAGATCCAGAAGAAAATATTCAACAACGGATTGATCACATTCGTGAAGTTGAAAAGAACTTGATTTTAAGCCCAGATGATACTTTCCGTTTTCATAGTGGTGTACCAGCGAAGACTACTATCTTATCTTAATGAGATAGTAATCTTTACCTATAAAAACAACTTGCTTGAGAATTATAAATGAGGCTTTTTCCGAAAATAGTATGTGTACTATTTTGTATTTGGGGTGGGATTATTCATGCTAAGAATATTGAGTTTATCAATGTTGATCGTCATGTTATAAAATGGAAAAAAATACCACAAATTCTATTTAGTCCTTCGGTGCTGCAAGGTAAAGATAGGGATCTAAATGTTGTGATAGATGTAAACGAGAAGGGGGAGGTCGTTGCATTAAGAATTAAGGAAAGTAGTGGTATTTCAGAACTAGATGCTTTGGTTATGACTGAAATTAAGAAATATAGCCTCTATCCCTATGAAATAAATGGTAAATACTATCCTGTGCGTGTTGAGCAACCATTCAAATTCCTTATTAATTCTGATCAAGTCAGTGATCCAGCTTTAAAAGAAATTGATAGAAGAAAATTAATAGAAGATAGAATGCATAAAGAAATAATGGACTTATGGGACGTTCCTGCTGGTAGTGAAAATTTAAGTAATTTAGTGAGATTCAATATATCAAGAAATAATTCCATTGACTCTATACAGATTCTTCAGAGTAGTGGAAATAGAAGTTTTGATTTGTCTACGAGGCAAGCAGTGCGATATTCAACACTTGTGAAAAAATTGACTAATGATGAGAAAAATGCTTTTTTTGATGGGTTGGAATCAAGGATGATAACCATATCATTCCGAGCAAGGTGAATTATATTTTTGTGTATTAAAAAAGCCCATATCAATGATATGGGCTTTTTTGAATCTTGGCTCTCCCACCTGGGCTCGAACCAGGGACCTGCGGATTAACAGTCCGTCGCTCTACCGACTGAGCTATGGGAGAATCTGAGAGCCATTATAGGCAGCTTTTGAAATCGGTCAAGCTAAAAATGTCATGTTTCTTTCATTTTGATGCCATATGCTTTTTATTTGCACAATTGACGGTAAAAATCAAAAAAAACTTGAACTTTGATTTGGCTATTGTTAGATTCGAGTCAGAAAGAGCGTTTAGGTAAGACCTAAACAGTGTGGATTTAACTCTACTTGCCAGCACTAAAATGGCTAAACCGGAGGTCAAAATGACTATTCTTAATATTCAAACTATTTTCTCAAATTTCTCTTTTTATCAACAAAACTATCTCGATATTTTGCAGGATTCTGAGCGTTATTACACACCTGTAGAAAATGCATTTTTAAATACTTTTCCGTTTAAGCAAAATACCTTGTATTTAGGTGACTTGTTACAGCTATGGTTTGGAAATAAATGGAAAATTGAAAATTCTAGTAATTTGTTAACTCAAAAGAATTCACTTTTAGTGAATGACCAATCCCCATTATATTTATTTCAACTAGGTGGGGAACTTATCCTCGGTGCAAATACTGCATTAGCATGGTCTGTTGCTGAGCAGAAAGTAGTTACTGTACAAGTTAAAAGTATTTGGCAATATGCTGTTTTTAGTCATTTATGTGATCGTCCAAAAAATGTGAAGTGTAATAAGGCAATTGCATAATTGCCTTAGTTTATTTTTATGGGTGGTATCTTTGGATTAAAATGTAGCGTAGCGATGTTAGAAGTGTATCAATAGCACCCTGTGATAGCACTGCGCTGATGACAAGCTAAAACCTATATTTACAAATTATTCATTGCGAAAGAGATGAAGTGTTTTAAGCTATTTATTCATGAATAATAATTTAAACAAAAGGTAAATTTTAAAATGAATGGACGGTGTATTTGTGGTGAAACCACTTTTGAGGTGAAATTAAAAAATCATGATGTTCATGTCTGCCATTGTTCCATCTGTCGGAGACAGACCAGTGGTGTGATTATGACGGTTGATGTAGAACAAGGGAGTTTAGTGTTTTTAAAGCACGATCATCTTACCGTTTATAATTCATCAGAATGGGGAGAGCGTGGCTTCTGCAATGCTTGTGGTACCAACTTATTTTGGCGTACAAAGGATCAGAACTATTGCAATATTAACGTATTTTCTCTAGATGAATCACCGCAAGATTTAAAGTTAGATCTTGAAATTTTTATTGATAATAAACCTGAATTTTATGCTTTCCAAAATTCAACTAAGAAAATGACTGAGGCTGAAGTAGTTGCGTTATTTAACGGTGAGGCTGGGGAATAGGAAGGCTTGAGAACTGGACTAAATTGAGAATATAAAAAAAGAAGCTTCTGTTGAAGCTTCTTTATCTTAACTCAGATTATTGGGCAGATTTTTCTGCTGCAATCGAAGCAATTGCGGCATCAACGCCTTCAATTGAATCAGCTGCTTTTTTGATACGCGCTAAAGCATCCACGAGAACTTCATCAGCAGTGGCGTAAGAGATACGCATAAAACCGCCTAGACCAAATGCATCACCTGGAACGACTGCAACGCCAGTTTCCTCAAGCAACCATTCAGAGAATTCTGTGCAAGATTTTAAGCCTTTTGCACGAATCAATGGACGAATATTTGCATAAGCATAGAATGCACCATCAGCAGGTAAGCATGAAATACCTTGGATGTCATTTAAGCCATTAACAACTAAATCATGACGGCGTTTGAATGCTTCAATCATCGGTTGTAAAACGTCTTGCGGACCATTCAACGCTGCTTCAGCTGCAACTTGTGAAATCGAAGTTGGGTTAGAAGTTGATTGAGACTGAATCTTTTTCATCGCGCCAATGATTTTTGCAGGACCAGCAGCATAGCCAATACGCCAGCCTGTCATTGCATAGGCTTTAGATACACCATTTAAAACGATGGTACGGTCATATAAGTCTGGTGCAACAGTAGCAATGTTGTAAAACTCATCATCCCAGCGAATTGGTTCATACATGTCATCTGAAGCAACAAAAACTTGTGGATGACGGCGAAGAACTTCAGCCAACGCTTCGAGTTCTGCTTTGGTGTAGATCATACCTGTTGGGTTAGACGGGCTGTTCAATACCACTAAACGTGTATTTGGTGTAATAGCAGCTTCGAGTTGTTCAGGTGTGATTTTGAAGCGTTGCTCTTCACCACATTTCACGATCACTGGTGTGCCTTCAGCGATAATTACCATGTCTGGATAGCTTACCCAGAAAGGCGCAGGGATGATGACTTCATCACCTTTATTTAACAAAGCAAGGGCTAAGTTAAAGAAGCTTTGTTTACCGCCACAAGAAACCAAAATCTGATTTGCTTGATAGTCCAAGTTATTATCACGTTTCAATTTTGCAATAATTGCTTTTTTGAGGCTTGGAGTACCATCGACAGCCGTGTATTTCGTAAAGCCTTTGTTAATCGCTTCAATTGCAGCATCTTTGATGTGTTGAGGGGTATCAAAGTCTGGTTCGCCTGCGCCTAAACCAATCACATTCTTACCCGCAGCTTTAAGCTCAGCAGCTTTATTGGTTACTGCAAGTGTAGGGGACGGTTTGATGGCATTGACACGATCAGAGAGACGTACGTCCACGGCATTATTCCTTCTTATGGGATTAAAAAATAAAAAGCAGGTTATCTTAGCTTAAATAGAGCTTTTTGTGGTCAAAACTTGCCTTAATCGAATAAAAAGTTACCAAATTATAGGGTGGTGGTTGGCTTTTCTTTTTACATATTTTATTTTTATAAAATTCGCAAAAATCTATTACAATAGCGTTTAGAAATCTAGATTTCGAGAGAATTTCAATGAGTACTCAATCACCCAAGGCAAAAAAGGCTTTGGTTAAATTGCCATTTCCTATGCCATCTACTCAGGATGATTCTGAAGATGCAACGCATAATCAGGTTCGTCCAAAACCTGAGCAATATGCGGATCGAACCTGGATGCCACCGCGTGGCACGCGTCGTTCGATGGGAAAACGTTAAATCGAAGAAAAAAGGATATCTTAAAGATATCCTTTTTTTTAATACCCCTTCAATTAAGGTGCTTTATAAAGCAAACGATTTGGACTACCCGCTGAATCCTTTACGATATTTGTCGTTGCTTGTTTCAGCAAATTGGTTGTAATCGTCTGAGGTGTTGCGGTTGGGGTGCTTTGTAACATTTCGGCAACAACACCTGCTACATGAGGTGTTGCCATAGATGTCCCATTTGAAAGTCTAGCTGCAGTATTGCTGTCGTACCACGCCGATGTAATTTGTGTTCCTGGCGCAAAAATGTCAACACAACTGCCGTAGTTAGAAAAGCTTGCTCGTGTATCAGTATTGTCGATTGCTGCAACGGTAATCGCTTTGCTTGCTCTAGCTGGCGAGGAATTACATGCATCCGTATTGGAATTGCCCGCAGCGACGACAGGAGTATAACCTTGATCATAAAGCGTGACGATTGCATTATCTAAAGAGTTGCTTACGCCACCACTTAATGACATATTGACCACTGCTGGTTTTTTACCATTCTGAACGATCCAATCTAAGCCAGCCAAAACGCCACTGGATGTACCTGAACCATTACAGTCTAGAACACGAATTGGAATTAACGTTACATCTTTCGCAATGCCATACGTTGTTCCACCTACGGTTCCCGCAACATGTGTGCCATGACCATTGCAGTCTGCTGTCCCTTTACCATCATTGATCGCTGTATATCCTGATTTGACTCGGCCTGAGAATTGTTGATGAGAGGCTAATACGCCTGTATCTACAATATAGGCTGTAACACCTGCTCCTGTTTGTGTATAGCTATAATTTGTATCAAGTGGAAGACTCTTTTGGTCAGTACGATCTAGTCCCCATACTGCATTACTTTGAGTGCTACTATGAATACTCATTACAGTGTCTTGTTCAACAGAGAGGACATTCGGATTCTTTTTCATTGCCTCTACAAAAGCCTGACCCGCATTGCTGGGTAGCGAAATTGCAAATCCTTTCAGTACAGATTCATAGGTATGTAAAACTTTTCCGCCATGAGGTTTGGCCAATGTCGCTGCTAAATCTTTAGAAGATGTCTGTGTTTTATTAAAGGTTACAATGTATTGATCTTTGATTGGGCCATGTTTTGTTGAAGGGGTAGGTGGGGCTGCATTAGCAAAACTAATGCCAGTCGTAAAAATTAAGGCAAATAAAGGCTGCTGAATATTCACTCGAATCTCCATTTTTGTTGTATATCTATATTCTTATACTGGTTTGTCTTTTTTGTTCGTGCTGCTAATTAAGTTATGAGGTTTTTAGGCTTTACCTCCTGTTTGTAGTGATGAGTTTATGTGGATTTAGCGGCGATTAATCGGGTGTTGAATGGTTAAATCACCGCGCCATAATTTAATAAAATCTTGTTCATCGATATCGTAAAGTTCCATCAATGCAATAATCACGCTGACAAAAATCATTGCACCTTCTGAATTGCTTTGAAAATTAAATATTTTCCCATTTAGCTTGCCTAAGATATCTTTAATTTCATGTTCTCGACCCCGTCCATAGCGGTCGCGTGGATAAAGTTCTTCATTGAGTACAATCAAAGCGATCGCTTTTTCATTGGTCGATAAATTTGTTTTTGCCAAAGCTTCTTCGAAAGATTCATAGCCATGATCGAAATAGAAAATAACGTCATCTTTGATAAAAGCGTGAACGATTTCTGCCGTTAAATCGGGGAATTTAGATACGGCATCTTCCTCTATAAAGGGACGAAATGATTCAGGGAAAATAACATTTGAATGTATGCCTTTAAATAGAGGCGCTATTTCAGAGACTTTATATCCAGCAATACCACAACCTAATGCCGTTAAGAAATACTTCATTTTGGGATGATTCTTTGCGTAAACCTTAAAGTCATCAACATAATGAGCGATTTGTGACAGGGGCATTTGTTGCATATGTTCATTCAGTGTCGGAATTGCAAAGCTTTGTCCAGCCCATCCACGGCCGACACCTTTTACTGCCGCGAAGTGCTGGGCAGCAACGCGTGCAGCGCCACTGTCATGTCTTCCTGCTAAGTCACTACCAAAAACAAATACTGTATCTTCTGGAAGTTCAGTGACAATCGTTTCATCATGATATTGGTAAGACATATTTTTATCATAAGTAATTAAGTATTAGCTCATGTTGCAGGCGTTTGTGGTATGGGTCAAGTGATTTTAAGAAGTCAATGCAATATGACTTCCCCAATTTTGATTTGCTGCATAAATTAGGTGCCTAACTATAATATTAACCAGATTAAAACGGCTGACATTACGAGAAAGTGTTCCACTATTGGGCTGATATTTTTTGATGCTAGGGGCTATATAATTGATGGTCGAAGCACTGACACTAAATTGGCCACTAACCGTAGCATTCTGAATCTGAGAACGTGATGAATATGTGATTGCTTGAAAATTGTAGTAGTTTTTCGTCTTACTCGGATTTAGGGTTGTATCTGAAAGATTAATCTCAATATCATAGAACAATAAGAGCGTAGCAAGATGAAGAATATGCAAGAGCAAGAGTCTGGCCAACCATTTGAATTAGTCACCAATTACCAGCCAGCAGGTGATCAACCTCAAGCAATTGAAAAATTGGTGAGTGGTATTGAGCAAGGTTTTCGCAATCAATTGCTCCTAGGTGTGACAGGATCAGGTAAGACTTACACCATGGCGAATGTGATTGCACAAACGCAACGTCCGACTATTGTGATGGCACATAATAAAACACTTGCTGCCCAGCTTTATGGTGAATTCAAAGCATTCTTTCCAAATAATGCAGTGGAATATTTCGTCAGTTATTATGATTATTATCAACCTGAAGCATATGTTCCTTCCTCAGATACCTTTATTGAGAAAGATTCAGCAATCAATGATCACATTGATCAAATGCGACTCTCAGCGACACGTGCACTATTAGAACGTCGTGATGCGATCATTGTCGCATCTGTCTCAGCGATTTATGGTTTGGGTGATCCAAATGCTTATATGCAAATGCTTTTGCATATTGTACAAGGGGATCGGGTTAGCCGTGATGACATTATTCGTCGTTTAGTAGAAATGCAATATACCCGTAACGAGCTAGAGTTCTTACGTGGTACATATCGAATCCGTGGCGAGATTATTGATATCTTTCCAGCTGAATCGGATCAGGATGCTATCCGGGTTGAATTGTTTGATGATGAAGTCGATTCGATTCGTTGGTTCGACCCTTTAACTGGAAAGCTCGTTCGTAAAGTTCCGCGTGTAACGATTTATCCTAAAAGTCACTATGTTACGCCCAAGGATCATTTGACGCGTGCTATTGATACCATTCGGGATGAGTTAAAGGATCAGCTTAAATTTTTCAAAGAACATGACAAGTTACTAGAAGCGCAACGAATAGAGCAGCGTACACGTTATGATTTGGAAATGATGCAACAGTTGGGTTATACCAATGGCATTGAAAACTATTCCCGTCATCTCTCAGGTCGTACAGCAGGTGAAGCGCCACCTACTTTATTTGACTATGTACCAGAAGATGCTTTGTTGATTATTGATGAATCGCATGTGACGGTTCCACAAATCGGTGCAATGTATAAAGGTGACCGTTCACGCAAAGAAAATTTGGTGAATTACGGTTTCCGTTTGCCGAGTGCTTTAGATAATCGTCCGATGAAGTTTGAAGAGTGGGAGCGTATTGTTCCGACAACCGTATTCGTCAGTGCAACGCCAGCCTTATATGAATTGGAAAAATCTGAGCAGGTGGTGGAGCAGGTGGTGCGTCCAACAGGATTGATTGATCCTGAAATTGAAGTGCGTCCAGTATTGACCCAAGTAGATGATGTATTGTCTGAGATTAACATCCGCAGACAGTTGAACGAGCGGGTTCTGGTTACAACCTTAACCAAGCGCATGGCTGAAGATTTAACTTCATATTTGAAAGAGTATGGCGTAAAGGTTGCCTATCTACATTCTGATATTGATACGGTTGAACGCGTTAAAATCATTCACGAACTTCGGACAGGTGTGCACGATGTCCTCGTAGGGATTAATTTATTGCGTGAAGGTTTGGACATGCCTGAGGTTTCTTTGGTTGCTATTCTCGATGCCGATAAAGAAGGCTTCTTGCGTTCAGAACGGTCACTGATCCAGACCATTGGTCGTGCAGCGCGTAATGTAAAAGGTAAAGCAATTTTATACGCAGATCGTATTACTGATTCTATGCGTAAAGCGATTGATGAAACCGAGCGCCGCCGTAATAAGCAGATTGAGTTTAATGAATTGCATGGCATTACGCCGCGCAGTGCAGTGCGTCAAACCATCAAGGAAATTGATACGGGTGAGGTTCTCACCGATGATGAAATTGATGAAAAAATACTAGAACAAGCTCACTCCATTAGTGCGGATGAACAACATTTACTCTCTGATCCAAAGCTGTTTGCAAAACATATCAGTAAATTGGAAAAGGAAATGCTGAAAGCATCAAAAGAGTTGCAGTTTGAACAAGCTGCTAGACTACGTGATGAAATAGTTCGTTTAAAAGCACATATGTTGCAATCTTAACAAATGAAGGGAATTCCTCAAAAAGTGATACATATCGCAACAGTTTTTGTTTATAAAATAGACTAGTTTTATTAGTTAACTATATGACTACTTTATAACAAATTATGTTTTGAGGATTTCTCATGCCATTTATTAAAAATATCCCAAAAGCAAGTTGGCGCCTAGCAAAAATTGCAGTGGGTGGTGCGGTTTTGACTGGATTGGCGGTAGGCACACTTGCCTATGCACAAACGAAACCCTTAGCGACAGTTGAAAAAGTTGAATTAGATAGATATCTCGGGGTTTGGTATGAAGTCGCTCGAAAACCTATATATTTTGAGCGAAAGTGTGCCTATAACATTACCGCAACCTATACGATCAATGAGAACGGTAATATTGTTGTCGATAATAAATGTTTTGATAGTAATGGAAATTTACAGCAAAGTTTAGGGGAAGCTTTTGTTGCTAATGCACCATTTAATAGTAAATTAAAAGTAAGTTTTTTACCCGAAGGTGTGCGATGGATACCAATCGGTCGTGGTGACTATTGGGTTTTAAAGTTGAATGAAGATTATCAAACAGTATTGGTCGGTGAACCCCGTCGAAAATATTTATGGGTGTTATCACGAACTCCAAATCCGAGTAAAGAAGTTATCCTTGAATATTTAAATTATGCCAAGTCGGTTGGTTATGATATTGGCGATATTATTTATCCTGAGCATCGTTAAATAAGTTAAATTTATTTAAACCATGCTTGCATGGTTTTTTTATTTTCATATAGTGGACAAATCAAGTTCTTTATAAAATTTTCCCACTTTAGAGGTTTACGATGTTTAAAGGAATTGCTTATTCAGTTTTGGCATCTGTAACTTTTGGGGTTCTGTACTACTATACTCAATTACTTGGCGCCTTTGATAGCGAACAGACCTTTGGCTGGCGTGTTATTGCGACCTTGCCATTTTTAACCTTGTTTATGTGGTTCAGTGGGGATTTCTTTCATATCAAAGCCATTTTTAAAAGAGTGATTGCCACACCCAGTTTATTATTGTTGTTGATCATTACCTCCATACTTACTTCATTGCAATTATGGTTGTTTTTATGGGGACCGATGCATGGACGTGGACTACAAGTTTCCTTGGGTTACTTCCTTTTGCCTCTGGTCTTGGTGTTGGCTGGTAGCGTGCTATACGGAGAAAAGCTTTCAAAGTTTCAAGCATTAGCTGTTTTTCTCGCCGTATTGGGAGTGGGGCATGAAATATGGCGTTTGGGAAGTATTGCTTGGGAAACGGCATTAGTTGCGATCGGTTATACCGCATATTTCGTGATTCGAAAGCAAATTAAGACAGATAACTTGGGTGGATTTTGGTGGGATATGTTAATTATTCTGCCCGTTGCGATTTTCTTCACTCAAACTGGGGATACGCCATATTTCAAGTTTCTAGATCAGCCAAGTTTAGTTCTTGTGGTAATGGGACTTGGTTTGCTGAGTGCGATTGGTTTGGGGAGTTATCTTCTTGCAAGTCGCTATTTACCGTTGATTATTTTTGGTCTGTTGGGATATTTGGAACCAGTTTTGTTGGCACTGGTTTCATTTGCACTGGGAGAAAAAATTGGTTCAGAAGAATGGCTGACTTATATTCTCATCTGGTTGGCCGTCTTAGTGCTTGTAGTTGAAGGGGCTGTTCATCTCGTACAACAGAAACGACGAAAACAGCAGCTTGAATTAAATCTCAAATATTATCCAAAGCGGCTTAACAATGAGGAAGACTGATTCAATACTCCAGATCATATCGCCAAAATGATCATCATGCTTTTTTATAGCGGTTGCTATTGCGATGATAGGAAAAGATTATTAACCAAAATCACAAAAATAATTATAGGTATTTTATGAATTTATAGTCAATTGGCACAAAATCTTAGCTCGTTTAGCAGCTTTTGATTCAATCTTGATGATAATTCTATTACAATTATGGCGTTTTAAAATTTCACGCCCAGTATAGATATTAAATTAGAGGACGTAACTGTGAGCAAAGACACTATCGTTGCCCTACATGCAGAACACCAAGGTCGTTGGAAAAACCGTGAAGAAATCGCGGAACGTATGATTGCCTTGATTGGTCAATTGTACCGTGAGAAAAATATTGTTGTTTCTGTTTACGGACGTTCTTTAATTAACCGTTCAGTAATCCAAATCTTAAAATCACATCGCCGTACTCGTATGCTTGATGTTGAGCTTTCAGTTGTAAATACCTTCCCAATCTTGGAAGCGTTAATGAAAGTGGAAAACATTGGTTCTGCTGAAGTTGATATCGGTAAACTCGCGGTTGAATATAAAAATGAAGGCGGTGATGTAGACGCTTTTGTTGCTAACGCTGTTGCTTCGATCCAAGGTAAGGCAACTGCGGTTGAACCTAAAGATGTTGTTCTTTACGGTTTTGGTCGTATTGGTCGTATTCTAGCGCGTTTAATTATCAGTCAATCTGGTTTAGGTCGTGGTTTAAGCCTTAAAGCGATTGTTGTACGTAAATCATCTGACGGTGATTTGGCAAAACGTGCTTCTTTATTACGTCGTGATTCTATTCACGGTACGTTCGATGGCACTATTTCTGTTGATGAAGAAAACGAAGCAATTATTGCAAATGGTCAATTCATCAAAGTAATTTATGCATCAAGCCCAAGCGAAGTTGATTACACTGCTTACGGTATTGAAAATGCTCTTTTGATCGACAATACAGGTAAATGGCGTGATGCTGAAGGTTTAAGCCAACACTTGAAATGCGCTGGCGTTGCACGTGTAGTGTTAACAGCACCAAGTAAAGGCGAAATGAAAAACGTTGTATATGGTGTAAACAACACTGACATCTTAGATGAAGACAAAATCATCTCTGCTGCAAGCTGTACTACTAACGCAATTACACCTGTATTAAAAGTTTTAGACGACAAATACAAAGTATTAAATGGTCACGTGGAAACTGTTCACTCGTTCACAAACGACCAAAACTTGATTGATAACTATCATAAAGCTGACCGTCGTGGCCGTGCAGCGACTTTAAACATGGTTATTACTGAAACAGGTGCAGCGAAAGCTGTTGCGAAAGCATTGCCTGCGCTTAAAGGTAAGTTGACAGGTAACTCTGTACGTGTTCCAACACCTAACGTTTCTCTTGCAATCTTGAACTTGAACTTAGAGAAAGAAGTTGATCGTGAAGAAGTGAACGAATACATTCGTCAAATCTCGATTAACTCTAATTTGCAAGGTCAAATCGGTTATACCAACTCAACTGAAGTTGTATCAAGTGACTTCATTGGTTCGCGTACTGCGGGTGTGTTTGATGCGCAAGCAACAATTACTTCAGGTACACGTTTAACTGCTTATGTTTGGTACGACAATGAAGTAGGTTATAGCTGCCAAGTGTTGCGTATCGCTGAACAAATGTGTGGTGTAAGCTATACAAAAGTTCCAGCTGAAACAAATGCATAATATTTGTTGGTAAAGCTATACAAAAAAGCCCAGTTACCGCTGGGCTTTTTTATTGACTGTACAGAATCTATGCTGATTTAAACAAAAAAATCAAAGAGAATAATGAAAAAGGGAAAACTTGGTTAGGAATACATCATTGTTGCAGTTTAAACGTTTGTTTGCAGTTTTTGCGTTGATTGTGGTTGCCAACTTGTGTGGCGTTTATATCGCAATGTGGGTGTTTAAGCATTTTAATATTTACATTCCATTGAAAGATCAAAAAGTTGCGATTGACTTACAAGAGCCGTTGCAGGTTCGAGTCAAAGTGAAGGATGCATTAGATGTCGAAGTAAATGGTCGCGTGGATGCACAGATTCCGATTAACGAACAACTCAGCGTTCCTTTAACTCAAACATTAACTCCGCGGGTTTATTTTGATAGCCAAGTCCCGATCAGTACGCTTATTCCTGTTCAGGAAGTCATAAAAGTTCATCAAGAACTCCCTATTGACACCAAAGTTCAAGTAAAAATCCTTGGTAAAGATGTCACTTTACCTTTAAAAGGTTCTATTCCTCTAAAGCTGGATGTGCCAATTAATATCAAAGTGCCACTACAGCAGAAAGTACATTTAAAGTTTGATGCACCTGTAAAAACAGTATTGAAAGAAAATCTTAATATCCCATTGAAGACACAACTCAATGCCAATATTCCTGTACAAGGCAAGCTAAATGTTCCAATTACTTCAGACTTGAACGCGGCGGTGGATGTTAAAAATACTTTACCTGTCAAAATTGCAGAAGGTGAACTCAAGATTCCACTATCAAGTATGTATCTGGATCGCGTTGTTTCTACAACGGATGAAAAGACACCTCATAAAACAGAAATAAAAGTAGGTGAATGATCCAGATGTTTAAATCATACAAAAGTGCATTTATTAGTTTTGTGATATTGACCACGCTGGTCGCAATCTTGTTTTGGTTTTATTTGAATATCCAAGCATCGGTGATGGTGTCTGCACAGCAGGCTGATATACGATTGCCCGAATCCTTGGTGACTCAGATCCAAGTTGGAGAGCATTTACAAGTAAGATCAAAAGGTGAGTTAACTACGGATTTACTTATTGATCGTAGCTTAGAACTGCCGCTTCAAGGTAAATATTTAGCAGATTTAAGTTTTGAAGTTGAAACACCGATTACTGTGGATATCAATTATCAAACAATGCTCAAGGTGGATGAGGTGATGCCGATTGAAACCAATACCGATCTCATCTATCAAAATAAATTACTTCCCAAATTTCCTCTCAGTTTAAATATACCCGTAAAGTTGGATATACCGTTTGAGCTTAAACGAACTTATACGGTTCCAGTTAAAATTGTGTTTGATGGACCTGTACATTTTGCATTTAATGAATCTATTCATTTGCCTGTGAAGCACCAATTTCATCCACGTTTGAATATCAATGATGAGATGAATATGAGTTCTATTTCATCGTTCAATGCGACCATGTTTAACTCCGTGCAAAACACAAAAGCAAATTTAGAAATGCAAATGGATTTGCCATTGAGAAATGTAAGACCTTAAACAAATAAAATCTGCTTTTTTAAAGCCAAAATCATATTTGCTGATTTTTCTATTCGAGAATTTTATTAAAATGTGGCAAAATAGCCCGTTTTAAAGAATTTAGAGGATTGGCACATGCGCTTTGTTGATGAAGCAGTCATTACCGTAGAGGCTGGCGACGGTGGCAATGGCGTAGCCAGTTTTCGCCGTGAAAAATTTGTCCCTTTTGGTGGCCCAGATGGTGGTGACGGAGGGCGTGGCGGAAGTATTTACATCCAAGCAGATGATGATACCAGCACACTTGTAGATTACCGATATACACGTCGCTATCGTGCAGAACGTGGTAAGAATGGTTCGGGTGCGAACTGTTCTGGTCGTGGCGGTGAAGATGTTATTTTAAAAGTGCCAGTGGGTACAACCATTGTTGATACTGAATCAGGTGACATTATTGGTGACTTGGTTGCAGATGGTCAGCGTGTCAAAGTCGCCAATGGTGGTGATGGTGGTTTAGGCAATACACACTTTAAATCATCAACGAACCGTGCACCACGTAAATGTACGCATGGTATCAAAGGTGAATATCGTGAAGTACGTTTAGAGTTAAAAGTACTTGCTGATGTAGGCTTACTGGGTATGCCAAATGCGGGTAAATCAACTTTCATCCGTGCGGTGAGTGCTGCAAAACCAAAAGTTGCCGATTATCCATTTACAACGATGGTGCCAAACTTAGGTGTAGTCGATGCGGATCGTCATCGCTCATTTGTGATGGCCGATATTCCTGGATTAATTGAAGGTGCTGCAGAAGGCGCAGGTCTTGGTATCCGTTTCCTTAAGCATTTGGCGCGTACACGTATCCTTTTGCATATTGTGGATGTTCAGCCGATCGATGGATCTGATCCAGCACACAATGCCAGAGCGATTTTGGGCGAATTAGAAAAATTCTCTCCAACTTTGGCGAAGCTTCCTGTGGTATTGGTATTGAATAAATTAGACCAACTTCCAGAAGAATCACGAGAAGAATGGTGTCAGCACATTCTTGATGAGTTGCAATGGAAAGGTCCAGTGTTTAAAACTTCTGGTCTTATGTCTGAAGGAACCAAAGAAGTTGTGTATTACCTCATGGATCAAATCGAGCAACAACGTGAGCGCGAAGTTGAAGATCCTGAGTACGCAGCAGAAGTTAAAGCATTCCGTGATCAGCTTGAAGCTGAAACACGTGAACAAACTATCGCAGCAAAAGAAGCTTATCGTGCATTGCGTAAGGCCCAGCGTGAAGCAGGCCTAGAAGATGACGAAGATGATTTTGATGATGATGAAGATGAGGGCGGCGTAGAAAGCGTCTACGTTCGTGATTAATTTAGACAGTTAAACTCCCTTTTAATTCCTCTTGTATAGCGATTATGACTGTGCAAGAGGAAAAATAATTTGAGGAAAAAATGATAGAAGTGGTCGATGGGCAACGTCAGCTCAATGCGTGTAAACGAATCGTTGTTAAAATCGGATCATCTTTACTGACTGCAAATGGGCAAGGTTTAGATTTACAGGCAATTTCGCATTGGGCGAAACAAATTGCAGATCTACACAATGCTGGACACGAAATTATTTTGGTGTCCTCTGGCGCAGTAGCAGAAGGGATGGTACGCATGAAACTTGCGAGTCGACCCACTGATCTACCCAGTTTGCAGGCTTGTGCTGCGATCGGTCAAATGGGCTTGATTCATACATGGTCAAGTGTATTAGATCAACATGGCATCCGCACTGCTCAGGTTCTTTTGACTCATGATGATCTTGCTGATCGCCGTCGTTATCTCAACTCATGCGATGCATTGCAAAACTTGATTGATTGGCGTGTGATTCCTGTCATCAATGAAAATGATACGGTTTCTACAGATGAAATCCGTTTCGGCGACAATGATACTTTAGCTGCAATGGTTGCGGGTCAGGTGCAAGCTGATTTGTTGATCATTTTAACGGATCAACAAGGCATGTTTGACTCAGATCCACGCAATAATCCAAATGCCAAACTGTTTTCTTCTGTTCGCGCACTTGATGATCGCTTGTTTGAAATGGCAGGTGGTGGTGGCGTGTTAGGACGTGGCGGTATGGTGACAAAAGTTCGTGCAGCACGTCTAGCTGCTCGTTCTGGTTGTCCAACATTGATTGCAAGTGGTGAAAGTGAAAATGTACTCGCTCGTTTAATGTCGGGTGAGATGATGGGAACGTTATTTACCACTGACAATGATCGGGTTACCGCACACCAAAAATGGTTAGCGGCTCATCTACAGACCGCGGGACGTTTAGTTATTGATGATGGTGCTGTAGAAGCGATTAAACTGAAACACCGTAGTCTATTACCCGTGGGCGTGAAAGCGATAGAAGGGCATTTTGATCGCGGTGATGTGGTTGAGTGTGTAGATAAAAAAGGACAACGTATCGCAGTTGGACGTGTCAATTTTAGTTCACGCTCTGCTGACCTTGTAAAAGGATTGTCATCAGATAAAGTCCATCAGATCTTAGGTGAGGCACGTTCTTTGGAAATGATTCACCGTAATCACATGGCGATTTACTGATCCAAACATCGTCTCGACCCTATAAAATAAAAAAGACTTCTCTCGGGAAGTCTTTTTTATTTGAGCTTTTAAATTATTTCTGCTGTTGAATATTTTTACCCATTTTTGCCAATAAAATGACGGGAATCAGCCCAACTAAGACGATTAACAACGCTGCGATTGCACCATCTTCATATGTTCCTCTAGCCGCTTCAGCATAAAGTTGAGTTGCTAGTGTTTCCATGTTGAGTGGTCTGAGCAATAAGGTTGCAGGTAGTTCTTTCATACAATCTACGAAAATGAGTAGAGCTGCTGAAATAATGGCAGGGCGTAATAACGGTAAATGCACGCGCCATAAAATAGAAAAACGATTTTGGCCTAGGTTACGTGCAGCATCATCAAAAACACCATGAATACGATTATAGCCTGACTCAATGCCGCCAATGGCAATTGCTAGAAAACGGACGCAATATGCATAGATCAAGGTAAATGTAGTACCTAAAAATAATAAGCCAGTGTGAATACCAAGTTTAAATTCCAAGAAATCAGCAACAGCGTGATCTATCTTGCCTAGTGATAACATGAGTCCAATTGCAAGGACAGTTCCAGGAATCGCATAGCCTAAGCTAGAAATACGGCTAAACCACGTATTTTGAGTAAAACGGGCAGTACTGACGATGATAAAACCAATAAAAATCGTGATCACAGTTGCCATGCTGGCCAGGCTTAATGTATTGATTGAAGCTTGCAGGAGATAATCAGAGAAACCCGCATATTGAAATCGTTTATATGATTCTACAAGTAGATGACTGATCGGAATCAAAAAACCGATACAGATTGGAATTAACCCTAAGCCTAGAAATAACCATGCTTTGCTTCCTGTGACGTGTTGTGCAGGCATTAGTCGACTACGTTGAGCTGAATTCATATAGCGCTGTTTACGTCGGCCAAGTCGCTCTACGATTACCAATAAAGTAATGATCATTAGCATGAAAATAGCAATCTGTGCTGCACTGGCGAGATCGGATTGGTTTATCCATGTAGAGTAAATGGATAAAGTGAGTGTTTTAACGCCTAAAAATTCGGTTGCACCAATATCATTGATGGTTTCCATTAAGGCCAAACTCGCACCCACAGCAATTGCTGGACGAGCCAAAGGAATAGCAACACGTAAGAAAACCTGATTGGGCTTTAATCCTAAACTTCGTGCGACTTCAATCAAGCTAGCCGATTGCATTAAAAACATGGCACGCGTACTTAGGTATACATAGGGATACAACACAAAACTTAAGAGAAAAATACAGCCCCAAACTGATCGAATATTCGGAAACCACCAAGGCTGTGCCTCCCAACCAAACCAAGCACCTAAGATAGTTTGAATGGGACCGATTGGATGCAGAATATCAATATAACTATAGGCAATAATATAAGTAGGGACAGCGAGAGGAAGCAACAAGGCCCAATCTAAAAAAGCACGTCCGCGAAACTGATATGCTGTCACCAGCCACGCACTACCAGTCCCAATTAAAATTGTGAGTAGACCGACACCAAATAAAAGAATGGTGGTATCAACCAAAGTGGGTGGAAGAACATAGCGCAGCAAATGTCCCCAAATATCGCTGTTGCCTTGTAATGCAGTCCAAATTAAAGCCAGTACAGGCAAACAGGCCAGTAGTGTCAAAATACCACTAAGCGAAAATAGTAAACGAGGTGAGTCTTTCTTTTTGATCATCGAGGGTATTGGAGGACTAAGTGAGAGAAAGGCAGATCAAATGAGTGAACAGGCAATCGTAATAATCGCCTGTTCCACATAATGAGGCTTAGTGATTAAATTGGACTTTATCCACTAAAAGATTGGCTGTTTTACGATGACGTGCAATATCACTTAAACGAATTTTGTCAGCTTCAAGTTTACCAAAGCTTGCAATAATTGGATCAACTTTAACGCCAGCTTTGACTGGATATTCAAAACCACTTTGTGCATAAATTGCTTGGGCATGATCAGAAGCTAAAAACTCAAGTAACTGAACAGCCTGTTTTGGATTAGGGGCATATTTAGCGACAGCAGCACCTGAGACATTGACGTGAGTACCACCATTTTTAAAGCGTGGTAATACAACATTGATGGCATTGCCCCAACGTTGTTGCTCAGCATCTCCAGTACGCATCGTACCTACATAATAAGTATTTGCTACACCGATATCACAGATTTTACCTAGAATATCACGTGCTACGTCACGGTCACCACCACTTGCTGGACGTGCCAAATTTGCTTTTAAGCCACGTAGCCATTGTTCGGTTGCTTTCTCGCCGTGATGGGTAATATAAGCTGCAATTAGGCTGGTGTTATATGAATGGCTGCCTGAACGAATACAGATTTTGCCTTTCCATTTTGGATCAGCTAAGTCTTCGTAATTGATTGCCGTTAAAGGCGTGCGTTCTTTTGATGCATAAACAGCACGTGCACGCATTGATAATGCATACCAGTGACCATTGGCTGCACGCAAGTTTCCTGGAATAGCGGTGTTGAGGACTTTTGAGTTCACACGTTGGGTTAACCCACCTTCAACTAAATCAACTAAATTGCCAAAATCAACCGTCAACATTACATCAGCTGGTGAGCGTCGTCCTTCAGCTTTAACTCGCTCAAGTAGTCCATCTTTGATAAAAACCGTATTTACCTTCACGCCTGTCTTTTCACTAAACTCTTGTAAAAGTGGTTGAATTAAAACAGGTTCTCTAGTGGTGTATAGGTTTAATTCAGCAGCATTTACCCAGCTACTTCCCAGTGCTACCAATCCAGTTAAAGCGATATGAAGCTTTGACAGTTGTTTCATTTTTTCTCATCCCTAATCACAAGGTTTAAACATTGAGCGTTTGTTTGGTGTGAATATTCTTGATCTGTGTTTGATCATCCAATGTGTAAAAAAAGCAAGTGGTCAAATCTACATGGATATACACTTGTTCTGCTGTACTAAAATTCTGTTGATAGTCAACCTGTGCCAATAACGTACTATTTTCATTCTCAATTTGTAGACGTAATTGTTGAGTATGTCCCATAAAACTTGAAGAAATAACTTTTGCCGGCAATCTATTTTCAGCGGCATCTTTGAAAATATGTATCTGATGCGGACGAAAACAACATTGAATCGCTTTATCCGTTTGTTTTAAGTGTTGGGGCGTTGGGATCGTGCCAAAAATTGTATGAAGTTGATCCGTTTCTATTTGTGCAGGTATTTCATTAAGGGCAGAAAAATAACGTGCTGCAAATAAGGTTTTGGGTTGTAAATAAAGCTGTTGTGGTGTTCCGATTTGAATAATTTTACCTTGATGCATCAAAATGATTTGATCAGCAATTTGCAAAGCTTCTTCAGGGTCATGCGTTACGATGACAGTTGTTGTGTCTGTCTTTTTTAAGATTTCGATGGTGCTTTGACGAATATGATCACGCAAACGGTGATCTAGATTAGAAAAGGGTTCATCCATAAGTAGGACCTGGGGTTTAGGCGCGAGGGCACGAGCCAATGCAACACGTTGTTGCTCACCACCAGATAAAGTATATGGATAGCTATATTGGTGATGGTGCATAGAGACGTGTTTCAGTGCTTGTTCTGCTATTGCCTGTCGTTGTCGTTTGGGAAAATTTTTTAGACCAAACATGACGTTTTCCAACACACTAAGATGAGGAAACAACGCATAGTCCTGAAAGACCAAACCAATATTTCGTTCTTCTGCTGGAACTTGTTGTTGAGCATTCCATAGAATGTCTTGTTCAAGTTGAATTGAACCACTGCTAGGCGTTTCTAAACCCGCAATCAAACGTAGCATGGTCGTTTTGCCACAACCTGAATGTCCGAGTAAACAGATAATCTGTCCGCGAGTGGCAGACCATGTTGCCTGATTGACCGCAAATCGAGCCCCATATTGCTTGCTCAATTGTTGGATGGTTAAGACATTGGCCTGAGGTGCAGTATGAGCATTCATGGTCAATTCACAGTACGATTTATTTGAGCAAATAATAACTAATAATTCTTCTCATGTAGAGTCTTTTTCTAATTTCTTTTGCGGTTGCCATTCATCCATATGCTGAGGATGTATAACGCGAGGAAGGGTTAAATCTTGACCTACCATGTAAGCATGATCCGTCAAGCTGAACATTTCAAGATCTTCATGGCTATTACCATACGCATAAACTTGATGGTACTCATTCAGATTGTATTGTTGCAGAACTCTGATTTTTTTTTGTTCACAGCTACAGTCTAAAGATTGATAATGACCTGAGAGCGTGCCATTAAGTATTTCGGTTTTAGTGCAAATCAATTCGATATTTAATAATTCACAAATTGGCGCTAAATATAAGTCAATTGAAGCAGAGACAAGTACAACATGGTCACCATGCTGCTGGTGTAAATAAAGTTGCTGGAGTAAGTCTGGATCTAACTCTTTAATAATTTGCTGCGCATAATTGATCGCGATACGTTGTATTTGATCGGCTGTTATACCTTTAAACATGGTTTGAAATAAGCGAGGTCTCATCGCATGTGCAGGGTATAAACCGAGATAATAGGCTTGGATCCAAGGGAGGATTTTCAAGCCTTTTAAAATAACGTGATGTTTAGGAAGGGCGAAAAAAATAAATCGGGTAAAACTGTCTTTGGGATAAAGCGTGCCATCAAAATCAAATAAAGCAAGGTTTACAGTTTTAGTTGTTTTACTCTTTGCATGCATGTTTCATATCGTCCATTTACACGGCTTGCAAACCAATTGGTATTATAATCACGGCTCAATTTTGGACCAGAAATTACGACTTGAGGCATGATCGCATATTTTGCGTCTTTGCCTGTTTTGCTTTGATATAAGTTTTGTAGCGCAGTATAAGTCTGTGTATTTTCAAATTTCTTTGATTTTTCTTTTTTTAAGTCCGTACGAATTTGACGTGGCGTCACCAAGACACCATTTTCAGCAAATACTGAAATCAAAGCTTTTTCAGTTTGGCTTTGAGTGGTACGAACACTGCCTTCTTTATTATAGATAAGCAGGTCACCATCTAAATCAATTTCAATATCAGTTAATGTATCTAACATGCTTTGAAATGCTGCATTACGGCTAGAATACATTCCTGAATTATAGTCAGCAAAACGATAAATTGCGCGATCATAATCTGCAGGATAAACCATTAAACGATGGATGCCATAATATAGGCCGCCGTATTGAGTATAAAGATCATTGCGTAATTCAGCCGTACTCATACCGATACGTTTATGTTCTTTGGCATAATTAATATGAACTTGCATTGAACCTAATGTAGTAATCGGGTTCATTTTTTCACTAACATCTTGACCTACTAATTTTGCAGCACCAGTTAAAGCACTAATATGGTAATGCTTCGCCATATAATCAAAAATTTCACGATAAAGTAGATCAAGCTCACGTTCAGTTTTAACTCTGCGCATTTGACGCATATAGTTGTCTTCAGGTGACGGTTGATTTTTTAGGACTTCCTCGAAGTAACCCGCCACGGTACCACCAATCGTCTCCCCAAGTTTTGCCTCAAATTTTTCATTTAAACGCGTATTAATTTCCTGAACTGCTTTTTCGCCCAAACCTGCGACTTGTGGATCTGCAACAAAGTTTGACTCTTGATCGACCACTGCGACAATCGTGCACACGTTTTGTTTAGACTGCGTGATATTGAGTTCTTGCATAATATCATAAATATCTTGCGCCCAAGATTCACGATCACGTACACGAGCAGGGATTACCTTTTTAATCTGATCGGCTTTTAAAACAGGTTCCTTATCATTTGCCCACCATGCAAAATCATCACAAGCAGTGAGACTGACACAGCTGATGATAAGACCAAGGGTTTTTAATAGAGGATGAGATGAATACGATTTGTTCATGATCAGGACAGCACCACATAAAAAGATGAGTCGAATGGGCGAATGAAGTATACTATGGCGATCAGAAATTGTAAGAAAATATATGTATATTGGTTCATATCAACTGTCAAATAATTTGATCGTTGCTCCGATGGCGGGAGTTACAGACCGACCGTTTCGAACATTGTGCAAATACTTTGGTGCTGGACATGCGGTTAGTGAAATGATGACTGCTGACAAAACCCTGCGTATGAGCAAAAAGAGTTTGTATCGTGCAAATTTTGACGGCGAATTAGCACCAATTTCGGCACAAATAGCAGGTTCTGATCCAGAGCAATTGGCTGAGGCGGCACGCTACCAAGTTGCCAATGGCGCGCAAATTGTTGATATCAACATGGGCTGTCCTGCAAAAAAGGTTTGTAACAAACTAGCGGGTTCGGCTTTGTTGCAAGATGAAGATCTGGTTGCACGTATTTTGGATACGGTCGTTGCTGCTGTCGAAGTTCCAGTGACATTAAAAACCCGTCTTGGTTTTCTGAATGGTCAAGAAAATATTTTGCGTGTGGCGAAACGAGCTGAAGATGCAGGTATTGCAGCGTTAGCTTTGCATGGCCGTACACGTGAAGACATGTATTTAAACCATGCCCGTTATGAACTTATAAAACAAGTAAAGCAACTTATCAGTATTCCTGTGATTGCCAATGGTGATATTGATAGTCCAGAAAAAGCAAAGTATGTATTGGATTATACGGGTGCAGATGCCATCATGATTGGGCGTGCCGCGCAGGGGCGACCTTGGATTTTTAGAGAAATCGCGCATTACTTAAAAACAGGTGAGCATCTCGCTACGCCTGATATTGCTGAAGTTAAAGCTGTTTTATTGGGACATTTGTCTGAACTTTATCAATTTTATGGTGAATATTCAGGTTGTCGTATTGCCCGTAAACATATTGCTTGGTACACCAAGGGTTTACGTTCAAGCAATGAGTTTCGACAAAATATGTATAAGGTTGAAAGTACCGCTGATCAGGCAAAAGTCGTTGAAGCCTATTTTGATCAATTACTTGATCTCGGTCAGCGGATGAGTGATGTGCAAGTGGAACAAGTAAATTTGTTAGAGATCAGATAAGCAGAATTTGCGTATTTGAAAAAGCCTGTAATTCGATTTGAATTACAGGCTTTTTATTACGCTAAATGAGCCGTAATTTTTTGCAAGATTTGCAAGATCACATCAAACTCACTTTGTAGTGGTGTGCTTTTGCGTGTCACTAAAGCTAAAGTGCGGCTTGGAGCATCTTCGATAGATTTAATTGAAATCGTTTCATTACCATTTAGCATGCTATTTTTAATCGCAATTTCAGGTAAAAGTGTGAAACCAAGATCTGAGGATACCATTTCGACCAATGTTGGTAATGAACTTGCTTTCAAGCGATGATCATTTTTGCGTTCACCAACAGGGCAGGCACTCAATGCATGATCACGTAAACAATGGCCTTCTTCGAGTAACATCAATCGTGACAAATCAAGATCATCTAGAGAGTTTGCATTGGCAGCATTGCTGTCATTTTTATTGTAAACCAGTGATAAATGTTCTTTTGCGATTTCAGCAACTTTTAAACCGCGTGTATCAAATGGAAGTGCAAGAACAATCATATCTAGATTGCCATGTTCCAACTTTTCTACAATCTTTTCACTTTGTGCTTCGTGTAGGTGCAGTTGAATTTTTGGCAATTGCTGATGCACTTCATCCAAGAGTTGAGTCAAGATAAAAGGCGCAATTGTTGGGATAATACCAAGATGTAAGTCGCCCGTTAGCGGCTCACTCATTTCTCGGCTTAAACGCATAAGGTCTTGTGCATCAGCTAATAGTACACGTGCACGAGCAACAACTTGTTCACCTAGAGGGGTTAAACGGACGTTTTGACGATCACGTTCAACTAAGACGCCACCTAACAGTCGCTCTAGCTCCATGATTCCCCCAGACAAAGTAGACTGGGTAACAAACGAACGGCGTGCTGCTTCAGTAAAATGTAATGTTTCTGACAACGTAACTAAATATGATAGCTGTCTTAATGAGGGTAATGCAGCCATAGTGTCCTAGTGTGATGATCTAAAATGATGAACAAACAAATCGCTAAGTTGCGGGATGAAATGTGCAGGAATATCATGCCCCATTCCATGAATTAATTCAAACTTAGCACCCGTAATTGCTTTTGCAACCGCTTTACCATGACTTGGTGGCAATAAACGATCTTTTGAACCGTGTACAACCAAAGTGGGTTGAGTGGTAGTCTTGTTCAATGGTAACAAAGAACCTGTACATAATATTGCTAAAAATTGTTGAAGTACACCCGCTGGATAAAAACTACGGCGATATAATTTTCGAATGGTTTGAATTGCTTCAACTTGGTTCACATAACCAGGTGAGCCAATAATTTGAAATACTCTTAGACTATGGTTAACAATCGACTCTTCATCGCGTGCTGGAGGCTTACCCAATAAACTGAAAAGTTGTTTTGGATAAGGAAAAGGAAGGAAGGGTTGATTATTACTCGTAAATAATAATCCAACTTTTTCAACTTTTTCAGGATACTTTGCCGCGACGATTTGAGAAATCATGCCACCCATTGATGCGCCCAGTAGATAAGTTTTTTCAATACCTAATTGGTCGATCAGCATGGCGACATCATCTGCCATATCATAAAGTGTGTAAGGTGCACCTTCATTGCCAAGTCCACACATGAAGCGTCCCATGAGCTTCATGGTATTGAGTCTTTTACCTTTGTTTCTAATCTTGGAAGATAAGCCAATATCACGGTTATCGAAACGAATTACACGAAATCCTTGGTCGATCAGTGCCTTACAAAAGAAGTCAGGCCAAAATAACATTTGTGCGCCTAATCCCATGATGAGCAGGATTGTTGGATGCTCAGGATTTCCGCCCATCTCAACATGGAGTTCGATGCCATTACCCAAATTTACTTTGGTCTCATGCATAAATGCAGTATAAGGCGACACATTAAAATGAAGGGCACTGTTCATGATATTCGTTCCAAATAGAATTATTTTTCTCAGAATATAAAGTTTGCTGAAACCTCATTTTTCAACAAACTTTATTATTTAATAAACCTTAATTTTGTGCAGGAATCAAGTCAGGCACAAGTTTGGTTAAGGTTAAACGTTGTTTACCAGCCGTTGGACCTAAAAGTACAAAGCCTCGTAAAGTACCTTCGGCATCAACCGCTTTTGCTAACATTCCATCTTCAAAGTCTTCCATATCCCAAGTTACTTCTGTATCTAATGGGGCAGGTAATACTGTGAGTGGTGCTGCAGGAGTTTTTACTGCAACAGGCATCGCTGGATAGTGTACGGCAGTGTTTTGACCACTTAAAGTTTTAGCCAATGCTCGAGCTTGTTGCATGATTGGCATTACATAAGGAAGTAAAGTTCCATTGACTTCCGCACAGTCGCCCACGGCATAGATATCAGCTTGATTGGTTTCTAATAAAGTGTTGGTAATAATGCCACGACTTGTTTGAATCCCTGCTGATTTTGCCAAAGCTGTATTCGGTTGTAAGCCAATGGCTGAGAGAACGATATCCGCAACCAAGGTCTGTCCATTTGCAAGGGTTACAGCATAATCTTCACCATCATTGATTTTGGTGATTTTTTCAACTGTTGTCGAAAGAACAAATTTAATGCCAGCTTGTTCTAAGTTGTTTTTGAATAGGTCTGCAACATGGCTAGGCAATAAACGTCCTAATGGTTGTGGAGCCAGATCGATCACCGTAATGTCATATTCACTATGCAGTAAATCATTGGCAAACTCACAGCCAATCAAGCCCGCACCCAGAATAACAACACGTTTATCTTTGCGTTGAGCAAGGTTTTCACGGAAGTTACGATAGTCAATCAATGAGTTGACGACATGAATATCATCACTGCCGTCACCCGAAATGGCTAAACGGATTGGATTCGCACCGACTGCAAGGACAAGTTTTGAATAGGGTTGCGTAATTGTCTCACCATTTTTTTCTAAAATGATTTCATGTGCTTCTGCATGGATTTCTTTTACCCAAGTTTCTGCTTGAATACGCATATTGAGTTGAGTTGCCATTTTGGCAGCGTCACCTAAAGCAATTTGCTCAGGCGCTTTATTTCCTGCGAAAGCATTGGATAATGTTGGTTTTGCATAATTTACCGCATCATCTCCACAGATCATAACGAGTTCTTGTTCTGGGCTTAGTTTGCGAAATTCACGAGCAACGGTATAACCAGCCATACCAGATCCGATGATGACGATAGGATGCATGAGATTCTCCAACATTTTTTATATAAAATTAAACTATAGAAAAAAAGACCATGTAAGCATGGTCTTTTTGACAATCTTAGATTTCAATCATTTCAAAATCGGCTTTTGAAACACCGCAATCTGGGCAAGTCCAATCATCAGGAATATCTTCCCATTTAGTACCTGCTGCAATGCCGTCTTGTGGCCAACCTTCTGCTTCGTCGTAAATCCAACCACAAACGATACATTGATATTTTTTCATGTGACTCTCCAAACTGATAGGTATGCTCAAATTGCCTTTCAGTAAAACTATTCCATAATGTCGCTACGATCGCTGCAATATAGTACTAACTTGTGTTGATCGGGAGTTAGATTTTTACGCAGAACGACATTTAAGTAAAGTAAATGCAAGAGTTTAATCATTTATAAGAAAAGTAATATGGCAATTCAAGCCGAAAGTCTTGTTATTTGAGCAATTGCTCTAAATTTATTTTGTTCGTTACTGATAAATGTAATTAAAAATATCGAAACGTATAAAATTGGTGTGAATAAAAAATAAACATTTGAACGAGCAGTATCATAATCGAAGTGCAAATCATTGGAGAATTATAAATATGGAAACCTTGGTATACAGTATAAAAATTCATGCCCCTCAGCAAAAGGTGTGGGACGTACTTTGGACTCTTGAGAGCTACCAAGCTTGGACAAAATTCTTTTCACCCAGCTCAACGATGCAAAGTGATTGGAAAGTCGATGGAAAAACCTATTTTCTGGATGGGGAAGGCAATGGGATGGTGTCAACAATTAAAAGTATAGAAGAACCCAAACACTTAATCTTCAAACATCTCGGTATGATTCAAAATGGTCAAGAAGATTTAGAAAGCGATGAAGTAAAGTCTTGGGCAGGCACTTTGGAAAAGTACTTTTTACTGGAATCGGACGGTAATACTGAACTACATGTTGAAGTAGATGTGCAGCCTGAATACATTGAAATGATGGATAAAGGGTTTAAGCAAGGTTTGGAAGCGATTAAACAAATGGCAGAAAGTTAAGTAAAATAAATGCATAGATCGGGGTGAAAATCTGAGTGAGAAAAGCAAGGAAAACTGATAAATATCTGCTTTTTTCATGAATGTCAGATCGAAAAGATACGAAAATGTTTTGCGATCTGCTATTCTATGTGCCTTTATTTTTACTTAAACCGAGGCAGAGATGACGCAACAAAACGCTCAATCGACTTCTGAACAGACACTTTCCGAAAACGATTTAATCGCACAGCGTCATGCCAAATTAAAGCAAATCCAAGAAACCGCTAAACAAACTGGCAAGAGCCCTTGGCCAAATACCTTTAAACGTGAACACTATACCGCAGATTTACAAGAACAATTCAAAGATCAAGATAAAGCACAAATCGAAGGTGCTGAAAAAGTTTATGTAAAAGTTGCGGGTCGTGTCATGCTCAACCGTGGATCATTTATTGTGATTCAGGACATGACAGGTCGTATTCAACTTTATGTGGACCGTAAAGGTTTGCCGGCAGATGTTTTAGAAACAATTAAAAGTTTAGACCTTGGTGATATTATTGCCGCTGAAGGTTATATTGGTCGTTCTGGCAAAGGTGACTTATATGTCCACCTTGAAGCGTTTGAGTTATTGACTAAGTCGCTTCGTCCACTTCCAGATAAGTTTCATGGTTTAACAGATACAGAAGCTAAGTATCGTAAACGCTATCTAGATTTGATTGTAAATGAAGAAACACGTAAGACTTTTGAGATTCGCGCCAAAGTAGTCGCAGGTATTCGTGCATTCTTAACAAATGAACGTTTCATGGAAGTAGAAACACCGATGATGCATGTCATTCCAGGTGGTGCTTCTGCAAAACCATTTGTGACCCATCATAATGCGTTAGATATGGAACTCTATTTGCGTATTGCGCCTGAGTTGTACTTAAAACGCTTGGTCGTGGGTGGCTTTGAGCGTGTCTTTGAAATTAACCGTAACTTCCGTAATGAAGGGGTTTCAACACGTCATAACCCTGAATTTACCATGATTGAGTTTTATCAAGCTTATGCAGATTATAAAGACTTGATGGAACTTACTGAAAACATGCTTGAGAAATTGGCAATTGATATTTTAGGTACAACTGATGTGCCTTATGGCGAAGAAGTTTATAGCTTCAAAGGTCCATTCAAGAAAATTTCAATGTTTGATGCGATTCTTGAGCATAACCCTGATTTCACGCCTGAAAATGTCAATGATCGTGAATTCTTGGCGAAATTTACTCAAGACGTATTAAAAGAAAAAGTTAAGCCAGGTTTTGGTTTAGGTAAGTTGCAGACGATCGTATTTGAAGAAACGGTTGAAACAAAACTTCGTCAACCGACATTCATTACAGAATATCCTGCGGAAACTTCACCACTTGCACGTCGTAATGATGATAATCCACATATTACAGATCGTTTTGAATTCTTCATTGGCGGTCGTGAGTTAGCGAATGGCTTCTCAGAGTTAAACGATCCAATTGATCAAGCAGAACGTTTCCAAGCTCAAGTTGCGGAAAAAGATGCGGGTGATGATGAAGCAATGCATTACGATGCGGACTTTATTGAAGCGCTTGAATACGGTTTACCTCCAACAGCGGGTGAAGGAATTGGTATTGATCGTTTGGTAATGTTATTCGCTAATGCCCCAAGTATCCGTGATGTGTTGTTGTTCCCACATATGCGCCGTAAAGACTAATTGTCGAGTTATACGGAACATCAAAGACCACTTTTATAAGTGGTCTTTTTTTGCATTCTACGTTAAGAAATGTAATTGTTCGGTTTGGTGATTGAAAACAATGTATAAAAAAACGATGATGTGTTCATAAATAAATTTGAGAACAGTCTGGATATGTTTTTAAAAAAATCGCTTTATGTCGCATTATTTGCGTCTCTCTCTTCCGCTGTATTTGCGCAAGGTATTGTGTTAAATGATGAAAACTTACGCACCGACCTAAATTGGTTAAATCAACAAGGCGTTATTCAAATCAGTACCTCAACATGGCCTCTAAGTGGAGATGAGATCAAACGTGCTTTATCTCAGGCTCAGGTAACCAATAAAGCACAACAGAAAGTTATCGACTCTGTTATGCATGCGATTGCTGCGGACAATGCAACAGCAAAAGTAGGATTACATGCAGGTACTGATCTTAAAACTGTGCCTCAGGCTTTTGGTGATAGTCAAAAATCTCAATACCAAGCCGCTTTAGAGTTTAATGCAGGTAGTGAAAATTGGGATGCAAAAATCCGGGTGAATGGTGAAAAAGATCCTTTGATTGACAGTGGGAATGATGTCAACGTTGAAGGTTCATATATTGCAGGAAAACTTTGGAATCAGTGGGTGATTGCTGGACAAATCCCAACCTATTGGGGACCAGGACATGATGGTAGTTTGATTCGCGGTGATGCCAGCCGTCCAGTTTATGGGGTCACAGTTCAACGAGCAGTACAAAATGCATTTGAAACAAAATGGTTGTCTTGGATTGGCCCGTGGCAATATCAAGCCTTTGCAGGACAATTAGATGACTATGAAGCAATTCCAGATACAAAGTTAATTGGTCTTCGATTCACAGCACGTCCGTTCCAAGCTCTGGAAATTGGTGCTTCACGTGCTATCCAGTGGGGTGGAGATGGACGCCCTGAGAGTTTCAGTTCATTGTGGGACGCAATGTTAGGAACGAGAGATAATGGTGGTCGAGGTAAACCAGATCCTGCCAACCAGATTGCAGGCTTTGATGCTCGCTTGTTCTTGCAACCATTATGGGATGTGCCAATTAGCGTATACACCCAATTCGTTGGTGAAGATGAAGCGGGTGGTTTACCTGCAAAATATCTGTATCTAGGTGGTGCTGATTTCTCATCAAGTTATAAAAATATGCCTTACCAATTATATGCAGAATGGGCAGATACACGAACCAATGGCGAAGCAAAGGGTATTTCATATAGCCATACAACTTATAAAGATGGCTATTATCAACATGGTTTCCCATTAGGACATGCTATGGGCGGAGATGGACAAATGTATTCCGTTGGGGGAGATATTCGCTTTGATACCATGAATCGCTTAAGTGGGCGAGTTATGTATGCAAACGTTAGCCAAACACAACGCGTAGAGTTAAATAATGCCGCATTCCCTAAATCAGATAAGATTAAAGGTTTAGATATCACTTGGACACATTATGTCAAACCAACCATCCCATTAAAAGTGAATGGCTGGGTGAGTGATTCTGATGTACATGGTAATGATGGTGGTGTTTCTGTTGGTGTAGAGATTCCATTAGAAAAAAATATGTTCCGTTTCTAAACCTATTTTATTGCTAAAAGAAGTCTTTATAGGCTTCTTTTTTTATGGGTAAATCATGTGAATTAAAGAATATTTTGGAAATTTTATTATTCATTACATATCACAATTTTGCATATTTATATGAAAAAACAAGCTAAAGAACTCATTCTAAATTATTATAATGAATAAACTTTGCTAGCTGATGAAAAAGTCTGTTAGTAAGCATATTGATATCATGAAAAATTGGAGTTGTTATGGCACTCGTTCCTCCACACGGTCTTCCAAGTGGTGGTGTAAAACCACTTATAGATTTTATGGGTAACATGGATAAGGAGGTAAGTGTACATGACTGAGAATAGATTAACGCACCTCAAGCAACTTGAGGCTGAAAGTATTCATATCATTCGTGAAGTTGCGGCTGAATTTGAAAATCCTGTAATGCTTTACTCGATTGGTAAAGACTCAGCAGTGATGTTACATCTTGCACTTAAAGCCTTTTATCCTGCGAAACTTCCATTCCCTCTATTGCATGTAGATACGGGTTGGAAATTTAAGGATATGATTGCATTTCGCGATAATATGGCGAAAACACATGGCTTTGATCTGATCGTTCATCAAAATGTTGAAGGACGTGAGGCAGGTATCAATCCATTTGATCATGGTAGCTCTAAATATACAGACATCATGAAAACGCAAGGTTTAAAACAAGCGTTAGATAAATATCAATTTGACGCTGCTTTTGGTGGTGCACGTCGTGATGAAGAAAAATCACGTGCGAAAGAGCGTGTTTATTCATTCCGTGATACGAAGCATCGTTGGGATCCGAAAAACCAACGTCCAGAACTTTGGAATCTTTACAATGGTAAAGTAAACAAAGGCGAAAGCATTCGTGTATTCCCATTATCTAACTGGACTGAGTTAGACATTTGGCAATATATCTATCTAGAAAATATTCAAATCGTTCCTCTTTATTTCTCTGCTGTACGTCCAGTGGTAGAGCGCAGTGGTACGCTTATCATGGTGGATGATGAGCGTATGCGTTTAAAAGAAGGTGAAGTTCCACAAATGAAATCGGTACGTTTCCGTACACTAGGCTGTTATCCATTAACGGGTGCAGTTGAATCGGAAGCGGATACATTACCTGAAATTATCCAAGAGATGCTTTTGGCCACCAGTTCAGAGCGTCAAGGTCGTATGATTGACCATGATGAAGCTGGCTCGATGGAAAAGAAAAAGCAGGAAGGTTATTTCTAATAAATCTCCTCCAGCCCCTCTTTAAAAAAGAGGGGGAGTTTAGGAAATTCGATTTCAAATTTTGTGGAGTTTTGAGCAATGTCTCATCAATCAGATCTTATTAGCCAAGACATCTTGGCATATTTAAAACAGCACGAAAATAAAGACCTTCTACGCTTTTTGACTTGCGGTAACGTAGATGATGGTAAATCGACGCTCATTGGTCGTTTACTTTACGATTCAAAATTGATCTATGAAGATCAATTGCAAGCTGTCACACGTGATAGTAAAAAAGTGGGTACAACAGGGGATGCGCCTGACCTTGCACTACTTGTAGATGGTTTACAAGCTGAGCGTGAGCAAGGTATTACCATTGATGTAGCATATCGTTATTTCTCGACCGAGAAACGTAAATTTATCATCGCTGATACACCTGGACATGAGCAATACACCCGTAATATGGCTACGGGGGCTTCTACGGCTGACCTTGCTATCATTTTGATTGATGCACGTTATGGCGTACAAACCCAAACGCGTCGCCATACCTTTATTGCAAGCTTACTTGGTATTAAAAATATCGTTGTTGCGATTAATAAAATGGATTTGGTTGAGTTCTCGGAAACTCGATTCAATGAAATCCAAGTTGAATACGATGCGTTTGTGAGTCAACTTGGCAATCGCCGTCCAGAAAATATCGTCTTTGTACCAATCTCTGCGTTGAATGGCGATAACGTTGTAAATCCATCTGCAAATACGCCTTGGTATAAAGGGCAAACGCTGATGGATATTCTTGAGTCAGTAGAAATCAAACGTGAATCGAACAAGCATGAATTCCGTTTCCCAGTTCAATATGTGAATCGTCCAAACCTTGATTTCCGTGGTTTTGCGGGCACGATCGCACTGGGTGAGATTAACGTTGGTGATGAAATTGTTGCACTTCCATCAGGGAAGAAATCAACAGTTAAAGAGATTGTGACTTTTGATGGCAATCTTGAGAAAGCAGGTGCTGGTCAGGCTGTTACTTTAACGTTGAATGATGAAATTGATATTTCACGCGGCAATGTGTTGGTGCGTGCTGGTGAACAACCTTTGATTTCACGTAGTGTTCGTGCTTCAGTGGTATGGATGACTGAGCATCCTTTGGTTAAAGGTAAGCTTTATAACGTTAAAATTGGTACTCAAACTGTTCCTGCGAAAGTTACGGAAATTAACTTCCGTGTCAATGTGAATACACTTGAGCATAGTCAGGTTGAAGAGCTTGAGCTGAATGCAATTGCTGACGTTGTAATTGAGTTTGATGCGCCAGTAGTATTTGACCAATATCAGGACAGTCGTTACACAGGTTCATTTATCTTTATTGACCGTTTAAGCAACGTCACTGTTGGTGCAGGTATGGTTGAAGCTGCTGTTGAATGGACGGCGCATAGCAATCCAGTGACTGCGGAAGATCGTGCGGCGCGTTTAGGTCAAAAACCTGCGGTGATTAGCGTTTCAGCAGAGTTGATTGGGCAGGCTCGAGCTATAGAAAGCCTACTCATCCAACAAGGTGTCGTGGCGATTGCTAAAGCAAATTTAACTGCTGATCAAATTAATCTATTACGTGAAACAGGTGTGGTGGTGATTACTACGACTGTTGACGGTACGGATACAGACATTACAGCTGAAACTGCTGAAGAAGCTGCTGACCAAATCGTGGAGTTGGTTCGTTTGTAATTGATTTAGTTGGTTTAACAGAGCTCACCAGGTAGGTGGGCTTTGTTGTTTTTGATATTCAACTGGCGATGAAGAAATTAATAAAATAGATCAAACACGTAGGAGATTTATTTTAGAAAGAAGTTTGGCCTTTTAGTTTTCTTTTAAGGCTGCTTTTATGAGACAATATCAGTTCATATTTTTTGTATTTGGACTCCCATGACTGAGCAATCTCCTGAATCTTTAAGCGATATCGAAATTTTAGACATTTTACAGTCTATGAAAAAAGATGAGCTAGATATTGAAGCCAAAGAGATCATTCGTAATGGGGGGAAAGCAGGTCGTCAAGAAGCGCACAAACTCGCTTTGGTTGCATTAAATACAAGCTTTGAAGAAAAATTTGTTGAAGCTGTTACTTTGGCTTTAGGTTTAAATGCAGGGCAGGCTAAAAAGATTCGTTATAAGAAAGATCGTATCCGCATTTTAAAAGTACGTGGTATCGATTATCTCGCAATTGACGGAGCAGAAACGGCACAAGTATTGGCTCAAATCGCACAAGCAATCACACGAGAAGACGCAATCGTTACTGAAGGTTTGCATAACATTTTCCCATTTTGGAAAGAAGGCTGGCCGATGGTTCAATTTGATAACGCCTATAAAATTCTGGCTGAAGATATATTGATTCATTACCAAGCCACTTTGGATGAATTAATCTCTTTATATGGTGGGAATTAACATACGATAATCAGTGATTCATTTAAAATAACAAGGATTGTTAACTTTATGAACTTACCCCATAAAATTCCGTCAGAAGCATTGCAAATGCTTCGTGATGGGCAATTAATACAGGCGATTAAGATTACTCGAGAAAAAACAGGGTTGGGTTTAAAGGAATCTAAAGATCTTATTGATCAATATTTAAATGAGCATCCTCAAGAACAAACGAGAATTCAGGAACAATTAACTCAGCGTAGTCGGAGTGGCTTAAAAGTTTTTGTTCTGATTTTTCTGGTATTGGTTGTTTTGATTTGGTTTGTGACGCATTAAAACAGCAAGTTTAAAAAAAACTTGCTGTGAAGAGGGTTATTCCTCTGTAACAACTGGGCTTTCACTCTCTTGGCTAGGGAGAATTTGCGTGACAAGCAATTGGTCAATTTTATAATGGTCAATGTCAACAACTTCAAATTTGAAGCCAGCGTATTCGACGGCATCCGCAGGACGAGGGATTTTGCGTAAACGATACATAATGAAGCCTGCGATCGTTTCATAATTTTCATTTTCGGGAAATTCCTCAATCTCCAAGACATGTTTCACATCTTCGATCGGTGTACTTCCATCGATTAACCATGAATGGTTATCGCGCTTAATAATTTGCTGATCTTCTTCCATAGGTGTAACCCAATCACCCATGACGGTAATCATGATGTCACTGAGCGTAATAACACCAACAACCAATGCATATTCATTGATAACGACAGCAAACTTTTCCTTGGTCGAGCGGAAACGGTCGAGCAACTCAGAAAGAGTGAGTGTATCTGGAATAATCAGAACGTTACGAATCGTTGATTCATTTAATTGGAGTAAAGACTGATTATTTAAAATACGAACAAGTATATCTTTTGTATCAACATAACCAATAACTTGGTCAATATGCTCATTACACACTAAAAATTTTGAATAAGGATATTCAGCCAATTTTTGGCGAATACTGCTCTCATTTTCTTTTAAGGTAAAGTACACGACATTTTCGCGTGTGGTCATGCTAGAGGGTACAGTGCGTTCTTCGAGTTCAAATACATTTTCAATAAAATGATGTTCTTGCTTTTGTAAAACGCCTGCTTGAGCACCTGCGTCCATGACAGCAGAAATATCATCGAAAGTTATATTGTCATCGCGTGTGGTATTTACCTTAAATAGCCTAAATAATAGATTTGCGATCGCATTGATACCCCAAGCCAAAGGTTTGCAAATTTTGATAAAAATTTGAATAGGCTCGATCACACTGATTGCAATTTTTTCTGGTGCAATCATAGCCAAACGCTTTGGCATTAAATCAGCAAATAAAATAAATAGGGAGGTAACGAAGGTAAAAGAGAGTGCAAAGCCTATGGTTTCTAACCATGCACCAGTATAGAAGCGACCAATCAGGTCAACGAAAAAAGGACGGAAAGCAGCTTCACCTAAAATACCGCCTAGAATTGCGACCGCATTTAATCCAATTTGAGAAGCAGCAAAAAAATCTGCGGATTGTTCTTGCAGATCCAGAACCTTTTGAGCGCGATGTTCACCTGATTCGGCTAGAATTTTAAGCTTTACTTTTCGTGCACCTGCCAGTGCAATTTCGGTGAGAGATAAAAAACCAGCTGCAATAATCAGCATTGCGATGATAATGATATTTTGAAAGAGACTCACACGTCACCTGAATTTGAATCATTATTATATTAATGTTTTAACATAAAAAAGTTGTCAAGTTAATCTTTAGATTAACTCGACATTGTTCATCTTTTATCGTTAATTTTAGTATTGTGAAAATTGAGAGTTATTTAATAAAAACTCTCGGTTTTCTTCCTCTATCATTTGTCGAGCTACAAATAAAATCAGTTGTCTTAACCAGCGATGAGCTGGGTGATGATGGAGCAAAGGGCACCAAGCCATTTTTAATTCGAATTCTGGAATATAAAATGGAGGATCTTTGATTACTAATCTTGGGTTTTGTGTTTGAAGCTGAGCCATACGCGTTGGTAGGGTTGCAATCAAATCTACATTTTGTGCTAAGAGGGCAGGCATTTGATAATGTCGTGTGAACACGGAAATCTTACGACGTTGCCCAATTCGCTCGAGGGCTTGGTCAATCCAGCCTAAACCCGCTTGTTTATCAGGATTGACACCGAAACCGACACCCATACCTGTTTTTGATACCCAAATATGTTGTGCATCTAAATAACTTTTAAGATTTAAATGCTGAACGGCAGGGTGCTTATCATTTAAAATACAACTAAAGCTGTCACGCCATACCAAAACCTGATGGAAACTTTGCGGAATTTCATTGAAGCGATTAATGGCTAAATCAACTTTACCTTGTTCCATATCGCGGTAGGACACATCACTTGGTGTTAAAAAGTCGAGTACCACGTTCGGGGCTTCTGAGCGTAATGCTTTAACTAAACGCGGAACTAAAGTCGCCTCGGCATAATCAGATGTCATAATACGGAACACACGATTACTGGTATATGGGCGGAATTCAGTTCGAGGTTCAAGAATCATGGAAAGATCAGACAGCGCATCGCGAATACGAGGTTGTAATTCCAATGCACGTTCTGTTGGGGTCATCCCTTCAGATGATCGAATCAAGAGTGGATCATTAAATAAATTACGTAATCGACGCAAAATATTACTCATAGCTGGCTGAGTGACACCAAGTTGCTCAGCTGCACGGGTGACATTTTTTTCACGAAGAAGTACATCAAGATAAATTAATAAATTAAGATCGACTCGCTCCAGATTCATAAAAAAAATACCGAAAATAAAATCCTTGAATTGTGATGAATTATGACATATCTGAAGCCATTTGTGTAACTTAATACTACAAAAAGCAACAGCTGAATTGTGAGGGGTGTGCACTTTAAAGGAGTTCACTTTAAGCAGATATAATTAAGTATATTTGGTCATGTATGTGTGGCTCTTCGAATGTAAAATAGAGGAAGAGCTTATGTTCAATAATGCTATTTTAGTACACTGGGTTGTTTACAGGTTGAGATCAAAATCTCTGAAAATAAAATAATTCAAGGATGATTTAACCTAAAAAGAGCTTTTTTGTATTTTTAAAATTAATTTAAAAACAATAATTTATTTTACGTTTTTTGAGGGTGTTGAAAAATGCCGCTTCATATATTTTTTAAGAAAATACTGAAAATTAAGCTAGAATATTGGATTAATCCCTTAGCAAAGACTAAGCTGTGCTCATATTGATGCATTGCTCGAAATCTCGCCGACATTAGAAGCATGATTTTCAGCGTCCAATCGATGCCAATCCCTTAAAGGAAAATATCATGACATATCAATCAGCTTTAGAGCACGTTCGTGCCGTTAAAGAAAAATTAGGTGGCACATGGGGTGCGATTCGCCCAGAAGATGCTGCTCGTATGATGGTTCAAAACCGTTTCCACACTGGTTTAGACATCGCTAAATATACAGCTGCTATCATGCGTAAAGATATGGCTGAATACGACGCTGATAATAGCAAATACACTCAATCATTAGGTTGCTGGCACGGTTTTATCGCGCAACAAAAAATGATTGCGAACAAAAAATACTTCGGTACTACAAGCAAACGTTACATCTACCTTTCTGGTTGGATGGTTGCTGCTCTTCGTTCAGAATTTGGTCCACTTCCTGACCAATCTATGCACGAAAAAACTTCTGTGCCTAAATTAATCGCAGAAATCTACACATTCTTACGTCAAGCTGATGCGAAAGAATTAAACGATTTATTCCGTGCTTTACAAAAAGCTGAAGCTGCTGGCGATGCTACTAAAGCTGCTGAAATCGTTTCTCAAATCGACAACTTCGAATCTCACGTTGTGCCAATCATCGCTGATATCGATGCTGGTTTCGGTAACGAAGAAGCAACTTATTTGTTAACTAAACAAATGATCGAAGCGGGTGCATGTGCAATCCAAATCGAAAACCAAGTTTCTGACGCTAAACAATGTGGTCACCAAGCTGGTAAAGTAACTGTTCCACACGAAGACTTCCTAGCTAAAATCAATGCTGTTCGCTACGCGTTCCTTGAGCTTGGTGTAGACGAAGGTGTTATCGTTGCACGTACTGACTCTGAAGGCGCTGACTTAACTCAAAAGATCCCTGTATCTAAAGAGAAAGGTGACTTAGCTTCTCAATACATCAGCTACTTAGACACTAAAGAAATCGATATTTCTGAAGCTTCTGATGACGAAATCCTGATCAAGCGTGATGGCAAATTACACCGTCCAACTCGTTTAGCTTCTGGCTTATACCAGTTCCGTGAAGGTACTCAACACGACCGCGTTGTACTTGACTGTGTAACTAGCTTACAAAACGGCGCTGACATGATCTGGATCGAAACTCCAACTCCAGACGTTGCTGGTATCGCTGGTTTCGTAAACGACATCAAAAAACAAGTTCCAAATGCAAAACTTGTTTATAACAACTCTCCATCGTTCAACTGGACGTTAAACTTCCGTCAACAAGCTTACGATCGTTGGGTTGCTGAAGGTAAAGACGTTTCTGCTTACGACCGTGCTAAATTGATGAGCGCTGAGTACGACAACTCTGAACTAGCTGCTGATGCTGATGAAAAGATCCGTACTTTCCAAGCTGATGCTGCACGTGAAGCAGGTGTATTCCATCACTTGATCACTCTTCCTACTTACCACACAGCAGCTCTTTCTACTCATGAGCTTGCTAAAGGTTACTTCGGTGAAGAAGGTATGTTGGCTTATGTTGCTGGCGTACAACGTAAAGAAATCCGCGGTGGTATCGCATGTGTTAAACACCAAGCAATGGCTGGTTCAGACATCGGTGATGATCACAAAGAAATCTTTGCTGGTGAAAATGCACTTAAAGCTGGTGACGCTAGCAAAAACACGATGAACCAATTCGGTGGCTAATCGCTTCTGATTGATTCAAAAAAACCCTGCTCATGCAGGGTTTTTTTATTGTGGGGTGCAAGTAGTATAAAGTTCACCATTCTATTGATGAGCTTTTACTAGACTTATTCAGCTTCTTTTTTAAGCTCGTATTTATCTGCCAATTCACCAGTAATTTCTTTACCTTCTAAATCTAAAGCTTTTAAATAACCTTCAGCAACGAAATATTTACGTCCATCACCTGATTGGTCAAGCTCAATAATTGAGGTGTTGGTATTATTGAACGTAAATTTACCTTTGCTTTCAAACGGCTTACCGTCTCCTTTCCCAAGATAAACTTCTTTTAATTCGTAAGTTTTATCTAAGTTTAGTTCGAGCTCTGTTTCTATCCCTTCACAATCGGCGCAAGGTAATACACCTTTGTAGGTGCCATTCCAATCTAAGGAGTTTTCTGCAGTATGAGCATTATCCACTGCAATCGCTTCGCTAGCAGCAGGGGCTGGCATATGCTCCTCATTCTTTGCGTTATCATTTTTGCTACATGCAACTAAAAAAACAGAAACCAGAGAAAGAGCTATAATTGATTTTTTCATTTTAAATTGAACCTTATAACGAGAAATACTCGTGTCCTAAGTTATGGGTTTTTAACGTGAAAGGGTAGTTGGAGAATGTAAGTTTATTTAACCTTTGGTAAACATGTAGTATTTTAATTTTTAAATTGTTGCTATCAAATTTGCGAAATCCATCTAGTATCTAATATCGTAATTTTAAGTTTGTTTGAAATAAAAAAAACCCTAATCAAACGATTAGGGCTTTTTTGAATTTTGGAGCGGGAAACGAGACTCGAACTCGCGACCCCAACCTTGGCAAGGTTATGCTCTACCAACTGAGCTATTCCCGCAATATGGACGCATTATAGAGAGTTTAACTCAACTGTCAACTCTCTATGATACTAAGTGTTGAATTAATCAGCACGTCGCCAAATTGTTCCTTGACGAGTATCCTCTAAAACAACCCCTTGATCTAATAGAGATTGGCGAATACCGTCAGCTTTGGCAAAGTCTTTTGATTTTTTTGCATCTACACGTTGTTGAATCAAATCTTCAATATCTGCATCAGAAAGGGTAAGGGCATCTTGACCAATATCTGATTTGAGGAATTCATCTACATCATGTTGAACTAATCCAAGAATATGGGTTAAGTGACGTAGTGTGGAATAAAGGACAGTAGCTTGCTCCGCCTGTTCTTCTTTTACAGCTCTATTTAACTCTTTATTCAGTTCAAACAGTAGCGCCATTGCTTCTGCTGTATTGAAGTCATCACACATGGCATTGTTAAAGCGCTCAACAAAGCTTTGTTCTAAGCACTCAGTGGTCTTTTGTCCATACGCTTGCTGATAGGCTTTAAAAGAATGATAGAAACGGCTTAGCGCAGTTTTTGCTTCTTTTAAGGCAACATCAGAGAAATTGACAGGGCTACGGTAGTGTGATGAAACAATGAAGTAGCGAATGACTTCAGGATGGAATTTCTCCATCACATCCCGGATGGTAAAGAAGTTGCCTAAGGACTTAGACATTTTTTCGCCATCCACGTTGATGAAACCAACATGCATCCAATAATTTACATATTGTTCGCCAGTTGTTGCCTCACTTTGAGCAATTTCATTTTCGTGATGAGGGAACATGAGATCTGAACCACCACCATGAATGTCAAAGTGATTGCCTAAGCAGCAGGTTGACATTGCTGAACATTCAATATGCCAGCCCGGACGACCATTCCCCCAAGGTGAAGCCCACGCAGGTTCATTTTCTTTAGCATGTTTCCAAAGTACAAAATCAAAAGGATGTTTTTTGTCGACTTCCACATCCACACGCTCTGATGCACCCGCTTGCATATCTTCAAGCTTACGGCCTGATAAACGGCCATATTTTTCAAACTTACTTACTTCAAAATATACATCGCCATTGTTTGCAGGGTATGCAGCACCTTTATCTACCAAAGTGCTAATCATGTTTTGCATTTGATCAATATATTCTGTTGCTTTAGGGGCTTCATCAGGCGCAACACAGCCTAAGTTTGCAGCATCTTCATTCATTGCATCAATAAAGCGAGCAGTGAGTTGTTGGATGCTTTCACCATTTTCGTTTGCACGTGCAATGATTTTGTCGTCAATATCAGTGATATTACGAATATAGCGTACTTTCCAGCCTTGGCTACGTAAGAAACGAATGATGTAGTCAAATGCAACCATAACGCGAGCATGTCCAATATGACAGTAATCGTATACGGTCATACCACAGACATAGATATCGATTTGACCTTCATTACGTGGGACAAATTCAACTTTTTTACGTTGCTCAGAGTTATATAAAACAAAAGGTTGCATAAGGGTTTTCAAACACTCTACAAAATTAGCGTTACATCATAACGTATGCATCATTTTTCATAAAGTTGTCTGGAGAAAAAAGATTGGTTTGGCACTCAGGTGTAGATTGACCTTTTACAATGGGTTGGTTTTTAAAAAGTAGTTTCTCCATCTTCCTTGAAAACTTATACATTTGGAAACGTGTATGACTGACAGTTGTGCTAGAATCTCCACAATTGTTTCGATTAAAATCATCCATCATCAAGTGGATAGAGTATTACTTTGAGTCAGACTCACATGTCACAAGCTATAAATTTTCAGAAAAGTGCATTGGAAACTTTGCGTATTGAACAACAAGCAATAGAAGTGCTTGCAACTCAGATCGATGAGCGTTTTGATCGTGCATGTGAAATTCTATTGCAATGCTCAGGACGTGTCGTTGTTACGGGTATGGGAAAATCAGGTCATATCGGACGAAAAATGGCAGCGACATTTGCTTCTACTGGCACGCCATCATTTTTCATGCATCCAGGTGAAGCTGGTCATGGTGATCTCGGTATGCTGGTTCGTGGTGATGTGCTGATTGCGATTTCAAACTCTGGAAAGAGTGATGAAATTATGATGCTCATGCCGCTGATCAAGCACCTAGGTGTACCTTTGATTACGATTAGTCGTGATGATAAGGGGCCTATGCCACAAAATGCGGATGTTGCTTTAACACTCGGTGCGGCTGACGAAGCTTGTCCACTAGGTTTGGCACCTACTTCAAGTACGACAGCAACCTTAGTGCTCGGTGATGCCTTGGCTGTTGCGCTATTAGAGGCGCGTGGTTTTACCGCTGATGATTTTGCGCGCTCACATCCTGCCGGTGCTTTAGGTAAACGTTTGTTATTACATGTGAAGCATTTGATGCATACGGGTGCTGAATTACCAAAAGTAAAACCTGACACACCGATGAATAAGGTGTTATACGAAATTTCTGATAAACGTTTGGGTTTGACGACGATCGTAGATGATCAAGATACTCTGTTAGGCATTTTCACTGACGGTGACTTGCGTCGTATGATTGATCGACAACAAGGCTTTGATGTGACTGCTGCAGTATCTGAAGTGATGACCAAAAATCCGCTTACTATTTCTCAAGAAGCTCGTGCAGTTGAAGCTTTAGAAAAAATGCATGAGAAAAAAATTAACCAATTCGTTGTTGTTGATGATGCTAAAAAAGTGATTGGTGTTATTAGTATGCACGACCTTATTGAAGCTGGAGTAAATTAAGCCATGGCATCGTATGCTTTACAAGAACAAGCACGTCATTTACAAGCCTTAGTGCTGGATGTGGATGGGATTTTAAGCGATGGCTTTGTGACATTGACCAATTCAGGTGATGAGATTAAATCATTTGATATCCGTGATGGTTTAGGCATGAAACTGGTTCAAAGAGCAGGGATGAAAGTTATTATCATCACTGGTCGAAAGAGTAATATCGTTGAAAAACGTATGTCAGACCTGGGCGTTGATTTAATTTTTCAAGGTCGTGAAGATAAAGGGGTTGCCCTGCGAGAAGCATGTGCTCAGCTCAATATTCTTCCTGAAGATTGTCTATATATGGGTGATGATTGGCCTGATTTATCTGCATTTTCAATCTCTGGTATGTGTATCACTGTACCCAATGGTCATGAAGAAGTCCGTCGACGTGCGCATCTTGTCACTCAGGCAATGGGTGGGCGTGGAGCGGTAAGAGAAGTTTGCGATATGTTATTAACGGCAAAAGGTGTTTACCAAGAACTGCTTGAAAAATATCTTGCTGTGCCACATTAATACAAGTATAGAGTCGATATGCTCAAGGTTAGGTAACCCTGTTTATGGATACCAAAGTTTTATATGTTATCGCTATAGCCGTTGCAAGTGTCAGCGGTGGTTTTTATTATTTTAGCGGTAAAGCAAAGAAGTTAGATGTGGATGCTGCTAAGAATATGACTTATTCGGCGCACGGCGTTCATTTAACTCAAACGGATGAGCAAGGAAACTTGTATGTCCGTGCTGAAATTAAACAATTACAGCAAGATATGCAGCAAAAAACCTCTCAGATTGATCAACTGAATGCCGTCATGTACAAGCAGGGTAAAGCTGATGCGACTTTTTCGGCTCGACAGGCCAATGGCTATGACGATAACCATAAAATCGTATTGGCAGGTGATGTGGTTGTAACCAATTTGACTGATCAAGGTAACATGGAGTTTCGAACAGATGAAATTACAGGTTATCCAAAAACTAGAGAGTTAGAAACACAACATCAAGTGATTGTTCAATCGCCATCGTCTGAGTTTATCAGTCAAGGTTTAAAGGCAAATTTGAACGATGGACAATATGAGTTTTTTAAAGTTCGAGGAAAGTATGCGCCAAACTCTTAATTTTAATAATCGCTTTACTTCCTTAAAGCAATTCGCATGTATGGCAGCCATCGCTTTATCTTCAGCTTCAAGCTTTGCTTTGCCTTCTGATCGTAATCAACAACTGACTTTGGTTGCGGATCGTGCGACTTATAATGATAAAACAGGTATTACCACCTATACGGGTAATGTTGTGATTGAACAAGGCACGATGAAGTTGCAAGCCGATTCAATCGTGGCAACATTAAATAGCAAAAGAGAAATCCAAACAATTACTGCCAAAGGTCAACTTGCTAAATTTCAACAGCAAATCGATGCGAAGCGTGGTTTGGCACGTGGTGAAGCTCAACAGATCGTTTATAACGCTGACACTGGTATCCTTACTTTAACGGGTCGTGCGTATTTGTATCAGGATGGCTCTAGTATTCGTGGTGAGAGTCTAAAATATAGTATGAATAAAGGTGACGTGGAAGCTCAAGGTTCTTCATCTAATCGAGTGCAAATTATTATTCCACCATCAAGTTCAAAAAGTTTTCCAGGGGCGCGTGATTAATGGAACAATCGCTGCAACAACCACAAACCTTATGTATTAAGCATTTAGCGAAAAACTATAGTAAACGTTGGGTGGTAAAAGATGTGTCTTTTACCATGCAGAGTGGACAAATCGTTGGATTATTAGGTCCGAATGGTGCTGGTAAAACGACAAGCTTTTATATGGTTGTTGGTTTAGTACGAATGGATAAAGGTGAGATACATTTAGACGATCTCGATTTATCTGATCTAGCCATGCATGAGCGCGCACGTAAAGGTATTGGATATTTACCACAGGAAGCTTCGATCTTTAGAAAGCTAACTATTGCTGAAAATATTATGGCAATCTTGGAAACCCGAAAGGACCTGAATAAACAGCAACGTCAGCAACGTTTAAATGAGTTGTTGAGTGATTTTAAAATCAATCATATTAAAGACTCATTGGGTATGAGCGTGTCGGGTGGTGAGCGTCGTCGTGCTGAAATTGCGCGAGCATTAGCTGCGGATCCAAAATTTATGTTATTGGATGAACCATTTGCAGGGGTCGATCCAATTTCTGTGGGTGATATTAAAGATATTATTCAAACATTGAAAGATCGTGGAATTGGTGTGCTAATTACAGATCACAATGTTCGTGAGACTCTAGCAATTTGTGAGAAAGCTTATATCGTAAGCGAAGGCTCTGTGATTGCAGAAGGAACACCACAGGAAATCTTAGACAATGAACAGGTACGTAAGGTTTACCTAGGTGATGATTTTGTGGTTTAAGTCAGCACAAATGTGTATGAAAAGAACCTGAAAAGGGTTCTTTTTTTCATAAAATCCAATTAAAAGTGTGATCTAATTTACAAAAAATAAACATTTATAACTGGCTGAATTTCCACCTAAAACGTGGTGTTTACTACAAGAATAAGAGTAGAATGGTTTTGCTTTAGGCGATAATTACATGACAAGAATATGAGCATTAATAAAGATATAGATGAGGGAACACGTAGAGCTTGTATGGATTTCAAGTGGCTATTTTGTGTAGCAACTTTATCTGTGCCAGTGACGCATGCCTCAACCCCGAGTGAACAGTACCATTCTTTAAAGAATAACTTATCTCAATTACTCTCACCTAAGGGTAATGATGAGTTCAAAACAGCAAATATGCAAAAGTTGAGTAACTTTTCGGTTAATTCAACTGTAACTGAATTACCTGTTGTTGGAGCTGCACGTCCTATGGACACCTCGGCACCAGCGGTCGTATGGCAGAATCAAAATAAGACTTTAAAGGATGCAATACAACTTGCGGTTCAGCGCAATCCTGAAATTTCTCAAACCTTAGCAACACTCGCTGCTCAAAATGCCAACATTGATGTCGCAAAAGCAGGCTATTACCCTCAGATATCAGGTGGTGTAAATACAGGAGACTTGACTCGAAAAGGTGAAAGAGGGCGGCAAGTTTTAGCTTTGAATGCGACCCAGATGCTTTATGACTTTGGAAAAGTTAAATCTGGTGTATCCACTGAAGAAGCTAAACTTTTGATGGAACAGGCCAATGTGCTAGTTAAGATTGATGATGTTTCATTGGATGTGGCACAAACGATTATCAATATTCAACGCCAACAAAGGTTGATGAGAATTGCAAATCAGCAAATTGCTGGAATTAAACGTATCCAAGAAATGGCAAACTTGCGTGCCAATGCGGGTATTAGTAGCCAAGCAGATCCTGTGCAAGCTCAATCATATGTGCAATCAGCTCAATCCGCCTTAATTGCGCAACAGTCGATTTTAAGTCAATTGCAACAGCGATTATATACATTGTTGGGTTTTGACGCTCGCAGTGTGCAATGGGCAATTCCACAGGATTTTGTTCAACAATCAGATTTATATGTCGAGCCTGAGTTTAATACGATTCCTCAAATGATCGCTGCATATGCGGGGATTGAGGTAGCAAAGAACCAAAAGCGACAAACTCTGGTGAGTAATTATCCCACTTTATCGGTAAAGGGTGAAGTCAGCCAAGCCTTACACGGCCGAAATCCGAATAATGATAAGAGGGGTGGTTTTGATAGTGCGATCATGTTGGAGGCAAGCAGCCAGTTTTATCAAGGCGGTGCCACCACTTCAAGATTACGTGCTGCGAGTTTTGCAGAAGAAGCAGCAAAAGCTCAAGTAAATGCGGTATATTTAAGAGTATTGGATCAGATCAGAACCAGTCGAGAACAAATCGAGAGTAAGCAGCGTCAATTGCAGGTATTAGCGGGACAACAAGCTACGACTGTACGGACCAAAGAGCTTTATCAAGAACAATATAAATTGGGAACTCGTACACTTGTCGATTTATTAAATGCTGAGCAAGCTATTCATAGTGCAAATTCAGAAGTAGAAATAGCACGTTATGATATTTATAGCAGCATTGCCCAATATATTGCCGCCACAGGGCGTTCTCGCCAAGCCTATGACCTGAATAATATAAAAATTCAAGGTTTCGAGGTACAACCATAATGACAAAAGTAGATTATCAACCTTGGTTACAGGCAATACTGACGATTGCGAAACATTACCGTATTGAACCCTCTGAAGAGCGGGTGCGATTGCAATTGGATTGGAACCAGAATCAAAATCTTGATGAAGTTTTGACCTTGATTGGTCGCCAAGTCGGTTTAAGTATACGACGAGTAAAATTTAGCAATGATGTTATCAATCCTTGGCGTTTGCCTGTTCTTGTTGAACTGGCTGATGGACAAGTGGGCGTAATTGATAAAGCAGATGGTACCGGGCATGTCAGTATTCAACTGAGTGGCGATCAAGGATTAGCACAAAAATTTGCAGTCGGTGCTTTAAAACATATTGTTAAAAATGTATTTATTTTACGGCCAGAAAAGTCAGTCCCTGATGCCCGTATCGATGAATATATTAAGCCTTATCAGCCAAGCTGGTTTTGGTCGATTGTTTTAAGTGATTGGAAGCGTTATATCGACATTATGTTTGCATCCATGATTGCAAACGTATTGGCCTTGGCAACGATTGTGTTTTCGATGCAAGTCTATGACCGTGTCGTTCCTTCGCAGTCGATACCTACGCTTTGGGTGTTGGCTGGCGGTGTGTTGATTGCAGCGATTTTTGAGTTTGTACTTCGTATTTCACGAGTTTATATCTCAGATATTATTGGAAAACGTGCCGATCTGCGTATATCGGATCGCGTGTTTGGTCATGCGCTTAGAATTAAAAATAGTGAACGTTCAAAATCAACAGGTACTTTCATCTCTCAAATCCGTGAGTTAGAAGGTGTTCGTGAGCTTGTGACGTCGACGACCTTAGGGGCAATTGCAGATCTTCCATTCTTCTTCTTATTTTTATTTATCTTCGCAATCATTGGTGGAAACTTATTCTGGGTAATGTTGGCAATTGTACCTTTAATGATTTTACCAGGAATCTTGGTACAGAAAAAATTAGCTAAGCTTGCACAAGAAGGTATGCGTGAATCTTCAATCCGAAATGCCATTTTGGTTGAGGCTGTACAGGGAATTGAAGATATTAAACTGTTACGTGCAGAGTCTCGTTTCCAAAACCAATGGAATCACATGAATGAAGTTTCTGCAGATATTAGTATGCAGCAACGTAAAATTGTTGGTGTGCTCACGGCCTGGACCCAAAAGCTACAAGGGCTTACCTATGCGATTGTGGTTTTAGTGGGATGTTTTGCGGTTATGGAAGGCGAAATGACGACAGGTGCACTAGTCGCATGTTCTATTTTGTCCTCACGTATGTTGGCACCTATTTCTCAAATCACAGGCATTTTGGGACGTTTTCAACAAGCAAAAGTTGCCAAACAAAGCTTGGATGAGTTGATGCAGCGTCCAGTAGATCAAGCGGATCATGCCCATCTTGTACATAAAGAAGTATTACATGGGGATTATGAGCTTAAAAATGTGGTATTCCAATATGGGGAAGATGATCCACGCCCAAGTTTGATGATTCAACATTTAAAAATTCGTGCAGGTGAACGTATCGCGATCTTGGGACGAAATGGTGCCGGTAAGTCGACTTTATTACAAATCTTGTCTGCAATGCAGATGCCAAACTCTGGTTCAGTGCATCTAGATGAGTTGGATATCAGCTTGATTGATCCAGCAGATGTACGTCGTGATATGGGGTTATTAAATCAAAATGCGCACTTATTTTATGGAACAATCCGTGAAAACTTGACCTTGGGTGCACCCTTGGCTCGTGATGAAGACATTTTAAAAGCCTTAAAAGTCACAGGTGCATTAAGTTTTGTGCATGAAAAGAAAGAAGGATTGGATCATTTAGTGTTAGAAGGTGGCGTTGGTTTCTCAGGGGGACAACGACAAGCCTTGCTATTAGCACGTTTACTTATTCGTCAGCCAAATATCTTACTACTGGATGAGCCAACAGCCGCCATTGATGATGTCGCAGAAAAACAATTGATTGATCATTTAAGAAGTTGGCTGGGCTATCGTACTCTCATTGTAGCAACACATCGACGTGCGGTACTGGAGTTAGTTGACCGTATCATTGTCATGAATGATGGAAAAATCGTCATGGATGGGCCGGCGGATAAAGTATTACAACAAACAGCTGCGAAACAAAAAACAGTTTAAAGAGGAAAATTCATGAGTGATCAAGAAAAAACTAGCAGCCGTCCCATGAATGTGACTTATAAGGAGCCAAAATTACCGAGTTCATCCATCATTGTATGGTTGATTGGGATTGGTTTAGTGATATTGCTCATTTGGGCATGGCTATTTAGTTTAGAAGAAGTGTCAACAGGTACGGGTAAAGTTATTCCTTCTTCGAAAGAACAAATCATTCAATCACTTGAGGGGGGGATTTTAACTAAGCTTGATGTCAAGGAAGGGGATATTGTCGAAAGCGGACAAATCTTAGCACAGTTAGATCCAACGCGTTTTGCTTCAAATGTAGGTGAATCACAATCCTTGCTAATGTCAGCTATGGCAACAGCAGCACGTTTGCGTGCGGAAGTAAATGGTACAGCGCTTACTTTCCCTGAGGAGGTACTAAAAGAACCTAAATTGGTGAAAGAAGAAACAGCGCTTTATTATTCACGTCGTGCAAATTTAGAAGAATCAATTGAAGAATCAATTTCTGGTAATCAACAAGCACTGAGATTAGTGCAACAAGAATTGGCGATGACTGAACCTCTGGTTGCTAAGGGTGCTGCAAGTGAGGTTGAAGTGCTTCGATTAAGACGAGAAGCCAATGACTTACAAAATCGAATCAATGACATTCGAAACCAATACTATGTGAAAGCCCGTGAAGAACTTTCAAAGGCGAATACAGATATTCAGACCCAACAACAAGTCGTCAAAGGTCGAAGTGACAGCTTACAGCGTGCAGTTTTCAAAGCGCCTGTTCGTGGTATTGTGAAAGAAATTGATGTAACAACTTTAGGTGGCGTCGTACCGCAAAATGGTAAGCTTATGACCATTGTGCCTCTAGAAGATAAGTTATTGATCGAAGCGCGTATTTCTCCTAGAGATATTGCTTTTATTCGCCCAAACCAAGAGGCTTTAGTTAAAATTACAGCTTATGATTATGCGATTTATGGTGGCCTAGAAGGTAAAGTGACAGTGATTTCGCCAGATACGATACGTGATGAAGTAAAGCAAGACCAATTCTATTATCGTGTTTATATTCGTACTGATTCTGATCGTTTGTATAACAAAGCAGGAAAAGAATTTAGTATTACACCAGGTATGGTTGCAACTGTTGATATTCGTACTGGACAAAAAACGGTATTGGATTATCTGTTGAAACCCTTTAATAAGGCGAAAGAAGCATTACGCGAACGTTAATTTACTTTCTCTGTCCGAAACCTCGCTTAGGCGAGGTTTTTTATTTACAGGAGAAGCAGTTATAATTACGTTTTGAATTTGTATTCTAGTTTTATGTCTTTCACCCTTGCCACTTCGGTAACTTTTGAAGAAGAAATTAAAAAAAGTCGTTTTCAAGCGATTGCTGCAATTGTTGAAAATGAACAACAAGTTAAAAACTTTTTGGAAGAGAATAAAGATCTATCTACGACGCATCAATGTTGGGCATGGAAGATCGGGCACAATGTCCGATTTAATGATGATGGTGAGCCTTCTGGAACCGCAGGACGACCGATTCTTGCCACCATTGAAGGAAATGATTTAACCAATGTGATTGTATTGGTCAATCGTTGGTATGGTGGTATTAAGTTAGGTACAGGTGGTTTGGTTCGTGCATATGGTGGTTGTGCTGGTCAATGCCTGATGCTGGCTGAAAAGATTGAGCTGATTCAGAAAAAGCAGATTCAATTTACTTGTTGGTTTAATGAGTGGGCAATTATTCAATATGAATTAATTCAGCAACAGATTGAATATCATGAAAGTTATAATGAAACAGGTGTATCGATTGAAGCGCGTTTGCAAATCCACCAAATCGATGCTTTAAACATTAAACTTCAGGATATTACGCGTGGACGTGAGCAATTAAAAATAATAGAGGAACACAATGATGCATGATCCTTTATTAAAATACCGAGAGCAGCATAAACAACGCTTAAATTATATGCCATGGTTATATTGGACATTGAAGCCGAAACATCGCGAATGGGCAGAGGCATGGCAAGCGGAATATCAGGCTTATTTAATGGAGATGGAAACAGTTGAAATCGGAAAAAACTGTTTCATTTCTCCTTTAGCGCATATTTTTGCTGAACCTGGAAGAAAAATTAGTATCGGTGATAATACCTTTATTGCAGCAGATTGTACTTTGCATGGTCCTTTAGAGATTGGCAATGAAGTGGCGATCAATCACCACTGTATCTTGGATGGGGGGCGTGCCGGAATTAAATTACATGATCAGGTTAGAATTGCAGCTTACAGTCATTTATATGCATTTGATCATGGTATGGATTTGGATCGGGCCATCTACCAACAACCTGTTACTTCGAGAGGCATTGAGATCGGTCGGGATGTATGGTTAGGCGCACATGTGGGAATTAAAGATGGAATAAAAATAGGTCACCATGCCGTAATCGGAATGAATAGCATGGTCACTAAAGATATTGAGGATTTTGCGGTTGTAGCAGGGAATCCAGCAAAATTAATTCGCTATCGAACTGAATAAAAAGCATTAAATATCGTGTGAGATTCGATACATAAATTTAACCTATCATACTTTTTTCTGTGTTAAGTTAAAAATAAGTAAAAGACCTAAGGTGCTAAACCTAAAGAGAGGCGAACATGAAGCGCGTAATCGCATGTATTGATTCTTCACCCTGTATTGATGCGGTTGCTGAAGCTGCAGTATGGGTTGCAAAGCAAACACAAAGAGAATTGGTACTGTTGCAAATCTTGGATTATTATCCTGCAAGCTATCATTTAGGTGAAATCAGTGGTGTCATTGGTTTTGAGAGCAACGCAATGCTGCTCAAGGAACTGGCTGAATTAGAACAGAAACAAAGCGAATTGGCTCTGGATTATAGTAATAATTTACTGAATCATATTTCTGATTTAATTGAGAAACAATATGGTCTAACCAGCAGTAAGATTCAGGAAAAAGGTGATTTTCTTGAACAAAGCTTTAACCTATTGAATGAAAACGATGTGGTGATTATTGGGCGTGTGGGGGAGCGTGCGGCAGAGAAGAATAAGCCGATTGGAAGCAATGTCGAAAATTTCATTCGAGGTGCAAACTGTACTGTGATCACAGTAGGTGAACATTTTGAACCGCCAAAACGCTTTATTTTTGCTTATGAATATTCACCTACTTGCCAAAAAATGTTGCAACGGATTGCGCAGAGTGATTTATTAAAACAATTGCAATGTCATTTGCTCTATGTTGGTGATCATCCTGAAATGTTAGCTGAGCCTGAGAAGTATTTAACTGATGCAGGTTTAGAAGTCATGTCGATCTATCGTTATGGCGATGTTGCACAAAATATTTTGGAATATCAAAGAGAACATAACATACAGTTAATTGTCTTAGGTGCGTTTAGCCATAGTAAAATTCATCAATTTTTCTTAGGTAGTATTACGACAACGATTTTCCGTAATGCCAATGTTCCCTTACTTGTCGCTAAGTGATTCATTTTACTCCATATAGTTATCCGCAAATACTGTGGATAACTATATGGAAAAGCACTATGGATAAAGATAATTTATTGATATTTAAAAGTTAAATTGGTTAGGTTGTTTTTTAATCTCTATTTTACGATGGCAATGGCAAAGCCATCATGTCCTTTAGAACCGACAGTTTGCAATGCCGTGCATGATAAAAGTTTCGGATGATTTTTAAGCGCAGCAAAGGTTTCACGAATGCCTTCAATACTTGGTTTTTTGTTGTTTTGATCCAAGATATCGCCTGCGCGAATCACATTATCAAGAACAAGAATCGTACCGGAATGAGACAATTGTAAGCTAAGTTCTAAGTATTCTGGGTAGCTTTGTTTATCTGCATCAATAAAAATAAGATCAAATGGTTCACTATTTTCAGAGATGAGTTGAGTCATCACATCAGCGCCACGACCTTTTTTAAGTTCAATATTGGTGGGCATATTAGCAAAATCGATATTTTCTTGCGCAATAATCACATGGGTATCTCGACCTTCGACTGTCAATAAATAACCATCTTCAGGTAAGGCTTTTGCTAGCCAAATCGTACTATATGCAGCAAAAGTTCCAAGCTCCAGTACGCGTTTGCATTGATTCATTTGAATCAACATCTGTAAAAACATACCTTGATTAGGGGCAACAGCCAAATGATTAGAAAATCCTTGTGTATCCGTATTATCTAATGCGTGTTGAAGTCTTGGATCTGTGGGAATTAAATGCGAATTGATATAGTCATCAATGTCAGTCCACAACTGTTGCATAATCAGTTTTACCTTTGAATCTGTTAGCTGCATTTTAAACATTTATATTCAGAGTGCAATTTGATTGCTAAATAATTCTGAGCAATTCGCATGAAAAAGAGATCATATGATCTCTTGAACTCTAAGATTTTAAGTTAGAGGTTACACATGGAGCTATTTCGGCTCAGATCTGGTCCCCATGTTCGATAGCCTTGAGTATCAATATGAATTTGACCTGAGCGATATAGTCCGATCCCTAGATTTAGACTTGGACCATGTTGTACCCAAAATTGACAGAGCTTAAATTTCGTCTGTTCAATATAGGCATAATCCTGTGGCTGAGGATATTGAGGACCAATACGGAAATCGATTGCGGAATTAAACAAGTGTCGTGATGAACTTGCTCCACCAGCACATTCGTTGAGGGGGAGGTCACGATAGACGGAGGTCACCTCAAAATCAGTTAAGATTTTCGCTGAGATGAGATATTTGAAAACACGTAATGTAGAGAGAGAATTTCCCCATAATTCACGATTTGGGACAGCATATTCTGAGCGACCACATTTTTGCCAATCACGTGCAGTACGTAATAATTCAAAGCTTGGAATAATATGTGCGACTTGATTTCGAGCTAGGTATTGTTCATATTCGCGAACACGTGCGTAATTGTCGCCTTGTGCTAGCCACTGACGATAAGATGCAGGTTCGACTTTATCAGGAACGGGACGTGTTAAAGTGACTTGTTCCTGAGGAATATAAATTCTTTTAGCTTGATTTACTTGTGTTTTTGAACTCACACAACCGACCATCATCACAGGGACGATAAAGAATGATAGAAAACCCTGTAATTTTTTTCGCAACATATACGGCAATTCACAATCTATAGGCTTATTATTTTAATGCAAAATAGCCCATATATAATGGAGCAATTGCAAAGAAATGTGTGCTTCGAGTATTAAAAAAGACCAGATTAACTGGTCTTTTTTAAATTATTTTTCTAGATATTGCAATTTGTTTGGTTTGCCATTCCATTCTTCACGATCAGCAGGTTGTTCGCCAATTTGAGTAATGTTGTTACCTGCCCATTTTTCAGATAACTCAGCATTGAGTTCGATAAAGACTTCTTGACCTTCAGGTAATTCATCTTCAGAGAAAATTGCATTTGCAGGGCATTCTGGTTCACATAATGCACAATCAATACATTCATCTGGATTGATTACAAGGAAATTTGGACCTTCATAGAAACAGTCTACAGGACATACTTCCACACAATCTTGATACTTACATTTAATACAATTTTCAGTGACAACAAAGGTCATGGCGACAGCTACCTAAAAATACGGTTTTTGTTTGGAATAGGCTATTGTAGGCAAAAATAGGGGAAACAAACAATTGCTTTTATTGATATTGTTTATTTATACATGTGAAAAATATAGTAACTGATTGATAAATTTAAAGATGTTGTGCTGGTGCATTGATTTTAAAGACATAATATACAGAAGTATTGATGATGAATTGGTTTATCTTTTGCTTTAAGGGTTAATAAAGAATTATTTTTGATCAATGCTTATATTGAATAAATAAGGTGAATATCTTCTGGTTCTAATTCCCATAGATGATGATCAGGTTGTGGTAATAATTTGGCACCATGTCTGAGGTAAAAGTCCACAGTACGTTTACTTGGTGTTGCTGAAATATAGAGTTGTTTTGCACCCAACCGTTTCGCTGACGTTATAGCAGCATACATCAATTGTGCTCCAATTCCTTGACCTTGGTGATCTGCATCGACATAAAAATATTGCAATAATTTTGCGTCTGGATAATCTACGATCGTTTGGTTGGAAACAACTTGTACGCCAACTAACTGGTGATCTGAGTTAAATGCTCCGATACATAATCCACCTTGTTGGTCGATTTGTTTTAACAATGGTGGATCATTCTCTAGATGATAAGCATCCCAATTTTCAACATCATAAAAACAATCAATTAAATCTAAATCTTGCGCATGTTGAACGTACATTTGAGTGATCAATTCACGGCGGTTAATCTGCTGCCAAATTAAATTAAGTTCTGAAATGTGAAGTTCTCTAAGCACAATATTAAGCATTTGTTCCTTCGATTGATGTCTTCGTCTATTTTATAGATCATATAAGAAAATTAATGACCAGATTTATTTTTCTTCTTTAGTCCTCCACCATCTTGTTTATTCACAGTCGCCCACGCAATGCGTTCAGCATCTTCTTGTGAACGCCCTTGTTCTAATTCACTTTCTTCTATGTGCTTAGCCTGTCTTTTTTGTTTAGCGGTATAAGCAGATTTATCTCCACGAGGCATAATCTTTTACTCCACATTTGTTATTCACTTTCTAAGTCTAAGTGATAACGCAGGCATAGATTAAAGTGGGTGAGCAATTGTCAAATTTAAGAAAAAATATGTAAGCAAGCTCTAATCTATCAGATTAGAGCTTGCGCGGAGTATTTAACTTTCAAGTGTTTGAGAAGTCTTAGATAATGCTTTGAGCTGATATAATTGCTCAAGAGCCTGTCGTGGCGTGAGATCATCTACATCAATCTTTTGTAACAATTCTAGTGCGGGTGAAAGCACTTCAACTTCAACAATTTTTTCAACGACTTGAGTTTCTATCTCATGCTCAATTGAGCTAAACAAATCATTCTGAACCGTGTTTTGTAAATGTTGATATTGCTGTTTTTCCAGAATTTTCAGTCTTTTTTGGGCTTCTTTAATGACGTTTGCTGGAATACCTGCCAGTTTTGCCACCTGTAAGCCATGACTTTGACTTGCTGGTCCTTGTTGAACTTTGTGAAGTAGGATGAGATTGCCATTTAGCTCTTGTGCGGTTACATGATAATTATCAATCCCCGTTTCGCTACTCAGTTCAGTCAGTTCAAAATAATGCGTGGCGAAAAGGCATAAACATTTCACCCGTTTAGTCAAATCGAGAACACATGCCCAAGCCAAAGACAATCCATCATAGGTACTGGTTCCGCGTCCAACCTCATCCATCAGGACTAATGATTGACTGGTGGCATGATGTAAGATTTGTGAGGTTTCGGTCATTTCAACCATAAAAGTCGATTTACCCGTTGATAGATCATCAGCTGAACCGATACGAGTAAAAATTCGATCAATTGAACCCAATTTTGCTGATTTTGCAGGAACGTAACTTCCACAGTATGCCAAAAGACTAATTAACGCCGTTTGACGCATAAAGGTTGATTTACCTCCCATGTTTGGCCCTGTGATAATCGCCATACGATGTTGAGGGTCAAGAAAGGTATCATTTGGTGTAAATGGTGCTTTGTTTAAAGCCTCTACGACAGGATGACGTCCCGCTTGAATTTTAATACAGCTCTCAGGTGTAAACTCTGGTCTTGCCCAATTATTTAATCTGGCTTGATGAGCAAAATTAGCCAATACATCAATATGAGCAATGGCCGCACTCATCATTTGCAGTTGAGCAATATTTTGACGGAGTTCATCCAATAATGATTCGAATAAAAGTTTCTCACGGGCGAGGGCACGCGATTCACTCGATAACACTTTATCTTCAAAGCTTTTTAGTTCTGGTGTGATATAGCGTTCGGCATTTTTCAATGTTTGACGACGGATATAATCGGCAGGTGCCTGTTCTGCTTGAGCACGACTAAGTTCGATATAGTAGCCACTCACGCGGTTGTAGCCGATTTTTAGCGTATTAATGCCTGTGCGTTCGCGTTCTTTAATTTCTAAATCAATTAAGAATTGTCCTGCATGATCACGAATTTTACGCAATTCATCCAGTTCATCATCATAGCCTTCTGCAATTACATTGCCATCACGTAATAATACAGGAGGACTTTCTACAATTGCCGCCATCAAGTGTTCATGTAGATTTTTAAAATCTCCAAGTTCTTGATCAAGCTGAAGAAGTAACTTAGATTGCTGGGTTTTTAGAACAGGGGCTAAGGCATGGCGTAAAAATGGAACTTGTGCGCAGGCTTGACGAAGCTGAACCAAATCTCTAGGGCGTGCACTGCCTAACGCAACACGACTGAGGACACGTTCAATATCTCCAATCTCTTTCAATACTAAACGGACTGGAGATTCATGGTAGCCTTTGAGCAATTGTTCTGTTGCATCCAAACGTGCGTCAAGAATTGCAGTATCACGAATGGGTTGCATAAGTGTGCGACTGAGTAAACGTCCGCCCATGGCAGTTTGACAGTCATTGATCAATTGAAATAAAGAGGTTCCATGTTCGAACAAAGGTTCAATAATTTCTAAATTGCGACGTGTGATCGGGTCGAGTGCAATAAAGTCAGTACTTTGTTCTATTTGAATTGAACGGATATGAGGCAGAGCTGTTTTCTGAGTTTCTTTCGCATAGTGAATCAATGCGGCGGCAGCGGCTTTGGAGAGCGGCAATGAATCCAAACCAAAACCAGACAAGGTCGAAACCGAGAACTGGTCACATAAAGTTTTTTGGGCATTATTTAGGTTGAAATCAACATTTGGGCGTTTGGTAATCGGGCAATCTAGATTTTTCTTAATATGTTCAATAATATTTTGATCAATTAAATCTTCATCAATCAAAATTTCACTTGGCATTAAACGAGCCAGTTCAATTGCAAGTTGTTCAGGTTTATAGTCTTGTTGTTGTACTTTAAATATACCCGCACTGAGATCGAGCAAAGCAAGCCCGATTTGATTTTGTTGGATGCAAAGCGCTACAAGATTTGAGGATTGATAACTTCCAAGTAAAGCATCGTCAGTGAGTGTACCAGGCGTTAGAACACGTACAACTTTTCGTTCAACAGGACCTTTACCTGTAACTTCGCCAACCTGTTCACAAATCGCAACAGTGCGGCCCGCTTTGACTAAACGTGCCAGATATCCTTCTGCTGAGTGATAGGGCACACCAGCCATTGGAATAGGTTGACCATTGGCTTTGCCACGATGCGTCAGTGTGATATCTAAAAGTTTGGCTGCTTGATGGGCATCTTCAAAAAACAATTCATAGAAGTCACCCATACGATAAAACAATAGCGCATGTGAATATTCCATCTTGACCTTGAGGTATTGCTGCATCATCGGCGTGTGGGATGAAAGATCAGCCATAACTGTGTCACTATTCATGCGTACTAAATCCTTAAAAGTGAAACGTAATATAGGTGTATGAAATTTTTGGTTTCTCATAAACGTGAATAAATTTTATGTGCATCTGAATGAAAACAACAAAAAAATTATACGTTTTAGTGTACCTGTTTTATGTCAAAAAACTCTTTAACAGTGTATGAGAAATGAGGTCACTTTCTCATGTGGGACATCTTAGCAAATCGCTTTGGATTCACAAAAAGGAATCCTAATATAGCTGAGGAAATAAGCAGCAAAAGGATAGATGAGATGAAAACTATTTAGAAAATAGCGGCATAATTGAAACGTTTGCCTGTATTTTTAAAACAATTTCTCATAAAGTGTACAGAAGAGTTTTTCATTTAAAATATTGATTAATATTAATTTTAATTGTTTTTACATTTTTAGTTACAAGGCTTTTGTCGACAAACTTACTGTATATTTGTCATATTTTGCTAGCAAAAACTTAGCGCATCATTTTTTATTGATAGCGATGTGCTCTTATAACGCATAACTGCTTTTACGGTAACATTCTTACTTTGCCATACATTTTGCGGCAATTACACCATTTAAACTCAGTGCAGTTATGTTTTTTTAATTTAAAAAAGGAAGTGTTTCAATGAATAACATACAAATTAAAGTGAAGGACCAATTTGAAACCGAAAATATCGCCGTTGCGTTTATCAAAAAAGTGAATGAACAAGATATTCCTTTATTCAAACGCATAGAACATATTGAAATTGAAGGGGAAATCTTGAAACCAAATATGGAATTACTTTTCGAAAATCAGAAAGATGGACGTATTTATCAATTTGTTGATGTGGTTGAGATAAATTAATTTCTGATACATTCAAAATCCCATCTGTATAAGGATGGGATATTTCCAAAATTTTGAAAAATCTCTTTTAAAAGCTGAAGAGAACTCGGTAGAACCTAAAGACTTTTAATTACGTAACTCATAGGTTTGACTGAATCATTTTGAAATCTTTCTCTATTCTTTGTAACACGATAGCTAAATAAAGATACAAGATATTTTATTTTAAATTAATAAAATTCAAAAACTTATATTGTGTAGCAATAAAAATATAATACATATAACTCTTGTTACAACGCTAGAGTCGACAAGCCATCGAAATTTTTACATAGTTCTATACAGATAAAATTGGGTATTGGGAGAATTAAAAATGAACATGAATAAGGTCACGGTAAGGGTAAAAGATCAAGAAGAAAATGAATCAATTGTGACCGCACAATTGAATGAAATTGAGGATCATGACGTACCTTTTTTCAAAAGAGTAGAGCATATTGAAATAGAAGGTCGTACGATCTTTCCCAATATAGATTTACTGTTTGAAGATGAGTTTGATGGAAAAATTTATAAACTGGTTGCTTTAGTAAATGACAAAAGACTAGCGTAATGATGGGATGAAGTATTGGGTTCCAGCATTTTTTTAAAAATGCCCACTGATATGTCTAAGATCAGTGGGCTTTAATTTTTATTCAACTCAATTGATTCGTTATTGTTGTCGTTATGAATTATTTAGAAACTCGTATTAAGGGAGTATTACACTACTATAGCCTAAGTAATTGGGTTCAGTCCTTTCACAATGTCCTTAAACTCCGAACCATTTAGCCAAAAAGATTTCTTTAAAAATAGCGTCGTCATAATACTTTCAGCAGCTTCACTATTTTCGTTCTCACAGAATATTCCATAGCTATTACCGAGAACAGTATTGTTCTCAATTAGACGAATAAAAAAAGCATGTTGTTCGTCAGCATAACCAAGAATAGCATCGCGTTGATTGTTCATTTTTCATGTCTCCACATCAAAAATATTTGCATAAAAGCTTACTATTTAGAGATCAAATATATTCGTGAATTAGATCAATAACTTAATGGGTATGATACGAATGCAAGATATTAAGTTATTCATTTAAAACAGTAATTTAATTTGTTCAACATCCTTGTCTCGTTTGAACAAGCTAAAATCTGATCTATGAAATTCATTGTTATGCAAAATTAATTTTTCGTCAACTTGAATTTGTAACTTTTTCAAGTTAAATTATTTAAGAGCAATTTTAACTTGGGTGAGGGGGGGAAGTTATGTCCAAAAAGACTGAATCTGAGCATGGTGGAGCCAGAGCCAATGCTGGACGAAAAGCCCAATTCAGTGAACCGACCAAAGTGATTCGTGTGCCTGAATCTCAGGTTGATTTCATCAAAAATTGGTTACTAAATAATGTCAAAACTGGTGTACGGAATGATTTGACGTCGACAATGAAAATCCAAAACGTGCAAGCCAAGAATGATCGAATTTATCATATTCCACTGGCAACTGAACGTGTTGCAGCAGGTTTTCCATCACCAGCTCAAGATCATGTTGAGCAAGCTTTGGATTTAAATGAGTTTTTAATTCGAAATGAAAACTCAACATTTATTGTAAAAGCCAACTCACTGTCAATGTTAGATGCTGGAATTGATATTGATGATCCTTTGGTTGTGGATCGAAGTATTCCTGCCAAGTCAGGTGATATTGTGATTGCTCTGATTGATAACGACTTTACTGTAAAACGTTTAATGATCGATCATCATTTCAATCCTCCAAAAGTTTGGCTAAAAGCAGAAAATCCTGATTATCAAAATATTTATATTACTGAAGGACAGGAATTGGTGATTTGGGGCGTTGTAACCTATAACTTGAAACCGATGAGATAATCTCATGCCATTACCACAACGTATTTTTGCTTTGATCGATGTAAATAATGCTTATGTTAGTTGTGAGCGTGTTTTTAATCCAAAGCTAGAAAATCGTCCTGTGGTGGTTTTGTCGAATAATGATGGTTGTGTTGTTTCTCGCTCGTATGAGGCGAAACAATTGGGTATTCGAATGGCAGTACCATTTTTCCAGATTGAAGAGATTATTCGCCAGCACCATGTCACTGTATTTTCAAGTAATTATGCTTTATATGCAGAAATGTCTCGGCGATTTATGAATATCTTGGGAAGTTTTGTTGATCCTTGTGAACAGGAAGTCTATTCAATAGATGAGTGCTTTTTAGAACTTACAGCCTATCAACATCATTATGATCTAAGTGAATACGCATTTCAGATTCTCTCTACTGTTAAAAATTGGTTAGGCTTACCCTGTTGTATCGGGATTGGCTATTCCAAAACACAAGCAAAGCTCGCAAATCATTTGGCAAAAACGCATGCCAGTTTTAAGGGGATTTGTAATCTGGTCGATGAGGATCCTTGCATCATTGAAGATTTGCTATTGCATACTTCTGTGGGAGAGGTATGGGGAGTGGGAAGAAAAATCCGTCAGCGTCTGGAAAAAATGAATATCTGCACTGTCATGGATTTGCTGCAAGCTGATTCGAAAAGGATGGGAAAGCATTTTTCGGTGGTATTGGAAAATACGGTCAAAGAACTTCAGGGAATCGCATGTTTAGAAATCGAAGATGTCATTTCTGATCGTCAGCAGATTCTAAGTAGTCGTTCATTTGGACAACCGATTGAAGATAAAAGTAGTCTTAGTGGTGCGCTTACTGAATTTACTTTGCGCGCGGTCGAGCGACTTCGAAAACAAAATTTATTGTGTAAAGCGGTGGGTGTAAGTATCCGTACTAACCGATTCAATAAAGATGCTTATTATCGGCCTTTTACGGTGGTGTATTTGGTCGATTATAGTGATGACCGTTTAGTGATTATGAAAGCTGTACAACAGGGCTTAGATCGAATTTATCAGGCGGGGCATCGCTATAAAAAAGCAGAGGTGATTTTGTTAGATATTATTCCTCAACATCGTCATGCTGTTGATTTGTTCTATAACACAGAAGAAATGCTAACCCGACAAAATCTTTCGGTTGCATTTGATGAAATTAATGAGCGATTTGGGCGAGATGTCATGACCTTTGGACGATTGATTGGTCCACAAGGACGAGCTTGGGGAATGACCCAAAACCATAAATCACCAAGTTATCTAACAAAGTGGGAAGATGTTTTAAGAGTTGGTTAAATGGCCTAAAAGTAAAAAAGACAGGTCGAAGCCTGTCTTGTAATGATGGTATAAAGCAACTATAAACTTTTTGCATATGCTTCGAGTTGATCGACCACAGTACCCCAACCACTGAAAAAGCCCATGTCTTCATGTTGTTGTCGAGCCGCGGGTGTGCGGTGACGTGCAATCGCTGTATATTTAGTTGAACCATTACCAAGGTCTTCAAACAAAATAATCGCCGTCATAAACGGATTTTCACTTGGTTTCCAATCTTCAGTATAAGCATCAGTAAACACTAATTTTTCATGTTCAATAATTTCTAAAAATACGCCGTGATTCGGGATTTGATTACCACCGACATCAAATAGCGTATTAAATTTTCCTCCAACTCTTAAATCAATTTCACAAGATACTATCGAGTGAGGTTTAGGAATAAAGAAATGTTTAATATGTTCTGGCGTTGTCCAGCATTCCCAGAGTAATTCACGTGGTACATTGACGGTTCGCTCTAGTTTTAGATCTGTTTGAGGGTCAAGGTTCATTTTTTCTTTTCCTTTGTAAATTGAGTGCGTAGTCTTCTAATTGATTTAAGCGTGTTTCCCACATGGTTTGTTGTTGATGTAACCAGTGTTGCACAGGATTTAAGGCATTTGGGCTAAGTGCATATGTTCTGACTCTGCCATTTTTTAGGGTTGTGATGAGTCCAGCTTCTTCTAGTTTTCTCAAGTGTTTCAGAAAAGAAGGCAGTGCCATCGCATGTTCTTCTGCTAATGATGTCGTGGTTGCGTCACCATGAGACAGACGAGTCAAGATAGCTCTGCGTGTTGGGTCACTTAAAGCATTAAATAAAAGATCGAGTTGCGAATCATACTTAGCCATATAGCTAAGTATTAGCTCAAAAAAAACACAAGTCAAGAAAAACTTATCCAAAAGGCTAAGTTTCCCAGTAACTCAGTTGTAGTACATACTCATAAATAAAAAATGATGGTTTGATATTCAATGCTCAAACTCGTTAGTGAGCTCACCGAATATTTTCCCACCATTGTTTAAAGCGCTGATGATCGTTATCGAGTTCAACTAACTCACCAATCATCGGTGTCGCAAGTCGATACTTTCTCGATTTTGAATATTCTGTAATTCTAGTAATTGGCTCATACCACGGATGTTTGGCTAAACTAAACTTGGAATGATGTACAGGTATCATATTACGTGCATTCAATTCCTCAGTGGCTTGAGCAACCTCATTCGGGTGACAATGTACCGCATGCCAAGCGGCATCATATTGTCCATTTTCCATCAATGCCCAATCGAAAGGCCCATATTTTTCACCGATTTCGACAAAGTGTTTGTTATAGCCACCATCGCCTGTGTAAAAAATCTTTTTATTTGGTGATTGAATAATAAATGAAATCCATAGATTTTTGCCGCCATCGAAAGCACGTCTTGAGTCGTGATGAGTGGTCTCGGTGATGATAGTAATACCATCGTCAAACTCAATGCGATCTCCCCAATCTTTTTCAATCAGTATATCTTTGGGATAACCCCAATATTCAAAATGTTCACCAACACCGAGCCCCGTGATCACATATTTAACTTTGTTCTTTAATTGCAAAATGGTTTTATAATCCAAATGATCATAGTGATCATGTGAAATCAGTAAATAATCAATATCAGGTAATTCATCGACGGTATAGATATCAGTTCCTCGATAAGCACGAGTTCCCCAAGGCAGAGGCGAGACTTTGCCACTCATGACTGGGTCAATTAAAAACGTTTTACCGTGGAGCTGCATAAAAACAGAAGAATGCCCGAACCAGATGATGACATCCTGTTGAGGATTGAGTGTCCGTAAGTTGGTTTTAATTGAAGGAATAATATCTTTGGGACGACGATGTGGAATGGTTTTAATAAAGGTTCTATATAGTTCAATGAAGGTATGGGAGCAATCTGTCATGCCTAGTTTTTCGGTGAGATTGCGAAATTGACCTTGTCGATAGTTAGGAGAGTTTTGAATACGTTGTAGTCGTTCCCCAGAGGGGAGTTTTCCAAAAAGAGGATGTCGTGTATAGAGAAAGCAGATGAAAATGAGTAGGGCTAGAGCGAGAGCAAAAACCATAAGCATAAATCGCATTACCTTTTTATTTGAGCATTCGATAGCCAATATTAATAAAAAGTAAAAGCGACAAAATGATGAAATCTTAGTGAAAAATCGATGAGTGAAAATATCACGAGGATGATATATCTTGATTTTTATTATGATGATGCAAAGCTATAAGTAAGTCAGCAGTGTCATGATTGAGCAAAACGAAGTCATTAGCAGGAAGTGGTTTATGCTAGACTATGTCGGGATTACAGTATTTATCACTGTGAATAAATGAGTAAATAAGATGATTGGGCAGCAGAGAAACATATTAGCGGCGATGGGAATTGACATTTGGATTCCTAGAGACGTTGTATGTCAAAAAAATACTGCGCCAAGTCTATGGCGAGATCAAATCGTTGATCAACCTACTCAATACATTGAACCAATATCGAACAGCGCTCACATTATTCAAGATGCTCCAGTTGTATCAGTGGAAACTCAGCCAGCGACAGTCCGAGAGATCCCGCAACATGTTGAGCTTGACGAAAAAACAGTTGTTAAAGACTCGGTTATAGAAAAAGAGCAAATTGTCATTTCTGCACCAGTCCAAGCTTTTGAGTTGCAGATGTATGTTCTAGAAAATTGCGCTATTTTATTGGAAAGTAGTCAGTTAAATGATGCACAACGACAATTATGGCAAAATATTCAAAAAGCTCGTCTGGGGCAGTATGCTGAACTGAAATGGCCATTTCCTCTGGCTGCATTTCAGGAAAGTCGTGGACTTTCGTCTTATATTCAAGGCTTTTTAGATGCAACAGCAAACAATAAAAAAATTCTTTGCCTTGGCCAGCTCGATTTTATTCAACATACCAATATATTGCATCTTGCAAGTTTAGAGGAAATGATTGCTCAACCTTTATTAAAAAGACGGTTATGGCAGCTGATGCAGTCGTAGGAAATGGAAAGCTCAGAATGAAGAAAGTCGTTGTATTTAGTCAAATTGATCAAGACGTTTTAGCGCGCTTACAACAAAGTTATCAGGTTGTGGTTCTCAACCCTAAACTAGGGGATATTAACGAGCAAATCCGTACTGAAGTCGTTGACGCAGATGCCATGATTGGTGCAGGACGTTTACTCAATGAAAGTAATTTAGCGCCTGCACAAAAACTAAAAATCATTTCGACTGTTTCAGTTGGCTATGACAACTATGATGTTGAGTACCTAAATCAAAGAAAAATTTGGCTTGCGAATACGCCACATGTATTGACTGAAACAACAGCGGATTTAGCTTTTAGTCTGCTACTCAGTGCAGCGCGTAAGATTCCACACTTAGATAGTTGGACCAAGCAAGGACAATGGAAACGAACAGTACCAACGGATCAATTTGGTGTGGATGTTTTCGGTAAAACCCTCGGTATTATTGGATTAGGTCATATTGGTGCAGCCATTGCACGTCGCGGTTTTTATGGTTTCAATATGAACATCTTGTATCATAACCGCCGTGAAAAAATCGAAGTTGCTCAAGCCGTTAATGCGCAATATCGAGAATTAGATCAATTATTACAACAATCTGATTTTGTCGTGGTTGCTGTGGATCTAAATAATGAGTCAAAAGCACTGATGGGTGAAGCACAATTTGATCTCATGCAAAAACATGCGGTGTTCGTGAATATTGCACGTGGTTCAGTGGTTGATGAAGATGCACTTATTCAGGCATTGCAACAAAATAAAATCTTTGCAGCAGGTTTGGATGTCTATGCAAAAGAACCTTTGCAAGACTCCCCATTGTTTGAGCTTGCAAATGTAGTCACTGCACCACATATCGGTTCAGCTACTTTGGAAACACGCCAAAAGATGGTGAATCTCGCTTATCAAAACCTGATTGATGCTTTAGAAGATCGCGTACCCCGTTATTTAGTCAATCCAAAATTTGAATAATTGCTTACAACTTGATTGCTGATTAATTGTACTCAACTATCTTTTTAGTCTGATTAATATTGATACACTTGCGCCCTTTGTGATTTGGTCTTGGGGTGCGTGTGTTCGAGAAATTAGCTGAGCAGAGTTTAGGCTTAATGGGGTGGGAAATTGACAATCATTGGGATTTGGATATTGATCAATGTGTCATGATTGCAGCACCACATACCAGTAATTGGGATGCGTTATATGCCCGTTTAGCGCTTAAAGCGTTAGGAGTGAATGTTCGTCTAACGATTAAAGATAGTTATATGAAATTTCCTTTTGGCCCATTTGTACGCGCAATGGGAGGGATTGGAATTGATCGCAGTGTGAAACAACAAGATCAACAGCGACCTAGTATGGTTCAGCTCATGAGTGATTTGTTTAAAACCCATCCTAAACTTGTGATGCTCGTCACTCCAGAAGGAACTCGTGCTAAACAAGAACAATGGAAAACAGGGTTTTACCATGTGGCTGTGGCAGCAGGTGTGCCAATTGCACTGGCTTATATGGACTATGCCAAGAAAAAAACAGGGGTTGGAAAAATTGTCTATCCCTCAGGTGACTATGAAAAAGATATGTCAGAAATCATGGCATTTTATGAAAATATTCACGCAAAATTTCCAGAGAAATTTAGTGTAGACCAACGCTATACATCCAGCAAATAATCTACATTTGATTGTTCGGATATAAAAGAAGACAGGAAAGCTGTCTTCTATAACACTTTGTTGCAAATTCTTCTCATTTTCGATGTTATATTAATTTTCTCCATTAGAATCATAGAGAAACCACTTGAGATCGCTGCTACTCGCATGTGGCTTAATTGCCACCACTCAAATTAGCCACACTCAGATTTTCTTGCCATCTCAAACAACGGGACAAACAGAAGTGCCTGATATTGGCAGCGGCGTTGGTTTGCTTGATCAACAAAAAGAAAAATTTATTGGTGAAAAAGTATATCGACAAGTGCATCGTCAAATGCCAACCATTCAAGATGCTTGGTTAGAAGATCAATTTCTACAGGTTTTCTCAGGGATTCTTAGTCAAACTCAACTTGGGCAACCAATTGGTCTTATCGTTATTAAAGATCCTCAAATTAATGCTTTCGCTGTACCAGGTGGATTATTTGCCCTGAACACGGGTTTGATTACATCAGCAAAAAATTTAGATGAAATCGCGGGTGTTATGGCGCACGAAATTGCCCATGTTACTCAACGTCATTATAGTCGCTCACAAGAAGCATTTAAGGGGCAGGGACTACTTGCTCTCGCTGGTATTCTTGTTGGTGCAGCGATTGCATCACAAGCAGATGGTGATGTTGGATCTGCTGTGATGATGGGAACGCAAGCTGCATTGATCGATAAACAACTCAGCTATAGTCGTAATCAGGAGCGTGAGGCAGATCGTATTGGTATGCAATTTATGTATGCCGCAGGATATAACCCACAAAGCATGGCAGATTATTTTGAAACCATGCATCGCGCGACCAGTCGAGTGAGTTTTTTACCAGACTTCTGGTTGACCCACCCATTAACCACCGAACGTATGAGTGAAGCTCGTTTACGTGCCAATCAATTACCCCGGGTTAAACCTAAAATTTATGATCTCGATTTTGAAATACTGAAATGGTATACCACCGTTACGTCTAATCAAGCCAACGAAATTCAGTTATTAGCATTAGCAAGTCAAAAAAATACTGCAGCTCAACTGGCACTGAGTAAATTTTATCTTGAACAAGGTGATTATACCCAAGCTCAGGCAAATCTTGATTTGGTCAAAAATAGATTAAAGTCACACGTATTGGTGCCTTTGATCCAAACTGATATTTATCTAGGTCAAAATAAATTAGCACAAGCACATGATGCGATTAGTTCAATTCAAAAAACCATGCCTGAAAATAGAGCTTTGTCCTATAAGTTTGCTGAAGTATTGATTCGACAGGGGCAGGTAGCACAAGCGCAAAGTTTAGTGCAGCGCTTCATCCATAAAAATCAGAGAGATATTCAAGGTTGGGCACTATTGCAACGTGCTGCAAATTTAGATAAAGAGTTACCATTACAAGCTGTCAATGTCTTATGTTATCGTGCAGAGGTTGAGTATTGGTCTGGTTATGAAGAGAATGCGATTAAGTCATTGCTTCATGCGCAACGATTGGCAAAAGGTAATATGGCAATGTCTGCAAAAATTGATGCACGCTTAAAACAAATGCAAGATGACCGCCGTAGAAAAATTTAATTCTAATTAGAAAAAGTGTAAAGATTTAAGGAGGGGAAAAGCATGGTTAAAGGACAATGCCTATGTGGGGCTGTGCAATATCAATATCATGCAGAGATCGAAAATAGTATCTTGTGTTATTGCCAACACTGTCAGCAAGCACAAGGTGCATTTGCGGGTTGGAATAGCCCACTTGATCAAAGTAAGTTTGAGTTTGTGAAGGGGCGAGATCAACTTAAAGAATATTTCCATACACCCAATAAAGCACGCGTTTTTTGTCAGCAATGTGGTAGTCCAATTTATTCGTATCGTACTGACTTGCCCAATGTGATCCGATTGCGTCTAGGCACTGTGACTGAGGGGCATATCCCAGCGCCGACAGAAGAATTTTTTACCGAGCATAAGCCAAAATTTATTGAAGTAAGATAATATGGCAGGCTTGAGCGTTAAAGAAGTTAGAAATTGATGAAGAAAATTATTGTTTTTATTTGTGCAGTTGGTTTTATGGGGATTTGTTCAGCGGCTTCAGTTGAACAATATGTACGTACAGTAGAAAAAATAACGACAACTTATGCGCAAGATATGCGGAACTTTCTGCGTAGTTTAGATCCACAACTTTCACATTTTACGCCTGCACAACAGGCTAAATACTGTGCCATTGTGAATCAATATGTTCAAGACTCTTATGCAGCAATTGAAAAGAATAGATCACAATTACCGAGAGAGTATGCCAGTATGACCAAGCAAAATGTGATTGAGCAAGTCACTGAGTCAAAGGAAATGCAAATGCTGAAAAAATATAATATTCAGTGTGAATTTAAATAATCGAAAAACTTTGGGTTCATTGTTGCAATGAATCCAATTTTACAAAATAGGGAATATAAATGAGGGTTAAGCAGATTAGCTTAATTTTGCTTTGATTTTAGCAGATACTTGTGAAGGATCGGCACGCCCGGCTATGATCGGACGTAGAGAATTCATCACCTTACCCATATCTTTCATGCTAGTAGCTTCTTGAGCAGCAATCGTTTGCTCAATGATAGAATCAAGTTCTTCCTCAGTCATAGCTGCTGGTAGAAATTGAGAAATAACCTCAACTTCGGCTTGTTCTTTACTAGCTAAATCATCTCGACCAGCGCCAGAAAAGGCTTTGATCGATTCTTTACGTTGTTTAATTTGCTTTTCAATGACCGCAAGAACCTGAGCATCGTCAAGCTCAATGCGCTCATCGACTTCGATTTGCTTAATTGCTGCTTGTAGACCGCGAATGACCGTTACTGTTGCCATATCTTTGGCACGCATTGAATTTTTTAATACGTCAGTAATTTGGTTTTTTAAAGTCGTCATAGTCTTTTCAGCAGTCAATCACAAATTAATTAGTAAAGGCGAGTAGTACGTACAGATTCGCGAGACAATTTCTTTTGGTAACGCTTAACTGCAGCAGCTTTTTTACGCTTACGTTCTTGAGTTGGTTTCTCATAGAATTCGCGCTTACGAACGTCAGCTAAAACACCCGCTTTTTCGCATGAACGCTTGAAACGACGGATAGCTACGTCTACTGGTTCGCCTTCTTTCAACTTAACTTGTGGCATGTAAAATCCTCTAAGATTATGGATAAGATCTAACGCACAATGCACTAGATCGCAAGTGAAGGTCAGTATTTTACTCATTTACAACTCAGATCACAAGTCTATAATAGCTTCGATATTATTTTTGATCGTTGTAAAGGCAGTTTAATGATAGTTTTGGGCTTAGAAACTTCGTGTGATGAAACTGGGTTAGCACTCTATGATAGCGAACTCGGCTTGCGTGGACAGGTTCTCTATAGCCAAATTAAACTTCATGCAGAATATGGGGGTGTTGTTCCTGAATTGGCATCACGTGATCATGTTCGTAAAATGATTCCTCTAATGAATCAACTGCTTGAACAAAGTGGTGTGCAAAAACACGAAATTGATGCAGTTGCTTATACACGTGGTCCTGGCTTAATGGGTGCCTTGATGACAGGTGCGTTATTTGGACGTACTTTGGCTTTTGCTTTAAATAAACCTGCCATCGGTGTACATCATATGGAAGGTCATATGCTTGCTCCATTACTTTCAGAAACACCACCAGAATTTCCTTTTGTTGCCTTATTGGTTTCAGGCGGACATACACAATTGATGGCGGCTTATGGCATCGGTCAATATGAGTTACTGGGTGAGTCGATTGATGATGCCGCAGGTGAGGCTTTCGATAAAGTCGCAAAAATGATGAAGCTTCCTTACCCAGGTGGACCCAATATTGCCAAGTTGGCTTTAAATGGTGATGCTCAGGCTTTTGATTTTCCTCGCCCAATTTTACATCAAGGTCTGGATTTTTCATTTAGTGGTTTAAAAACCGCGGTTTCTGTCCAGCTTAAGAAACTTGGTGAAGAAAATCGTGATGCCGATATTGCTGCCTCTTTCCAAGAAGCAGTGGTTGATACCCTAACTAAAAAATCAGTAAAAGCTTTAAAACAAACAGGTTTAAAGCGATTAGTGATTGCTGGAGGGGTGAGTGCCAATGTGCGATTACGTGAACAATTGGAAGCTTCCCTGAAAAAGATTAAAGCTCAAGTTTATTATGCAGAGCCTGCACTATGTACCGATAATGGTGCAATGATTGCTTTTGCAGGCTATCAGCGTTTAAAAGCGGGACAGCAAGATGGTTTAGCTGTAACCACGACGCCACGTTGGCCGATGACTGAGTTGAAACCAACCTAAATTAAACGCATTCCTTTGATCGGTTGTGAGGCGATAAGTAAATCAGAGAGATCTCTGGATTTACTGAACTATTCTTATTTTTAAAAGTCAGATTCTTGATTGATATCAATAGCGGGTTTGTTCTTAACGCTATCGTATTAAAGTATTGAATATATTATTTATTTTGATGAGTTAAAACTCATTGCGGAGTATAGACGTTGAAAATTTCTTATATTTTTACCTGTGGCCGATTAGAATCTTTATTTAAGATTCTATGCCTCACTCAAAAAGGTGAGGAGACGGTTGCATCAAAAGAAAAAGTAATAGAACAGTATAGAAAAGATATCGCTTTAGGGCGTCCATTTGAAGAAACTGAACTTTATCAATTGATTGAACAAAGTGAAGAGAAAATTGTCATCAATCGTTTAAGCAATATTCTTCGAGAAAAACCAGTTCAGCAGAAGAAAGACTTTGATGCAGACGAATATAGAACGGGCGCATGGTCTGAGTTTAATGATTATAAGTTAGCTGTACGATTTTCTAATGCAAAAACTGAGTTAAGTGAAAAACACTTTGAAAAGACAGGTGAATACATGACCAGTCGTGGCATTGCGAAATTAACGGGTTTCAATCCAGCGAATATCAAAAATATGTTGCAGCATAAAAGAAGTGTGGTGAGAAAAATGCTGACGATCTTAGAGAAATTAGCAAAAGAGTATTGATACCCCAATCTCACCATGAATGCAGAAAATTTTTTCTGCATTCATTTTTAAATTTAGCTTTCGATACTTATAAAATTGTAGCCTATTTGCGCAAGCCTAATTGGAATTGGGTTGAGGTGCTTTGGAAAGCACGGCTAAACATACAAAAATCAAAATCATACCTATCCAACCAATCGGTGCTAATCGCTCGCCCACCAGCAATACTGCAAACAGTGCTGCAACAAGCGGTTCAAATAAAGTAAGCGTGGTTGCGGTGCTGGCAGAAATTGTTTTTAAAGCATAGCCAAATAACAGATAACCGAGAAACATCGGAATAAGCATCATATAGCCGACAACATAGAGGTTAATCGGTTCATCAAATAGATTAGATCCTGTAAAAAACAATGTAGGCAATAAAATTAAAGCACCAAATCCAAAGATTAATCCCATGGAGGCTTTAGAGTCGACGCCACGATCAATCATTTTCTTGGCAGCCCATGAATATAAAGAATAGGTAAGTGCTGCAATCAATCCAAGAATAATCCCAAGGGCTTTCTGATCAGCAGCAATACTTTGGGCTGATCCTTGTGAGTGTGATTCACCAATGGACAAAAGTAATACACCGATAACGCCAAAAATGAAGCTGATAAACCATTGCTTTGAAAGTGATTTTTTATCAAAAAACTTTTCTAGAAGTGCTGTGAATAAAGGCGCTGAACCGATCGAAATGACTGTGCCTATGGTAATGCCAGCCATTCGCATCGATGAATAAAAAGCCAATGGATAAATAGCGACAGAAATTACGCCAACTAAGAGTATGGGTAAATAGCTACGGATCTGGGGTAAATGACCGAGAATATTTCTATGTGCCAGTAAGGCTTGTAACAGTCCACCTCCACCCATTGCAATCGCTCCAATCGCTAAAGGACTCAAGTTGGGTGCATAAGATGCAGCCGTACCTGTCGTTCCCCATAAAATTGAAGCGACTAAAACTGCGATAAATCCATAATGTGGACTGAGGTTTAATGCTGCACTTTTCAATTTGAAATCTCTTGTTCTAATAGGGTCTGAGCCATTTGTCTGGCAGCAAAAACTTTTGTGCTTGAACTTTCCAATCCTGCCAGGACGATAGAACCCTCTAGAAGAAAAGAAAGTAAAAGAGAAAGCTGTTTGACTTTTTCATCATTGGCAATAAATTGGCTTAGATGCTGTGCCACGATACTTTCAACTTCATCTTTATGTCTTTTCACAGCTAAACGTTCTGGACTGTGAGCAGGAAATTCTGCTGCGGCATTGAGTAGTCCACAACCACGAAAACCATTTTCGTAAGCAAATTCAGCATGATCTTGATAGGCATCAAAAACAGCAAGTACTCCTTCGATAGGTGATTGGATCGTTGCTTTTCTTTTTTCGTATAAATCTAACCATTCCTGATGACGAGCTTCGATATAGTAAGTCACCAGTTCGGATTTGGTTTTGAAATTGTTATACAGCGACATTTTTGCGACATTGGCATTCTCAATGATGCTATTGATCCCTGTATTGTTAATCCCATCGTTATAAAACAATACAGAGGCTGTATCTAAGATTTTTTGTTTGGCAGATTTTGTACTCATAAAAATATCTATTAGGTATACCGATCTACCTAATAATAAGTTGAACTTACTGAGTTATCAAGCGTGAATTTTTAAACAGGTCGTAATATTTTCTAGATATGAAATGGGGTGATGAATAAGAGTTGATAAGTCTTTGAATAATTTCAAAGACTTATTGCTTTGTGTAAGCTTGTAATGGACTTAAACTTAAAATGAACTCTGATTCTCAACATCAATATATTCGATGTAGCCACGTCCTTGAACGGATCGATTCAAATATTCACCCTTAAAGGTGTAGGCACTGGCATAGCCAATGCCATGTCCATAACGAAATGGACTATCAATTTCTGCAAAGATTTCTAAGACTTTTTTATCAGTTGTGTCTTTTACCGACCAAAAGAATAAATGAGGTAAACGCATTTTCTTACCAGTGGGTGAGACATAATCATCGACTTGATGAGAGATAACCTTAAATTCAACATTGGTATAGATTTCTGCTGGTCGATCAGTATGTCTAATATGTAGAGAATAAGCAGCAGGCTTTCCTAAAATATCTGCTTTGGTTAACAACAATTGTGTTGTCTCATTTAGATTAATAATTTGATAGGTAAAGAAATCAAGCGGTAGCTTATAGGCTTCAGGCAATAGTTTTTTAATAACACCATGTGCACCTGTCGCACGCGCATATTCATAGGTACATAAACCTTCTGCTACAGTCGTTTCACCTTGATATTCAAGTTGACCTTTGAATTTAGCTAAAAGACTAAAATGATCATAAATTGGGGTTTTGATAAACCATGAGACTTGATCAGTAACATCTAAATCAAACTCAAAATGTAGACCATGATAATCACCTTGAAGATGAATATGAGGTAAAGCCCCTGTAATCGAAATTTCTTCACCCAATTCAATCTGAGTGCCATTTTCTTGAATCTTGGTTTCATCTGAAATGACATAAGCTTTTAAAAGGTGTTTATCCAAAGCCGCTGTACTTGAAAAAAAAGTTGCCGTGTTTCTTGGCTCACCTAAAGTAATATCATCATGGTCAAACGCCAGTGCACCAGGCGTTCCCAACAATATCATAATATTTAAATAACGATGGGGTTCAGGAAGGAGCGGAAAGAAAACTCCATAATGTGTCCACGTGTAGAACTTCTCGTTGGTTCTTGGAAGAATAATTTCTGGTGTAGAAAAAGGAATCGTTGAATATTTTACAGCTTGGTCCAAAGTACCTTGCGCGAGTAATAAGCTTTTACCCAAAATCTTACTGGTCAGGGAAGTGGGTGGCAGTTGTTTTCTCATCTTTATTCCTATACTCATTCTAGCTGAGACTTAGGTTAAGAAAAACAACTGCCAATGCTAAGCGGAAATAAGGACAGCGCTACAGCTTTTCAGGACATTTATTGATTGGTTTTGTTGGACAATTTTTCTAGATTTTGCGAGCCGATCCAGTGTTTTGAGAACTGATAGGCTGCGCGTCCAGAACGTTGACCACGTGCTTGACACCACTTTAAACTTTCACCACGCACGGTATCGTTGTATTCCAAACCTGCTTTAATAATGTAATGCTCAACAATTTCTAAGTATAGTTGCTGATCCATTGGATAGAATGACAGCCACATACCGAAACGGTCAGAAAGCGAGATTTTTTCTTCAATTGCTTCTTGTGGATGTAACTCCGTATATTGAGGTACATCGACTTTACGCACAGGAGTATTTTCATGCATAAATTCAGGCAACAAATGACGGCGATTACTGGTGGCGTAAATAATAAAATTGCTTGAACCAGATTGTAGGGAGCCATCTAAAACGCTTTTCAAACTACGATAGTTTTCATCTTCTGCGTTAAATGCCAAATCATCACAATAGACGATAAATTTTTCAGGGCGATCTTCAATCAGTTTTTGGATCTTAGGAAGATCTGATAAATCATCGCGCTCAATCTCAATCAAGCGTAAACCTTGAGCTGAGTATTCTGTCAACAAGGCACGAACGATTGAGGATTTACCCGTACCCCGAGAACCTGTTAGCAAAATGTCATTTGCAGGAAAACCATTTAGGAACTGTAGCGTATTTTGAATGATCTTATCTTTTTGGCGTTCAATTCCTTTGAGATCTTCTAAATACATTTTTTTAGGTTGTTGTACGGCAACCAATTGTTGATTTTCCCATCGAAAGGCGATTGCAGAAAAATCAGTGGGCTGTTTTGGTGCAGGGAGAACTTGTTGAAGCTGTGTTAAAACACTCGACAATGATTGAAGAATAGAATCAGGTAAATTAAGGATCGCCATAATAAATATAAACTAAACTTAGTAATCAATGATTAAGGATACTAACATTGCTTTCGTTGAAAAAAAGGAAATATCATCATAAATATTGCAATACATCGATTTAACCCTTGATTGTTACGACAGCTTTTTGCATTGTATAGGTGCAAGATTCAAAAAATACGATTAAAAATTGGGATCATCAATGTCACATCTGCTTTTAGAAAGAAGAAATACATACCAAACATATCAAGTAGGTGTGTTGCAAGAGCGTTTAAGACATACAAGTAGTTATGAAGAATGGAAAGAGGTTGCTTTAAGTTTAGATCAGGAAATGGGCACTGAAGCATGGAAATATGATAACGAATCACCTTATTTCGATGCTGAAATTCTGTCTAAACGACATAATCTATTAAGAAAATATCGAATCCAGCATCGTACCTTAGATTTAATGTATGTGTTACGGGAAGGTTTATCTTATGATTTTGCCAATATCGGGCATCCGATGTTGTTTGCTGAAACCTATATTGGTACAAAAAAAATTATCGAAAATTATGTGGAAGAAGTGAGTGAGTGCTTCCGTTATTTGTCATCAAGTGAATGTATAACCTTTCAACTTAAAGAAAAAATCCAATTTTTTGAAGAATGCCAAAAAGCTTATGGACAACCTGCACTGATGCTCTCCGGTGGAGCAACTTTAGGTTTATTTCATACAGGTGTTTGTAAAGCGTTATTAGAGCGAGATTTGCTCCCGAAAGTTATCTCTGGCTCGAGTGCAGGGGCAATCATGACTGGAATGCTCGGGGTATCTTCAGCAGATGAAATTCCAGAGTTGTTGACTGGAGAGCACTTTTTTCATAAAGCATTTCGTTTTAGAAAAATTATAGAGTTGATCAAGGGAAATGGTGGCATTGCTGATGTGATGTACTTAAAAAAATTCTTGGTTCAAAACTTAGGGGATGTGACTTTTGCTGAGGCTTATGAGCGTTCAGGACTACATATCAATATTGCTGTCGCCCCGTACAATACGGCACAAAATCCCCGTATTTTAAATGCTTTGACCGCTCCACATGTTTTAGTGTGGAGTGCTGTACTTGCATCATGTGCGGTTCCAGTCCTATTTCCACCAGTTCATTTAACCAGTAAGCGTTATGATGGACAGCATACGCCTTATATGTCAAATACCAAGTGGGTGGATGGCAGTATGCGAAGTGATTTTCCTCAAGAAAAAATGGCAAGGCTCTATAATATTAATTACACCATCGCAAGTCAGGTCAATCCTCATATCGTACCGTTTATGCAGAGTGATACGAAACGGTTCCGTCGAGATGTATTAAATTGGCCAGAGCGGATTATCCGCCGTCAGGGCAAGGCCATCGCATTAGAAGTGATGGATCTGACTCGTAACTATGTAGGAGATATTTTCCCTATTCGTCGCGCCTTAGATCACGGTTATGGCATATTGGGACAGCGTTATTATGGCGATGTTAATATTATTGCCAAATACGGTTTAAGACATTATAGCTATATGCTACAAAATCCACGTCCGAAATTATTTCAGATCTTGCAGCAGGAAGGTGAGCGTGCGACCTGGCCTAAAATTACCTCAATAGAAACTCATGCACGGATTGGTAAAACGATTGAACATTGTTTAACATCACTGCGAAAGCAGGAAGAAAAGCAGCAAAATGAGTTCTACTACGTGGATCTTTGATTCAAATATCCAACTGGATGAATTAAAGCTCCGCACCAAAAGCCAAAGTTATGCTTATGGGCGACGACTATATACTTTTCAAATAGGCGCGGACGCTTATTGGCTTAAATTCCATCTGGCAAATACGAATCAGATGTTATACGCCGCTTTTCAACATGAGCTGAGTTTTTATCAATCTTTCTCGAAGAATAAAGTTTCTTTTCTTATAGATCATCAGATCATTGCCTTTGAACAGCAAGGCCCAGCTCTTCGTGATTTAGGCGAGGGGAATGGGTTGGTCTTGTTGGATTCAGTCTCTTTTTTTACTGATTTGAGCACTTTCAAAACACTTGAAACGATTAAACAAATGATCCAGCAAGCTTTAAATTCACTTGGTGAATTACATCAAATAGGATGGATTCATGGGGATCTAAAGGTTGAACATTTTCGATTATATAAAAATACATGTCGATTGATTGATTTTGAGCAAAGTGTGCCATTGGATCATCAAATTCACAATTTGAGTGCAACACCGCATTATATGGCACCTGAGCTATTTCATGGAAAAAATAAATCGGTACAAAGTGATCTATATGCATTCGGGATTATTTTATATGAATGGTTGACCCAAACTAAACTACGGGAAAATACCTATCACGATTGGGCGGTGTTGCATTGCCAACGGATGAAAATCCACGTTCCTAAACAATTTGAACCATTTTTGCCCTTGTTAGAGGGTTTAACTCAAAAACATTCTGAGCAACGCTTGTGTTCTGTTTTAGATGCACAAGATGTATTAAATGAGATTAATTTGCTGTAAAAATAAACATAAATAATTGATTTGAATATTATATGTTCATTTAAATGAGTTTTTTCTCAGAAAGACTTGTCATAAAGTCGGTTTCTCACTAATATGCATAGCCATCGGGGGCGTGGCGAAATTGGTAGACGCACTGGATTTAGGTTCCAGCGCCGCAAGGTGTAAGAGTTCGAGTCTCTTCGCCCCCACCAAATTTAAAAAGCAAGAGTATCTTGCTTTTTTTATGGTTAAATCAGAAATGAATTGATCATACTGTTATAGAGGATTGGTGTAATGGTAGCATGACGGTCTCCAAAACCGTTCGTCAAGGTTCGAGTCCTTGATCCTCTGCCAAATATAAAAGGAACTTTATTTAAAGTTCCTTTTTTTATTTCCGTATTTTTTCATTTGTATAGGAAAAAAACATTAGCCTCGAGATGCCTGGTTTTTTTATAAAAAGGACTTGTCAGCAGAAAGGTTTATCACTAATATACACATGCATCGGGGGCGTGGCGAAATTGGTAGACGCACTGGATTTAGGTTCCAGCGCCGCAAGGTGTAAGAGTTCGAGTCTCTTCGCCCCCACCAAATTTTAAAAAGTAAGGATTTACTTTTTATGATTAAGTCAGAAATGAGTTAATCTAATCGTTATAGAGGATTGGTGTAATGGTAGCATGACGGTCTCCAAAACCGTTCGTCAAGGTTCGAGTCCTTGATCCTCTGCCAAATATAAAAAACCCTTGTGTATCAACAAGGGTTTTTTTATTGTCCATATTTTGTACAAAACCATCTGATCCATAAATCCAAGAGCTATGTATAAAAGTAAGAATAGGTCTTTTATTACTTTTAAATTATTTTTATTGAAAATAAAAATCTTATTTATCAAACGACTATTCTTTATTAGTCCTTAAAATCACCTGAAAGATAAAATTAAATCCTCAATTTCAGTTTCATTTAAGCTCAACAAATTAAGCTATGCATAGTCGAGATAAATGATCTCACGGAACATCCTTCGCCACATTCCTCAGATGTGGCTTTTTTTTGCCTCATTCCGTATGGGGTAATACAAAATATCAATTCTTTTAACTGAGAATGCACTCAAATTTAATAAATAAATTTAGAAATTTTATCTGCCATCTGAATGACCAAATCTGCAATTTCATTTTTAAAGTAATGCTCATCATAGGTGCCGAGTGGGCAGCTAACAGATAAAACAGCACTCATTTTTCCAGTCGATTGTTTGAAAATAGGGGCAGCACAAGCAGCCATATCATGGTTGTAATGTCCCCAACTGACCATTGATCGTTGAGTTTTAACAAATCCTAGACGTTGAAGTAACTCTTTCAGATTTTTAGGGGTGAGTTCAGAAAAAGTTTCCCACTGATTGAAGTTTTTGTAGCGATCACGAATTTCATTTTCACTTAAGTCAGCGAGCATCATTTGCCCAATCACAGTGGCATGAGCAGGCCAGCGTGTGCCTAAACCAATATTACTGGTGAATGTTCCATGAGATTGCACATTGTTGATAAATACAATGTGTGTACCTTCTAAAATGGATAAATGTACAGCAAGTTTGGTTTGATCACGCAACTCTTTCATTAAAGGGGTGGCAAGATCCAATAGAGATTGTTTCGACAAACTATTAAAACCAAGCTCCATCACTTTTGAGTCAAGTGCATAGGTTTTTTGCGATGCTTTTCTAAGAAATCCACACGACTCTAAAGTGTAGATCAGACGGAATGCGCTAGAACGATTTACGTCTAAGATTTCCGCAATTTCCGTGATGGTCATTTCTTGGGTCTGCTGATTAAAGACTTGCAAAATTGCCAAGCCACGTACCAAGCCCGGCACTAAATAACGGTCGTCATTTTTTATGAGTTCAGATTCTTGAGAGTCTGTTTCAACACTTAAATTCATCGAATAAATATTCCTGTAAAAAAGGCTAACTACTAAATTTCATTTTCTTAATGATTCCATTGTAACTGTAAAATAGATATGGAATCTAGTTTTATATATAAAACATAATTTTTTAAGTAAAACGTAAAATAATGTGTAATAAAAATCAAGTTACTGAAATTTAATGTTTTATATAGTTTGACAAAAAAATAAGCATAGGAGTATTCTTAATTAAAGTTTGTTATATCAAATAATGTTTTATATATAAAACAAATGAGGATGCAAGGATGAGTTGGATCTCAGTTTGTCAGCAAGATGACGTAACCGAAGACGAGCCAAAAGCCATAGAAGTTGACGGTAAGAAAATTGGCGTATTTTTCATCGATGAAAAATATTTTGCTATCGAGAATGTTTGCCCACATGCCTACGCATTATTAACAGAAGGCTTTATTGAAGATCAGACCGTTGAATGTCCTTTGCATGAGGCGATTTTTGATATTCAAACAGGTGAGCTAAAGAGTGGACCAGGATGTCGTGATCTATGCACTTATCCTGTACGTGTTGAAGGGCAAGAAGTTCAAATTCAACTCTAGGTCTTAATGAGAAGGAAGGAATCGCGTGAAAACATTTAATGAGAAGTTAGCTAACTGGATCCATGCAGTGCCAGCAACCGAAGCAGGAATTAACAATATCCAAGTTCCAGGACAGCCAGAATTATTAATTTGGCAAACTCGTTATAAAGAACCAACGGTTTATGAGCAAGACTTTGTACAACATTTAATCAAAGCATTTTCAGCGGGTGTAACTGAGCTGAATGATCTCGTACAGACTTTAAATCAGCAAGGTTTCCGTTGTGAGTCTGGTGAGCTTTGGACTTCTGAAAGTTTTTCAGAAGAAATGCAACGTTTAGGTTATTGATTCAAGGAAGAACGATTATGAACGCAGCAGTATCAGCTACGCCGAGTGTTGAAGAATATCTAGATTTAGGTTTACGTGATCAATGGCATCCAGTGCTTGCAAGTTGGGAAGTCGCTGCCAATCCAGTCGGTATCACACGTTTGGGTGAGAACATTGTGGTTTGGCGTGATGACCAAGGTCAAGTACATGCTTTAGAGGACCGTTGTCCGCATCGTGGCGCACGTCTATCGTTAGGTTGGAATTTGGGTAATCGTGTGGCTTGTTGGTATCACGGGGTTGAAGTTCGCCATGACGGTGTGGTTGAAGATGTACCAGCTGTACATGAGTGTCCGATGAAAGGCACAAAATGTATTAAAAGTTATGCTGTGATCGAAGCGCATGGTGCGATTTTTCTTTGGTTTGGGATCGACCCAAATGAAGAACCTAAAGTGCTTGAGTTTCCTGAACAATTGGCAAGTGAAGAATGGAGTGCATTCCTTTGCCAAGCAGATTGGAAAGTGAATCATCAATATGCGATCGATAATGTCATGGATCCAATGCATGGTAGCTATTTGCATTGTACTTCGCACTCAATGGCAGAAGGTGACCGTACTGCAGAAATGAAACATCGTTCAACTGAGCATGGTTTTGTTTTCGAGAAAGAAGGTCAAGTTGGTGTCAATTTTGACTGGGTTGAATATGCCAACACGGGTGCAAGTTGGTTACGACTTTCGATTCCTTATCGCAAAGACTTTGGACCAGGTGGTGAGTTCTGGATCGTGGGTTATGCCACCCCGATTGATGCCAAGAATACCCGCGTATTTTTCTGGCGCTGTCGTAAAGTGAGTGGTTGGCAACGTAATGTGTGGCGCTTCCTCTACCGTAATCACTTAGAAAAATTGCATTGGGATGTATTAGAGCAAGATCGCATCATTTTAGAAAATCTTGCACCGAATGCACGTCAACAAGAATTCCTCTATCAACATGATGTCGGTTTGTCTCGTTTACGTCGTTTAATGAAAAAAGAAGCAGAAAAGCAATTAAAGAAAATTGCAGCTTTGAATACTTCAAACCGTATTGAAATGCAGGAAGAAGCGCATGGCTAATGTTGCGTTGTTACAAGGCAAAAAAGTCCTTGTCACAGGTGCGGCAAGAGGCTTGGGGCGAGACTTTGCACAAGCGATTGCTGAATCAGGTGCCCAAGTTGTCATGGCAGATATCCTAACCGATCTTGTGCAGACAGAAGCTGCAACATTACGCAGCCAAGGTTTAAAAGTACAGGCTGTTACGATTGACTTGGCAAATGCTGATTCTATTCAAGAAGCAGTCCAGCATGCAGTTCAGTATATGGAAGGTTTGGATGGTGTAGTGAATTGTGCAGCGCTCGCAACCAATGTTGGCGGCAAAAGCTTAATGGACTATGACGCTGATCTTTGGGATCGTGTCATGAATATTAATGTCAAAGGCACGTGGTTGGTTACAAAGGCATGTGTGCCTTATCTAAAACAGTCTGAGGCTGGCAAGGTGATTAATGTTGCTTCGGATACGGCACTTTGGGGTGCACCAAATTTGATGGCGTATGTGGCGAGTAAAGGCGCTTTGCTGGCTATGACACGTTCGATGGCACGAGAGTTGGGACAGTTCAATATTTGTATCAATACGCTTTCACCAGGATTAACGCTGGTAGAAGCAACAGAATACGTACCACAAGAACGTCATGATTTATATGTGAATGGTCGCGCGATTCAACGTCAGCAGTTGCCCCAGGATTTGAACGGAACAGCACTGTATTTATTGTCGGATTTGTCCTCGTTTGTGACGGGGCAAAATATTCCAGTAAATGGTGGTTTTGTCTTTAATTAAGGAGTTTATCTCATGATTACAGGGATTGAGATTTTAAAGTTTGGGGTTGAGGACAGAGCTGCTTCCAATAAGTTTTTAGCAGATTTTGGCTTAACCCAAAGTAGTTCGGATATCGAAGGTGCTGATCTTTATCAAACGCAAAATGGTAGCAAAATTTATTTGTTTGATTGTGATGATACGCGTCTACCTCAAGCCATCGAATCAGGCTCAACCTTGCGTGAAGTAACATGGGGGGTTGATGACGCTGAACAGGATTTAGCAGATTTAGCAAAGCGTTTGGCTGATGTTGATGGATATCAAGCCACGGCTGAAATGGTGCAATGCGTAGATCCAAATGGAATGACGATTCGTTTTCAACAAAGCTTTACTGCCGAATTGCCTGCGCTAACAACTGAAGGTATTAATCAATATGGCAGTGTGAATCGTATTAATGCTGCTAGTCCTGTCTATGAAAAGGGGCAGCCTGTAGCAATTGGCCATGTGGTGTTCTTTACTCCAGATTTAGAAAAAACTGAGAAATTCTATATTGAAAAACTAGGTTTCTATCTCTCTGATGCTTATCGAAATCGCGGTGCATTTTTACGCTGTCGTGGCAAGGGTTATCACCATGATTTATTCCTATTATCGATTCCAAATAAGCCAGCTGGCCTGAATCACGTTGCTTTTGTGGTACGTGATATTCATGAGGTGATTGGTGGCGGATTGAATATGAATCGTTCTGAATGGTCAACCTTTATTGGTCCTGGTCGGCACCCAATTTCTTCAGCGTATTTTTGGTATGTTAATTCACCGCTTGGGGGTGCATTTGAGTATTACACCAATGATGATTATTTGACTGAAGAGTGGCAGCCACGTGTCGAAGAGCATTGCTTAGAACTGTTTACTGAATGGGCGATTGAAGGTGGGTTGGATGACCATACTCGTCGTCAATTCAAACCTGTCTAAGCGTGCATCAAGCAGGGAGTTGAGACTATGGAAAGAATTGTAATTGTTGGGGCAGGTCAAGCCGCAGGTTGGGCGGTGAGTACGTTACGTCAGAATGGATACGTGGGTGAAATCCATGTGGTATCCAATGAAGAGCAGGTGTTCTACGAGCGTCCGCCACTTTCTAAACAAGTGCTTTCTAAAGAAGCCAGTTATGAAAGCTTAAATTTGTTTTCACCTGAACAGGTGCAGGAATTTAACATTCAATGGCATAAACCCGATGTAGCAACCCAAGTTGATCGTCAACAGAAACACGTAGTTTTAGAAAGCGGTCAAATATTGCCTTATGACAAGTTATTGATCGCGACGGGTAGTCGTGCTCGTGTACCCGTCAACACATGGCAATTTATTCCAAACGTCGTGACACTACGCAATGTACAAGACTGTGAGCGTCTTGCTGAGATTTTACAGCACGCACAAAAATTAGCAGTTGTAGGTGGTGGTTGGATTGGTTTGGAAATTGCGGCAACTGCACGTAAGCAGGGCAAAGAGGTTCATGTTTTTGAATATGGTGATCGTCTTTGCGCACGTAGTGTCAGTCCTGATGTATCTGAATTCTTAAAAGTGATGCATGAGCAACAAGGTACCCAAATTCATTTAAATAGTAAAAACCTACATTTGATTGAAGCAGGTCAGCATAAAGTTGAAGTGGTAAATCATCCAAATGTGAGTGAACTATTTGATTGTGTTGTGGTTGGTGCAGGTGCAGATATTGCAAAAGAGCTTGGGGTAGGTGCAGGCCTAGACGTGAAAGACGGCATTGTGGTGAATTGTTTGGGACAAACCTCTGACCAGGATATTTATGCTGCTGGTGATGTGGCCATTCATCCAACACTAGGTTATTGCATCCAGTCATGGGCAAATGCACAAAACCAAGCGATTGCCGCAGCTAAATCCATGCTGGGTATAGAAACTGAATATACGGATATTCCGTGGTTATGGTCGGATCAATATCACTGCAATATTCAAATATTAGGGACTTACCAACCAGACAGAACCAAACAGACTGTGGTTCGTAGAAGTACGGATGATCAGTGTAGTTACCTGTATCTCGATGATCAAAATTGTTTAATCAATATGATCGCAATCAATGATTCAAAATTGGTCAAATTGGCAAAACGTTGGATGCAGTCCAAGACCGTATTAGACCCAAAACTATTAGCAGACCCAGAATTTAATGTCATGAAATTAAAACCATAAACATTTAATTCCGGTTCATGACTCAATCGAAGGAATGAAGTATGAGTAATGAAGAAAAAAGTGGATTTAAGCATTGGGTGCCAGCTTTTGTCCTAATGGTGTGCGTTGTACTTGCATTTTTTGACAAGATTAGTATTGCGGTTTTATTTGCTGATCCACATTTCCAAGATGCAATGCAAATTGCGGAGAATAAAGCCAAGTTAGGATGGTTAATGACCAGTTTCTTGCTGGCATATGGCTTTTCATCTGTATTTCTCAGTTTCCTAGGTGATATTTTCGACCCAAAGAAAATGCTGTTTTGGAGTGTTGCATCTTGGGGTGTGCTGATGCTTTGCATGGGCTTTACCACCAGTTATGCAGGAATGTTGTTTTTACGCGTTTTACTGGGTTTGGCTGAAGGTCCATTGTTTGCACTCGCATATACCATTGTTAAACAGACCTATACCGATCGTCAGCAAGCACGTGCGTCAACGATGTTTTTATTAGGCACGCCGATTGGTGCTTTTCTAGGCTTCCCGATTACAGCTGCTGTATTAGCAAAATATGATTGGCATACCACCTTCTTTGTGATGGCTGCGCTCACACTTGTTGCCTTAGTCGCCATTGTCATTGGTTTACGTGGTCTACAACTTAAGAAAACCATTGATCTGGAATCGACCAGCAAACGCATCAATTTCAAAGGTCATATTCTGAATACCAAAGTCTTATTACAAAACCGTTCATTCTGGTTGGTATGTATTTTCAATATCGCTTTGATGACGTATTTGTGGGGATTAAACAGTTGGGTTCCTTCTTATTTAATCCAAGACAAAGGCTTTAATCTTAAAGAGTTTGGTATTTATTCAAGTTTTCCATTCATTGCGATGTTAATTGGTGAAATTGTTGGCGCATTCTTGTCTGACAAGACCGGACGCCGCGCGATCCAAGTTTTTGGTGGCTTATTGGTGGCAGGTATTTTCATGTACGTCATGGTGATTATGACCAATCCATTTTTAGTCATCGCAGCCATGTCTTTGAGTGCAATGGCGTGGGGTTTTGGTGTCGCAGCAGTCTTTGCATTACTTGCACGAGTGACGACAGCTGATGTCGGTGCAACAGCAGGCGGGATTTTCAATGGAATGGGTAATTTTGCCAGTGCAATTGCCCCAGTTCTTATCGGTTACATCGTGATGCAAACAAACAGTTTTAATTTAGGAATTACCTTCTTAGCAGCAGTCGCCGTTATTGGGTCATTCTTCTTGGTTCCTTTATTGAAACGTTATTAATCAAACTATTCATCAAAAACTTAGGAGTTAAACATGTCTACTCAACAATTTGAATCATGGAAACAGCCTGAAGGCGCTAGTTTAGAAGATTGGTTAAACACACGTATCGCGCGTTTCGAAACACGTAAATATGATTTCGATGCGTTGAAATTCCAAGCGGATTACGACCCGAAATATCGCCGTGCGCAAATGCGTTATATGGGGACAGGTGCAACAGGTGTGGTTAATGATGGCAACACGGTTCCAGCTGAAAACTTTACCTTTTCAACCATGGTATTACCTGCTCAATGTGAAGGTCCTTTGCATATTCATCACGATGTTGAAGAAGTGTTTTTCATGTTACGTGGCGAGATTGATCTGTTCATTGAGCATAACGGTGAAAAATTTCAAACCAAATTGAAAGAGCGTGATCTGATTTCAATTCCGCCAGGTATTTATCGTGGCTTGTTTAACCCTGGTCAGGAAGATGCCTTGATGTGTGTGATGTTGGGTGCTGGAAAACCAACTATTCCAAACTATCCACCTGAGCATCCATTGTCTCAAATCAAACGTTAATCAACGCGATTAACTGTAAAAAGGAATGAAGTAATGACTTTGATTGACACATTAGCCAAATACCCAGTGAAAACCATTGAGATCGATGGTCAGCTGCAAGCCTATCGCGAAGCTGGACAAGGCCAAACGCTGATTCTTTTACATGGTATTAGCTCTGGTTCTGCATCATGGGTCAATCAGCTTAATGTCCTTAGTCATCACTTTCATGTCATTGCTTGGGATGCACCGGGTTATGGCTTATCTGAGGGTTTAAATACGGAACAGCCAAATGCAACCGATTATGCTCAGCGTGTGCTGGCGATCATGGATGCATTGGCGATTTCTAAAGCCATCATTGTAGGTCATTCATTAGGTGCATTACAGGCAAGTGCTTTTGCCCATCTTTATCCTGAACGCGTTGAAACCTTAATCATTGCCAATGCAGCACAGGGTTATCAACGCTCGGATGAAGACACCAAAGCACAGGTTTATCAGAAACGCCCAAATCTATTGAAAAGTTTGGGCAATGCGGGGATGGCGGCAAGCCGTGGTCCACATTTAATTTATAAACAAGACCCTCAAGCACTGGCATTGGTTGGTGAAGTGATGGGGCAGCTCACTTTAGACGGTTTTACGCGAGCATCGTATTTGTTGGCGTATGACGAGATTAGAAATTATTTAACAGATATCAAAGTTCCATGTGTGGTGATTGCTGGTGACAAGGATGAAATCACGCCTGCTCAAGCCATCATGGAGCTGGCGATGGAAATGCAATTGAGCCGATGTCATCTCATTACAGATGCAGGTCATCTGAGTTATGTCGATCAACCTGATCAGTTTAACGACATTGTTTTATCGGCAAATTAATTAAACGAGAGATATGGATATGAGCTTCCAAGTTGAAGGAAAAGTAGCAGTTGTAACAGGTGGCTCGTCAGGCATTGGTTTGGCTGCTGTAGAAATTTTAGTTGCAGAAGGTGCAAAGGTCGCATGGTGTGGTCGAGATGAAGCGCGTTTAGCTGCATCAAAACTTTATATTTTAGAGAAATATCCACATGCCAATATTTACACCAGTATCTGCAATGTTTTGGACAAAGAAGACGTAAAACGATTTGCACGAGATGTAAAACAAAACTTAGGCAATGTCGATATGTTGATCAATAACGCGGGTCAAGGTCGTGTGTCGAATTTTGAAAATACTCAAGACGAAGATTGGATGAAAGAGATTGAGCTGAAGTATTTCAGCGTATTACATCCCGTTCGCGCATTTTTAGACGATTTAAAACAGTCTGCATGTGGCTCAATCACCAATGTGAACTCATTGTTAGCCCTGCAACCTGAACCGCATATGATCGCAACCTCATCTGCACGTGCGGCATTGCTGAATCTTACTCATTCACTGGCACATGAATTTACTCAATATGGTGTCCGTGTGAACTCAATCCTTTTGGGTATGGTGGAGTCGGCACAGTGGAAACGCCGTTTTGAAACACGTTCTGATCCGAATGCAACATGGGAACAGTGGACAGGCAATATTGCTAAAAATCGTGGAATCCCAATGCAACGTTTAGGTAAGCCAGAAGAACCTGCACGTGCCTTGGTCTTTCTCGCATCGCCTTTAGCTTCCTATACCACAGGTTCAACACTCGATGTCTCTGGTGGATTTAATAAACATTTATAAGGTGTGCACATGAAACAGTTGATGATGATTGGTTTTGGCGCAATGGCAGCAGAAGTGTATGCCCATATGCCGCAAGACTTACAACTTAAATGGATTGTGGTACCAGCACGGAGTGTTGAAAAAGTTCAGGCGCAAGTTGCTCCTGACGTGCAAGTGATTAGCTCGATTGATGAATGTCAGGGTACACCTGATTACGTGATTGAAGTTGCGGGTCAGGCTGCGGTGAAAGAGCATGCGCAAAAGGTTTTGGAAAAGGGTTGGACCATCGGGTTGATATCGGTTGGAACTTTGGCGGATAACGAGTTTTTGATTCAGTTAAAAAATACCGCGGAGCAACATGATGCCCATTTACATCTTTTGGCAGGGGCAATAGCCGGAATTGATGGAATCTCAGCGGCGAAAGAAGGTGGCTTGGAAAAGGTCACTTACAAAGGCTGTAAGAGTCCAAAAAGTTGGCGCGGGAGCTATGCAGAGCAATTGGTTGATTTAGATCAGGTGAGTGAAGCAACTGTATTTTTCCGTGGTACAGCGCGTGAAGCTGCATTGAAGTTTCCAGCCAATGCCAATGTTGCAGCGACGATTGCACTTGCAGGTTTAGGTATGGATGAAACCATGGTGGAACTCACGGTTGATCCAAACATCAATAAAAACAAGCACACCATCGTGGCAGAAGGTGTATTTGGTGAAATGACGATTGAATTGGTCGGTGTGCCTTTGGCGAGTAATCCGAAAACCTCGACATTGGCTGCACTCAGTGTGATTCGTGCCTGTCGCAATAGCGTTCAAGCAATTCAGATTTAAAGGATTTGATCATGGTAAAGGAAATTTATATCGCTGGTGAATGGCGATTAGGTCGAGGAGACACGATTCAAAGTCTGTTTCCAGCAGATCAATCTGTGAATGCTGAGATTTCAACGGCGAGTTTGGATGATGTCAATGAAGCGATTGAAAAGGCTGATTTGACATGGCGCAAGGCGGAGTGGCGCAACAGTCTGCCGCATGAACGTGCGCGCATTTTGTATAAAGTAGCCGACATTATTGAAGCGCGTGTGGATGAGCTATCAAAGCTGCAAACTCGTGATAACGGTAAACCTTTGGCTGAAACGCGTGCCTTGACTATGAGTGCAGCAGCAACAGCACGATATGTGGCAGCAGCTTGCGAGACACTAAACGATGAATTAACCACACAACGTGCACCAGATTTTATGACCATGAGTGTGCATGAACCTGTTGGTGTTGTGGCAGCGATTACACCGTGGAACTCACCAATTGCCAGTGAAGTACAGAAGTTAGCACCTGCATTAGCTGGTGGTAATGCAGTCATTTTAAAACCAGCTGAAGTGACTTCTTTGATCGCGCTTGAATTAGCAAAAATCTTTGAAGAAGCCGGTTTGCCTAAAGGTTTATTGAGCGTGCTTGTTGGACGTGGCTCGGTCATTGGTGACGCAATCGTAAAACACCCATTGGTACGCAAAATTTCATTTACAGGTGGAACGAGTACAGGTCGTCATTTAGCACATATTGCCGCAGATAAATTGATCACCACATCTTTAGAACTTGGCGGAAAATCACCAACGATCGTGATGCAAGATGCTGATATTGAGCTTGCAGCAAAAGGTGTGGCTTACGGCATTTTCAGTTCAGCGGGACAAGCATGTATTGCAGGATCACGTTTATTTGTGCATCGCAGTATTTATGATCAATTCTTAACACGTCTAGTTGAAATTACCAAAGGCTTGCGCGTTGGACATCCTGAAACCGCAGGTGTGCATTTGGGTTCTTTGATCAATCCGAAGCATTTAGCTTCTGTGGATGCTTATGTTCAATTAGCCAAAAAAGAAGGTGGTCAAGTTCTTGTAGGCGGTGAGGCATTGACTGAAGGTGATTTGGCAAAAGGTAGTTTCTACTTACCAACCATTATCACAGGTCTCAATAACTCAGCTCAAACCTGTCAGGAAGAAATCTTTGGTCCTGTGTTGGTGGTGATGAAATATGACGATGAAGCAGATTTGATAGCCCAAGCCAATGACAGTTGTTTTGGTTTGGCCGCAGGTATTTGGACTGAAAACTATCGTAAAGCTTGGCAACTTGCACGTGCTTTGGAAGTAGGAACAGTCTGGATTAATACCTACAAAAAATTCTCGATTTCTGCACCTTTTGGTGGTTTCAAAGAAAGTGGAATTGGACGTGAAAAAGGGCGTTTAGGCATCTTGGCGTATATGCAACAAAAAAGCATTTATATGGGATTAAGCGAGCAGCCAAATCCTTGGTGCGATTAATAAATTCATGGAAAGAAAAAGTTTTTGAGGAATAAGACAATGACAGAACGTGTAAATGTCGGCGAAGCAATCGCTCGGGTTTTAGAGGCGCACCAAGTTGATAGTATCTACGGTGTTATTTCAATTCACAATTTACCAATTGCTGATGCAGTCGGTCGTCGTGAAAAAATTCGCTTCGTCGCGGCACGTGGTGAAGCAGGTGCGGTGACGATGGCTGATGGTCATTCACGCTTTAAAGGTTTAGGTGTTGCTTTAACCAGTACCGGTGCAGGTGCAGGGAATGCAGTGGGTTCATTGATTGAAGCGATGAATGCTGGCAGTCCAGTGTTGCATTTAACAGGTCAAGTTGAACGTGAATATTTAGATCGTGATGCAAGTTTCATTCATGAAACCAAAGATCAACTCACATTCTTACGTGCATCGAGCAAAGCTGCTTTTCGTATTACCAGCCCTGACAATGCGGTGGGTGTGATTCGTGAAGCGATTCGTGTGGCAACTACAGTACCCATGGGGCCTGTCAGTGTTGAGCTACCGATTGATGTTCAAGCAGCTGAAATTGATTTACCACTGAATTTAGGTCCAGTCAAAGCACTTGAATTGCCACAAGCAGAACAAGTTGAAGTGGATTTAATCGTTGACGAAATCAAGAAAGCCAAACGTCCAATTTTCTGGATTGGTGGTGGTACGCTCAATAGTGTCGATGAAGTCAAAGCGATCGCTGACTTGGGTATTCCAGTGGTGTCTTCAACCCATGCGCGTGGTGTATTGGCAGATGATCATCCACGTAGCCTAGGTGCATTCCACAACTCAGCAGGCGTTGAGCAACTTTTAAAAGAAGCCGATTTATTGGTTGTTGTCGGTTCTCGTTTGCGTAGTAATGAAACCAAAACCTATTCAGTACAATTCCCTGAAAATATTATTCAGGTCGATGCTAATCCTGTTGCCCAACAACGTAATTACAAAATCCGTAACTTTATCTGTGGTGATGCCAAAGATGTGTTGCAACGTGTTCTCACAGGTTTAGCAGGCGTATCTAAAATAAATGCTGAATATGATGCAGCAGTTGTCGACGCGAAACAGGCAGCAATCAATGCTTTACGTACACAGCTTGATCAATATGCTTTGATCTGTGATCACCTTCGTACAGCTTTACCACAAGATGGCATCTTTGTTCGTGATATCACCATGTCAGGCAGTACGTGGGGCAGTCGTTTATTCCCAGTACAAGCACCAAACCAAAATATTCACTCTTTAGCAGGGGCGATTGGTCTCGGTTTAGCAACAGCAATTGGAGCTTCAATTGCCAATCCAGACAAAAAAGTGATCGGTTTAGTTGGTGATGGTGGTTTGATGTTGGGTATTGGTGAGATTGCGACGATGGCGCAAGAAAATACCAATATGGTGCTGATGATCATGAATGATGGTGGTTATGGGGTTATGCGCGGTATTCAAAATAATTACTTCGGTGGTCGTCAGTATTTCAACGAATTACACACACCTGATTACCAGGCCTTGGGTGAGGCGATGGGCGTGAAAAGCTGGAAAGTCGGCAGTGCAGATGAGTTTAAAACAGTGATTCAGCAAGCAGTTGATTTCCAAGGGCCAAGCGTCATTGAACTAGATATGCATTCAATTGGTCCACTCAACTTTGCAGGTCCTCCACAAAAGAAATTGTATTAATTCATCTCAGCATTGCGAGATAGGGGTGCTGAGAAACGATTTGTGGGCAAAATTTTTTGTCTACAAATCTAATAAAACTATGTTTTACAGGTAAAACAAAAACAGAGCCAACAGGATGGTTGGTACCAAAGCGAAGGAATATGATATGAAAAAGACAGTGATGGTCGCGATGCTTGCTGCATGTTATTTGGGTACAGCACCTCATGCATTTGCACAAAGTTCAGCACTAGAATGGAAAAGTGAAGATGGGACGGATTCTGTCAAACTGGGTGGTGTAGTGCGTTTGAATCAACGTTATGAAAATTGGGAGGGGCCAAATGGTGGTTTTGGAAAACTCTATTTTGATATTTTCCGAGTTGATCTGAAAGGCAAGTTTGATGATGCCTATTTCAATGCCAGCTACCTTTTCCAAGATCAAGAGAAGCGTTCAATTGAAAAAGCTTATGTGGGATATCATTTAGATGAACATAACAGCATAGAAGCAGGTTTTGTTTATAAACCTTTTGCAATTTATCCCTATCCGCAAAATGGATGGACTTATCATATTCCATTCTTTTTGGGTTATGGGAATAACATCGCTCCAGGTTTGAACTGGAATTTTAACAATAAAGATTGGGATGTGAAGTTAGGTTATTATCCTGAGATGCTAGCAACTAATCTTCGATATTCACCTGAAAGTGCGACTTATGATGATTTGGCTGAAAATGCATTTCCAACACAAAAATCCTATCAAAATGAAAAGCTTCATCAAGTGAATACACGGATTGTTCGTAAGTTAGAAACAGAATTTGGTAAGCAAGAAATTGGTGTATCAGGCGCAATTGCTCAATTGCATAATAAAATCACTGATGACAACGGCAAATATTATGCAGTGGGTTTGCATACTGATAATAATTACAAACGTTTCAATGTCCAAAGCTCAGTGATTCATTATCAATATGATGCAAAAAATCCAGATGGTATAAATGATGATATGACCTTGATGGGGGCAAATGGTTTAACGCCAGCATATTTCATTGCTTCCGAAGGAACTATTGCGAGTTTAAACCTCGCATACACATTACCTGTGCAAGATATGGGCAAACTCAAAGCAATCCGTTTTTACAATGATTATAGTTATTTAGATAAAAAACGTGAGGATTGGTCTGACTCGCAGATGAATACTACGGGGATGATGTTTATTGCTTCACCTTTCATGGTATGGGCGGATTACACTTGGGGGAAAAACTCGAATATTATCGGTGGAGCTACCAATGCTACAGGTTTTACGTCTACGGTTTCGCCAAATAGTGATAAATGGCTTTATCGCATCAATTTGAATATTGGTTTTAGTTTTTAAACTTCCTAAGTATAGAAAAATAAAAAAGCAAAGCCGAGGCTTTGCTTTTTTATGAATGAGTTGTCAGCTTAGATTTTGCTGATCAAATCATTGATTTGTTTTGCTTGTTCAGCAGCATTACCTGTATAAGTTGCAGGTGTAAGCTCTGCTAAACGAGCACGCTCATCGGCTGGAACTTGAAGAAGTTCATCACCATTTACAAAGTTCACCATCATGTCACGTGTCATTGCTTGACCACGAGTAAGAGCTTTTAATTTTTCGTAAGGTTTTTCAACGTTATAACGACGCATAACCGTTTGGATCGGCTCAGCAAGAACTTCTTGTGCTTGGTCTAAATCTTCATTTAAACGATTCGCATTGAGTTCAAGTTTGCCAATACCTTTTAAGCAAGCATCAAAAGCAATCAAGCTTTGCGCAAAACCAACACCCATGTTACGAAGAACAGTTGAGTCAGTTAAATCACGCTGCCAACGAGAAATTGGGAGTTTTTCGCCTAAGTGACCCAATACCGCATTTGCGATACCTAAGTTACCTTCTGAGTTTTCGAAGTCAATTGGGTTTACTTTATGAGGCATCGTTGATGAACCAACTTCACCGTCTTTTAATTTTTGCTTGAAGTAACCCAGTGAGATATAACCCCAAACATCACGGTTAAAGTCGATCAAGATGGTATTGTAACGACGCAATGCATCGAATAATTCAGCCATGTAATCATGTGGCTCGATTTGTGTGGTGTATGGGTTAAATGCTAAACCTAAAGACTCAACAAATGCTTGCGCATGTGCTGCCCAATCAATTTCTGGATATGCAGAAAGGTGAGCGTTATAGTTACCTACAGCACCATTGATTTTGCCCAATAATTCAACATTTTCAAATTGCTTGATTTGGCGCGCTAAACGATATGCAACGTTTGCCATTTCTTTACCCAAAGTTGTTGGGCTAGCAGTTTGACCATGAGTACGAGATAACATTGGCTGTTCAGCATGTGTGGTTGCCAAAGCAGAGATTGCATTCAGAATTTGCTTCATGCTTGCAACTAAAACTTCACGACCATTTTTAAGCATCAATGCATGAGACAAGTTGTTGATGTCTTCAGAAGTACATGCAAAATGTATAAACTCACCTGCATTTTTTAACTCGTCGATGTTAGCAATTTTTTCTTTAAGAAAATACTCAACTGCTTTTACATCATGATTAGTGGTACGTTCAATCTCTTTGATACGATTTGCATCTTCTTCAGAGAAATCAGCAACAATGGCATCTAAAGCGGCATTGGTTTCAGCCGAGAAAGCAGGAACTTCAATGATTTCTGCACGATTTGCAAGTGCTTGTAACCAACGCACTTCAACAGTGACACGAGCGTGGATTAAACCAAACTCAGACAAAAAAGGGCGTAGTGCATCGCATTTGCTTGCATAACGGCCATCAAGTGGTGAGAGTGCGGTTAAAGCATTCATACAGATTCCTTAATTTTGGAATAAACATAAAAATAAATTCGTAGAAGCATCGGTTTAAACCACCTGATACTGTAAACGAGCGAGAGCTTGAATATCGTTCAACAACTTACGTTTTCTAAAAACCATCGTCCATGAACTGCCACCGAGTTGTCGCCATAAGTGGGCCAATTGTATGCCTGTAAATAAGCTAGCTCGGATTCGATTGGTATGATTGATATCTTTAAACGCTTCAGCATTGCCACGAACAAGAATACGTGGATTGATTTGCCCAGCAGTTTCAACATACGTTTGTGCCAAACTGGCAATCACACTTGGATGTAAATAGTTGTTATCGAAAAAAGACAACTGTTTTAAAATTTTTTGTTGAGCTTTTTCAATAATTTTAACGTATTCGGGATTGCTATAGACCTTTTTTTCCAACTGCAACAATGCCATCGCATAAGACATTGGCAGTTTAGTATTACTAAGTTTAGGAATTCGAGATTTTGGTGCAGTATTAAAAGGCTGGGTAATACAGCCTTCTAGAGTTTTTAATCCTAAGGAAATATCTGCAAGCTGGTTAAAAAAATCTAAGGTCTGTTTTGCATTGTTATTTGTTGGGCGGATATTTAGGCTGGCTTTGACAAGGAGTTCAAAATAGAAATTACCACTTTCCCCAATACTTTGTTGACCAGACATTGCCGTCATGTGAGTCAATTGGGTTGCCTGAAAAACTGCAGCCAATGCCAAAGCACGGTTTTGTTGAACATTCAACGCTTGGTTGGGCTGAAATGGGAACTCCGCCATGCTACGCTTCCAATATCCTTAGATAAAATCGGGTTGAGGTGCATCGGTATGGTGAATCACGCCACCACCTAAGCAGACCTCTCCTGAGTAAAACACCACACTTTGCCCAGGAGTAACGGCTCGTTGTGGCTCATCAAATTCAACACGAATACCATTTTCGTTTTGATCATCACGGTAAATTGTACACGCTTGATCAGGTTGTCGATAACGTGTTTTGGCAGTGCATCGGAAACCTGCTGTTGGAATTTCCTGTTCACCTGCAACCCAGTCAATCGATTCACTCCAAAGCTGCTTACTTTGCATGAGTGGATGTTCATGACCTTGTCCAATTACCAGTCGGTTATTGGCAATATCTTTGTGTAATACGAACCACGCACCTTCTTGTGCACCCTTCATACCACCAATTCCGATACCACCGCGCTGACCCAGCGTATAGTACATTAAGCCGTGATGTTCACCAACTTCTTTGCCATTGTCTAAGACAATTTTTCCAGCTTGAGCAGGGAGGTATTGTTTTAAGAAATCACTAAAACGACGCTCACCAATAAAACAGATCCCCGTCGAATCTTTTTTCTTGGCTGTTGCTAAATCTAGTTCTTCAGCGATTTTTCGAACTTGAGGCTTTTCAATTTCGCCGACAGGGAACAACGTCTTGTTGATTTCACGGCCATGCACTGCATGTAAGAAATAGGTCTGATCTTTATTATTATCAACGCCGCGTAGTAATGGCGCGTAAGTTTCACCACGTGAATTTTGCATACTTGCACCACGACGCGCGTAATGACCAGTTGCAATGAAGTCTGCACCCAATGTCATCGCATGATCTAAGAATGCACGGAATTTGATTTCTTTATTACAGAGAATATCTGGGTTAGGCGTGCGACCAGCGGCATATTCTGCCAAGAAATGCTCGAATACACGATCCCAGTATTCCATTGCAAAATTTGCTGTATGCAGTTTGATCCCGATTTTATCTGCTACTGCTTGCGCATCCGCCAAGTCTTCAAGTGCTGTGCAGTATTCCGTACCATCATCTTCTTCCCAGTTTTTCATGAAAAGACCTTCAACTTGATATCCTTGTTGAAGTAAAAGCGCGGCAGAAACAGAGGAGTCTACACCACCAGACATACCGACGATGACACGTTGTTGCATCTAATTAAGCATCCAAATGAGAAGTGAATGAGGGAGAAAAAGGGTGCTCATAAATAAGCGATAAAGGATATTTCTTGCCAGCGAGGGCATCTTGAACAGCTTTTAAAACCAATGGGCTACGTGCACGAGCTGTTTCTTGTAGCTCATCCAAGTTCATCCATACTGCACTGACAATACCTGTATCCAGTTGCGCATTTTCTTCAACTGAAGTGACATGTGCTAAAAAGCAAAAACGGTAATAGGTACGATCTGGAAACATTGGAGGTGTATAGGTATAGATACCGAGCAAGTGATTTATTTCGACATGATGACCTGTTTCTTCTAAGGTCTCACGGATCGCTGCCTCAATAATGGTTTCACCGCATTCGACATGACCTGCTGGTTGATTAAACACGGTATGTACATAGCCCTCACTGTGTTCTTCAACAAACAAAAAACGTCCGTCTTTTTCGACTACAGTGGCGACTGTGACATGAGGTGTCCAAGCGGTCATAGAAAGCACCATGATTTTAAAAAACGTATTCTACAAAATTTGGGGGAAGATGGCTAGGTTAAAGCTTTTTCTTGTGACTTGTATGCTTTTAATAAAAAATAACCTGAAAACAGACCAATTACGAACCCAAAGCCAAATAAGGGACTAAGCATTAAAATTTCAGTATAAAGATTTGGATAATCGCCCATTCCGAATAAAGCTGAATAAAATAAAGGAATAATACAGGTAGAGTTGTTGATAGCCCACCGAGTACACCACTGATTAAAACTATTCTAAAGTGACTTTTTACTTTGGGGAAAATGATATAGTTCATCAAAAAAGAATAGATGATGGATTGAATACCACAAAACAGAAGTATGAATAAGTACATACCTATTGCACTAGTGATGATAAACCATATTGCTTCAATTACAGTGATACTGAAAATATAATGAGTAAAAACATGTTTTCCAGAGTAAATTTCACTAATAGTAGAAAATAATATGATGACTAAAAATATGAGTGAAACAACAAACGAAGGTAAAATAAAACCCAAATATAAGAGTTTTTTAGATACTTTGACCATTATTATCTCTTAATTATGCGGTTACTTGATTTTTATAATCATTCTTCACTTTTATATAATTCTGCGCCGAATAAGGTAAAAATGCTTTTTCTTTATCTGTGAGAGGGCGGACTTGCTGTACTGGACTACCCACATACAGATAACCGCTTTTTAAGACTTTACGTGGCGGCACTAAACTACCAGCACCAATCATCACATCATCTTCAATAATCACGTCATCTAAAACAACAGTATTAATTCCGATCAAAACGCGATTACCAATGGTACAACCATGTAAAGTCACATGATGTCCAACAGTCACATCTTCACCAATCACCAGCGGTGAACCGTTTGGTTTAGATTGATTTTTATGGCTAACATGCAACATACAGTGATCTTGCACATTACTATTTTTGCCAATCTGAATCGAGTTCACATCGCCACGAATGACCGCAAATGGCCAGACTGAAACATTCTCAGCTAATTTGACATCACCAACGACGACAGACATGTCATCAATATAACAACTTGAATCAATATCAGGTGTTTGGTCTAAATAAGAGCGAATATTTTTAGTCATGTGATCAACCAAGATAAACGATAGTGGAATTATAAAGTAAAAAAGCATTCAGACTAAACAGCCTGAATGCTTAAATTAACTATTCAGAAGTCAGGGCTTAGAAAAAGCTACTAAAGAATAGCTTGATACGATCGACCATGCGTGCAAAGAAGCCAGCTTCTTCAACAGGTTTGAGTGCAACCAAAGGTTTCTCAGCGATGACTTTGCCATCAAGACTTGCAACCAATTTCCCGATCACTTGACCTTGTGCTAAAGGTGCATTGAGCTGAGGTTGAACCACAAGTTGTGTTTTGATTTTATCGGCTTGACCTTTCGGCATCGTCACATTGAAGTTTTCAGCTAGCCCAATCTGTACTTCATCTTCTTTACCAAACCAAACTTTTGCTTTGGCAATTGCTTGATTCGCTGGTTGGACATTTGCAGTTTCAAAGTTTGCAAAGCCCCAAGCTAATAATGCACGTGTCTGGTTTGCACGTTCATTCATGCTTGGTGTACCAAAGATCACAGAGATCAAACGCATAGGTCCACGTTTACTTGAAGTGGTTAAGCAGAAACCTGCTTCACTGGTGTGACCTGTTTTTAAACCATCAACACTTGGGTCTGTATAGAGCAAAGCGTTACGGTTACCTTGTTTGATGCCATTAAAAGTAAATTCTTTTTCAGAATAAATTGGGTAATATTTCGAACTATCTTTAATAATATGCTGTGCCAAGATAGCCATATCCTTCGCAGTCGAATAATGACTTTCAGCAGGCATACCTGTTGAGTTCACGAAGTTGGTATTGGTCATGCCAAGACGTTTGGCTTCTTGGTTCATCATGTGGGCAAAAGTACCTTCATTGCCCGCGATGTGCTCAGCCATTGCTTTTGATGCATCATTACCAGATTGAACGATAATACCGCGTAGCATTTCCAATACGGTCGCAGTGCCATTCAATGGAACATACATACAAGATTCAGCGCTGCTGCCACGGCACCATGCTGATTCATTCATGCGGACATGTTCGTCTTCTGTTAATTTGCCTTGTAATAATTTTTGTTCAATGATGAAACTGGTCATCATCTTCGTCATAGATGCAGGTGCAAGTTTTTCATCTTCATTTTTTGCAGCGAGAATCTGTCCAGTTTCATAATCCATTAGTACATAGGATTTATTATTTAATTCTGGTGGAGCAGATAGGACAGTCGCTGCATATGAAAAGCTTGGCAAAAGTAATAATGCAGCAAGAGCGCTTTTTCGAGTCATTCTAGGTAGTTCCAATATCTTATATGGTGCAGATGAGCCTAGCATTTTAGGGCAAAGCAAAGCCGACTTCTATGGGGGAAGTCGGCTTTTTCACACAGTATTGTAACTAAGACTTATGGCGTGTTGATTCCAGATAAGTTGTTATCAATATTTCACTTATAGTTTCGAACATCTTCGCAAATTTGGCGATTTTGTGCTTGTGAAGCTGCACCTGCATCTTTGCGAGCTTCAACAAGGAACTTTTGGAAATCTTTAGCCTTAGCTCGTGTATCTAATGCATCCACAGCTTTAGATTCTTTCGGTAAATATTCTTTAGCTAAGCGTTCATAGCCTTGGTTGAATTTTTTATCGACATCAATCAGTTTTGGACAAATTTCTGATAGTACATAGATTGCCGCAAGCTCTTCTTGCGTTGTACTTTGTACAGTCGAAGTGACATCAATATTTTCTGACTCTTGTTTTGCATTTGCTGCAAAAGTAGTTGATGCGAATGCACTTGATGCGACGAGCAAAGACAAACTTAGTGTTTTTAAAACATTTTTCTTCATAACAAGCTAAACTCAAATCAGGCCTTACATAATTTGCATAACTTAGCATAGACGAAAAATAAAATTGTATACTTGCTGTAGGAACAATGAAGGAAATGTGATTTCAAATCGTGAGAGGCGATGAGCGCTGGATGACGAGAAATAGAGATAAACCAAAATCTCCAGATTGTATTTCTTAATTCAGATTTTTAAATTCGACTCTGAAACTTAAACCTAAAAAATTCGAGTAAAAACAAAAGCATAATTATGTAAGGAGCTGAATAATGACAACTAAATTTAGTGGCGGTGTTGATATTGCCATGAAACTTCCCCCACATCAGTTTGAAGCAACGGTTGCTTTTTATCGTGATGTGATTGGTCTTAAACAAATTACAGATAAAGAACCAGAAATTGGTTTCGAGTTCGGTCCAGTAAAATTGTGGATCGATGTCGTACCCGAGATGAGTCAGGCTGAGCTTTGGTTAGAACTATTTACGGATAATTTTACTGAGGCTGCAAAATATCTTGATGAGGCAGGCGTTGTGCGTTGTGATGAAATTGAAACTTTGCCAGTAGGTTTTAAAGGAGGATGGATTAGCAGTCCAGCCAATATTATTCACATGGTTCGAGAGCCTACTGCTTGGTAATTGACGATATTACTCAACATAAGATTTGTAAGAAGTATTTTTTGAATCTAAAAATGATCCATCTTTTTAGACATGATTTTAGCATCCGACCAATAACTAGCTTAGTTTTAAATTACTTAAAACTAAGCTACTACTTTCAAGATTACTTAACCTTCAAAATTGAGAACATCTTCACAGACTGATTTCTGCTCCGCTTGATCAATTTCTTTCGCCGCTGCGCGTGCTTCTTTTAATGATAATTTAAAATCATTATCAGTTTGAAGACTTTGCAATGACGCGGATTTATTTGAATAACCTTCTAAATATGATGCAATGATCTGATTGATGTTTTGATCAAATTTAGCATTCGCACCCATTAGTTTTGGGCACATCTCGATCAGAACTTGAGCATTGGCAATATCATCTTTAATTAATGCATCTGCTTCTTGAACCGAAATTGCTTCTGCAAAAATTGCTTGAGCTGTAAAAAGTGAGAAGCTAACCCCAATAATACGAATAAATTTAGATAAATGTCTCATGGCTGCATAAATTTCTAATACTATGAAGTGGTAAATATATATAATTGAAGGAATAATTCAATTATGAAAACTGAGTAGTAAAAGGGCTATTGACATATTTTAGCGATAGGGTTGAAGTAGCAACCGCCCAAAATTGAAGAGATGAGAACGTTGTGAATATATTAATAGCAAATGATGATGGTGTTTTTGCACCAGGACTTCAAGCTTTGGCTCAAGCATTGAAACCGTTAGGTCGCGTTGTGGTAGTTGCGCCTGAAAGTGAGCGAAGTGGTTATTCAAGTGCTTTAACGCTCGATCGTCCTTTGCGTCCTGTTCAGATTTCTAAGGATGTTTGGGCAGTAAATGGTACACCAGCAGATTGTGTCTATTTATCAACAAATGGTTTATTTGATTTCGAGTTTGATCTTGTGGTGAGTGGTATCAATAGCGGTGCTAATTTGGGCGATGATGTATTGTATTCAGGCACCGTGGGAGCGGCATTCGAAGGTCGCTTAATGAAACATCCTGCAATTGCTGTTTCCCTCGCTGGTGCAAATGTACGCGCTTATGAGCAGCCGCAAGATTATGTCAAAGCTGCACAGTGGGTGCATGATTTTATTGCCCAAGGTTTGCCGATTTTACCGCCTCGTCATATTTTTAATATCAATATTCCTGACGTAGAACAAATCATGGGGACAAAAGTCACCTATCAAGGGCGTCGAGGACAATCAAAACCAATTAGTAGTCATGTTGACCCTCGTGGTCGCCAAGTGTTTTGGATTGGTTTGGCAGGCGAAGCTGTACTTGAGCAACATCCCGCAACGAGAAGCCATATTCAATCTGACTTTTCTGCTGTTTCAAACGGCTATGTCAGTATTACTCCGATTCAAATGGATGCTACCAACTATGAGGTACTAGATAATTTATATAATCACGTGAATGGTTAGCCATGTGAATGTTATAACTTTGTGAATATCGTGCGTGAATACTCGTTTTTTCTCACTTTTTTGGTACTCTAAGGCGAAAATAGATTAAGGATTTTTCGATGAGGGCGAAGATGCACTTAAACCACGTCTCGATTTTTCAGTCAAAAAAAATGGTCAAAACAATCGTATTGTCTATGGCTGTTGTTACGGCGGCTATTGTCAGCGGTTGTGCATCTAAACCTCAAGTGAGCGGTGGCGGGGCAAGCTATGTGAATGCGCCAAACTATTACACAGTTCGTTCTGGGGATACTTTGAGCGGGATTGCAAATCGTTATGGTATGAATTATCTAGATATTGCAGCACTCAATGATATTGCACCGCCGTATCGAATTTATGTTAATCAATCCTTACGTTTAAAAGGTTCAGCCGCTCAGCGAACTACGTCAACACAAGCGATGAACCAGGCTGCACCAATTCAACGTCAAAGTATTAATATCCCGACTCAACAGCAAGTTGCACCACCACCTGTCAAACCTGTTACCCCAACACAACAACGACCAGTTGTTCCTGTAACTCCACCATCAACTTTAGCTAGTGGATTAAGTTGGGTAAAACCATCAAATGGTCCTGTAATTCAAGGGTTTAATTTAGCGAGTAATGTGAAAGGTACGCGCTATGGAGGCAATGTTGGGGATCCTGTATTTGCTGCTGCAAATGGACAGGTGGTTTATGCCGCTGATGGTTTAAAAGAATATGGTAATTTAGTCTTGGTGAAGCATGTAGATGGTTACATCACAGCCTACGCCCATAACAGTAAAATGTTGGTCAAGAGCGGTGATAATGTGACTGCAGGGCAAAAAATTGCTGAAATGGGTTCTTCAGGAGCTTCACGGGTCATGTTAGAATTCCAAGTCCGTTTAGATGGTAAACCAATCAATCCAACCACGGTTGTACCAAACTAATTTTTACGGTTAGGGTCTTTTAAAAGGCCCTAACAAACTTTCAACAAATTGTTAATAATCACTAGTCTATCAATAGACTTCTCTGTATACTCAATGTGTTTGCTTTTATTAGAACAATAAGCATATAAATAAATTGAGAGGGAAGTGTATGTTAGATCAATTGCGTGCAATGGGGGTTTTTGCTTGCGTTGTAGAAAAAAGTTCATTTAGTGGGGCAGCTAGAGACTTAGGAATAACAACAAGCGCAGTGAGCCAACAAATTCGCTCATTAGAGCAAGAAATGGATGTCACCTTACTTCATCGTTCCACCCGAAAATTAAGCCTAACCGAAGCAGGACAAGCATTTTTTTTAAGTTGTCAGGAAATGTTAGCGGCAGCAGAACGTGGAAAAATCAGAATTAATGAATTACGTGATGATCTTGTAGGAGATCTACGTATTGCGACAACACCTGAATTAGGTGCATTGCATGTGGTTCCTGCTTTGTCACATTGGATGTCGGCGCACAAGGGATTGGCAGTTCATTTTGAAGCAGACCATCGCTATATTGATTTAATCTCAGAACGAATTGATATTGCAATTCGAATGAGTCTCAAAGTCGACGATCCACAATTAACCGTAGTTCCATTGGCACGTGTCGACCAGATTTTGGTTGCTTCTCCAAGCTATTTAAATCAATCACCTCCGATTACAAGACCTGAAGATTTAAATCATCACGAATTGCTGCCAGTGACTTTGATGCAGAATTTTCAGCATTTTGCTTTTCGTCATGGTCTAAGTGGGGAAAGTGTCAATGTGGAAATGCAAACCCGTTTAGGAACAAATAATGTCTTTGTGGCTAAATCCTTATGCCAACAAGGGTTAGGGATCGCACGTATTTTGTATATGGATGTGCAAAAAGAATTAGTGAATGGTTCGTTGGTGGAAGTTCTGCCTGATTGGCAATTACCTACTTATACATTACAAGCATTAACTTCGAAGCGTGAACAGTATCCAGTCAAAGTCCATCGTTGCATAGATGCGCTTAAGCAATATTTTGCTCAACTTCCAGGGGGACGTTCCTTGCAGGGAGTTGCTTAGTCATGAGTGAGATCTAACTCTAAATTTTAAAAGCCATGTTTCCAAGGAAACATGGCTTTTTTAGTTATTTGCGTTTAGCTTTTACTTTGCCCTGAGGTTTAAGAGACTTTGCTTCTACTGTCTCATCCATAGCCTTAGGTTCAGCTTGATCTTTCTTGGATTTTTTACGCTTTTTCTTTTTCTTTGGTTCGTCATCCTCGACAGCTTCACCATCTTCGATTGCTTGCCAATATTCCAATTGTTCCATAACCGCGGCATAGATAGAGTTCTTACTATATCGACCTTTTTTATCCAGTGTTCCCACAGGTCGAGCCATCAGAATCTCTAATGCTTGATCAATTGTATCAATCGCATGAACATGGAACTGTCCCGCCTCAACAGCTTCGATTACGTCCTGACGTAACATGAGATGTTGCATATTCTGACGTGGAATAATGACACCTTGTTTACCTGTTAATCCTTGCAGTTTACACGCATCATAGAAGCCTTCAATTTTAGCATTGACGCCCCCAATCGGTTGGACTTGACCCAATTGGTTCATTGAGCCTGTAATTGCCCAAGATTGGTCGATTGGGATTTGGCAGATGGCGGAAATTAACGCAGATAACTCAGCAACGGTGGCACTGTCGCCATCCACTTGTCCATAACTCTGTTCAAAAGCAAGTGCAGCAGAGAAATGCAGGATTTGTTCACGACCAAAGTGTGCCTTAAGGAAGCTCGACATCAATAATACACCCTTAGCATGTAAAGAGCCACCCAGTTCCACACTTCGCTCGATATCGAGAATATCTCCACCACCTTGATATACTGAAGCCGTCAAGCGAGAAGGTAGACCAAACTCCACATCTGCATAATGAATAACTGAAAGAGCATTGATCTGTCCTAAGCGATGTCCAGATGTTTCAATTAACTGTGTACCGCGGGATAAATCCTGCCAATACAATTCACGTAAATAGCCCAAACGATATTGGCGATGATGTAATGCTTGATTGACATGATCATGCGTGACAATTTTATCGTCTGCTTTAAATGCGTGATGATGTGCTTCTCGAATTAAATCACCCAATGTTGAGGCGTGTAAGGATAAAGAGCTTTGATCTTCAGCTTGACGGCTTGAATCTGTTAGTAAAGCAGCAAGTGCAGAACGGTCAAATGGGAGTAACTTATCTGCTTGTACATAATCCGCAATCAGTTGCATATATGCTTGTTCGTTACTGTCATTACGTTGTAATGTATCAGTGAAATCGGCACGTATTTTAAAGACACTGCCTAGTTCTGGTTCTACTTCTAAAATCTCATAATAAATTTCAGGTTCAGCTAATAAAACCACTTTGATTTCTAAGGGAACGGAGGCGGGTTCAATCGAGATACTGCCAGTCAGAGTGAGCATGTGTTCTAAAGACGACAGTTTTAGATGACCCGATTTTAAGGCACGCTTTAAGCCTTGCCATGCATAGGGCTGCTCAAGTAGCTGCTCTGCTTCCAGCATTAAAAAACCACCATTCGCGCGATGGAGGGAACCGGGACGAATTAAGGTGAAATCAGTGGTGATTGTTCCGTTGTAGGTGAGCTGCTCAACATGTCCAAGTAAATTGTAATGGGTTGGAAAGTCTTCAAAAATGACAGGTGCACCACTATTTGGTTTATTCGCAATGATCACATTGGCTTGATAGCGAGCTGGCACGCGGTTAAACAAGGCAGGGGTAAAATCATCCTCTTCTTGTTCTAAGATCAATTCAACATTTTCTATGATGTCTTCAGCATATTGTTTTAAATATAATTCGAGTCCTTTGACTTCTTTGTTCTTATTTAAAATAGAGTCTACACGTGGCATCACAACTTGAGTCGCGATATCACGATTTAAACTGGATACTTGATCACGTGCATCATCTTCTAAATCCCCAAGATGAAGACCTAAACGTTCAAGCTTTTTCTCCATATAACGAATATTCGAAGAAATATCAGCCCGTTCTTTACTACTCAGTGTACTGAGGTCTTGTTGGGTTAACTCATGGTACTCATCATCTTTGAGTAGCATCGGTATAAAAACATGTTTGTCATTCCGAGAGACTAATTTTAAATCGAGTCCTTCGCCTTCTTTGGTTAGTTCTGCTAACGCTTGTTGTTGTACTTCACCTGTAGATTGACGGATTCGTTCTATACGATTGTGATAACTTTCTGCACTGAATCGACGCTCTAGCTGTTTTAAAATAATTTGCCATGTTTGTTGTAATGCATTTTGGAATTTTGAACCTTGGCCCGCAGGAAAGCGTAAAGCAAGTGGTTGTCTTGGGTTTTTAAAATTATTGACGTACACCCAATCATCTGGTGTCCGCATGGTTTTGGCATGTTGCTGCAATAGGCGTTTGATCATGGTGCGTTTGCCTAGACCAGCCGTACCTACTGCAAATATGTTATAGCCCGAATAAGGCAGGGAGATACCTGCCTCTACTGACGCACGAGCGCGATCTTGCCCTAAGAAGTTATTGAGTGGCTTAATCCGTTTTGTTGAACTTGGAATTTTAGCCAAGTCGGGAATATGAGTCAGTTGATTTGCTTTGAGAGCCGTTTTTAGGAGTGTTGGTTGTATATCGGCTTGTTCAAAAGCACTTGGAATAGAATTGAGCGTTACTGTAATCGTGTTTGTTGGTGTTAAAGATAAAGTTGTTGCAGTCATTTGATCAAGTTTTTGGGTCACTGTTGCTATCCAACAAATAAAACGAAATTTAATTAATTAAAGGTATACAGTTTTAGACCGAAAGATCAAGCGAACTTGTGTTTTTTATCGACAAAACAAAACAATGATTGCATAAAGCAACTTGCAAGCACGGACAAGAAACGTTTGAATAGGCAGATTCATAGATTATTGGAAAATAACAACGAATGAGTGTTGAATCGAAAGGGTGGAAAAACTCCTTTATGGCTTTCTTGGATCGCCGTGCAATTATTATGTTGTTTTTAGGTTTTTCATCGGGAATCCCAATTTTTTTGATTTTTTCAACTTTATCTTTTTGGTTGACTGAAGCAGGAATTAACCGAAGTACGATCACGATGTTTTCTTGGGCAGCTTTGGCTTATTCATTTAAGTTCATATGGGCTCCTCTAATAGATAAATTGCCACTTCCGTATTTGACAAAAAAAATGGGACTAAGGCGTAGTTGGTTATTGGTATCACAGCTTTTGGTCATTTGTGCAATTTGTATGATGGCAATGACCAATCCATTACCGAATACTTCTGACTTTGGATCATTTTCGAATCTAACGATTATGGCTGGAGCTGCTATTTTTCTTGGTTTTTCATCTGCAACACAAGATATTATTGTAGATGCTTATCGTATTGAATTAACTGAAGATCCTAATATACAAACCGTTTTAGCTTCAACTTATAATGCAGGATATCGTACAGCTACAATTATTACTCAGTTGGGTGCCTTATTATTTGCTGCTTCTTTGGGTACAGCTGTTGGCAACTATATCTATGAAGCATGGCGAACCACATATTTTTTGATGGCTGGTTTAATGGTCATTGGAATTATTACTACATTACTAATCCATGAACCTCAAGTTAAGCGTATTCAACACCATTATGATATTAAAGATTACTTCCAGCTATTTTCAGTTTTTATTATTTCAACGATTGTCTTTGCTACCAGTTTTTATCAAATTGGGTTGATCATTGACTCATTTTCTATTCAAGATGCTTTCTTAAATTTTATTTTTCTAGTGATTAAGTTTTTAATTAGTATTTCAATTGCTGTTATTGCAATCTTAGGGCTAATTAAGCTGGGTCTAATTAATAAGACGATTGTGGTCGAAACATGGTTAGCACCTTTATTAGATTTTTTTAAAAGATATGGAATAAAAGTTGCCTTAGCTATTTTACTATTGATAGGTTTCTATCGTATTTCTGATGTCGTTGCAGGAGTAATGGCAAACTTATTCTACTTGGACTTAAATTTTGATAAAGAAGAAATTGCCTGGTTTAATAAATTTTTTGCAATATTCTTTGTTATTCTTGGTGGTTTTCTAGGGGGGATGTTAGCTCAACGTTATAACATTATGAAAATGATGTTGTTAGGAGCAATTCTCGCAAGTACTACAAATTTGATTTTTGTCGGATTAGTGAAGTCTGGCGCAACTATGCAGGAAGTTAAGGTAAATGTTGGTGATCAAATTTATACTGCAACACCTGATGAAGTCGGAAATTGGTCATTAAAATTTCCTAGTAATATAGTAATGGATCAAAATGAGATATCAATTGTTTCACAGCCGAAAGGATATGATGAGCCTTTAAACATATCTCTTCCACTAAAAGTTTTTAAATCGGAATCTCAACCAGATCTTTATACTCAAGCAATTGGTGGAGACAATCTTTTATATAAAGATGAATTGGCAAAAGATGTAATTATTCATGGTGCTTTATTGAATTTGCCTGAAAATGGGCAGCTAAAATCAGTCAGTATTTTATTAAATTCACAAAATCGAGTGGAAGCTAAGATCAAAAATACAGATTGGAGTGTTGTTATTCCAGGAAGTGAACTGGCTAAGCTGAATGAAATACGAGTTGAGGCAATCTATGAGGTTAATCAACAAGAACAGAATTTAACGCAGATCCATCGTTATAAAAAACAGCTTTCAGAGCGTCAACCACGTTATCGTATGAACTTATCTGACATTCCAGCTATTCCTATCGATAAAAATATTGATATCGAATTAAAAGGAAAAGTAGTCGTGCCTTATAGTAAAGTTTGGCTCGTTATGGGGATCATCTTTGATAACTTAGCTTCTGGTCTAGCAGGGGCGGTTTTTATTGCATTTCTTTCTAGTTTGACTAGTGTCTCATTTACAGCTATGCAATATGCTATTTTTAGTTCATTAATGCTGCTTTTACCTAAAACGATTGGTGGATACTCGGGTACAATAGTAAATTATATTGGCTATTCAGGCTTTTTTACGGTTACTTTTTTGATGGGATTGCCAATTTTAATTCTAGTGATATGGGTGGGCAAATTGTTGACTAAGCAATCATCAGAATAAGCATTTCTTAGGAGATATATATGCGCATGTTACATACGATGTTACGAGTAGGTAATTTAGAACAGTCTTTAAAGTTCTACACTGAGGTACTTGGTATGAAATTGCTACGTCAACGCGATTATGAAGAGGGGCGTTTTACCCTTGCTTTTGTTGGCTATGGTGATGAAGAAAACAACACAGTGCTTGAGTTGACGCATAACTGGGATACCAGCAGTTATGATCTAGGCAACGGTTATGGACATATTGCGATCGGTGTAGCAGATGCTTATAAGGCATGTGAAGAGATCAAGGCAAGTGGTGGTAAAGTCGTGCGTGAAGCAGGTCCAATGAAGGGCGGTGTTACCGTGATTGCATTCGTTGAAGATCCTGATGGTTATAAAGTTGAATTGATTCAACAAGATCTAAACGCACGTAATAATTAATTTTTGACCGATTTAGCCCAAGATTTTAATCTAAAGCGCTAGCTTTATTTATACAGCCCAGTATGATGAGTTGATCAAATGGTCAACAATATCATATTGGGCTTTATTGTTATTAGAGAATAGATAAGGATAAGTTATGTTGAAGTTATTGGCACTGGATCGCTTTACCATATTATTGGTTGTAATGGTAATACTGGCGACTTTCTTGCCAGTCTCGGGGCAGGCGGCATATTATTTTAATATCTTGACTACCATCGCAATTGCCATACTTTTCTTTTTACATGGTGCAAAATTATCACGTGAAGCAGTGATGGAAGGGATGTTGCATTGGAAAATGCATGGTGTGGTGTTTGGATTTACCTTCTTAATTTTTCCTGTCATTGGTTTAATGGCTAAACCTGTTTTAGAGCCATTATTGGGGCAACAATTGTATTGGGGCTTTTTGTTCATGTGCTTTTTGCCATCAACAGTACAGTCTTCGATAGCTTTTACCTCAATGGCTAAAGGAAATATTGCTGGTGCGGTATGTAGTGCATCTTTTTCAAATATCATCGGTATGTTCATTACTCCGATTCTAGTTAGTTTTTTTATTCTAGGACAGAGTCAGCATGGTTTTGACCCTACCAAGTCGATCCTACAAATTACGCTGTTATTACTCGTGCCATTTATTTTAGGACAGATTCTACGTCCCTATATTTTTCCTTATATGGTCAAAGTGCCGAGCCTAGTTAAAGCTTTTGATCAGGGTTCAATCTTAATGGTGGTCTATGGTGCGTTTAGTAGTGCTGTTGTTGCGGGATTATGGCAACAGGTTAGTGGTTTAACTTTACTCTATCTTATTATTGCTTGCTCAGTCCTATTAACCATTGTGATGTTGCTGGCATTTTATATTCCGATATGGCTTGGATTTAATCGAGCTGATCAAGTTACGATTTTCTTTTGTAGTTCAAAGAAAACCTTGGCCAGTGGTGTGCCCATGGCACAGATTTTATTTATTGGGCAACCATTGGGGATGATTGTTTTACCGATTATGATTTTTCATCAGATCCAGCTAATGGTGTGTGGTGTCATTGCGAATCGTTGGTCAAAATCAACACAAGAATAATTCGCTAAATTTGATTTATTGGCGTATAATGCTCGGCACTTGTTGGCTTTGCTCTGACTTTTAGGGTCTCGGTGGGTCAAAAGAAATGGTCTGTTGTCGTGTTGGTCTGCTAGTGTAAAACACTTTGCCTTCCTCATATTTGAGAGTGATCAATTGCGATAATAGCTTAAGCCTTTCTTACTATTAGGAGCATCGAGCATGCGCGCCGATATTCATCCAAAATACGAAACTTTAGTTGCTACTTGTTCATGTGGTAACGTAATCGAAACTAAATCTGCTTTAGGTAAAGAAACTCTTTATCTAGATGTATGTTCTGCTTGTCACCCATTCTATACTGGTAAACAAAAGAATGTGGATACTGGTGGTCGTATCGACAAATTCAAACAACGTTTCTCTGGTATGTCACGTTCTGTCAAACGTTAATATCAAGAAAACAAAAAACGGGCTTTATGCCCGTTTTTTTTATGCCCTTAATTCCTCATCCTTTTTTTACTAAAGGATAAGGAACGACAAATGTTCTACAAGGGGTTATTGATCTTGTACATCCGTTAAACGATCAAGCTTTTTCTGGAAATAATTTCCTTGAAGAAAACGTGTTTCAACATTCCAAGCATTGGCAAATAAATTCATATCGTTCAATTCTGTTAAGAATATTTCAATTGGTTTCTGGGCAATGAAATGTAGAACTTTTTCTTGTAAATTCGCCATATCTTTCTCAGAAGAAAGCATTTTTGAAAGGTCGGGGTGGAAACTAATATATTGCGTATCAATTTGCTGCAGGATCGTATCACTATAGAGCGAATTACCAAAACCGCGAATAGCAACTTCAGCACCATGTTGACGTAACAATGCAATTTGAGGTTGTGCTTGAGATAGGTTCTGTTGAAGTGCTTGTTCAGAGAACTGTAAGATGATTGGATGAGCTTGTTTGCTACCAATGATCGTGAGTAATTTTGCAACCAGTTCAGGCAGCTTCTTATCATTTAGCAAAATGTGAGGGTTCAGATTAATAATCAATTTTGCTTTTGGATATTGCGTAATAAAGTTGTGTAGCTGTTTACATGCTTCGACTAAAATCCAACGGTCCAATTGAACTGACAATTCTGGATCATCTTTTAAATCAGAAAGATCGCTGATTTCTTGCCATTGGTTGTTATGTATAAAACCGCTAGAAACTTCATACGTATGCGTATATTGATCTTGTTTATCATACGTTTGCTGATATTTTAAATGGATATCGCCTGCTTCCAGTTTTTGTTTAAGATCTTGCAGCAGTGTGAGCTGAACAGTCTTTGGAATATGCTCTGTTGTTAGACCAATATTGGCATCAATTTTTGGCGTATTGAAGACTGGAAGTGATTTTAAGAATGCTTTAGAAATGATGTGCTCAAAATGTGCTTCATCAGGAATCTGTTTACTAAGTTCGCAATAACCTAACTTTAGGTGTAATGGAAAGGTAAATTGTTCTGTTGCGAGTAATTGCGGTTTTTGGAGGTTATTCAGACTGATCAATAGGGAGTTTAAAACAGCCTTTGATTCTGCTTGAAATAAGCCTGCATAGACACCTGTCGCGATTTGATAAACAGGAACATTGACCTGTTCCTTGATAAAGTTAGGAATGTTGGAAAAATATGTTTTTGCCCCACGCCAATCTTTTTGGAACACTTCATTTGGAAAGTTATTTAAGCTAAACAAAACCAAAGCGTTCTCATTGGCAGGATGATTCACCATCTGACGATTAATTTGTTGCAATGCATTAAATAAGTTTGAATTTTTTTCTGGGGCATTTGATGGTGTATTGGCGGCTACCGCAGGTTGTGTAGCACCTCCACATTCAATATTGAGTTGTATTTCATCTTCATTGCCTGAAGGTAAGAATTCAACTTGTAGAGGATTGTTCTTAATGGTTGGATTTTGAGTACGAAGTTCAAAACGAGCTTGGTCAAACTGGCCTTGGGAAATCTTTTTAAATCTTAATTTGAATTGCGCCAAGTCTTCAGGTTGTAAAACATCAAGAATGGGTAGACCAATCAGATCATCTGCATTTTCAAAACCAAAAAGATTCGCATATTCAGCGTTTACATTGATATGAATGCCTTCTTGAAGCATGGCTACAGCTTTATGGCTTTCTGCGACCAGTGATTGAGCTTGCGTTTGGGCTGCTTCTAATTCGCTGAGTAAACGATGTTCACCTTGGACTAAGCGGCTATAAGAAAGTGCTCGAACAATATGAATATAAAACTTTTCTGATGACTCTAGATTTAATACGTCATAAATTCCTTTGTGAATATAGGACTGATATTGATCTGCTTTGAAATCATCAGGTTCTAGTAATAAAACTGGAAGGCTTGGCTGAGTAGAAGCCTGAATCAGCGAGAGCGTCTGTTCAATTTTTAAATCGTAAGCGCGACCAAAAATTACAATATCCCAAGGTAAATTTAACTGCTTTTCAAATGTTTTGAGGTCATCTAATAAAGTCGCTTGAACTTGATGATCTTGAGCCGAAAATAAGGCTAAAATTTGATTATAACGTAATTGGTTATCATCAATAATAAGTAAACGAGTTTCCGTACGTTTTAGTTTTTTAGAGAGTAAAGAATTTCTCACTTCAGTGCTTCCCATAAATCTTGATCAATTTTGTCCATATTTCTTTGTGCCATAAACTTTTGAAGAATAGGTTGTTCTTCATCATTTAATAATTCAAAGTCAAATTGAACAAAACTTTGGGTAATTAATTGTGCGTTTAATAGATACACTTTTACTTCCTCTTTCCCCAATCTTAAATGAACAGCTTGGTGTTCTCGAAAAATTTGTGAACCTGGTAATATTAAAGTCGTTTTGGTTTCATCCAAATTTTGATTTTTTAATAAAAGCGCTGGGTGGTAATTACTAATATGTCGATCTGCTTGAATACGAACCGCACAAGGGAAAATCTCTTGTGCTAAAACCTCTAAACCGAGTTCCAAGCTTTTCTCGGTTGATTGTTTAAGCCAACGAATCACACCACCACGCCAATGCCCATGTGATGTTTCTTTGACTAAGATATATTCTCCTGTTCTTAGATTTTTAGGCGCTTCACCTGACCATTTAATACGATAACCATTGACACTAATATCTAGTATATCGGCTTGATGAACGGTTTTACTTTCTCGGTTTAAGCGTTGAATTGCAGACTCTTGATTTTCGGTTGTATTTTTCTTATCCCAAGAAGACATAAAGCGTGATTCATTTTGTAAATTATAGCTATGGTCTAAGAATAAAGTTTCGGCAAAGTTTTTCGCTTTTGATAAATAAAAATGTGCGGTGAGTAAACCAAAACAAATGTGTAGCTGAGCATTATATTCATAACGTTCGTGACGACGCTCAGCAATTGTTCCTAAAATGGTTTGTACATGAAATTTTAGGGCAGGCGTTAAATAAATTTTCTCATTTTTAGAAACATATTCAGGGTTTTTATGCAGCGTAGCAGTAACATGATCTAATAAACTGTGTGTGCTAATAAAGACATTAGGCAGAAAACCAGAGCTTTGCTTCTTATTATAAATAGGGGGGTGGTCTTTGCTGGTGTCAATTACATATTTAGTTAACTCAGTTTCTTTAGAGAGAACCTGTACCATTTTTGCCCAGTCAAAACTACATTGAAATAAAGCCTGTATTTCAGATTGGCGGATTTGATTGGTGTTAAAAATATCCATCAAAATCAATTGAGCATAAGCCTGAGAAATTGTATTTAACGGATTGGGTGTCCCTAGAACTTGCTCCAAATTACTATGATGATATTTATGTGTTACGGCAGCATCATACAGCTGATGAGCAATCAACCATTGTCCAGCCACAGGCTCACTATATAGCATATGCTGTTGATACAGTAATTGAGTGAGCTGTTGTAACGCTTGAAAGGTGGCAAGTGTACGTGCGGTTTGTAAGTTCTTTTTTTGACTCAGGGCAAAAATCGAAAATTTCTGCTGATCGAGTTGATCATTGCTGCGACGAACAATATTGATATATACCGCTGCGAAGTAGCATCGTAACAACATTGCCAATTCAATAATGTGTTCATTTCGATCGGAGCTAATGACCCCTTGGTTAAAAAAGTTTTTCTCTAAACTACCTAAAACATTTTCAATCGTTGGATGTAATACTTGAACCAAGTCAAAACGCAAGGTTTCCGAGCATTCTAATTCACTGAGTTCTAATAATGCTGCAAAAAGCGCTTTGGAAGTGTCACCCAATTGCATAATCGATAAATTAGAAATCCACTCATTCAAACTTTTGGTATTGGTGTCACAAAAGCTGAGTTTATCCCGTCGTAATACGGTTGGAATTTGAAAAATATCCGAAAAAGCATTATTCATCATTGTGTTATCAATCTCAGAACGTTTGAACCCCAAAAAGCGGTGTTTTATTTTTTTCGCCCGCAATTTCCCTCACAAGTTTTGGCACTAAATAGCCGGGTAAACTTGCTAATACATCACTGTATATATGGTCTATCTCTGAAGACCTTAGATCAAAATGTTGAGCACCTTTTACTTTATCTAAAACATGTAAGTAATAAGGCATTACTCTTGCATCAAATAAACGGCTACTCAACTCAGTCAAAGTTTTTGCAGAATCATTCACACCTTTAAGTAAAACCGCCTGATTTAGCACGGTAATATGATGGAGTGATAACTGTAACAACTTAGAGCAGGTGAAATCATCAAGTTCAGCTGCGTGATTTGAGTGTACCACTACTATAATGCGTAGCCTACTGTTTTTTAAAATAGAAATCAGCTCTTCATCGACACGGTTGGGAATAACAATCGGAACACGTGAATGAATTCTCAGTATTTTAATTTGAGGGAGAGATGCTAGACGTTCTAACCATAATGAAATTTTTCGATTGTTCAGCGTCAGTGGATCGCCACCACTTAAAATCACTTCATTGATCAGCGGATTTTGCTCAATATAGTGTTTTATACTTTCCCAATCGTCATTTTTGGGTAAGTTTTCTTGATAGGGAAAATGACGGCGAAAACAATAACGACAATGAATGGCACAAGCACCTGTCAAAGTCAGCAAGAAGCGAGATTGATATTTATGCAAAACTCCAGCCATTTGATTGGCGGCTTCTTCGCCTAAAGGATCGGTCACAAATTCTGGATGTTCTTCCAATTCAAGATGATGTGGTAAAACTTGTAACAGTAGAGGATCAAGTGGATCACCAACGTTCATTTTTCCGACGAATGCACGTGGGACACGCAATTTAAACTGTTCAGAAGCGAGGATTGCCCCTGATAATAATTGATCGGTAGATAACTCAAGCAGATTTAACAGCTCTAAAGGATCAGTAATTAGGTCACTGAGTTGTGATTGCCAGTTTTTCTCTTGATGTAAATAGTTTATCATGCCATACGTAAAAATAGTGTTAGCCGCAGCTGTTTGCTTAGTCTAGCATTAATAGATTCGAGTTTTAAGTTTGGAGTGCGCCTTTCATGGCCTATTATTCTACAAATGATTTTAAAGCTGGCCTTAAGGTTATGCTTGATGGAAACCCATGTTCAATCATGGAAAATGAATATGTAAAACCAGGTAAGGGTCAGGCATTTAACCGCGTAAAATTGCGTAACCTTCGCTCTGGTAAAGTATTAGAAAAAACTTTCAAATCAGGTGATTCTTTAGAAGCTGCTGATATCGTAGAAGTTGAAATGGATTACCTTTACAACGATGGTGAAATGTGGAATTTCATGGATCCTGTAACTTTTGAGCAAATCGCTGCTGATAAAACAGCAATGGGCGATGCTGCAAAATGGTTAAAAGACGATTCAAATGAAAAATGTACCATCATGTTGTTCAACGGCGTACCTTTAACTGTTAGTCCACCAAACTTTGTGGTACTTAAAATCGTTGAAACTGATCCAGGTGTACGTGGTGATACTTCAGGCGGTGGCGGTAAGCCTGCGAAACTTGAAACTGGTGCGGTCGTACGTGTTCCATTATTCGTACAACAAGAAGAAAGCGTTCGTGTAGACACGCGTACTGGTGATTATTTAGAACGTGCATAAGTGATTCTAAATATGCGATGATCGAAGGGATGATTAAAATCATCCCTTTTTTTATGCCAAAGTATTAGATAAATCAACTTTTAAAAACGATAAACTTACGAAGATATTTCCGAAGAGAAAATATAGGTATGGAAAGCCATGTAACAACTAACGAAAAGTTATGTATTTGAGAGGTTCTGAATGGAAACAACACAAACAAAATCATCACTTCCCTCCAAACTTTTATGGAGTTTGGTTGCCGTTGTAGGCGCTATCTCATTTGGGATACTTGCGGTGAGTCGAGGTGAACATGTGAATGCAGTTTGGCTGGTGCTGGCTGCGGTCTGTGTATATAGCATTGCTTATCGGTTTTATAGTTTATTTATTGCCAACAAGGTTTTTGAATTAAATCCCAAGCGATTGACTCCGGCACATCGCTTGAATGATGGTTTGGACTATGTCCCGACCAATAAATATGTGTTGTTTGGACATCATTTTGCCGCGATTGCGGGTGCGGGACCTTTAGTTGGTCCCATCCTCGCCGCCCAAATGGGTTACTTACCCGGAACGATATGGCTTTTGGTTGGTGTGGTGCTTGCTGGTGCCGTACAAGATTTCTTGGTGTTATTCATCTCTACTCGACGTGATGGTCGGTCTTTGGGAGAAATGGCAAAGCAAGAACTTGGGACCTTTGCTGGTGTGATCGTCATGTTGGGTACGCTAGGCGTGATGGTGATTATTCTTGCAGTACTGGCTTTGGTCGTCGTCAAAGCACTTGCCGAAAGTCCATGGGGTGTATTCAGTATTGCGGCAACCATTCCCATTGCTCTGTTCATGGGCATTTATATGCGTTATCTGCGCCCAGGGAAAATTGCAGAAGTCTCGATCATTGGTTTTGTGTTGATGATGGCTGCCATTGTGTTTGGTGGCAATGTTGCTCAGCATCCATATTGGGGCGAGTTTTTCACCCTGAGCGGAACTCAATTGACCTGGGCTTTAATTATCTATGGTTTTATTGCATCAGTTTTACCGGTTTGGTTGCTACTCGCACCACGTGATTATTTATCAACCTTTTTGAAAATTGGTGTCATCCTCGGTTTGGCGGTTGGTATTGTATTTGCGATGCCTGAGTTGAAGATGCCAGCGGTAACACATTTTATTGATGGTACTGGACCTGTTTTTTCAGGAAGTTTATTTCCTTTCTTATTCATTACCATTGCTTGTGGTGCGATTTCTGGTTTCCATGCGCTGGTTTCTTCAGGCACAACACCAAAACTGGTTGATAACGAAGTTAATATCCGCATGATTGGTTATGGCGGCATGTTAATGGAATCTTTTGTCGGCATCATGGCGATGATTTGTGCCACAGTTTTAGACCCAGGTATTTATTTCGCGATCAATGCACCAGCTGCAGTGTTAGGTACAAGCGTCGAATCTGCCGCGGAAGCGGTACGAAACCTAGGCTTTGTGGTCACACCTGAAATGTTGACTGTTTTGGCCCAAGAAGTGGGTGAAAATTCTGTTTTATCCCGTACGGGTGGTGCACCGACCTTTGCAATCGGTATGGCGCATATTATTTCAGAAATTTTCAATAATCGTTCAATGATGGCGTTTTGGTATCACTTCGCCATTTTATTTGAAGCTTTATTCATCTTAACAGCAGTAGATGCTGGAACACGTGCTTGTCGTTTCATGGTTCAAGATACAGTGGGTATCGTGGTACCAGCAGTGAAAAACTCAAGATCATTTGTTGGAAATCTTATTGGTACATTTATCGCTGTTGCAGGTTGGGGCTATTTCGTTTACCAAGGAGTAGTTGATCCACTCGGCGGGATTAATTCCTTGTGGCCATTATTTGGTATAGGTAACCAAATCCTTGCTTCAATGGCATTGATTTTAGGTACGGTGATTTTATTTAAGATGAAAAAGGAAAAATACGTTTGGGTAACAATCGTTCCAACGATTTTCCTTGTCATTACCTCAATGACTGCGGGTTGGCAAAAGATTTTCCATGATAATCCTAAAATTGGTTTCCTTGCCCAAGCCAATCGTTTTTCAGATGCGATCGCTCGTGGTGAAGTCCTTGCGCCAGCAAAATCGGTTGCCGAGATGCAAACCATTGTGTTGTCTAATCAAATCAATGCTGCATTATGTGCCTTCTTTATGATCGTGGCTGTGGTAATGATCATTGCATCAATCGGCGCAGTTCGTAGAGCCTTGGCAAGTCCAACGCCAACAGCAAAAGAAGCGCCTGCGGTATTTACCGAAACCCCAATGACTGCAAATAGTCTGAAAGGAGGTCATGATGGAGTTTAAGATTGCACGTAAAAGCGGTTCGATCATCGTAAAAATTATTAAGTTTACGATCATGTCGCAAAAACAATTGTTGTTATCACCACGAAATTGGTCTCGGATCGCAGTGTTGTGGCAACGTTTGCAGCAAAGTTTTCGTTTAATGGTGGGTGTGCCTGACTATGAAACTTATTTGCAGCACATGAAAACACATCATCCAGATTTGACCCCTATGGATGCAAAAACGTTTTATCGTCATTGTGTCGATGCACGTTACCCAAGTTCGGGAAATATGAAAAAATGTCCTTGCTAGAAATTATTTGATTTCTTTGTAAAAATTATAAAACAGTGTATGTTGAATCATGCACTGTTTTATTTTTGGGGAGATAGAATAATGTGGGGTCTGGAAAAAGTTTCAGCTCAGGATAATACGCAGCAACAGCAAAAAATAAAACAAGATATTCAGTGTTATGGCACTAAAATCGAACGTTTTTTAGTTGAAGTGAATCAGCTGATTCTTGATAAACCACAACAAACCAAATTGGCACTGACTTGTTTATTGGCAGGTGGTCATGTGCTATTTGAAGATTTACCTGGATTGGGTAAGACCACATTGGCAAGTGCTTTAGCTCGGCTAGCGGGTCTGCATTTTCAACGTATTCAATTTACCAACGACATGCTAGCCAGCGATGTGATTGGTATTAATATTTTCAATCAAAAAGAACATGTTTTTGAGTTTAAAAAAGGTCCTGTTTTTACTCAGATATTGTTAGGTGATGAAATCAATCGCTGTAGTCCTAAAACACAAAGTGCGTTGTTGGAAGCCATGGAGGAGGGTGCAGTCACAGTTGATGGTATCAATTACGAATTGCCACAACCATTTTGGGTTTTGGCCACACAAAATCCACTTTTCCAAAGTGGGACCTATGCTTTGCCTGAATCGCAATTGGATCGTTTTCTCATGCGTTTATCTTTGGGCTATCCATCGCGTCAGGCTGAAAAACTGTTATTGCAGCAAAGTTCCAGACAACTGTTGATCCATCAATTAGATGCGGTTTTTGATCAAACCGATATTTTGCATTTACGTGAACTGGCGCAGCAGGTTTATCTCAGTGAAGCTGTTTTAACGTATATTTTAGACCTTGCTGCTGAAACCAGAAAACAACCACATGGGTTGTCTACGCGTGGCGTATTGGCATTGAAAGCTGCATCACAAGCTTATGCATTGGTTGAAGGTCGTAGTTTTGTAAGTACCGATGATGTACAGGCTGTATTTGTTGCTGTGGTAACCCATCGTTTAGGAGTGTCAGAGGCTGAGGTAGAAAGAATCTTGCAATCAGTTGATGTGTTGTAGTCGAGAACCAACACATGCAGAATAAATTTAGGCAAAAAATACAGCAATGGGTCTCGAAACGGTTTCAGGTAGAACAGAGTAAAACCTTTCTACAACGGGATGTCTTGGTTTTTATCCATACGCATGGATTGCTATTCTTAGTGCTTATTTTAATCACCTTTATTGCAGGCATTAACTATGCAAATAACCTGATTCTGGGTCTTTGTTTTTTAATGAGTGCAATTTTATGCATAAGTTTTTATCTGACATTTAAACAATTACATGGTCTACATGTAGAGCTAATAACGGCAGAGGTGGGGCAAGTCGGTCAGGTTTTAACACTCAAATTAAACTTTAAGCAGCCATCAAAGACGAATCGATATCTGCAAATTCACTGGCAACAACAGCAACAGCTCTTTTACTTAAACCAGACTCAACAAAGTATTGAGTTGACTTTTTTTCCTCAACAGCGCGGACTTTATCAGTTTGATGCAATTAAAATTTATTCTACCTACCCCTTGGGGTTGGTGCGTGCATGGACTTATTTGAATTTGCAGGAAAAGGTTTGGATTGCGCCCAAAGCTTATGAGTGGCAAAAAGAACATAAAAATCAGCCGAGTGTCGCTCATGATCGTTTAGATGAGTTTCGTGAATTAAGAACATTTCAGCTTGGGGATTCTTACCAAAATGTTGCATGGAAACAGGTGGCTAGAGGGCAAGGATTTTTTATTAAAATGTTTGAGGCACAAGCAACACAACAGTATTTAGAAATTGATTATCAGCATATTCCAGCACAGAACCATGAAGAAAAGCTGAGCTTTATGATGGGGTTGATCGAACAATGTGAGCAGTATGGTGATGATTATGCCGTGATTTTGCCGTATGTACGTTTGGATAGAGGTCAGGGGAATACGCAATTGATCCAAGCGAAACGCTTGTTGGCACAGGCGTAATGATATGATGACAAAGCAAAATTATTTTTCTGTTTTGACCGCATTGATTTGTATCTTGATTGGACAGCTGGCTTTTATTCCTGTCACCTTGAGTGGTTTTTGGGGAATTGTATGGCTATTAATGTTGTGGCGTTATCACAAGCAGGATTTAACACCGATATCTAAACTTATCCTCCTTGGGTTTATTGCCATCTCATTTGGTCTAATTTATTTCCATTATAAAAGCTTGCTGGGGGTGGAACCCGGCGTTGCTCTATTAAGTACTTGTTTATTTGCCAAAAGTTTGGAAGCGAAAACAACACGTGATTTATTGATTGTATTTAATTTTGCATTATTTGTAGCTGCAAGCTTGCTGTTACATAGCCAAGCTTTTTGGATGGCCTTGATTGTCTTCGTAACATTTGTCATATGTTTGATGGGGTTATATCGTATTCAAACGGGTTTGTTTAACCAAAATAGATTATCTTCAAATCAATTAAAGCAAGATGCTAAGCAAATTTTTAAATTCATTGGCATTGCCACACCATTTTTTATTTTGTTATTCATTTTCTTTCCTCGTCTCCCTCCACTTTGGGCGATTCCGATTCAAAATGACCAAGCGATAACAGGTATCAGTGATCGTATGTCACCTGGGGATATTGCACGTTTATCGCAGTCTACGGCGTTGGCTTTTCGAATTGTTGCAGATATGCAGCAGTTTCCAACACGACAAGAATTGTATTGGCGTGCTTTGGTTCTGGATGAATATGATGGTGTAACTTGGACCAGTAGTTATGTTAATCAACAGATAAGAGGGACGCCTAACAGTTCACGTCGTGTGGCATATCAATATTTACCCGCAGACGAGCAAAGTAACTGGATTATGGGGTTGGAATATTCTATTCCGCAAGAAAGGTATTTACAGCTCTATCACGATGATAGTATTCGCCCAATTAAATTGATCAAACGTAATCAACCTATACAAATGCAATGGTTAGGTCGCACAAGTGCAGAGCGTCGCGTTTTATCAGCTCAACAATTTGAGTTAAATACTCGATTTAATGAGGATTTGGATAAAAAGGCGCAAGAATTAGCAAATGAATTGTTTGAACAGAGTCAGCGTCATCCTGAACGATACGTTCGAGCAGTATTGACGTGGTATAGGCAAAATGGCTTTGTTTATACTTTAACCCCCGGTACATTGAGCGGAAATCGCATCGACCAATTCTTATTTTCTAGTCGAACAGGTTTCTGTGAGCATTATGCATCAAGTTTCGTCATGTTAATGCGATATGTGGGTATTCCTGCGCGAGTCGTCACTGGCTACCAAGGCGGACAACGTGCTCTTGATGGGAAAAGTTGGGAAGTTCGTCAGTTAGATGCACATGCATGGAGTGAGGTGTATCTGGATGGACGGTGGGAGCGGGTAGACCCAACGGCAATCATCGCACCACAACGTTTAGACACCAGTATGCAAGATTATTTAACTCAGGATCAGCGGATCTGGGGAGATCAGCAGACCAAAGCTTGGCAAGTGCAACAGTTTAAATTTTTAAAAAATGTCCGTGTTTGGAGCGATTATCTGGGTTATCAATGGCAGAGTAAGGTGGTTGGCTATGATGTTGATAAACAGAAAAACTGGCTGTCTAAACTAGGGTTAGAAACGACTTATGGCTACGTTATCATGTTGATTTGTGGTGTAGCAGGAATATTGCTTCTCTATATATTTTTTTCCTTATGGCAACGAAATAAACAACAAGCACCATACCACCGAATGATTTTAAAATTTCAGAAAACTGTTCCGAAGCACATGCAGAAAATGCCCGCTGAAACATTTCAGGCTTGGATGCAACGTTTATCGGTTGATCGTGAAAATCAGGAAGCTTTTAAACAAGTGGTTGTGTTGTATCAGAAAATCGTATTTTTGGAGCAGCGTGATTTCAAAGATCTTGCTCAATTTAAGAAGTTGCTTAAAGACTGTGCGATTGCAATCAAACAGGTTCAAAAAAACTTGTGATCAGCCTGAAAAATGCATATTATGCTTCTCATTCTAGGTGTATAGCTCAGTTGGTTAGAGCGCTACGTTGACATCGTAGAGGTCAGCAGTTCGAGTCTGCTTATACCTACCAAAATTTTATACTTAATTATCAAGTAGTTAAGTCGCTAAAATTAAGGTAATTTAAGAGTTTTTAATGCTAAATTGGTCAGCTTGATGGTTTAAAATCGTCAAAATCTGCGTCAAAAACACCTTATTATTTCCGTTTTAGCACCAAAACGCCCCCAAGTTTACACTTGGGTTTTGTGTTTGGTGCTGCTACGACACCAAGGTGGATTTATGCAAAAACCAGTGAAGCGCGGCAATGCTTGGCGTATTCAAGTACGCTATAAAAATCTTAGAGACAGTGTCACACGTGATACTGCACGAGAGTGTGAACAATGGGCTGCTATTCGTTTACTTGAAATGAAAGCTGAGTATGATCCTAAAAAAACTCAGATGCAAAAACCATATTTTTCATTCTTTGTCCTTTGTCAGAAATATTATGATGAAGTTGGATATAAGAAAAGAGGTAAATCCTTTATAAAGCAACAAATAAAAAGAGAAACATTTAAAAATTATTTTGGTGAACTTGCTGAAAAGTCAATTTATGAAATTAAACCTATTGACGTAAAAAAATGGCGAGATAAACGTTTAGAGAAAGTCGCACCTGGGACAGTACATCGACAAATGTGTTTATACACATCAGTTTTTAATTACGCCAAAAATGAACTTTTCTTGATTGAAGACAATCCATTCGCACAGGTCACTAAGCCAACTAAGCCTCCCGCCCGTAATCGACTAATAAGTCATAGTGAAATTGAAATCATACTTAAGGCGCTTAATTATAAAATTGGAACAAGGCCACAAACACCAAGACAGTATGTTGCATGGACTTTTCTTTTTGCGATTGAAACTGCTATGAGAAAAGGGGAGATTCTAGGGATTACGTGTAACAATATCTATCCTGACTACATACATTTGCCAATCACAAAAAATGGTGATGCTCGTGATGTTCCCTTATCTAAAGAAGCCCGTGATCTTCTAAACCTTATCCCTTACATGGATAGAGTAAAATTAATTTCACATAATTCAAATTCATTTAGATTAATTTGGCAAAGAGCAATTGGGAAAACAGAATTGCATAATGTAGTTCATTTTCATGATACACGGCATGAAGCTATTACTCGATTTGTGAATAAACGCAAATTACCTGTGGAAATCTTGGCTAAAGTTACAGGACATAGGGATATTAAAACTCTGATTAATACATATTATAATCCGACCGCTTCAGACATTGCTAAAATGATGAACGCATCTTAAATAAAATAGGGAGCAATTGCTCCCTTATTTCTTTCGATGTGCGCCACGTCTACTGGTGACATTAAAATTCTCTAAAATTGGTATGACTTCTTTCGGATCGTAAAGATGTTTAGTATCAGTACCTCTGTTAAAAATTCTCAATTTTTCAATAAGTGCTTTGCGCGAGATACTAAATCTTTCTTGTAACCACGCTGCATCTACACGGTTGGGTAGTTGCTCTGTTTTAAGTTCAATGACTTTCCCGACTTTTGGAATAGTATCATTTAGGAAAACTTGTGGAGGTTCATCAGATTCAATCACCATGACATATTTGTTTATAATTCCCATATTATTTCCAATTAAAAAAATAGATTTAAAAATAATTGCAGAGGGTCAGCAATACAATTA
>NZ_OVCN01000034.1 GCF_900406815.1 Acinetobacter haemolyticus
AACCATAATAGTGCAAAATAATAATCCCGATTAAATTTTCATTGCTAACTATAATTTCTTTTTAACATTTTATTTATATGTAAGGCTTATAAACTCCCTTAAAATTAGACAATATCTACAACCTAATGATTTAAAAAAAGATGATTAAACAAAACCTTGCGATCATTTTACTTTCTAGCATTGCCTTAACTGCATGTGCAAAACCTTCTGAAAAAGATAATAAAAACACACAGCCTTCTCCTGAATTACAACAAAAGATTCAGCAACTGGTCGAAAAAACTAAAAAGAATATGATCTTTGTCGAAGGCGGCTCTTTTATGATGGGAGACTTTGGTCCAATCACCCGTAAGGATAAATTACTGATCACGGGACTCTATGCAGCGATGCCAGTACATAAAGTTACACTCGATAGTTTTAGCCTTAATGCCTATAAAACCACCTTTGATGATTTTGATATCTATACTGAAGCTACTGGACAATCCAAAGTCGGGATGCAAGAAATTTCAAAAATTAAACGCGTTCCTAATGCTCCTGCTGGAGTTAGCTGGCAACAGGCTCATGACTACTGCGAATGGCTAGGTGAACAAGTGGGGATTCCGATGAATCTCCCGACCGAAGCACAATGGGAATATGCAGCACGCAATCGTGGTGAATACGTCATCTATCCAACAGATAATGGCAAGTATGAACTAGGACGTAATGTTTGGAGTGATGAGCAAAGACGTGAATTTAGTAAATCTGTTCCAGAGGCAGATGGAATGAAAATCCCAGTTCTAGGTAAATTTCCTCCAACACCACTAGGATTCTATGATCTAGCAACTGATGGTTATGAATGGATGTCTGATTGGTTTGATCCAAATTACTATAAAAACTCACCTGAACAGAATCCACAGGGTCCAACAACAGGCACATTAAAATCTATTCGTAGTACCTTCCAAGTTGGCGCTGCTCAAAGTCTACAAACCGGTGGAAGTGTCACCACCATCTACCGAGAAGGTAAAGAACCTAACCCACAATTTGATAAGGATGATCAAGAGAATCCTCAATATATTAATATAAATGGTGCAACTTCAGTACGTTGTGCTTCAAACCATTCCCAGCCATTTATCAAAAAAAATAAATAACCCTACTTAGCATGGATAGCCATTAGGCGATCCATGTTTTAGCATCTGTTTCGGTATATCTGGTTATATCCAACTCTTCGATTGGTTGCGGGGCTTACTCTATAAATATCTCGGTTTTTTCTAATTATTTTCGGATAAACTCAACTTATAATTAATCATTAACACAACGTTTCTTTTCAATCTTCCCAAACTCACTTAAAATTTAAGCAATATCTGCAACCTAATGATTTTAAAAAAGATGATTAAACAAAACCTTGCCATCATTTTACTTTCTAGCATTGCTTTAACTGCATGTGCAAAACCTTCTGAAAAAAATAATAAAAACTCGCAACCCTCTCCTGAATTACAGAAAAAGATTCAGCAACTGGTCGAAAAAACTAAAAAGAATATGATCTTTGTCGAAGGCGGTTCTTTTATGATGGGTGACTTTGGTCCAATCACCCGTAAGGATAAATTACCGATCACTGGACTCTATGCAGCAATGCCAGTACATAAAGTCACACTCGATAGTTTTAGCCTAAATGCCTATAAAACCACCTTTGAAGACTTTGATATTTATACTGAAGCAACAGGACAGCCTAAGGTTGGTATGCAAGAAATTTCTAAAAAATTACGTGTTCCTGATGCCCCTGCTGGGATCAGTTGGCAACAGGCTCATGACTACTGTCAATGGTTAGGTGAACAAGTGGGGATTCCGATGAATCTCCCTACTGAAGCACAGTGGGAATATGCAGCACGCAATCGTGGTGAATACTTCATTTATCCAACTGATAATGGCGAGTACGAACTAGGGCGAAATGTTTGGAGTGATGAACAAAGAGACGAAATAAGCCGACCATTGGATACAAGTATGACTGTTTCAATTCTAGGTCGTTTCCCGCCCACACCTTTAGGCTTCTATGATCTAGCAACTGATAACTATGAATGGATGTCCGATTGGTTTGATCCAAACTATTATAAAAACTCACCTGAACAGAACCCGCAAGGTCCAACAACAGGCACATTAAAGTCCATTCGTAGTACATATCAAGTTGGCGCAGCTCAAAGTTTACAAACTGGTGGAAGTGTTACCACAATCTATCGAAGTGGAGAAAAACCTCACAAGCAATTTGATAAAGATGACATTGAAAGTATAGAAGCATTTAATCCATATGATGCAACTTCTGTCCGCTGTGCGTCCAACCATTCCCAACCATTTATCGAAAAGAAATAAATTACAGCATCTAACATGGATAACCCTTAGGTGATCCATGTTTTCGCCTCAGTTTCAGTATATCTTGTTATATCTAGCTCTTCGATTGGCTGTGGCGCTTGTGCTATAAAGATTTCAGGTTTTTCTAAATGCTGCGCCAATTGTATTTGTTTAAACTCCTGCGTCCCAAAGTTAGCAATCTGATAGTCCTTTGGATATGCCAAGATCCGTTGTCCACGCATTTTCAGATATTCATCAATATATTTATTGCCTGAGCTATAATTTTCAGGAAAATTATGATCCTGATTAATCCTTTCTTTAATTTTCTTTAAATCAGCAAGGGGTAAGATCCCCTGCATACGACGACCCAAATTTAAAAAATCCAGTAATTCACTTTCATTTTCCGCAATACTTTTCGTTGATCGCTCACCATCTGGACTCATATGTTGCAAGGTATTGGTCCAGTGATTCACTACAGTAACACTTCTAAATAGATTTAATACTGCCTCTTTGTGCTCAGGAAAATCATATTCTTTATCTGTTCCAATAATTCTCCAACCTTCAGTTTCAGTACGATCATGCCAACGAGTGAGTAAACCATGTCGAGTAATATGATAAAGAAAGCAGCCCCGACTCTCTGGGCTTAAATATTTAAGCCATTGCTCTTTTGCATTGATCTTACGGCACATCGCAATACGTTGTTCTGCTCTTTGAATTTTGGATTTAAATAAATCAAATTTTCGGTTGATTCCTACGATACTTTGAATAAAAGCACCATCTTCCTCAAAAGGTAGCATCATACTAATTTTATGTAACAGCATAAAATCTCTATGAACCATATAAACTAACTGTTTAAAAGATACATAAACGAGCTGATAAGCAATAAAACGCACTAACTGATAAATATTTTTAAAGTCAACAACAAACTCTAACGCCCCCTTGCCACCAACGCCATAACAAGCAGCAATACTGGCTTTAAAGCGGAATGCGCCATTCGCATAGTACAAGTGAAAATCAGCACTACCGCCTACACCTGCACTTAAACCCAATGTTGGTGATATTCTGGCAAGATCACTAAAGTCTCTTGGGTTTTCGGGATCAAGCCATTGAAGTCCTCCAAAAGGACTAATACTTGCTTGAATCCCTGCAAAGGCATTAATTCCTGCATTAAATTTGTTATCAGGCGACACTGTGTCATCCATCTCCCCTTTTTTCATTGCCAGAACACTACGACCTGCTGAATTCAATCGTTTGGAAAGTGAATCGTTCGAGTCTTTTGCGATACTGGTTAACATTTGTTTACTACCATCATTACTGACAGTCACAGCAAAAGCAGTTGATGCGGCAAACACTGCCCCAGAAAAACCGTAGATTTCAGCACCACAAATAAAGCGGATTGCTCCCATCGGAACGCCATCCGCCTCCATAATCCAACCTTTCAAACTTGGATATGCCCATAACCACTTTTTCTTACCTTCGAGCAAAACCATTTTTGCTTGGGCATACGCTGAGCCTTGCGCCTGAAATCCCTGAGTCCCCCACTTTACCGTACCGTCATAACCAGCACCTGCAATCAACCGTAACCATTGTGCTTGTACGTCCACCGTAGAGGATTCACTAGTTTGATAGCTTTCAACTAATTCTGTTGCGGTGATACCAAAAATATTGGGATCAGGAACATAAGTAACCGATGTCCCACCTTTGACTTTTACCAGCTCAACATTGATATCCTTAATGGTTTGAACCAAATTTTCTTTAAACTTGCTACCATCAATTGTCATCAATGTTCCATCTTTGTGTCCCGTTTTTGCCGTGTCGGATGCATTTTTCCAAGGGACTTGGTAGGTCAATTGATATTGAAACTTATTCAAACGATTGTTTTTGTTTTTAATATGTTGGCTCTCATTGGTATATTTCCGAACCGCATTTAACTTTTGTTTACCATCCGATGTAGTGAACATCTCAAACGCAATCACCTCACGAATATCAGCTTGGCTTTTAAATCGCTGGTTCAGTGCCTTAATCGCATCATCCTGTGCAATTCCAAGACTCTTTTCAGCCTCTCGAATCTGTTCTGGCGTCTTGGCTTCCAATGCCATGAGTGTATTTACGTTCTCACGTCGTTCATGCACATTTTTCATTGCACTAGTTAAGCTTCCAGAAATTTCTAAGAAATCTTTGAAATCTTGAGGACTCAATACATAAATCTCATTGGTTTTAGGGTCAACTATGACGGGAATATCCTGTTTACCTGCCAATCGCGTTGTATTGTCAACTTTGGGTGCAGTAATCGCTGGAGCAGTCTTCACATATTGTGTTTTCAGAACATCCTGATGGGTGAAAAACGGAGAGACAACCTCCGTGGTCACTTTGACACTCCCTAGGTCCCCACCATAAAATCTCAATCGTACTGGATGTTCAACAAAATGTATTTGTGTTAGTCCTGCTCTTTCAGTACGCAAGCCTTTTAGTTCTTTATTGTTATGTTTTATGATTGTGCCACTTTGATCTAATACGTCATAATTTAAACGTGTATTAAATGCTCTTTTTAAATGATCTCTTAATTCTACAATAACGTAAGATTTTAATCTTAACTGCACCGTTTGTATTGTAGGCTGAGGCTGCATCATTAAAGGTGTTTGAGTCGTATTCTGTGTATTCCGTTGCAATACATTAGACATGCTTATTGGTCTATTTTGGACCTGACTAATCTGATCCAAGACCCTATTATTTAATAAAATTGCCGCAGCATTTCTATCATGTAAAGAAGGATTCAGATATCCACCTTTACCACGATTCATTTTAGCGTTAAATATTTGGATATTTACAGACGTTGAACCTGTAAGCTCAAATACATCCGTTTCTCCAGTCCCTGTCGTTTTTCCTTTCGCTAGAATCCTACCATTTGCCAATATGCTATAGCCAACATTTGCCGCGGGTCTATTGCCCGTTGAACCCAGCGTTAATTTAAATTTGTATTGTGCCTTATTTGTCATTTTATTCTCTCAAAATTAGTTTAATTGACTGATTTGATAACCCTTGTGATCATCATCTTCAATCAACACATTGACCTTCTGAGGACCTGCTGTTTCAACTTTCTCTGTTTCACCTTTAGCATTTGTTCTACCGCGCTTAATCGTTCCATCAGCTAAATACATGACATAATTTTTATTCTTTAAAGGTTGACCTGTACTGTCTGTTACCTGATAGGTTAAATAACATGGTGAGCTGTTAAACTTACGTTCTGCAACTTCAACAGAAGATCCTCCCATAAACAAATGCTGCCCAGCCTTTGCCTCAAACTTTCCACCTGTCGTTGGGAAAATTCCACCACCATTGATTTCAAGCTGCGAACCTCCCGCCAAGATCACAATTTTCTTTTTCGCCGTAATTTCAATGCGTCCCTCTGTTGAAGTCACTTGCAAAGCATTCCGAGCAATCAGATCAGCGCCATCGCCTTGTGCCTGTATCTCAACCTTGCCTTTGCCTGCAACTTGTTTGATTCCATTTTGCGCTGCAAACAAACTGATCTTTTGACTGGCTTGGGTAATCAGGTTCTTCTGGGTGGTCAGGTTAATACTGTCCCCTGCAAATTGGTTCAGTTGTCCATCCGCGGACAGATGAATGTCTTCTGATGTACTCAGTCCAATGCCATTTGGTGAGCTAAGTAATAGTAAGGCTTTGTTGAATTTGGCTATATCTTGCTGAATTTCTTCTGCAAAGCTTTTGAGTTGTTCTAAGGCTTCGAGTTCATCCGTTTGTTGGTTCTTTGCCACTTCACTCAGGGCTTTGGCATTGTTTTGGTTGCCTTCGAGTTGTTGTTTGGCTGTTTGTGCTTCGAGATGTTCACCTTCGGCTTGCGCTTGTGCATGGGTGGTGATCAGTAAGCCTTCGCCTGCTCGGATCGCGCCCCATTGGTCTGTGCGTAGTTCAAAGCCTTCACCTCGGTCTTTGCTTTCTGCTTGGGCTTTGGGATGGCTCAGCTTACCGAGATTGAGTTGGCTGGCTGCATGGCTGCTTTGCAGTTGGGCACTGATCTGCCCTGTGGTATCGTCAAAGCGTAGTTGGTTGTAGCCTGAACCTTGATATTCTTTGGATTTGATCCCTGCCAGTTTTTTGGTGTCAGGCAGTTGTCCTTGGTCATCGAATTTAGTTGGGCTGCGGTGTGCTTCGTGGAGTCGTCCTGTGACAAAGGGACGGTCGATGT
>NZ_OVCN01000037.1 GCF_900406815.1 Acinetobacter haemolyticus
CGTAGTAAATCTCCCTCAAACTCTGCTAATGCAGACATCACAGAAGCCATGAGCTTTCCCTGAGATGTGGAAAGGTCAAACTGCAAACCTGTTTGTGCCACCAGAGATACCCCGAAATGCCCAAGATCTTGTAATGACTGTACGAGATCCACGGTGCTTCTGCCCCAGCGTGTCAATTCCGTCACCAAGATGGCATCGATTTCACGAGATTGCGCCATGGTCATCAAGTATTTTCTTTGCAATCTCTCATCCTTACTGCCTGATGCAGTTTCTTTCCAAACACCGACAACATCGTAGCCGCAACGATTGGCGTAGGCACGTAGGTCATATTCCTGTCGTTCGCAGGACTGATCGTTCGTTGATACTCGGCAATAAATGGCCGCATTCTGTCCCAATTGAACCTCCTTGCGAAATTGCAGCGCAAAGCTAAGCGTGGCGGTACAAAATAATGTACCTTTAATAGTTTAGTTTATTTGGGACTAATGAGCCATGCCGCGCCATTCTATTTTGTCGTCCACGGAATTGGGAAGCCTGTTCGAAATTCCAGATGATAGAGCTTTTATGCTTCAGCATTACACTCTGAGTGATTCTGATAAATCCATAGTCCATCAACATCGAGGGGCATCCAACAAGCTAGGCTTTGCAATTCAACTTTGCTACATGCGTTACCCTGGAGTGATATTGGGTATTAACGACGAACCATTCAAACCCTTACTTTTCATGATGGCTGCTCAACTTAGTATATCAGTGGACTGCTGGAATGATTATGGTCAGCGCGAGCAAACAAGACGAGAACATATTGCCGAATTGAAAAAAGTTTTTGGGTTCAAACTATTCACCTTGAGTGACTATCGGCAATCGGTCAATATGATGGTGGATTTGTCCCTTCAGACAGATAAAGGTCTTATTTTAGCCACAACTCTCGTTGAAAATTTACGACAAAAATCAGTCCTTTTGCCAGCTATAAATGCAATTGATAGTATTTGCGCAGAAGCAATCACATCTGCCAACCGCATAATTTATACTGCTTTGACGAGCTCACTTTCAGAAACTCATCGTCAAAATATAGATGCTTTGCTGAACCGTAAAGAGGGCAGCAAACTGACAATATTGGGGTGGCTTAGACAGTCACCAGCTAAACCAAACTCAAAGTACATGCTTGAGCACATTGAGCGGCTGAAGTGCTTACAAGCCATCGATCTACCTGAAGACATTGGAAAACACGTTCATCAAAATCGCTTACTGAAAATTGCTCGCGAAGGTGGGCAAATGACTCCTGCTGATTTGGCCAGATTTGAATCTCAACGTCGATATGCCACTTTGGTAGCAATCGTTGTGGAGAGTATGGCCACGATCACCGACGAAATTATTGACCTGCATGATCGCATTATTGGAAAGCTATTTGCTATCGCAAAAAATAAACACCAGCAACAATTTCAATCATCAGGTAAAGCGATCAACGACAAAGTGCGTTTGTATGGGCTTATCGGGAAAGCCTTGCTAGATGCCAAGCAAAATGGCAGTGATCCGTTTGCCGCCATCGAAACTGTTATTTCATGGGATGCTTTTGCAGCAAGTATTACTGAGGCAGAAAAACTGGCGCAACCCGAAGACTTTGATTTTTTACCACGAATTGGCGAGAGCTATGCAACTTTACGCCGTTACGCGCCAGAACTTCTTGCCATACTTAAATTGCGTGCTGCCCCAGCAGCAAAAGATATGCTTGCCGCTGTAGAGTTGCTCCGCAGCATGAATGTTGATAATACACGAAAAATCCCCTCTAATGCTCCAATAGCGTTTATCAAAAAACGGTGGGCAAGACTAGTCTTTACCGATGATGGTATTGATCGCCGCTATTACGAAATATGTGTGTTATCTGAACTTAAAAACTCGCTACGGGCTGGGGATCTCTGGGTACAAGGCTCTCGCCAATTCAAAGACTTCGATGAGTATTTAGTGACTGCTGATAAATTTAATCAGCTAAAACAGTCCAATGAGTTACCTCTAACCATTACTACTGATTGTGATCTATATTTGCAAAGTCGCCTTTCACTATTGGAGCAGAAATTAGCAATCATTAATCGCATGGCAGCGACCAACGATTTGCCTGATGCGATGATCAATCAATCTGGTCTAAAAATAACACCTCTCGATGCCGTGGCTCCTGATACAGCCCAAACTTTAATTGACCAAACAGCAATGCTGTTACCACATATCAAGATCACCGAATTATTAATGGAGGTCGATGAATGGACAGGCTTTACTCGACACTTCACTCATTTGAAAACGGATGACACTGCGAAGGATAAAGCGTTATTGCTCACGACCATACTGGCTGATGCAATTAATTTAGGGCTGACGAAAATGGCCGAATCATGTCCTGGTACAACTTATGCCAAACTCTCATGGCTACAGGCTTGGCATATCCGTGATGAAACTTATTCAACGGCATTGGCCGAATTGGTGAATGCTCAATTGAAACAACCTTTCGCTGAAAACTGGGGAGATGGCACTACCTCCTCATCAGATGGCCAACGCTTCCGCGCAGGTGGCAGAGCTGAAAGTACAGGACATATCAATCCAAAATATGGCGCAGAGCCTGGAAGGTTATTTTATACACACATTTCTGATCAATACGCACCATTTAGCAGTAAGCTGATCAATGTGGGCGTTCGTGATTCAACCTATGTTCTTGATGGGCTGCTGTATCACGAGTCTGATTTACGCATCGAGGAACACTACACCGATACGGCTGGATTCACCGACCATGTTTTTGCACTCATGCACATGCTAGGGTTTCGATTTGCACCACGAATTCGTGATCTGGGCGATACGAAACTCTATATTCCAAAGTCAGACATAGACTATGCCGCACTTAAACCCATGATTGGCGGCACACTGAATATCAAACAGATTCGTACTCATTGGGACGATATTTTGCGTCTGGCCGCATCAATCAAGCAAGGGACTGTCACAGCGTCGCTAATGCTACGTAAACTCGGTAGTTATCCACGACAGAATGGTTTGGCATTGGCATTACGAGAGCTGGGGCGTATTGAGCGCACACTGTTTATCTTGGATTGGTTGCAAAGCGTAGAACTACGCCGTCGGGTTCAAGCTGGATTAAATAAAGGTGAAGCCCGTAATGCATTAGCGCGCGCCGTTTTCTTTTATCGATTGGGTGAGATTCGAGATCGAAGCTTTGAGCAACAGCGTTATCGAGCCAGTGGCTTGAATCTAGTGACCGCCGCCATTGTATTGTGGAACACGGTTTATTTAGAGAGAGCGACTAACGCCCTACGAGGGCATGGTCGCACAGTCGATGATACCTTGCTGCAATATCTGTCACCGCTGGGGTGGGAGCACATCAATTTAACTGGGGATTATCTATGGCGAAGCAAAGCCAAGATAGGTGGTGGAAAATTTAGGCCATTGCGCGCAATTGAAAAACCTTAGCGTGCTATATTTTCCGTTTCCTGAGACGACCCCTA
>NZ_OVCN01000055.1 GCF_900406815.1 Acinetobacter haemolyticus
CCACATGGCCCACGACGGCCTGGTCAACGCCTATGACGGCAAGGCCATGGGCGAATTCGCCGAATGCGCCGTGGACAAGTACCAGTTCAGCCGCGAGGAGCAGGACGCCTACGCGATCGAATCGGTCAAGCGCGCGCAGGCCGCACAGGCCAACGGTGCGTTCGCCGACGAGATCGTCGCGGTGAAGGTAGCCACCCGCAAGGGTGACGTCGAGGTCGCCACCGACGAGCAGCCGGGGCGCTCGGATATCGCCAAGATCCCGACCCTGCGCCCGGCCTTCAAGAAGGACGGCAGCGTCACCGCCGCCAGTTCCTCCAGCATCTCCGACGGCGCCGCCGCGGTGGTCCTGCTGACCGAGGAAGACGCGGCCGCCCGTGGCATCACTCCGCTGGCCCGCAT
>NZ_OVCN01000023.1 GCF_900406815.1 Acinetobacter haemolyticus
CTAAAATGAGTACAAACATTTAATATATCAATATTAAAAAGTTCATCAACCACAAGCTTAACGAACTCCAATGTATCATCCGACTTATCCTTATACACCTTTCTAAATAATATAAAAGATAAATTATAATAAAAAGTACTTTTATTATGACTTACTTCTCCAATTAGGTGAATAAATCTCTCCTTCGAAAGTTTATTCAACAAATATAAGTCTATAATTTTCAACAAAACTAGACCAAACCAAAGATTAGAGAAAAATTTACTTTGTGTTTCATAAAATCTTATTTTTTTATCTACCTCCTCATTATTTTCATTTTGATTTTTATTGTTTTTCTGAGACTTTACTGCATTAATTAAATCAGCACTAACCTTACCAAGAGATTTAACTATATTATCAAACTCAGTATCTGTAAAAACTAAATTACGAGTATCCTCATTATCCTCAAATCTCCCTTTAACAATTCCTTGATACTTAAGATACTCAAGCACTAATTTAAATTTCTCATTCATAAAATTACCAATTATTTTCAAGTTATTAATTATTCTAAAATTTTCAAATAAAAAACCTCCCTAAAGAGGTTTTTTTATACAACAATTATTTAGAGCCTTAATTACTTAGAGCCTTTAATGCCTGCTTGTAATAACAAGGCACCCAAACCACCGATTTTTTGCTCTTGTGGCTTGTCAGTTTTTGGCTTGTTATGTTGCGGACGCTTAAAGTCACCGTCTTTACGTGGCGGACGTTGACCTTGAGGCTTACGCTCTGAACGTTCAGGACGATCCTGTTGTGCACGTTGCTGACGTGGTGCTTTAGCAGGTGCAGAACCTTCTGCACGCATACTCAAGTTGACGCGATTACGCTCCACATCCACTTGCATCACACGGACTTGGACGATTTGACCTGGTTTCACTACTTTGTGTGGATCAGAAACAAATTCATTTGCAAGTTCAGAAATATGCACTAAACCATCTTGATGTACACCCACATCCACGAACGCACCGAAGTTGGTCACATTGGTTACAACGCCTTCAAGCTGCATACCTTCAGTCAGTTGGGCAACTTCAGTGATGTCTTCACGGAACTTCGCGGTGCGGAACTCTGGACGTGGATCACGGCCTGGTTTTTCCAACTCAGCTAAAACGTCTTGAATCGTTGGTAATCCGAATTTGTCATCAACAAACTCATCCGCTTTGACTTGGCGAATGATTTCAGTATTGCCAATAATGTCTTTTACTGTAGTTGCTTTTGCTTCAACGATTTTTTCCACTAAACCATAACTTTCAGGGTGAACTGCTGAGGCATCCAATGGCTCAGAACCATTTTGAACACGTAAGAAACCTGCGGATTGTTCAAAAGTACGCTCACCTAAACGTGGTACTTTTTTCAAAGCTTGACGGTTATCAAAACGACCGTGCTCTTTGCGGTATTCAACGATTTGCTGAGCAATTGCTTTGTTCAAGCCTGCAATATACGCCAAAATTGCTGGTGACGCGGTATTCACATCCACACCGACCGCGTTCACACAGTCTTCAACAACTGCATCTAGTGTTTTTGCTAAACCTGTTTGGTTTACATCGTGTTGGTACTGACCTACACCAATTGATTTTGGATCAATTTTTACCAGCTCAGCCAACGGATCTTGCAAACGACGTGCAATTGAAACTGCACCACGAATAGAAACATCAAGTTCAGGAAGTTCTTGTGCAGCCAACTCACTTGCAGAGTAAACCGATGCACCTGCTTCACTTACGGTAATACGTGTTAATTTCAGATCTGTATTTGCAGCCATCATTTCTGCAACAACTGCTTCGGTTTCACGGCTTGCTGTACCATTTCCGATCGCAATAAGTTCCACGTGGAACTCTCGACACAAACGTGCAAGTTCTGCAATTGAACCTTCTTTATCTTCTTTTGGTGCGAAAGGATAGATGGTGCTGTGCGCAAGAACATCACCCGCATCACTCACCACAGCAAGCTTCACTCCTGTACGAATACCAGGATCCACACCCAATGTTGTACGGCTACCTGCTGGGGCAGAAAGTAGTAAGTGACGTAAATTTTCAGCAAACACATCCATCGCTTCAGCTTCAGCAGCCAAACGCTTATCCGTGAGTAATGAATGCTCAATTTGAGGACGCACCTTACCCAGCCAGAATAATTTTGCAGTTTGCTTTAAATAGTCCTGACGGTTTTGTGGTTGAATTTGTTCAAGATTATATTCAGTTTCAATACGCGCCAATGGTGCATCATCTTCACCATCTACTTTTAAGCCTAAAACATTTTCTTGACGGCCACGTAACATTGCCAATAAACGATGTGAAGGCACTTTATTAAGATTTTCTGAAAATTCGAAATAATCACGGAATTTCTTACCAACTTCTTTCTTCTCTTCAGAAGCGACTGCACTTTTCAGTACGGCAGTTTTAGAAAAAGTTTGTTTTAATTCAGTGGTTAATGCAATATTTTGTGCCCAATCATCAATCAAGATATGTTGAATCGCATCAAGCTGGCTTTCAACATCTGGGTAATCTTCATGACTAAACCCAGCCAACGCTTCCGTTGGATCAATTTGTTCTGCAATAATTTTTTCTGCAATCGGACCTAAACCCGCTTCTTTTGCTTTAAAAGATTTACTGGTACGTTTTGGTCGATATGGCGCGTAAATTTCTTCGAGTGCATTTTTCGTTTCAGCTGCATTTACACGCGCCAATAAATCATCACTTAATTTGTCTTGTTCTGTTAAAGACTGAATCACTTTTTCACGACGTTCATACAAATCACGCAAATACGTTAGACGTGTATCGAGTTGACGCAATTGAGTATCGTCTAAGCCTTGCGTGACCTCTTTACGGTAACGTGCGATAAAAGGAACACTGGCGCCTTCATCAATTAAACGAATAGCAGCTTCTACTTGGTTTGGACGTACGGCAAGTTCATTTGCCAACTGCTGAACTATGTCAGTCATCGTGATTGATTCCACAAGGGTTAAGTCTAAAAGCACTGATTATAAAGTTCATGACCATAAAATCCACTATTGTTTTTTTAAAATATTGTGCACAAGCTCCATTCCTTTGTAAAAAACCCTAGAGTTTATGCTAATTCACCAATGTTTCTAAAATACCGTGCTTTTTTTGCCTATCTATTGAAAAATAGGTTGATTGTCATATTTTCACCTGTATATATTTGGTATCTTTCTCTTGATTTTATTGGCAATATTTGTTGCTTTATAACATAGTCAAATCTGTACAATGAATCGTATACTCGTGGGTCTACGGATACTTCATAATTGAAATATCAATACATCCATAGCATTGCATAAAGACGATGACAATAAACGATAAAGGAGCACAGCATGAGTTTAGTTGTACCTGCCGAATCGACGGAAACTGCTCAACATGAAACAGACCGCGTCGAACGCATTTTAGTGGTCGATGACGATGTGCGTTTGCGTACACTTTTACAACGCTTCCTCGAAGATAAAGGTTTCGTCGTTAAAACAGCCCATGACGCAACACAAATGGATCGTTTGCTGCAACGCGAATTATTCTCGCTGATTGTTCTTGATTTTATGTTACCTGTTGAAGACGGTCTTAGTATTTGCCGCCGTTTACGCCAGTCCAATATTGATACACCAATCATCATGCTGACAGCTCGTGGTAGCGACTCTGATCGTATTGCTGGCTTAGAAGCAGGTGCTGACGATTACTTGCCAAAACCATTTAACCCAAATGAGTTACTTGCTCGCATCCGTGCGGTATTACGCCGCCAAGTGCGCGAAGTCCCAGGCGCACCAAGCCAACAGGTTGAAGTGGTCAGCTTTGGTCCTTGGGCACTCGATCTTTCTACTCGCACATTGACCCGTGAAGGTCAGGTCGTCACCTTAACCACAGGTGAATTCGCGGTATTAAAAGCATTGGTTCAACATCCTCGTGAACCTCTAACCCGTGATAAGTTGATGAACTTGGCCCGCGGACGTGAATGGGGTGCAATGGAACGTTCAATTGACGTTCAAGTCTCTCGCTTACGCCGTTTAATTGAAGACAACCCTGCTCGTGCTCGCTACATCCAAACCGTTTGGGGTGTAGGCTATGTATTTGTTCCAGATGGTGCTGAATAAGTTCAGGAAATTTAGACGTTGAAACTTGAACCTATCGACCCACAAGAGTTTACTGATTTTGTGGCCTATTCAGAGCGGCCACGGACCAAATGGGAACGCTTTTTAGATAAAATCAAACCTCGTTCCGCAGCCATGCGTACCACGATCTTGGTATTGCTCATGGTTTTTTTCAGTCTTTTTATGTCGTTATGGTTCTTTTGGCGTACGCTCTATTTACCTGAATTACAGCAACATGCACGCTATCTCGCGATTGAACTTGAACTGGTTAACAATCCTGATATCCGTATTTTGCATCGTGATACCGAAGTCGATGTGGATACATGGCTTAAAAATCGGATCGGCATTGAATACATTACCGATCCTAGAGAGTTTCCAAAAGTTGAAGATAAGTTTCTAGCTGAACTATTCACCAATCAAATCGAGGAAAAACTAGCCAAAGAATTAGGTGTAGATGACGTTACTGTCTATTTTAAATTTAAACCGATTCCACGGATCTGGATTCAAACCCCAGAAATGAATGGCAACTGGGTTCGTGAACCCCTAAAAACCTATGTCAACTATAGTGTTGAGCTCATCGCAACGTGGCTATTCGGTGTCCCAATTCTTTCCTCAATTATTATCTTAATTTTGGTTCGCCAGATGAATCGTCCATTACGACGTTTACAAAATGCGGCGAATACCTATAGTAAAACAGGCAAATCCCCTTATCTTGATACCAATCACGGCCCACTTGAGATTCGTCAAGTGAACCAAGCCTTTAACCATATGGTGTATACGCTTGAGCAGACCGAACGTGATCGTCAAATCATGCTAGCTGGTATCTCGCATGACTTACGTACACCACTAACACGTATCCGTCTCACCGCTGAGATGTTACCTGATGAGTTTTTGCGTGAAGGTCTGGTATACGATGTTGATGATATGGATGCGATCCTAAATCAATTCATCTCGTATATGCGTGATGGTTCAGATGAAGAACTCAGCGACACCAATATCAATACTTTATTACAAGAACTGGTGGTGCAATTCCAGCCTCTCGACATCCAGTTTGAAATGCAAGAATTGCCGATTATTCCTGCACGTAGCTTGTCATTAAAACGATTGATTGCGAATTTATTGAATAACGCCAAACGTTATGGTTCAGAACCAATTGAACTCTCAGCAAGCCATGTCGATGACCATATTCTGATTACTGTTGCGGATCATGGTGAGGGTATTCCACCAGATCAAGTTGAAGAACTGATGCAACCGTTCGTGCGTGGTAATTCGGCACGAACAATCCAAGGCAGTGGACTGGGATTGGCAATCGTGAAACGAATTGTGGATATTCATCAAGGTCAGATCAATATTCGTAACCGTGAGCAAGGTGGTTTAGAAGTTGTGATTTCATTACCGATCCCATCGCCTGAATCAGATGAACCACAAAGTAATACCATTGATAAAATTAGACAAACACTAACGGGACACTTTTAATCAGACAATTTCTGATCAAATATATTGTTATTCACCTTAGACCTTAGCCTAAATTCAATACACTTTTCACATTTTAGGGATAAAATCCATTGCTGATAAAAAGCAACATTGAGAATGGATGATGTCACTAAGTCGCATTCGCCTTCACAGCCTACATAACAAAATTATGAGTGCTGATCAGGCTTCCAACTTTATTGAAAATGATATGACAGTTGGCATGAGCGGTTTTACCCGTGCAGGTGAGGCAAAAGCCGTTCCGCAAGCATTGGTTAATCGTGCCAAAAAAAATCCGTTAAAAATCACGTTAATTACGGGTGCAAGTTTAGGCAACGATTTAGATAAGCAATTGACTGAAGCAGGTGTATTGGCGCGTCGCATGCCATTCCAAGTGGACAACACTTTACGTCGCGCCATCAACAATGGTGAGGTCATGTTTGTTGATCAGCATTTGTCTGAAACTGTTGAACAGATGCGTAATCAACAGCTTAAACGCCCAGATATTGCCGTCATCGAGGCGGTTGCGATTACTGAACAGGGGCATATCGTCCCGACCACTTCTGTGGGTAATTCGGCAAGTTTTGCGATTTTTGCTGAAAAAGTGATTGTCGAAATCAATACATCATTAAGTGAGAACTTTGAAGGTTTACACGATATTTATATTCCGACTTATCGTCCAACGCGTACGCCAGTACCGTTAACCCAAGTCGATGATCGTATTGGTTCAACAGCGATCCCGATTGATCCCGCTAAAATTGTAGGGATCGTTTTCAATGACACGGCGGACTCCCCTTCAACAGTGACTGCACCAGATGCAGAAACGCAGGCGATTGCCAATCACTTAATTTCATTCTTTGAAAAAGAAGTTGAAGCGGGGCGTTTGGCTAAAAATTTAGGGCCGTTACAAGCAGGCATTGGTTCAATCGCCAACGCTGTGCTCACTGGTCTAAAAGATTCTCCATTTGAAGATTTAGTCATGTATTCAGAAGTACTTCAAGACTGTACTTTTGAACTCATTGATGCAGGGAAAATCAAGTTTGCCTCAGGCAGCTCGATTACGCTTTCTGCAAAATGCGGCGAGCGTGTTTTTGGTCATCTAGATCAATACAAAGACAAATTGGTACTCCGCCCACAAGAAATTTCAAACCATCCAGAAATCGTACGTCGTTTAGGCATTATTGGGATCAATACCGCGCTTGAATTTGATATTTATGGAAACGTAAACTCAACGCATGTTTGCGGCACTAAAATGATGAATGGAATTGGCGGTTCGGGCGATTTTGCACGTAATGCACACTTGGCTATTTTTGTGACCAAATCCATTGCTAAAGGCGGTGATATTTCGTCAGTTGTCCCTATGGCAAGCCACGTCGATCATTGTGAGCATGATGTGGATATTTTAGTAACCGAGCAAGGGTTGGCGGATTTACGTGGTTTAGCCCCGCGTGAGCGTGCTCGCGTGATTATCGACAATTGCGTACATCCTCTCTATCAAGCTGCATTAAATGATTACTTTGATCGTGCTTGTGAACGTGGTGGACATACGCCTCATATTTTACGTGAAGCCCTGTCATGGCATGCGAATTTTGAAGAAACGGGACACATGCTCAACGCTTCTCCAATTGCTAAAACAGCTTAAAAACGGTATTTAAGATTGAGGAAGTCCGCTATATAGCCACTTCCTTAGTCTACGTTATTCCAAACCAATTTAAGTCACGGTCATCACCGAAATTCTCAATAAAACCAACAATCTTAAAATTTATAGCGTTCATAAACAGATATACGATTATAGAACCTCAACAATCCGATAACTTGCTTGAGCAATTGGTTTAAGTTGATCGTGCATTTGATAAACCTTGACATCATAAGTACCTATTTGCCACCCAGCTGGAGGCGCAGCACTAACCCAGTTCTGGGAAACATCTTGGGTAATCTTTCGGGGGGTAAACATCAACACTTCGCCAGTGTCACGATTTAACCAACGAATAAATATTTGCTCATCCGCAGGGAACTTACCCAAGGTATCAAAATGCGCAAAAATGCTTTGATTTGAATGGACCTGACTTAAATCTTCAGAGATTTGCGGCATCACAGGAGTAAATCCTAATACTAAACGACCAGATAAAGTCTGTTGATCATTATGCGAACTCAATTCTTCTAAAGCCCGTTGAGCAAACAATTTTTTATTTTGGATCGCAGTGAAATCCTGTTTGGGAAAAGCTTTATTTAAATATTCATCGATTTGCTGTTCAGATGCATTTTCAATAATTTTAGACACTTGTTCACGTTGTTGCTCTGACAAGGTCTTGATTGATGATGTTGCGCTGTTGGTTATCGGTGATGGCACTGAAGCGACGATTGCTTGTAAATCGTTGACGACCATCGGTGTATTCTGTACATGTTTATCGAGGGGCGCCAATGAAGGTACGATTTGCTTAAAATCAGCTACCAAATACCCCAATCCGAACCCAATGATTAAGAATAAAATATATAAATACTTTTCCATGACGGACCCCAAAATTAAAGGTGAACACGTCACCTTTAATCGCTAAGCTTGGTTTAATAACCACTAAGCATGGTTTGAATTTTTACGCACACTTAATCGTCGTGCCGTTGATAATCAAGTCACCACCAGAGGTAAATAAAGCACCCTCTGCCAATACCTTTTGTTTGCTATAACCTGTACCTGTCAGCAATCTTAACGCGGTACTCGTTCCACCACTGATACAAACACCTGTTTGCTGTTTTCCACCAAGCGTAGCGATACAGCCATTTTGTGTGACCGTCGTCGTATCCATACTGGTGGCACACTGCGCAGTAATTACAACGCCTGGCGTTGATGTCTCGCAAGCTGAACAGTCATTATTGTTTTCACATGCATTTGCCGCAGATTGAGATTTACAGATATAAGTCACTCCATTTTTGTTAATTGTTTTAGAGAAAGAAGAATTAAAATTATCACCATCCCCTCCTCCACATGCCGTTAAAGCACCTAACAATAATGCAGCAGTCGCTAATTTGATTTTGGATAACATATTAAGGCCTTTATCATTTTATCTAATTTAAAGTTTTGTTCGTTTGAGTTTTTATACTCAATTTTTGGATTTCGCACGCTTATTATTTTTTGAATTCAATTCGTTTCACATAAGCACACTTAGCGAAATACATGCCGAAGATTAGCGTAAGGGTACATGATTAATCAATCAAATAAATTAATCAAAGAGTCAAAAACTATTTTTCAAATCAAACCAAGACAATAAAAAAAGCCCCAAACTTTTGTTTGGGGCTTTTTGAATATGGTGGCGTGACCCAGGATCGAACTGGGGACACACGGATTTTCAATCCGTTGCTCTACCGACTGAGCTATCGCGCCAATGGCGTGTATTAAGCCGTATCTAGCCAAAATAGTCAATCAATATCCTGAGCTTTTGATTTAAATGCTTATTTTTCAGGCAAACATGAGGCAAAAAAAATCCCTGATGGGATCAGGGATTGAAATTTGAATCTATGGTGGCGTGACCCAGGATCGAACTGGGGACACACGGATTTTCAATCCGTTGCTCTACCGACTGAGCTATCGCGCCAAAGTGGGCGTATTAAACAATGTTTGTCAAAATCCGTCAAGCATATTTCTGGATTTTTCGATTGAGCGTTTAATTTTGCTGCAACACCCATTATCCAAACTCATTAAATTTTGCCAATATGCGATAAGCAACGATGGATTGCACCACACCCGGGTTCAAATACCTTTACCCCGTGCTCTTCTTCGAAACGGCACACTTCTTCCACAAGGCGTTCAGCTACGCCACGGCCACGATTTGCAGGGTGCACGACCACATATTCCAAAACTCGGCTTTCACCTTGTCCTGTCACCCAAATTGCACCTATAATTTTGCTGTTAAATTCAGCGGTATAAACTGTGGTATATTGCTGTAGATTTTGTTCAAGTTGCTCCACAGCATCTTGCCCATCACCAAACTCTGGGCTGGTGTCATAAAGTCGCTCTAGCTGGGTGCGTATTCCTAGATTTTCTAGTGAACTGTAAGCATGTACGCTAATAGGCATTGATTAACCCTCCTGAGCAAACTATGATGCTGTCACTTTTTCGTCACAGCGAAACTATTGGTTTTTAATTCAATCATTTTTGACGTTTTTTGAGGAACGTGTCCATGACGCAACGTATCAGTGAAGTGGTAAGAAATACCAACGAAACAAAAATTCGAGTTCGTCTCAATCTCGATGGTACTGGTCAAGGCACACTCAACACTGGAGTTCCATTTTTAGACCATATGATTGATCAAATCAAGCGCCATGGTCTATTTGATATCGATATTCATTGCGATGGTGACCTAGAAATCGACGATCACCATACTGTTGAAGATTGTGGAATCACCTTGGGGCAAGCCTTTGCTCAAGCTTTAGGCAATAAAAAAGGTTTAAAACGCTACGGTCATTTTTATGCACCTTTAGATGAAGCCTTATCTCGTGTTGTGGTAGATCTTTCTGGTCGCCCTGGTTTGTTTATGGACATTCCATTTACACGTGCCCGTATCGGAACATTCGACGTCGATTTATTTTCAGAGTTTTTCCAAGGTTTTGTCAATCATGCATTGATGACCTTACATATTGATAATCTGAAAGGTAAAAATAGTCACCACCAAATTGAAAGCGTGTTTAAAGCATTGGCACGTGCGTTGCGTATGGCGTGCGAAGTTGATCCGCGTGCCGAAAATACCATTGCGTCAACCAAAGGTAGTTTGTAATGACTCGTATTGCTTTACTTGACTATGGCATGGGCAATTTACATTCTGCTGCGAAAGCACTTGAACATGTCGGCGCAACTGTTGATGTCACTAACGATCCAAAGTTAGTCGCGAAAGCAGATAAAATCGTATTTCCCGGTGTGGGTGCCATGCGTGACTGTATGCAGGGCATGCATGAAGCAGGCATTGATGAGGTGGTTCGTCAGGCTGCTTTTAACAAGCCTGTGTTGGCCATCTGTGTAGGCATGCAAGCCTTGTTGCAAACATCAGAAGAAAATGGTGGTGTTGCTGCGCTCGGTATATTTGATGGTGTGGTGAAGCATTTCCCAGAAATGCCAAATTTAAAAGTTCCACATATGGGGTGGAATCAAGTGCATCAACTTGACCCAAGCCATCCGATGTGGAACAACATCGAGCAAGATGCGCGTTTTTATTTTGTACATAGTTATTATGTTGAGCCAAACGACTCGTCTGTGATCGCTGCAACTTGCGATTATGGGGTGAATTTCTGTACTGCGATTCACAAAGATAATTTATTTGCCACTCAATTCCACCCTGAAAAAAGCCATACCGCTGGTTTGCAGTTGTTAAAAAACTTTGTGGAATGGAAGATTTAATTCTTTTCAAAATATTTTTTTAAATATTCAAAATCAAGCCACTTTATGTCGGCTTGATTTTTTATAGGCTTTTCTATTTATTTTCAATTATTTTTTGCTTATTATGCAAACGCTTTGAATAAAAACCAAACAAGTTATCTTTTAAAAATTTAATTTTAAAAAATCAGCGACTACAGGAAAATAAAATGTCATCTCATCTTCAAACAAATGATTCGGGTTTTAGTGCAAGTGGACGTTTTGGCCGACTATCTTATTTAGGCTGGAATATGTTACTCGCAGTCTTCGTATTCATTTTAGGTATTATCGCTGCAATATTTATCCCTGCTTTTGATACTTCATCAACAAGTTCAGCTGTATATATCTTAGGTGCACTCTTTGTTATTGTTTACATAGCCATGATCTACTTCAGCTTCGTTTTTTCAATTCGCCGTTTACATGACCGCAATCAAACAGGCTGGCTATCACTTTTAATGCTTATCCCATTAATAAACTTCTTCTTTTTCATTTATTTAATTTGTGCGAAAGGCGACCCAGATTCAAATAAATATGGCACTCCTCGTATCACGAAAGGGTGGGAAAAAGTATTAGCATGGATATATATTATCCTTTTACCTCTTAGTATTGTATTTTTAGCGGCTACTGCAATCCCAGCTTATCAAAGTTATGTTGAGCGAAGCCAACAGATTCAAATGCAATATCAACAATACGATGCTGAATAATATTTCTTCTCGCTAGATCAATCGGCCAAGCTATGATGCTTGGCTTTTTTATAAGCATAAAATCTACAGAAAGATGCAGTCGTGTAACGTCCAAAGCTTAGCGATTGAGCAATAACTTTGCTAATATGTAGTCAATTTAAACTCCATGATGTCGCAAGGAGCGAAAGCATGCTAATCATCCCTGCAATTGACCTGAAAGATGGCAAATGTGTTCGTTTAAAACAAGGTCGTATGGAAGACGATACCGTTTTCTCAGATGATCCTGTGGCAACTGCACAACACTGGGTCAATGAAGGTGCACGTCGTTTACACTTAGTTGATTTAAATGGTGCTTTCGCAGGTACACCGATTCATAAGCCAGTTGTAGAAGCGATTGCACGTGCGCAACCTGAACTTCCGATTCAAATCGGTGGTGGTATTCGTTCACTTGAAACCATTGAACACTATCTTGATGCTGGCGTAACTTTTGTCATTATCGGAACAAAAGCCGTGAAAGAGCCTGAGTTTGTTGAAGAAGCATGCAAACGCTTTGCAGGTCATATTATTGTGGGTATTGATGCGATCAATGGCATGGTGGCAACTGATGGTTGGGCAAATGTCACCGATGTAAAAGCCACTGATTTAGCGAAACGCTTTGCTGATGCGGGTGTGTCTAGCATCGTTTACACCGACATTGCACGTGATGGCATGATGCAAGGCGTCAACGTAGAGCAAACTGTAAACTTAGCGCAATATTCTGGCTTACCAGTGATCGCTTCAGGCGGTGTCACCAACTTAGATGATGTACGTAATCTAAAAGGTCAAAAAGGCATTTTAGGCGCGATCACAGGACGTGCGATTTATGAGGGTACATTGAATCTTCGTGAAGCGCAGTTATTGCTGGATGAAGACCGCCTATAATCGATCAGAAGCTCTAGTGATTTAAATAATGGCTAGAGCTTTTTAAGCTTAAATGTTATCCTTGCCTCGATTTTTATTTTGCTCTTCAATTTTATAATGACACTTACGCCACCCTAGTTTTTACAGCCCCCCTTTTTGTAAATAACTCATCACTGTCTAGTGATGTGGTGTAGTCGTGTGTTTGTTATATATCACATCACTAGCCTTTAAAATATTTTTTAAAATAGGCTATTTCTATGTTTTCCAATGTACGAGAACAATGGTTCTCTAATATCCGAGGCGATGTCCTGGCAGGCCTGGTGGTCGGCTTGGCGCTGATCCCTGAAGCCATTGCATTTTCCATCATCGCGGGTGTAGATCCCAAAATTGGTTTATATGCTTCCTTCTGTATCGCCGTGGTGATCTCATTTGTTGGTGGTAGACCAGGCATGATCTCCGCTGCCACGGGTGCGATGGCTTTACTCATGGTCACTTTAGTCAAAGAGCATGGTTTAGAATACTTACTTGCTGCCACCATACTGACTGGGGTAATTCAAATCATTGCGGGTTATTTAAAACTGGCTAAGTTAATGCGATTTGTCTCCAAGTCAGTGGTGATTGGTTTTGTAAATGCCCTCGCCATTCTGATATTTATGGCGCAACTTCCTGAACTCATTAATGTGTCTTGGCATGTATATGCCTTAGTTGCATTGGGTTTAGCCATTATTTATTTATTCCCTTTATTACCTAAAATCGGCAAATTAATTCCCTCTCCATTGGTGTGTATCATCATCATTACCCTGCTCGCGATCAGCTTCGGTATTGATATTCGTACTGTTGGGGATATGGGGCAATTACCAGATACCCTTCCTGTGTTTTTGTTACCTGATATTCCTTTAAACCTTGAAACATTGACGATCATCTTGCCCTATTCGATTGCACTTGCGGCAGTCGGTTTACTTGAGTCCATGATGACCGCCACGATTGTGGATGAAATGACAGATACACCGAGTGATAAATTTCAAGAGTGTAAAGGTCAAGGTATTGCCAATATCGCTTCAGGTTTTATGGGGGGTATGGCAGGTTGTGCCATGATTGGGCAATCCATGATTAACGTCAAATCTGGTGGTTTAACACGGTTATCTACCTTTTCAGCAGGTGTTTTCCTTCTGATCTTAGTGGTATTTATTAGCGATTGGCTGAAAGTTATTCCAATGGCGGCCTTGGTTGCTGTCATGATTATGGTCTCAATCAGTACCTTTGAATGGAAATCGCTCACCAGTTTCAAAGAAAATCCGCAAAGCAGCAACGTTGTCATGGTCGCAACCGTCATCATTGTTGTGGCAACCCACAATCTCGCACTCGGGGTGCTCACAGGTGTACTCCTCTCGGCGCTATTCCTTGCCAATAAATTGGAAAATGACATTCGTGTAGAACGTTATCTCGAAGGTTCAACCCGTGTTTATGATCTCCGAGGACAAATCTTTTTCAGCTCAGCAGAAAAGTTCATGCAGGGTTTTGACTTTAAAGAGAATATTAATGACGTCATTATTGATTTAACACATTCTCATATTTGGGATGTTACCTCTGTGGCGATGCTGGATTCCGTTGTGAATAAATTCCAACGCAATGGTGTTCAAGTCAGTGTTCGTGGTTTAAATGAGGCCAGCTCGATCATGATTGATAAATACGGTACACATGCAAAAATCTAATTCTTATCTTCCCCAATTGGCGCTGATTTTGATTACCGTCATTTGGGGCGGGACATTTTTAGCAGTGCAATATGCACTGAATTTTAGTACGCCAATGTTTTTCGTTGGCTGTCGTTTTGCAGTGGCTGCATTCGCAATCCTCCTGATTTCATTAAAATCAATGACAGGCTTAACACTCAAAGAAACCTTTGCTGGAACTGCAATTGGGGTCATGATCGCAATTGGTTACGGCACACAGACCATTGGTTTGCAAAGCATACTCAGCAGTGAGTCTGCCTTTTTGACGGCATTGTATGTTCCCTTAGTCCCAATTTTGATGTGGATTATTTTTCAGAAGCGTCCTTCTTTGATGACATGGATCGGTACCGCTTTGGCGTTTCTCGGTTTGGTGTTGCTAACCGGTAATGGTTTTTCGAGTATCACCTTGAGTTATGGGCAAGTCCTGACTTTGATCTGTGCATTTGTGATTGCTTTAGAAATTATCTTGATTGGCTTTTTTGCTGGCAAGGTCAATTTAAGACGCGTCACCGTGGTTCAACTCATCGTTGCCTCGGTTTTGTCTTTTGCTTGCATGCCGTTTGTGGGTGAACATCACCTGCCTGCATTTTCATGGCCATTACTCCTCATTGCAGTTGGATTAGGACTGGCAAGTGCATTGATTCAATTTGTCATGAATTGGGCACAACGAATGGTTGATCCAACTCGCGCTGCGATAATTTATGCGGGTGAACCCGTTTGGGCAGGGTTATTTGGACGGATAGCAGGTGAACGCTTACCACTGTTGGCTTTGTTCGGTGGACTGCTTGTGGTTTTAGGGGTATTGATCAGTGAATTAAAATTTAAATTCTTTGAAAATAAAAAAGAGAGCTAAAAAGCTCTCTTTCACCAATCTAGCAATTGTACAAATTACGAATACATTGGTTTATTATCATTAAGTGCAATCAAACCACGAATGGCGCGATATACAATCCAAATCCATGCGACAAACACCACAGCAAAGGCAAATGTGACCGCAGAAAGTGCAACACCTGCAAATACGTTTGGATTATCACCTGTAAAAAACAGGAAAAGGAACGGAATAAAGGCGATAATATTCCATGCCAGATACCACCAGAAAGTGCGAATCTGCCATGTAAAATGACTCTCAAAAATAGAACCTTGCACATCACGACGTTTGACATAGTTAATGATCAAAGCCACTATTGCCAACAAACCACCAGTAAAAATCGCAATGATATAAAGCACATAAAGAATTAAGGTCAAGGTGCGATTCGGATCTTGATCAACAGAATAATTCATTTTTTATTTCTCCAGTACGAACCAACTCCCCTTAATTTAGTAAAAAACATTAAGCGGAGAAATTAACCAACATATCAACAATATATGAAAAGCTATGGTACAGAAATAAATCTGACGAAACGGTTGTTTTTGTGTTTTATGTCTCAGTTTTTGCTGAGCATACCAACCAGCACACCATCCACCCAAAGCATCGACAATATGTAAAGTCTGTTCAGGTACACGGCGATTGCCCAACTGCGCCGCTTCTTTATCTTGAGCATATAACCAATAACTCAGCGCATTCATCAAGCTTACAAACAGTAAGCTATACGGCGGTAGCCATTTGGCTAAACTGGCAACAACCATAAAGCAGATATAGACCAAAATCCCAATTTTCATCGGCGTCCATGTCTGCTTCTGCTTAAGCTTATTCGGCGCTGCTCTATGCTCAATCACTTGTGATGCTTTCAAATAGGTCACTTGCTGTGCACGATAACGTCCGCGCTCATCCAGAATCACGAGGTATTCCAACGCACACCCCACAATAGGACGCGGCCCAGGACGAGCAAAGTCTTTGATATGCAAAAAAACGCGATCTTTAAATGCATCATTAGGCTGAATAAAGCCGTAGCCTTTTTCATCAAACCATTCGACTAATCGACCTTGATCTCGCATCACTTCTTCCTAAGCTGTGGTATGTTGTAAACGGTCTTGCAACATCATGCGCATTTCCATTGGATCTTTTTGCAAAATATCGCCACCTGTACGTCCATGTGCTGCATTTTTTTGCGCAACTTGCAAACGCATACTCCAAAAACGACATGCAGCCATCGCCAAAAATACATCTAAACACGCTTTCTCATCGTGGGTGAGCTCACGAATCGTTTGATAAGCTTGCAAAAACGCGTCGGCTTTGGCTTGATCAAGATGAGCTTGCGGATAGGCAGTACAAAAGTCATTGATACTAATCGCGATATCAAACAGCCATTCATCCTGATTTAACTCATAAAAATCTAAAATGCCCTGTAATTGATTGCCTTCAAACAGCGTATTGTCTCGAAATAAATCTGAATGAATAAAACCTGTTGGGCGATCTGGATGCTGTTGGGTAATTTCTGCAAATTGTTGAAAAACCTGTGCCAATAAATCCTGATCCGCTTGACCCATGTGAGGTTTCAACTGTTCAGCAACGTCAGTCCAATACTGATGGTTACGATTAAAATCACGAACTAAAGGAAAATCTTTTAAAGCCAAATGCATTTTAGCTTGTGCTTGAGCGATCGCTTGTATCTGCTCTATGGTGGCATCTTCAGGATGTTCACCCATCAAACGTGGCGCAATTTGGGCAGGTTTGTTTGCAATACTGTGAATTGCTTGACCATGGTGTTTGAGTGGTACCGCGACAGCGACACCAGCCTCACCCAAGCAGTCCAATACAGGGACCAACTCACCTGCACCTTCCGCATCTAACTCTTCAAATACTGTCAAAACATATTGCTTTTGTGTTTGATCCACCAAAAAATAATTGGTGTTTTGAATACCGCCTTGGATTGGAATCAGATCAATCACTGCCAAACCATAAGGCTCAGCAAAGGCTTGAACTTCATCTAAACTCAACGGGGTATAAACCGACATGGAAAACCTGCAAAAAATAGCTGTGAAGTTTGATAGAATACCCTTTCCCACCATGAAGGTGTAGCACCTAAGTCGGTCTCCTTTCTTTATTGGCGATTTTTTGGAAAATTTTATGCTCGCAAAACGTATTATCCCTTGCTTAGATGTTGATAATGGTCGAGTCGTCAAAGGCGTTCAATTCCTTGATATTCGTGATGCAGGTGATCCTGTAGAAGTTGCTCGTCGTTATAACGAACAAGGTGCCGACGAAATTACCTTTTTAGATATTACTGCCACCCATCATGGACGTGATACGACCTATCGTACCGTAGAGCGAATGGCTGAAAGCGTCTTTGTTCCTTTAACTGTAGGCGGCGGTGTTCGTAAGGTTGAAGATATTCGCTTATTGCTCAACGCAGGTGCGGACAAAGTCAGTATTAACTCAGCGGCAGTGTTTACGCCTGAGTTTGTTCAAGAAGCATCACAACGTTTTGGTGCGCAATGCATTGTGGTCGCAATCGATGCCAAGCAAACAGGCGAAAATAAGTGGGAAATCTTTACCCATGGCGGCCGCAAGCCAACAGGTATCGATGCCATTGAATGGGCGGTCAAAATGGCAGACTTCGGTGCGGGTGAATTGTTAATTACCAGTATGGATGCTGATGGCACTAAAGCAGGCTATGATATTGCCTTGATGCGCCAAATTAATGATCGTGTCAGCATTCCAACCATTGCTTCTGGTGGCGTTGGAAACTTACAACATTTAGCAGATGGGATTTTAAAAGGCGGCGCAGATGCAGTATTGGCAGCTTCTATTTTCCACTTTGGTCAACATACTATTCCAGAAGCGAAACAATATCTGGCTGATCAAGGCATTGAAATGCGTTTATAAGCATTAAAGTGATAAACAGCAGCCTCCCAGCATGATCGCTTGGGAGGTTTTTTATTGAGAAATTTTAGTCAAAAAAATACCTTGCTATGCAAGGTATAGAAACTGCGTTTATTCAACGCCAGAGGGTAACTTCAACAACAATAACACTGGATTAATCTGAAACATTCACGCTGCTTGCACTAACATAGCGATAATCAAGTGGTAAATATTGACAGTAAAACCCTATATTATTGACAATTCACGACATAAGCACATGGTCATCATCATATTTCATCCCAAATACCTTCTTTGCATTTTTCATCAAGATGCCACTGATACTGTTTTGGTGTCCTTTACCTGAGTGGTAGTCACTAATTTCGGCTTTTGCTCCACCCATTTAGCAGGAAAAATGGATTCAATGGCTTGCGTTAGTACTTTAGAAATAGGCGCTGGCAATGGCAAGCCCAGTGGATTGGTTTCTTTTAAGTCAGCAGAAGATACCACCCGCGTTCCCATGACGTAGTCAAACCATGGTCGAGTCACACACCAGTTAGCATCCTGATTTGAATTCATATGATGATCATAGTGCCAAGGAATGGTACGTCTTGCCCAGTCTGGCTCTAAATGCGCACGACGATGTACATAATAATAATTCCCAGCGCTATAAAGTGCAGCGAGCGACATTCCTTTTGAAAATGGATAGAACGCCACACTTGCCACTCCAGCTACAACGGCCAATGACATGATTTCATTACGGGTACGCCAATGTTCGAATCCTTGTACATAGCATTCATCCGAAAATTCCTGTTTACGGACTTCACGATGATGTGCCCAGTGTGACTCCATGCTTTTTGGTACAGGGCTATAACGTGGCTGTCCTGGCCGATGAACACCATGCAAAATATATTTATGTGCAAACCACTCAAATGCATTGGCAACTGCCAAACCTGCGATGAACCCCTTGAACATGGTTTTCTCCTGATACTTCCTTCTTCTTATTTAAGATATAAATTTTTATAGGCGAAGTATTGACGATACGATATATTAATATTGACAAAACACGACAAGATAAGGAGTAGACAGGATGTCTCAACTCAAGAACTATACTGGCTCTGTTTTTGGTGGTTTGGGGCATTTATTAAAAGCCTACTGTGAAGCGAAACATATCGCTATTCCAGAACAATTACAGCGTGTTCAAAATCAAGAACGCTTCGATTATGTCATTTGGCGAGATTTGCTGGAAGACCTCAATCGCATACATCCCACCACCGCCTTAGGGCTGGAAATCGCTGAATATGTTCAGCCCAAACATTTAGGCATCATTGCTTATCTGGCACTGTCATGTGAAAACCTAGGCGAAGCGTTGGCTCGTTATCATGATTTTCATCGTCTTATTTATGATGGTAGTCCCTTGATTGTAGAGTTTGATCATCCTTATGCATCGATTCGTTGGGAAGCACCAGAGCCTCACCCCACCCAACTTACAGATGAAATTGCGATTGCCTTAATGGTGCAATTTCTCAAATTATTTATGTCTGGCGAAACAATTCATTTACACGAAGTTCATTTCGTCAATATTGCACCCAAGCACATACATATTTACGAGCAATATTTCCGTTGTAAAGTTCGCTTTGAACAACCTAAAACACAACTTCTATTACCTGCGACCGAAGCATTTAAACCGCTAAAAACGGGCGATCACACACTACAACAATTGTTATTGCAGCAAGCCCAAGCCTTATTGGAAAAACTTCCGAATTCCACACAACTTGATCAGCGTTTACAGCATGCAATTCTGACAGGCCTACAAAAGAACCAATATCAAATTGATTTTATTGCCGAAAAGCTTGGGCTTTCAGTTCGACAGCTACAACGACACTTGCAACAGCAAGACACTACATTTCAGGCCCGTGTTCAGCAAGTTCGCTTTATGTTGGCAGCAGAATATTTAAAAGACCCCCACCTTAGTCTGCAAGAAATCGCCTTGTTACTGTGTTATTCGGAACAAAGTGCTTTTCAACGTGCTTTTAAGCTTTGGACAGGGAAAACACCGCAACAGTGGCGGAACAATAACACAATTTACAATTCGTAATAAAACTCAATTCAAACTTACGGTTTCACAACTGTTCATTGTTTTTACAGCATTTATACAAGAGCGTAGAACCTGTGTGAATTAATTCACATTTTTTCACAGGTCATCAGAAAATCCATAATAAATTTTTTTGGATGTTTTTTTATTTTTTATACATGGTTTGGTGATAACAGGGGTGGCTTTCTTTGCCGAAACAGCGGCGTTAGGTCAACTTTGGTTATTCTGGGTTGCCCCAATTATCGGTGCTGTGATTGGTGCAGTGATCTATAAATTGGTTGGACGTGAAAACAACTAAATCATGATGAAGTTCCAACGATTTATGATTAAAAAATGCCCCCTTTAAAAGGAGGCATTTTTATTGTGCTTATAAAAATGGATTATCTATTTCCTTTTCAGGCAAACGCTCAATCTTTGCGGGTAAGTCGTCTTTCTCTAATGCGATGACCACATCATTGATGAACTGCTGTAGTGCTTTTGCTGTTTGCAATCCCACCTGATCTTTGGTGATCTGCAAATTCCCATACAAACTGACGCAATCCACCTGATTTTCCAAAGTCAGATCATCAATCGCCGAAGATTCATTGCCATTTTCAAACGGTTTAAACATTTCAGCCTCACATTGTTATTTTATTTGAGATAGCCTGCGCTGTGCATTCTTGCTTTGCAAGTGATCCTACATTATCTCAACACTTGTAAAAAATACTGCACCAGCATATCCACCAACTGTCGAATAACTTCTTGCTTTGCTTCCTCATCTATTGACGACACTGGGCGTTCAGCCGTTAGCGTTGAGTTATTCCTAAACTGACGTTGTTGTGCCTGAATACTGTCTGCGCTGGCATCTTCTGCGCATTGGCTTTGACCATCCCAATGCAAATACCTCAACTCGCTCTGTGCTTTGACCTGCTGTGCTGAGGTGGGTAATTGATAGACATTACGCTTCTGTTGTTCTGTTAATTGGGGAAATAAATTAATGCCTAATTTCTCTTCCAAATAACACACACTGACTACTTTTACCTGCAGCGAATTATTATTCGGAGCATAATACGCCCCAATAATCCCCTGCTTCGGCAAATACACCGCTTTATAAACTGCGGTTGGAACAATGACACCATTACCAATGGTTTTTAGTCTTTGCCCTTCAAACACAGGCCCTGTAATCACATAAGCATCTTTATGCTGCTTACTCACCACTGCACGTACCGCTTCCTCAACTTTACGCCAGACTTCCTGATTATTTTTAGGCGCTTGCGGCACCATATTTGCCAAGGAAAAACTATCGTATTGTGCGGCTTTGTTATTCATATCACCGTTTGGCGCCATATGTCCACGATCATAACCTGAACCACGATAGTCCGATAACAAAGCACGATGACGTTCCGCTACACGTGTTTCTTCATGGAAATTGTCTTCACGCTTGATCTTGATACTCAAACGTTGTGGAGTCAGATAGGCTGCTGACCAAAGTGGTGTTTTGGACACCCCTGAATACATCACATTAAAATCATTAAAGCACAGTGCATAACTGTCTTTTTGCAAACTGGCTTTGCTGAGTAAGGGCGGAACATCACGATAAAACTGCTTTAAACAAGTGGGATTACTACTGCTTTGCAAGGGAATAAATTTGGCAATTTTTTCATTGCCAAAAGCTATTGCAAAACTACTTGTTGCAAGCAGCGCTAATACGATCTTTCCAAAATTTTGGCTCAAAAAAGCGAATTTCGCTTTACTCTTCCTGCTCGTTCTTCTTGCCATAACCATATCAAAATCAACATGAACGCGCAGCTTATCAAGTCAAACCCTTGCTGTACATTGAACAGCGGCTTAGAACGACACTTTATGTCGTAAATCTGAACACTCAATCATCAAACATAAAAAATGGCACCCGATGGTGCCATTTTTATCGATCCAAGTTTAGATTTCGATCTGACTTCCTAACTCAACCACACGGTTGGTTGGAATCTGATAAAAGTCGCTGACTGGACTGGTATTACGTTGCATCGAAATAAACAGCTTTTCGCGCCAAGGAGACATTCCGTCACCCACCGTATGTACAATACGATCTCGTGAAATAAAGAAACTCATTTGCATCATATCAAACTCAAAACCAAGCTCTTGATATGCTTGTTCCAACGCATTTGGGATATTCGGTTGATCTTTAAAACCATAATACATGTAGATACGATAGAAATGATCATCGAGTTTTTCGACTTTGATTCGATCTTCTCGTGCCACATATGGAATATCTTGGGTATATACCGTAACGATTACATTGCGTTCATGCAGTACTTTATTGTGCTTGATATTATGCAACATCGCATGAGGCACAATATTTGGCGTTCCTGTCAAAAAGATCGCTTCACCCGGAACAAATTGTGTTTCCTTGCTCATTCCAATACTTTTGATGAACAATTCAATCGATAAAGCATTTGTCTCCATGCGCTTGAAAACAATCTCACGACCACGCTTCCATGTCATCAAGATGGTATAGACCACCGCACCAATTAAAATTGGCACCCAACCTCCTGCCAAGATTTTTAATGAAGTTGATGCAACAAAAACTAAGTCCAATAGTAAAAATGGGATGGCCAGCAATGCCACTTTCCACCATGACCAACGCCAAACACCATATGCCAAAGTCGAGATCAGAATGGTGCCACACAACATGGTCATGGTCACCGCGACACCATAAGCACTGGCTAATTCGGTACTACTTTCAAAAAGTAAAATCAAAATGAAGACCGAAATAAACAACACCCAGTTGATAAATGGCAAATAAATCTGACCTTGCTCCACATCAGAAGTGTGATGCACAGTTAATCTCGGTAAATAACGGAGTTGCATCGCCTGATTGGCAACTGAGAATACACCCGTGATCACCGCTTGAGATGCAATAACCGCGGCAGCCGTTGCCAGTCCAATCATCGGGAATAGCGCCCAATCTGGAACCAAAAGGTAGAATGGATTTTCAATTGCTGCTGGATTACGCAATAGTAATGCGCCTTGACCAGCATAGTTGAATAGCAAACATGGCAGTACGATACAGAACCACGCTAATTTGATCGGCATACGACCAAAGTGTCCCATGTCCGCATATAGTGCTTCACCACCTGTCATGGTCAAGATCACTGCTCCCATGGTGATAAATGCAATGGTCGGCTGCTCATAAACAAAGTTAAATGCCCAGTAAGGATTGATCATCATCAAGACATAAGGGGTCTGAATAATACTCCACAACCCCACCAAACCGATTGAGATAAACCATAACAGGGTAACAGGTCCAAAAAGTTTTCCCATCGTGGCAGTCCCATGCCGTTGTACCAAAAATAGTCCTGTTAAGATTCCTAACGCAATCGGCACCAACCATTGATTAAAAGCAGGCGTAACAATACTCAGACCTTCAATCGCAGACAGTACTGAGATCGCAGGCGTAATAATGCCATCACCAAAAAACAAAGACGCACCAATAAAACCGAGTGCGATGAGATATAGTTTATGCTTATCTGAAAAAATTTTAGAGCGAAGGTTTAATGCCAGTAAAGATATGATTCCACCTTCACCATTGTTGTCTGCCCGCATGATCACGGAAACATATTTAAAACTAATGGTTAGGTTCATGCACCAAAAAATTATCGATAAAATCCCAAGCACCGATGCTTCACTGATTGCCATGTGACCGGTGTTAAAACACTCTCGTATGGCATATAGCGGACTTGTTCCAATGTCTCCAAACACCACCCCTAAGGCTGCCAATGTCATCACTGGCAATGCGGCTTTTTTTGCAGAACTTTGCATATATTTTAATCAAAACAACTTTGAGATCGTGCCATATTACCACTAGCTCAAAACTTTTTCTGCAAATCTGTTTGGTGATAACTTGGCAGCTGGCTTTTTTTTGGTTACTATCGCACACCTTGGTGAGGTGTCCGAGTGGCTGAAGGAGCACGCCTGGAAAGTGTGTAAACGTTTATAGCGTTTCGAGGGTTCGAATCCCTCTCTCACCGCCAAGTTTACTTTATATGGTATCTCATAGAGTCCTAAAAGCTTAAATCTAAAGGGTTTAGGCTTTTTTTATTGCCTTATGTTTTCCAATTAACCCTATTGAATCCTGAGATAGTTGGGGGTATAAATGGGGGTATAATAAATTACCCCTATTTTTATACCCCCAAATTTCTACGGGAAGCGTTGCAATGCTTACAGATGCTCAGGTCAGAAAGATCAAACCTGCTGAAAAGAAAACCAAATATTCTGACGAAAAAGGCATGTATCTGGAAGTCACACCGTCAGGTGGTATGCATTGGCGTATGAAATTTCGCTTTCAGAGCAAAGAAAATATTTTTAGTATTGGTACATATCCAGACACCACACTTGCTCAAGCAAGAAGAATCCGCGATGAAGCTCGCTTAAAGTTAAAAGATGGAATTAATCCCAACGAAGCGAAGAAACAAAAAAGATTGCTGGTCGATGAGAGTACTCTTTTCAGAGCACTTGCAATGGAATGGATGCAAGACCGTAAAGCAGTTATTAAAGAAGCAACTTACTTACGTGATTTATCCGTATTTGAAAAAGACCTATTTCCAGCTCTAGGCAATATGCCTATTGACCAAATTAAGGGTAAAGATGTTCTTGCTTGTGCCAAAAAAATTGAAGAGCGTGGTGCGCTGGAAATGGCGAAACGTTCAATACCTTTAACTGGTCGTATTTTCAGATTCGCGATTCGTAAAGGTATTATTGAAAATGACCCTACTCCACACTTAGGCGAAGCTCTTAAACCACGCAAAGTCAAGAATATGGCACGTTTGGATATTTCTGAATTTCCTGCCTTTCTTGAGCGTATGGATCGCTACCATGGCAACCTTATCATTCGATCCGCCTTACAGCTCATGACTCTGACTTTTGTTAGAACAGCAGAGCTGCGAATGATGGAGTGGAATGAGATTGATTATGAGAACCATTTATGGCGCATCCCTGCGCACAAAATGAAAATGGCTATGCCTCATATTGTGCCCTTATCAAAACAGGCTGTAGAGATATTAGAAAAAATTCAACCAATTACGGGCATTAAACCGTACGTTTTCTATAACTACAGCACAGCCAAGCCAATCAGCAGTAATGCCCTTTTATGCGCAATTCGTACGATGGGTTATAACGGTAAAATGACTGGACATGGCTTCCGTGGACTTGCATCTACGACCTTACATGAGCAAGGCTATATGCACGATGCCATTGAAATTCAATTGGCTCATCGAGTTGGTAATACAGTTTCTCAAGCTTATAATCACGCCCAACATTTGGGCTATCGGGTTAAAATGATGCAGGAGTGGTCTGATTTTATTGATGATTTGAGGGGGAGGAGCATGTCTTCTTTGGCATAAAAAAGCTCGACTACAAGTCCTAAATATTCCACTACATCATGTCCGTCCTATTACGACTAAGGTTAAGTTAGAAGGTAAAACTCTTCAAATCGTCAATTATTAAATATTTGGAACAAACTCCTCTAGCCATACATCTCAGTTGATTAAGACCTTCTTCTGAATTAATATGTTTATAGAAATCTTGCTTAATCTTCGGATCTTTAAATTTTAGGTGATATAAACAATCTGAGAACTCTAATGATTCTCCAGAATACAAAAAGGATTTTCCAACAACTCTAGCCCCTACTCTACATATATACAGCTCACTATTATTATTTTGATTATTGATTTTATATCTACTTACATGAGTAGAATGTAGATAGCTGACGCCACTATTTAACAATTCTTTATGAGTCTTTTTCCCTCTAGAAATAATCGCATAATCACCTAATTTTCTTACATATTTTGTTTTTTTACAGTTGTTTTTAAAAAAAGAGTAATCCATTCTATCAATTAGCAATTTTTTTGATATCTTAATACTCTTACAACCTTTACCATTTTGGTCTATACACAATATTTCCACCCAATCTAGCTTTGGTTTACATTTTCTAATGTAAATAATATGCGTTTTAGCTTCTGTGAAAGCAAAAGGAGACCCTTGAATTTCCACAATTTTTTCAATTTCCCACATATCCATTAATGATTTTCTAAACGGTCTAAAACTCTTTCCACACAAAAGCGAATCAGGTAAAATTATTCCTAAAATTCCATCCTTTTCTAAAACAGAAATATATTGAGAAACAAAAATCAACTCTGCTCTAATATTGACATGTAATTCATAGTCTAAATTCAGATTTTCTTTGACCATCCTCTTTATAAAATCATCAACATTAATTTTTGATAAAAATGGAGGGTTACCCAAAGCTAAGTCAAATTTAATACCGCCTAAAAAATCAAGTGATTCCATTGAGTTTCTATTATAGACATTGAAATCCATACTCTCATTTAAAATACAAGCATTTTCGCTATCTATATCCAAGGCTGTAATGTTGCAATCTGGAACTACTCTTTTAAGCGGTTTAATTAAATCACCATTGCCCGCAGCTAATTCAATAGCATTACGAGGTGGTAATCTTAATAAATTTAAGGCCATAGCAACCATAGCCGAAGAGATCAGACTGGGAGTGTAAAACTGTCCTAGGGCAATTTTTTTGTTCATTTCGTAATATTAGCCAATACATCTAGTATAGAATAATAGCTAAAGAAATCTATCGGTACCAGTTTTTTTAAAGGATAAATATGTTGTGATAAACGAAGCTGAAGAATTGGAGTATAGAGCTGACCATATGACTCTGGATGAGCTGGAACGCATTACAGCTGAAACAAAATTTTATGGAAATGTGGTAAACAAATTGTTAGCGCGTGGCTCTAAATTAATTGTTGGGCCTCGTGGCGTAGGCAAAACACACCATATGAGAATTGCGTTCAAGCAATCGATTAATCATAAGACAGGACCATTGCCTATCTATATTAGTTTTTCAAAATATTTAAGATTAGAACCTTTAAAAAATAAGACCTCTATAGCGATCCAATATTTTCATTGTTGGGTGTTATCCAAAATATTATTAGGAGTTAAAGATACTTTAACAATTGGTAACTTTGATAGTTCTTCTGTCAATGAATTATTAATTGAAATTGATTGGGAAAAGCTACAGTTATTTTGTGAACAAATTGAAAAACAACAAACTCGTGATTGGCAAAATACTTTATTAGATAGTATATCTGTTGACAAAGTTTCTAATTTTATCGAAAAAGCACTTTTTATTACTAACAGAAAGCATGCGATTCTTTTATGTGATGATGCGGCATTAGTATTAACTAAAGATTACATGTTCGAATTTTTTGATATTTTTAGATCTTTAAAATCTTCAAAAATTTCTCCTAAAGCCTCTGTCTATCCAAACACTGAATTTGGTCCAAGATTTCACATTGGGCAAGATGCAGAAAGTATTTCTTGTTGGCCTTCTATAACTGATAATGAATATGAAAAACTATTTGAAGATATTTATCAAAAAAGATACAGTACTAAATTAAAGGAAGATATAAAAAAGTGTTTTATGTATACAGCCTTTGGTATACCAAGAGCATTCATAAACTTGATAAATCAATACAATCTTAATAATAGTAAAGGACAACAAAACCAAGTAAATACTGTTTTGATTAAGCAGTCTGAAGTGATATTAGAAGAATTTTTATCATTAGCAACTAAACAACCTCAATATAAATTTTATGTACAAGCTGGTTATGATCTTTTCAATAAAGTTATAGCGACGATGGTAAAGGAAAACAAAGAAGCCTTAGTCAAAAAAGAGCAACAATTTTTTTTGGGAATACTTAAAGATCATGATGATGGTAAGAAGCTAACTAAAGATTTAAAAATTATCACTCGACTATTAGAAGAAACTGGATTATTAGCTAGAGCTGGTGAAGTTAAGCATGGAAATAGTTCAACTGGTAAACCTAGAGTTTATGAACGTTTCATACCTCATTTTACTTTACTTATTAAAGAGGGTGGTTATCAACTAGGGCGAGCATCTCTAAGTAGTAATTTTGCTGAATATGTAAGCTATCCAAAAGAAAAACACCCGTGTAGAAAAAATTCATTTGCTGAATTTCTAGATGCAACAGAATTAGAAAAGCTATCACTTGATCTTCCTCCATGTGGAAAATGCGGGAATCCACGAAGTGATATTGCTCAACGATTTTGTATGTACTGTGGAAGTGAGTTAGTTAACAAATCTACCTTTGAGGAGCTAGTTTCAAGAAAAATAGAGGATCTTCCTTTGTCTGCATGGTTGAAAAGTAAAATTATCCAAGAAACTGGAATTGAAACAGTTGCAGATATTATTTTTGAAACCAATCCCACTCAGGAGTTACGTAAAGCTAAAGGTGTGGGAGAAAAAAGAGCATTAAAAATTATCGAAGAAGCGACTAAGGATATTGAGGAATTTTTATACTAATGGCTAGCAAGTCAAAGAAAACATTGCCCTACTTTAAAGTCAATGGAAATACAATATCAGTTCAGTTAGATACTTCAACTCTTTTTAATAACTCTCAGGAGCTTACAGCATCTCCTATTGACATTTATATTAATAGGAATAAGTATTTCTTAATGAAATTAGGGCTTATAGAAAGAAGTGGCATTATTACAAATCATGATTCAAATGATATTGATATATATAATTTATTCTTATTAGGATTAGTATCTAATGTTGAATCTTACTTTAGAAGAGTAATACGTGAAATTATATTAGCCGATCAAACTTCATATGATAAATGTTTAGAACAGTCCTTAACATATGCAGCTGCCATTCATCATACTAATGAGCTATTGCCTGAAGCATTATTGGAACATTGCAGCTTCATTTCATTTGAAAATATTAAATCTACAATAAACACTTTTACAGGACTGTCCTTTGGTGGGCAATCTATCGAAGAAACTGAAGTTAGAGAGAGTATTTTTCTTTTTGAGCAATTATGCCAATTAAGACATTGTATTGTTCACAGAGCAGGTCTTTTAGGTTCTAAAAATGCTATTAAATTAGGTTTAAATACTCACAAAGCTTTTTTTGAAAAGCCTATATGCTTAGATTTAAACTTCTTACAAGAAGCTAGCACTATATGCCTCAATTGCGTAAAAAGCTTTAATACATTTGCATTTAACACATTGATTAATAGATACATTAAAAACAATAAAGGCAATATAACTTGGAACTATACAACAGATAGAAAATGGTTTAGTAAATACTACAAATTACTTTCTTCTGAAGAAATTAATAGTGATTTATTTCAGCAAGGTGAAAAGATATATAATGCAAAAGAAATCTATGACTCATTAAGAGTTTACTATACATAGATTTAATTTAAAGCATACAACCTATAAGATATCATTTTAATAAAAATGATATCTTATATTAGCTCAAAATATAACAGAATTTCTTAACTGTTAATTAATTTTTAGGGATTTTATTTTATAATATTTCAACCAATTATATAATCATTGCATGATTGATTGATTAATTAATCAATCTTAAAAAACTCTCTTAAATGTTTAAATAAAAAAGGATAAACAGTTGGCTGTTTATGTCGAATATGGAAAGCCTCCATCATCCTCAACAACTCGTTTGGTACCTCATCTGCATCAGTGACAATACGTCGTATACGACAAAATTTTGGAACTGATTTAACGTTATCTTTATCACCGACAAAGTATAGTTTTTCTTCTTCACTATAAAACAAACCTAATGATGCCTCGATATAACCACTATCTTGGGCTTTAAGAGAAGCACCTAGTCTCAATCCTTTTTCTAAGGCAACCCAATCAAAAAAAGATTGCATACTGCCTTTATAAGCAATTTTATTGGTTGGGTTACCAAAAATTTCTTTCTTACCAAAAACCTCTAATAATGGATTTTGTTTTAATAAATCACCTAACTTCGACACTACCAATTCTTTATTCGTTAAATCAATTAAGTCATACTCTAATAAATTTAAGAACTCAGTCACCCACTCCCGTTGAATCCCCTTATCATAGCCAGCATCAAGTTCCTTCATAATCTGGGCTAATTCAGCAAAATTTGGTAGCGCAATATACTTGGTTTCCTCTATGAGATAAGTCTCTTGATTGTCAAGATCTACAATCAAGAGCTCTTTATCAGTCATTAACTTTGGTAAATTTAACAAGTATTCTTGTACATCCATTGAGTTAAGTTTAGCAAAGGTCAACTCGCCTTGATGACTGCTGACTGTAAAATAAGACTCTTCAATATCTTTAGGTCTTTTACAAACAATGAATAACCAGTTGCCAACTGGTGTAAGTAATTTCAATCTACGTGATACTACTTCCCACTTAACAAGCAGTTCTTTCTTACAGGCCTCATAAGTTGTTTTAACTAACTCACCATTCTTTAATAAAGTATCGGGATAAGCAGATTGAATAATAATAGTATCGCTTGCTCTTAATTGCTGATAAGGATCTATCTGCCCAGAATCTTCATAAAACTCTTTAGAATGATGAACTGCCAAATTGAATGCCTCATCATCCACTTCATTTGATAGGTGTACAGTGATACCATCTGCAATAAATGCTGCTTGTAAAGGTGCTATATCAATTTCTGTCAAATTAATCAGATTCATTCTTTTTTGCTTAAGCAGCTCATCAATAGCCTGATAAGTTTCCTTTACATTCGTATCTTTAAATCGAACACGATACTCTGAACTTAATTGATCAAATTGTATTGAGAGATATTTTTCTAAATACTTTTCTACATCACTCATAAAGAGCGCAAGAATACCCGCTTTCGTATTCCAAAACTTAGATGGATTCTTTGTATCCAAAGAAACTACATCACTTCTCATTCTTTTGCTGCGATGGGCCTTTTTTATAAACTCGCCATGTTTGGATCGATTCATCGATTGCGACCATCTATCAAACTTAAATCGAGGTAAATGTGTACAATCTCCATATAGCTCACCTTGAGCATTCGTATGATAAGTGATAGGAGTGAAAGTAGCTCCATCAATTTTCAAAACTAAATGCCCTTGTTCCTGCTCTATTTTTATCTCAAAGGTTCTAATAACCTCAGTGCCACGAATATTCTCAATATCTGATAAGTAATAGAGCCCAACTCCTTCACAAGATTGCGTGTTCCCTGATAGATAAGGCAAGGCACCAATAAGGAGTTTTGCACAATGGTACGAATTTAAATCAATTGGGATAACTGGCGCTACTGCAAAATGAGGATTGTCTAGCTTATATCGATGTTCTTTATGAACTAAAGCATAGTAAGCTCCCTTACCAGCATTACACAATGACAATGGCGTGATTTCTTTATAAATCGTGTTAATCACTTGTCCATAATGCTGTTTTCCACCCAAATCACTCGTAATTTTTAAGACTGTAAAGTCTTTTGACATCATGACCTGATCCAATTTGAGATCAATACGATTTACAAGAATTCCATCATTCAACTTTCATCTCCCTTAATTCAACATCCAACGAGCAAGTTCAGTGATTGCATTTATATTGACCTGTCCACTCAATTCATCGAGTAAATTAGGGATAGTCATAATTGATGCCTGAGTTCTATCTTCAATATATTTAAAATTTTCATCAAAGAATAATATTGGCTCTTCATTACTTCTAAAAATATTACAAATGACGAGTCTATCAATATGCAATTCACGCAATTTATAAATTGTTTTGAGCATATCCACCTTTTGTTCTTCTTGTGAGATGGCTCGCCTTGCTGACAAATCCCAGTATTTAAAATCAATAAATATTTTCTTGTCCCGAAATGTTAGAATAGAATCAAATTTCTCAAACTGGTCACCTTTGATATCCTCTAATTGGAAACCGTGTTTGACAAGTACAGCCTTACCTGCTTCTTCACCTAGAGCACCAAGATAGATATTTGTGTACATTTGAGGTGTCAGAATGTACCTCGCTCCTTTAAGCCACTCCGTGCAAAATTCATTTTCGACACTCTCAAAATACTCACGAATATCTTTATTCTTCATTAAAACTGGTAAGCGTGAATTTGACTCACTGATCAGCCTAATAGGAGATTCTAGATTTTCAAAGAACACATAGCTATTGGTTTTAAATTCTTCTTTCGGTGCAAAATACTCATATTCATCAAGAGTTGGAGAATCTATGTAATACTCACGATTCTTTATCGGTGCTGTGATAAAGGTTGGATTCTTGAGTACGAATTGTCTTAATGTTTTCCAGTCCTGCTCATATTCATTATCTAACTTATGATTTATACGCTCAAGTAGACTTTGAATTTTGCTATATGATCTACCCGAGTGCAATATTGCTAGATTTTTCTGTCTACGAAGCTGACGACTGATTGTTGTACTAATTGGGGGCACCATAGTACGTGCATACTCAACTAATGCTTTATATTCATGTGAAAACAATACACTTGACCGAGTATCATTTGCCAATAAAGTGACTAACTCACAATCTACTGCAATATAAATAGTTTCCCTTTTAATTGCAGTACGTGCTGTTCGGCCAACAGTTTGCTCTATCATGCGGTAAGTAGCATGCAAGTAATCATCAGATTTATGGTAATGATTTTTTTTTATAGCTTGGCAAGCATTATATAAATCACTATTACCTATTACTTCATTGACCCAAATGTGGGCTTGATGAGGTGATATAGCCCCCACCTCCTGCAACCCCATTGCATTACTTAATAGCAGCAATCTATCACTAGTTTTACTTTCCTGAGAACCATTTACGGATATTAAATTCGTAGGTTCCTCCAAATACATATAGTCAATATCTGTACGATTAGCTTCACGTATCCCTACATGCCTTAATGTATTATTTTCTAGTTTAGAATCAAATTGATAATCTGGATTCTTACCTGAAGACATCGTTTGGTAGGTAGTTAATACAATAACTTTACCCGGTCGGGTTTCTAAATGTTTAATCACTTCCTCATCAAACTTACCTTGCTTCAAATAGTTTGCATCAACACCAGAAACTAACTTGGTCACAATGCCTGTCATTTGCTCCAAGTTTTTGACATACCAGTGTAGAAAAGGTGTGAGAGATACCTTAATACTACGATTAAGCATCCCAACCATATAACGATTATTCTTTGTATTTATAAATGCTGATATCGCTTGGCATAACTTGCTTAGCCATCTAAGAGGGAAATCATAATCAGAGTAATCCTCCCCAAAAAGCTGCTTATAGAGTACATTTTCAATACGTGCCTGGGGATTCCATTGATGGATTAAAGTCTTAATATAGGCTCGATCATTAGTGATTTGTATTATTGAGATATCAACCGCAGCCTGAGTATAATTTCTTTCACGCTGATAATAATCATGGATCACATCTCTTTGAAACTGAGTTAAATCAACATATTGTGTGCCTAGACTTTCTTTTAAATAACGAATATCAAAATTATGTACAACACTTCCACATTCGGCTGTAGCACTAACTCCTAAAATATGGCAGCCTGACTCCACCCATGATGCCAACATACCTGTAGGTGTAACATTGAAGCCATGATGTTTGAACATCACTGAATCCTGTGACTCGGGTAGACGATCAATTTCCGTCATTTTAATACCCCGAGTATGGAAATTTGCTGCACTTTTCCGATCACTACGCTGATGGCCAACAAGATAATTCAAATGCTGATTCAGTTGTCCCTGTAATGCATGTAAATTTAACTGATCCAGAATACTTGAAATCACCTGAGTAGAAGTTAAATTCCGAGATACTTGCTCGGATGGGAGTCTTGATAAATTCTTCCGATAGAGTTCTTCAGCTTCACGAACAAGATACTGAAACTCTCGATTAACAAGCCTTTCTAACTTTCCCACGAATTTTGGGAAATCCGACTCCTCTCTTTCTTCTTCAAAATGATGCTTTAGCGCAATTTCATGCTGTAGATGCTTCTGATTCAAGCTGAATTTCAAAAGTCCATTTACGTTTGTGTTATGTGTTGTTAATTTATCACTAAATAAAAGTACCTGTTTTTTTTCTTTCGTTAAACTTTGATGAATATCAAAACTATGACGAAGCTGATATGTTTCAAAAAAATCCTGAACTTTTTTTAAATATGGTTCAAAAAGTTGGGCTATTCCATCATATTGAAGCTTTGAGCAAAGCTGATGTTCTTTCATATTTGAATGAACTGTACGTATCGTTGCAAGTAAATCAATTTCATTAGCAGCTACAAGATGTGTCAGAATTTCATGGTGTTGCCTATCCACCTCATCAATGATGAGTATATTTTCTGACAGGTCACGTGTAGGATGAAATTTCCCTATTGATTGCTGTAAACCATACAAAAACTTTTTAGTCGTCATAAAGACAATACGAGTTATACCAACTTCTAAAGTCACACCGGGTATAAGCAACTTAAGAAGGTTTGTATTTTTTTCATTTAACTGAATTGGCTTATCACCTGTTTGAACGTTCTGAATGTGTCGTATTATGGAGGAATAACATTTCTGAGCCGACTCTATCAAACGTTCTGATAGAACTTTCTTAAAAGGAAGTTCTTTTAATGTACTTAAAATAGTTTGTTCAGATTTTAGATTCTTGATTTCATTAAGTAGAGATGTATTTTTTGTTATAGAAAATAGATCCAATAACTGATCTAAAGCTCTTTCATTATTATTGAGCATATCCAGCAATGATCTTGAGTTTGCAGGAGCATACAGCACCCTTTCCTTAACAATATCTTTTTGGGTCTGGCTGAGATAATCAGTCTCATCAATACTTTTCATTAAGCTATTAAAAGCATCAAAGACATTATCAACCGCATTCGTAATGTAGTAGCAATATCGAGGCTTATAGTTTTCCCCGAGCACTACTTCATTCCTAATATCATCTAGTAATACTTTCAGAATAAGCGACAATGTGTTGTATGTTTTCCCTACGCCCGTTGGAAAAGCGATTGGCATAAAACATCCAGTTTTTCCCTCAAGAACGTTTTCTTGGTAGAAAGCTTTATTCAATAAATCAAAAATAGGATTTGACTTGTTAATTTCTATAGGCTGAAAATCTGCGAATGCTTGACAAACTTTTTTATGACGGGCTATGTTAATATTGTGCATTATCCTCTTCCCAAATTACATTCACTTAGATTAATCTATTTATATTTTCTCTGCTGCTAGAAGTTTATGTATATAAGAAAAAGTATTTTTTGAATCAAACATCCTTATACCATACCCTTGATTGAGCAATTCTTCATTTAGATATTCGTCAAACTTCTCAATAACTTTATCTTGAATATATACAGCAAGTTCTTGCTCTGTAGGTATTCCACGTGTGAGAACTGCTTTAAGATATTCAATCACAGCTTTTTTCGTTGTTTGCTCTATTTCAATAACTCCGGAGATCGCAGTAACTAAAAAGTTATTCATTACAAATATGACTTTTAGGGTATCTGTAATTTTGTCACCAAGCCAAGTAAAAATATAAACTTTCTGCCCAACTTCAATAATTGACTGATTTGCTAAATTAGACCCATTAAAAGCTGCAATACTTTCATCAAACAAAAGCTTTGCTGTACGATCAATAAAGTCAACTTTATGTGCACCTACTGTTATCCTATAATCATTATTTTTTAGAATTTCAAACATTTCTTGCCTGACAATACTATGTACTGATAAACCCTCTCCACCAAAAGAGGGAGGAAGTCCGCCTTTAGCAGCGATAACTCGGATTACTTTTTTATCGGACTCTACATCTAATATTTTCCAACGTTTACCAGCAAATATAATATGTTGGTCTTTTAAAACAACAGTTGTAATGGGTAGTGTACCAAGTGTTTTTGATCCAGAAATAATCCTGTACTCTTCTGGTGTTTTAAAAACGGCATAAAAACTATAATGGTTAACAATTTGTTCTCCACGTAAGCCTAAAGTAAGTTCACCACTCTTCAGCTGCACTATAAGATCATTTTCCCCCATACAGGTTAGTAATATTTTGAATTGTATAATGGATACTTTATTAAACGGGCCCGTTTTACAGAGTAAAGTATATATCTGATCAGGTCTAACCCCACCCCATTGAGCAATAATTGCTAATATTTGGTGAAGTAAGGTTGAAAAGTGAAATTGTGATGTATCTGCTGGCTCAAACCATTTACTAGCAATTAATAATCGTATCATTGCAAGAGATTGAATTAACTCTAGACGTAACATGTCAACAATATGGCTATTTTTTGTTAGCTCCTCTTCTTTTATAAGCATTCTAAGAATAGCCGGTTCACTTCTACGTCCTGATCGCCCCATTCGTTGTCGCAGACTTGCTACTGAATGTGGTGAAGTAACTTGAATTACAGAGTTAACTTTGCCTATATCAATCCCCAATTCAAGTGTCATTGTACAAACCGCTGTTGTAGGTAGGCTCTTTTTCTGTAATCTATGTTCTAATTCTTCACGCAATTCTTTAGCAAGAGAGCCATGATGAGGGAAAAACTCATTCGGAACTCTGTTTTGACGGCATAATTCACCTAGTGCGTTAGCTATACTTTCAGTTCTTTGACGACTATTTGCAAATACTAGATGCGATCCACCGCGGCAAAATTTATAAATATCCTGAAAAATTTGAGCTTCTGCATTATTTAAGTGATCGGATTTATTCTGAAACGGATTAATATAACCCTTTACTTGTACCTGCATAGTCGCAGAGTTTTTGGTTGTCGTAATTATTTCGCATGGTAATTTTTGGTTAGGTCTCAATGCCAAAGGTACAGTTTCTAATTCACCTAGCGTAGCACTTAAAGCAATCCTAGGTATGGGGGGGGCATACTGACCTAATAAATGATCAATACGATTTAGTAAAGATAAGAGATGCTGACCGCGATCTGTACCAATAAATGCATGAAATTCATCAATAGCAATATACTTAATATTAGAAAAAGCAGTTTTTAGCCATCCACTTTCCCTAATCAGTAATGACTCGAGTGATTCAGGAGTTATTAATAAAATACCTAAAGGATTCTTTTTAGCATTGTTTTTTCTACTTTGTAAACTATCGCCATGCCACGGCGTTATAGGTATTTTAAGTTCTTCTCCCAAACTTTCCAGCCGACGAAATTGATCATTAATTAATGCTTTTAAGGGACTGATGTAAAGTATTCCAAAACCAGCTTCTAAATTTGCTATTTTACTACAGGCAGGTAAAAAAAAAGCTTCTGTCTTACCTGCTGCTGTCGAGGCACTGATTAAGACATCTCGGTCCCCAGATAAAATAGGATTAAGGGCCTTTTTCTGAATTTCTCTTAGATCTGGCCATCCCTGTTTATACACCCATCTTTGTACTGAAGGATGTAGTGTCTGGAACTCATCTTTCATATTCTAAATTCAGTTAATTCTTGGTTTTCAGACGTTTCATCATCATATATTTCATCCATATCTGTGATACGATCTTCTTCAATAGAAAGCTCATTAATAAGATCATTCCATTTAATATTTGGATTTTGTTCTATCACTGCTAGCAAGTCTAGAAATGCTTTAATTGTATTACGCGGAGTTCTAAAATAAGCATCCCCTATAGTTTCATTACAGTGTTTCAGAAATGCATAAAGTGCTTCATCTGGAATAAGATATTTTTCAAATTCCCCACACGCTACAACATTTCTTAAGTTTTTGAGAAGAATAAAAAATTCTTCTGGTGTTAAATTAGCAAGGTGCAAAGCTGTTGAAGAATAATCAACGACTCCCGCTCTTTGTGCAAAACCATTTGCTGCTAATCGAGACTGTAGTGCTTCGTAACTATATAGCCCTTTGCGAGGATCTAATAAAAATTCAGGAGTTCCCCCTAATAGAAATCCCAAATATTCAGTAGTGCCTTGAAGACAATCATTTAGAACCCTTAAAATTTGCTCGTAATTAGACATCCTTGCTTGTGTACTATGTAATTTATATAAGTTAACCATCTCATCTAAATTTACCAATAAGCCTGCATAACCCGCTTGACGTATAAAAAGACTGAGTAATTTTAAAGAATCATAGAATGAACTGTCTGAAATAATTGTACTTACCTTTAGATCTTTCTTAGCCTCAGTTTTGGTTGTATATTCAGCCCTTAACCATCTGAGAACATTGGATTTCAATAGTTCATTATCCTGTTCATGTGCAATCCAATAAGTTTCTATCACCTTTGCAAAATCATATCCCCCAACTAATTCTGACAGTGAAGTTAATTTTTCTTGAATCACTTTTGATACCGTTACTTGCTTAAAATCGGCTTCTTTCCTTGCTTCAGTAATAAAACGCTCAACTACACTTGTTAAAGCATTCCCATCTGGCTTATTTCGTGTAGCCATATTACGTATTAATTCAGAATATAAATTTCGAGCCTGCCCTGCTGAAGCATGTATTCTACGGTCTGGTGAAAGGTCTGCATGTACAGTGACTAGTTTTTTTTCTAATGCAATTGAACGGATAACACTAAGAAAAAAGGTTTTACCTGATCCATATTCACCAATAATTAATCTAAATGCTGACCCACCCTCAATAATTCGGTCAATATCTTTATTTAAAGCTGTAACTTCGTTTGAACGTCCCACTTGGATATGCTGCAATCCAATTTTAGGTGTAACACCTGATTTGAGAGACTGGATGATTGCTTCTTTCTCTTTTAATCTTATAGGTTTAACTAACACTCTATTCCCCTTTTAATTCTGAAACAATTTCTTGGTCAACAAAGATATCACCATCATCTTCAAATACAGGTGCATCTACAACCTCGTAAGCCCAATCATTAATAGTCTCAAGGGCACCATCAACTAACAAGTCAAATTTTGCACAAATACTTTCAATTTCTTCACGTAACCACTTTTCTTTACTAATCAAAATTTTAAATAATTCATTATGCTGCTTATCTAAAGTGACAGATAAAACTGGACTTGATAAAGTAGGCTCTATTTGTTCATCAATTATATTTTCTTCTGTAAAAATAGAGCCCAATAGCGCCTGAACTTCCGTTGTTTCAGCTTCATGTTGAGCAAGAATTGATTCATCTATAATAAATGATGAGGTAGGTATAGATACCAGCTTAACATCTCTATCAGATTTCTTTTGTGAACCATATTGATGTAAGTCGCTAAGAACACAAGACTTATCAATTCCTAACATAGTATACAATTTTTCAAGCTGTTTAATTTCAGATGCCTCTACCGTTCCATCAGCTAAAGTCATTTGGATCAACATCTTTCTAAAATTTGCTGTAGACGTTTCATCCATAACCTCTATTTGTTGTTTTAATCCCACAGTGTTCGTTGGAGTATGCATACTCCACAGAAAATATGCTTTTAAGGAACTCTTTTCATTTATTGTTAAATGCTCATCTTCATCAATAATTTTATGGACTAACTCCTGTTCCTTTTCATGCAATTTATCATCAGATTTAGCAATAATCACTGCTAATCGAATAAATAAAAGAATTCTATTGAATGCAGAAGATATCTGATGATCTCGATTTATACTTCCATGAGTTAATACTATATACCCATTAATACTTGGTTTGATCTTGTGTACTCTATGATCTGGAGTATAAGAATAATTTCCTAAACTTAGAAAATTTTCTAAAAAATCAGTTTCTTTCTTATTAAGTTTTTCAGGTAAGGATTTACCCGTAAAATTCCATAATTCAGAAAAAAAAACTAAACCTGTATGCTTATCAATTTTCTCATTGGCCCATACTTTAAACTCATTTAATAATTTGTTTTTATTTATATTTTTCAAATTATTTGGTAATAGAAGTATAGCTTCTATATCCTCTTTATTTGTACCCTTTCGCCCAAGATATCGACTGTATTGTTCCAAAGCATCAGTACACTGATCAGCAATGTAGGCTAACTTTTTGATGGGAGCCTTTAATATACTAGGGTCAGGTAAATCAATAATACCTAGTTGAAATCCACGTAATGTTCCACTTGCTGGATAATACTCTAATTTGAGCTTAGTCTTATTAGGTTTGACTACTAATCCACCTTTTGTTTCTTTCAAATATAGCTCAGAAAAAAGAATAGCAAATTCCTCAGCACATCTTCTTGCTGGTGTTCTTAAACTATACTCATCTGTGCTTTGTATCCATAGTAAAGCTAATTCACTTGTTATGGGTTGTTCTGCTTGAACTTGCTTAGCCAAATAATATTTAAAAAGAAGAGAATCATATCTAGTTGAAATATCAGAATATTCAACTTTTAAAACATGGGGTCTTAAATAGACCATCATTTCAATAAGTCTAGTTGAATAATTATAGAAAGCGTAATGCTCTTCAAATATTTGACGTAATCTATTTAATTCATCAAATATTGCTATGAACTCATTATCATCAACTGTGCCATGTTCAGTACTATCAATTAATATTCTACGCTCTAGGCCATAAAAATAAATAAAAACATATCCTATTGGAGTTTCAGGATCAGATCTCTCCCCAAAAAGCCAATTTAAATATGCACCTCTTGCTGATGGAGATAGCTCAATATACTTAGGCCAATAACTCAATGTGGAGTCAGTATAAAATTGATCTCTTTTCTCAAATTGCAAGCTTTCATCAACTAGAGAAGCTTCTGTTTCATGGCTATTGTAATAAGTGCCCGCTTTATATGCTTCTAGTTTTCCACCAAAATAAAAAAATCCTTTGTTGGACTCAAATTCCTTTACTCTTACGCTCTCACCTTGTTTAATCCATTGTCCTACTGACACATTAGATGACTTTTTTTCAGAGGCTCCAACTGATATTGTAAATGTAACTAAATTTTCATCTTGATCGTCTTTGAAACTTTGCATCAAGTCTCTAGGAGAATTCTGGAGCCCAATAATAATATCCCTTCCATTGTTGGTTTCTATTTTTTCAGAATACATGGCTTGTTGAGAAGCTAAAGAAGCGTCAGTCAAATTTTCTTGTTTAGGTTTCACTTCATTAAATGAATTCAAGCTTTTAGTCTGATCTACTGTGGTAACTAAGCGTATCGGTGCATGCTTGTTAGTTGACTTTTTCTGATTGGAAGATTTAAAGAGGCAGTATATAATTATACAGAATACTATTAGAATTATTAATCCCACGTCCCCACCAAGAAATCAAATATTTATTTTTTATTATCCATTTTAAAGAGCAAATAATCAACAGATCAAAAATTATGAATTATCATTATTTAACAGTACTAAAGCACCCTATCCTGTTCTGGCTTGGGTTAGACCGTATATTTTCTAACTGATTTATTAGCTGATCCTTGAAAAAAATTCAATTTTTAAAGATATAGCATCTTTTTTAATTTACTATGTTTTATTCATTTTTCTTTTTGTATAAACTTAATGTATAACTAATAAAAATCAAGTGATAGCCTAGAAAATGAGAATTTCAGAAATTTATAATTTGCATTTGACCCAACCTTATTTAGATTTTCTAGATATAGATATAAATACAGATCTTTTGGTCTTTGTTGATCCCACTGCGTTAAGAAATTTACAATCTCCTTGGGGCCATGATTGTGCGGCCCTAGTTCAAAATTATTTCGAAACAGTACTAGATAGAATCAAAAATGGTAAACATGATGAAGCCAAAAGATTACTCACTGGACTGAATGAAACAAATGAATTTCATCTAGGTTACTCCAAAAATCGTTCTAGAGGTCATGGCTTTGGTCCACATTCGGCAGGTTTGGTATGGGATGCATTATTTAAAAGCCAAGCTTCCGTTTCTGGTCTTTTACAAGACTTAGAAGATACAGCATTAATGATTGAGGGCATAGGTAAAGATATGATCTCAGATGCTGTCTGCAATATTATCAAAGCACCTCTGATCAAATACACTCAAGATATGTGTAATTATTATGGTATTCCCTTAGTACCAAATGTTAGTTCAGGTCCTATCTGGAACATAGAAAAAGAAAACTGGGAAAATCATTTTGTTGACTTACCGTTAGCCAATGGTGAAAAATTAATCTTAATCCCAAAAATAATCGTAAGAAGAAACATAGCTTATGACTATCAAGATTATTATCAACATTACTTATTGCCAACCATGCAACAGGAGGAAATTGTTAAAAACTCAAGTTTAGTTAGATACTTAAGAGATGGGACTCCCAAAGTTACTAAGAAAGACCTAAAAGAAAAATACGGTGGAGATAAACTTTCCGTCGTAAATGAAACTCTAAAAAGGCCAGAAATTCTCGAAAAATATAGAGAAGCTAAAGTTAGTAATCCTTCTGACCCCTTAAAACATGAAAATCTATCAGATATAGAAGGTCATGAGTTTGAACTTCCTAATTGGGATGATTTAATTAAAGAATTAAAATCAATACCTGTAGGAAAAGAACATGCTGGAATTTATGAGAAAATTATTGAAAAAATCTTCTCTGCCTTGTTTTATCCCAATTTAGTGAGTCCAATTAAACAGCATCCAATACATGATGGTAGAAAACGTATAGACATTACTTATGCCAATGAATCAAAGTTTGGTTTTTTTCAGTGGCTTTCAATGCATTACCCGTCAGCTTTTATTTTTATTGAATGCAAAAATTACGGTAAAGAAATAGGAAATCCTGAAATTGATCAACTATCTGGCAGATTCTCTCCAAGTAGAGGTAAAGTAGGTATATTAGTCTGTAGAAGTGTAGAAGATGCTGAGCGTCTAAAGAACCGTTGCATTGACACTGCTAAAGATGATCGAGGTTATATCATAAGCCTGACTGATGATGATATTGAGCAACTAATAGCTAACTATATAAAAGAAGGTGCTTTGAACCGGAAATTAAGCTTTAAATATTCTCTACTTCAGAAAAAATTTTCTGTACTTATTAACAGTTAATTTATATCCCAAGCAATGTAATTAAGGTTTTACTAATATTTTACCTAACGTTAGTATTCTAAATACGGAGAATTATTTCTAGTTTAAACTTTTAGTTACATTACAATTTATTAACCTCAAATTTAGAAAAAAATAAGGGAGCAAAAGCTCCCATTACTCTCGTTCTTCCATCTTAGACTCAATCCACTGATGGACTTCCCAAGCAGACCAACCGATACGCATCTCTGTTAACCGTATAGGCTGAGGAAATGTCGGATCATAATACTTTGATTTCTTATTAATCATCTCATAGATTTTTGATTTGCTCAGAGCAGTAAATTCAACGACATGCTTGATATTAATGATTTGATTCATCTGAAAAGTTTGACCTGTGAACGCATTCATGATGTTTTTCTCCCAATCAATGATGCGAGCGCAATTTCGCTCAAATAATAGAGCTCGCTGTAAGAAAAAACGTCCTGCTTCCACCTAATCAATTCAAAGCCTGAACCGACTGCTGCAACCCTTTCTGGATATCTTGAACATGAGTCAAATCATGGGACTGCTGATACTGCTCTGGCTTCGTTTCATCCCTGTAAAACTCCTCAACAATACCCAAGCCCTCTTCACCACCTACCTCAAAGCTGGCATTGCCATAGCCCTGCCGTGCCACATGATCTAAAGCTTCCTGATAAAACCCTGCTGCTTTGCTCTGCTCATCAATCTGTTTGGCTGAACTAATCGCATCTTGCAGATTCACTCCATCACGTAAAGTCAAATCCACGTAGTAGATCGGAGTACGGTAACTTTGAGTGGTACTCTTGCCCCGCAAAGTCAGTTGCAATGGCAAACAAGAAAGTAAGTCACTTGATGCCGCATGATAGTAACTAAGCCGTGCTGCCAAAGTACGAATGCTATTAAAGCCTGTGGTTCTAAAGATGAAGGTGCCAAACTCATCTGATTCATCTAAATTCACATACAGCCGTCCATAAGGTTTACACAATCCACCTTGCGCCAGTGGGCATAAATCAGGGGATGGACAAGGATGTTGTTCAATGCCATTTTGTCCGAGTCGCTGACAGATTTCGCCATTGCCTGAGCAGATTAAACGTCCAGTTTGGCGGTCAAATAAGCTGTACTCCGCTCGTAGATTCAGCTCAGGGTCATTGAAGATCATACGGACTGGGATGCTTCTTAGCTTTTGGTTTTGATTCGGTGCCTTGGCACGTAACTGTTCATCCAGTGGATGTTTCACCCAGCCATCCTTATTCTGGATTTGGCTAGTAATGGTGAATTGATCATCCTTTTCAGGCAGTCGTTTACCATTCTTTTCGACAATTTTACCGATACTGATACGACCTAAAACGGGTGGTGTGATTGCTAAACCTTTAATCATGATGCTGTCCTCTATATAGATGTGGAATAAGTGTTTGTGATATGGGTAAATAAATTTTGGACATAAAAAATCCCATACCTGTTGGGGTATGGGATCGGGTTGTTTGAGTTGGAATGAATTGTTGATGTCGGTAATGTCTGCTTTACCCACCATTCGGATAAATCTGAAAGCGTCTTGTTCCAGCTTTGGTTTGCGGAAACTGTTGTAGATATTCAGGATGCAGTTTAAGCAGGGATTTGCTGTCTAGGCTGATGGAGTCTTGCGACTTTTTCCAAGTGACTGAACCACCTGTAAATACCGCTCGCTCTGCTTCTTTCATCATCATTTGTAGTTGATGTTTCAGTTCATCATAATACTGCTGGTGTTGTTCAACTTTATGTCGCTCCTCTAGTAACTGATTAAATAAATAATTAGCTTGTTCATTTTGAGTCAGGTCTTCTACGGTTAATGGAATCTGTTCTGGATAAAGTTGTTGTAAGGCTTTTGCAGCAGAATCCGAAGCATCTACACTGGGTGGAATACCTGATTCTACACATTGCCAGAAGTGACGCTCTGCATTAATGATGTGCTGAATCACCGTTTCATTACGTGTCACTTTATAGATTTTGGTTTCATGTCCACAGATCAAGGCACAGATATGCGCTGCCTGTTTACCTGTCACTGCCAATTGATGCTGTACCTGACACAGCACATATAAAGGCACACCATCTCGCCATAGTTTTGAGCCATATTCCCCCACGGTTTTACACTCTAATATCTGAACGTCACTATTGCCCACCACGGCATAATCCAAATTGGCGAGCATAAAATGCTTGTCTTCAACAGGATGTTGTAGCACTGCATTGACTCGACGCACCTTATTATTGGTGTGCATGCTATAGTATTGGGCAACTAATGGTTCTAGCTGTTTACCCCAGTACAAAGGTGCATAGCCTGCACTTTCGTCTTCAATATTCTGCTGCATCCGCCCTGTCTTGATCATCCATAATTCCAGCATCGACATATAAGGATTCAGTCCACATGCGGTAGCGGCATCACTACTGCCAATACCCTGTTTTCTGACTTCCAGCCATTGCTGGTAATTCATCTGTTTAGTATTGGCAAGACGTTTAGCTACAGGTGTTTTAGTTTTTCGTGGCTGTTTGTTCGGTCGGTCTCGTTTGGTTCGAGTTCCTACTTCAAGCTGTTGATTCGATGAGTTCTGGATGGATAGATTCAGGTTTGGTGAATATGGCTGTAACGGTGGATGATTTAAGGCATTTTGAATTTGAGTATGGCTATTCATTGGCAAATATTCCTGTATGAGTAAAATCGTAAAAGCTGAATTTTGGGCATAAAAAAAGCCGCATCTGAGGGTGCGGCTAAAGGTGTTGCTGTGCTTGTACGGTGTTACCGTATGCTTAGGCTAAAGGAAGCGGCTTAATTGAAACTGAATTTAGGCAATCATTCGAAGTGCCTGTTCCAAGCCTCGTTGCTTGATCACTGCTCCTGCTCCAAACCAAGCTGTATCAAGACGATGGTCTGTACTCATGGCGCGACGTTCGTGGTCACAAAACTCTGTAATACTACAGAGTAATCCATAAGCGGTGTCTTTGGCTGAACTCAGTTCTGCACCTCGTCCATGTCCGTTAAACATGGTCATCACCTTGGACATGGCTCGGCCATTGGGTTCAGTTTTATTGTCGGCTTTGGATGGGCTTGGTTGATTTGGCATGGCTGCATTGCGGTAGTACTGGACAATGCTTTCATCCTGTTCTGCTACACTCAGGCTACTGTTGTTAAATACTGCATCAAAGTAGGCTGTCGCTTCCTGCTGTGTCACTTTACGTTGACTCAGTTGTTTCATTTCATACATGTGTTCATCCCACGCCCGAACTGAAATACCCAGTTGCTGTTTGACCCGTTCCGCATTGAACTTGGTACTGTGAGGCACTTTAACCACACCTGCACTGGTATTTTGTCCTTTGAGTGCAATGGCTAGAGTGTTATTACAAACTACACGGATCGAAGTAAATTGTGCGGTAGTAGCAAGTGTGCCATCACAGGCTGTCGCTAAAAGAATATAACCATTACTCACATCCTTACCTTTCAGTGCGGAACTTTGTCCTGTTCGTGCCAATGCCCAGAATTTCTTGCCGCCTTTGAGTACCCCTGCGGTTTCCAGTTCAAAGCCTGATTGCTCAGTCAGGTCTTTGTAGAAGTGTAGGATTTCCATCGGTTGAACTTCCTGAAAGCGCTGACTCACTACCGATAAAGGTGCGTGAGTATCTGAACGATATAAAACCCGTTGTTCTTCAAAAGGCATAATAATATTCTGCCCCTTTTCATTCTGAGCCATATAACTGACATCCGAAGATTCTATTCGCCAATCCATGCCTGCCTGCTGTGCCCAAACCTCAATCGGTTGGTTTGGAGTCAGTTCATTGCCTAAACCATGCCAAGGGGTCTGTCCTGTGAATGCCATTGTTTCAACTAAATGTGCCATAAGAATAATTCCTGTATCAATTTTAAATGGGTAAAAGGGTTGGGTTTAAATTTTGCTGAAGATTTAATTGCGTAAATTCGGGCTAAAGCTGCGATCACAGTGATTGCAGTAATACTGTCTACGATAAGTTGGGTGTAGCGGTTGTTGCTGTTCTTCATCCGTGATCAACATCCATATTCCGCCAATCAGTACACCAACAATTGCGCCTGCAATTGGTGGGATGTTTAGACTTTTGGAAACACTCACTCCTAATGTGGCAAGTGCCATTGGTGACATCACACTATTGGAAATAGAGCTATTAGTTGAGGTACTGGGTAAATGTTGGGGGGATTGCAGTTGTACCGTCTCTCGGGACTGGCAATTAGGACATGGCAAACTCATTGTGGTATTTCCTGTAAATGAATAAAAAAGCCTGCTGGGGAAGCAGGCAAAATGATTGCTGGGTAGTTGAAGCATGTATTGGTGCGGTCTCGAATGGAGAAACACCGTTGTCATTTAGATGCTATGTATTTGTATTTTTTTAGAATGCGTTTTTTATCATCAGTTTTAGACAATTTTTGAATACTCGGTCTACAGATCAATTGACCTGTTTTTTAGCAGCGATTATGATGCAAGGGCTGACCTACATTGTCAGTCGGTTTTGACAGACCGCAGATCCAGCACGATATATGAAAGTAATTTTGTATGTTGTGGGAACCCTCGCGTCCCCCTTTTTTTCTATGGTAGGGCGAGAGGGGGACGCCTCGTGCGTGCTGGTTCCTTGGATCCCAGTCTGTCAACCCCCTTTCGTTCTGCCACCATAATCAATTGACAGTGATTCGGCAGAACTTCTTATAATTCCAAGGAGTCAACCATGACGCAATTTACTGTGCTTTATTCCCCTGCACTTTCGCCCTCTCTCAGGCATTTCATTCCGATTCATTTATCACACGCTTTCGCTGTGTCCTGATTGATTCAAGGCATCAATTAACTACTGAGTCTATTTTGGTCAGTGGTGTTTTGTGCTGGATAAAAATCATGAAATTCATCACACAGCTTATTTTGGTTGTCATCGTCGTGGTGGCTCTTGGGCCAGGCTTTATTTTATTGCTGGGGTTTTTATGGCTGCTGGTCTATCTGGCAGGTTGGCATAAATAGGCAATCCATAACGATTTTAAAAACAACAAATCACAATGAATTGGAATATCTATGAAATATCAAACGTGGTTCGGGGTCATCACTATTGTTCTAAGTAGCAGCCTACTCATCGCCTGTGACAGTAAGGTCAAACGTGACTTTAAAGCAGGCTGTCAGGCTGGTGGACTAGACCGTTCAACTTGTTCCTGTATTTACGACAAGGTTGAGGCGCATTACTCGCCCGAGTTTATGGAAAGTATGGCTGATGTCACCACTCGAGACACCATGCAACCACCACCTGAATTTAACAAAGTGATGGCGAATGCTGTACAGCAATGTAAAGAATAAGGCAGGGATCAAAAATGAAAAATTATTTAATTATCGGCTACATCGTTATCGCAGTGATTTGCTCTGTCTATTTCAAAAATTGTAGCAGCACCGCTCACATGCCCTATTCCTACAACCTAGGCAAAGCAGCCGTTTGGCCTGTCACCATTTTTAGAAAATAAATGAAATAAGGAAACTGATGATGAAAAAACTATTTTTAGCTGTAGGGCTAAGTGTGATGTGTGGTACGGCTTTTGCCAAAGCCAATACTGTTACTGTCACGGTAAAGACAATTGAGGGCTTTAGTGAATCGGGAGATGCATTCACGTTTAAAGCGACTTCAGGCAAACGCTATATGGTTTATAACGCTGGTGGAGCAAGCCCGATTCAGGGAGAGGAGTTTATTTCGAGTTCTGCCAAATCTAAAAAAGCCATTTGTTTACGTCTCAGTAGCGAGCAGACCCAACCACGCATGGTTGAGTCGGTTCGTCATGGTAAATGTAAATAGCAACTCAAGTGATCAAAACAATAAAGCAAAAACGAGCCATTGGTTGAGCCGTGTGGCTCAACCAATGCAATACGAAGAATTTAATCATAGGAATTGAACAATGAATCTGATCAAGCCACTGCTGCTGTCAGGCTTGCTGATCGCTAGCCTCAGCGCATGTAGCCCACCCTCAAAACCAGAATCAACATCTGAATCGACGACTGCTCAAACAAGTGAAGCTGAAGCACCCTCATCAACCACTGAAGATCCAGCCGACGATAAGTTTAAAACCATAATGGTCGATAGCTCAGAGTATGATCTGAATGATCCACCTGTTGAACCTGCACAAACAGCACCACAAGAACAGTTTGAAGTCCGTGTCCGTCGTGAAGAATCACAATACTCCATGACAGGCTATAGCGATCTATTAAATATCATATCTTTAAATGATGCTCCGACCACCATCACAGGGGTTTTAATCAATCGTGGCAATTGTAGAAGCAAAGGCACTTACGATTACCAAAATATGCGTTATGGTTCGGTAGCAAAAGTTTACTTAGGCTGTTCGGCTGAATACGTGCGTGAAGTGACCATCACGACCAGCAGTGGCTTGACCTATACCTATAATTTCTAGGCATTCGCCCATTCATGCTTCAGTGGTTTAGTGGTCTAAGCGCATTGTTTTTCTTAGACCACTGTTGAACTACAACTCCATTAATTTTACTGAACGAGACTAATTCAGCGTTAAAGGAATGCGTTCACAATCAAAAGTCTTGCGACGAGTTCGCATCACCCTTAAATAATGATTTTTACTATTCGCATTGAAATCACTCTTGACCAATTGTAAGGTGCGTTGAATCTGTCTGTCATCCTGACAATTCACTGACCAACCTTTCTTGGCTTGTTCTTCAATGTGAGCTTCACCATAACCATTACTGAGTTCTTCCCACTTCGCTGCCAATTTATTGGCATGGTCAGATAAAGTCGTGTCCTGTGCTTGTCCTGCATAAATGAAGTAGATCTGGAGGTAGTAACCCCGATCAGGATGATGTTTCATTTTCCAGATCACTGAATGGATGCAACGGAATAAATTGATCTCCCTTGCCCTAACCTCTCTCAACAAGGCATAGACATAACATTCAAATTCGTTAAATGCTAATGACGATACATCTGCCCTGATACCCAACCGCATTGGAAAGATCATTAAGCAGTCCTTGTTTTGTATCAAATCCAAGAAGAAGCGTTCGACCTTTTTCATTTCAGCTTTATTCTGCTTCTGATCGTATTGATGACCATGCTGTATCAATTCAGATTTTGACTGGATATCGGCAATCATCAACTCAATCACATGATCGGGCAGATCATAAATATTTTTATACAATGTATATTTATTGGCTTGAAACAAGGCTCGTTCAATCAGCTTAAAAATAATAATGGAATCAACATAGTCATAACCAGCAATAAAAAAACGTCTAGACTTGATAATTAGAGGAACAATTTGTTGCTTGAATTGTTCACAACTGATTTGGTCATTCACCACATCCTTGATAAATTTTTCAATTTCACAAAAGGTTTGAGCTTCATTGTAGGTCGTCATGAGAAAACACATCCTAGGTTATCTGTTCATATCACTAGGAGTGCCGTAGTTTTTTAATTGTTGTTTGACTTAAATCCACATCGCTGTAAAGTTTGAGCAACACCTCTACGCCAATGCACTTCAAATTGACCTGTACCAAAGCTACGCATATACGGTATCTTTGCTCGTAGATGCTGTGCATACTTTTCAGGATTGACCAGATACATACCAGCATTCAATGCATTACTGATTTCCAATGCAACATTGCACTGGATATGTCCTATACCTAAGCGATTAAGTTCCTTAAACTTCTGCTTATATTCCATAGTATTACAATTAAAATGCACGCCAATATTACCCGTAATACTGTTCCACATTTGCCAAACCTGATCAGCGAGATACCAGTCATTTTGCCGTTTCGATGGATCATAAATCAGCAATAAGTGGCAATGATAGCCTTTATCTACACCTTGCTCTAATGCCCATGCATATCCTTGTACCCCCATGAAACAACCATCTTGATTTGCTATACGATTTCTTAAAATACTCATATGCTGTTGAACATTCTCGATACCAATATAAACCTGTTGCTCTTTGAGATAACCCAAATCGACACGTACAAATAACAGCTCCGAATAATGTGTCATGAGTTTAGTCAAATACTGATGCAGTGAATTTCGATTCTGCTGTTCTTGTTGGATAAAACGAGCATGCTCATTCCAATAATCATGTTTGTATTGGCTGATTACACAGCATAGGGTTTGAATCTGTTGAATATTAAAATTTAGGATATGGGATGCAGATTGACCATTCAGAAAATGATCAATCCAATACTTACACTGAATAAAATATTGGATGGATTCCGTGTAGTGAATCTGTGCTGAATAGAAGTACTGAAAGGCTTCATATAATGTACTGAGTGTTTGTTTGAATTGTTGTTCACCCATCTGTTCAAAACAGACATCGTAAACAAAGTCTTCAATCGCAGTACAAACACTGGATTCATTCCAAATAACTGTAGTCAAATTCATGTCGTGATAATCATCATGTTAGGATTCATATCACTGACTGATCTGTAAAAAATTAATAGCCATAAATTAGCTTATAAAATATAGCCTATACATATGAATAAAAATATATAGAAGTATTTAATAATATTAATAACCAGCTAAGCTGGATAGCTACTCGTCCTGTCTCTTATACACATCTGACGCTGCCGACGATCTTACGCGTGTAGATCTCGGTGGTCGCCGTATCATTAAAAAAAAAAAAAGAGAAAATGAAAGGGGTTGCAGGATGGAGAAGTAAAAAAAGAGAGAAAGAAAGACAAGGCAGGTGAAATTGTAGAAGCATAGTAGACGAGACAAATAAAGAGAGAGGGAGGGAGTAACAGGCATG
>NZ_OVCN01000045.1 GCF_900406815.1 Acinetobacter haemolyticus
AAATCAAGGACTTTGTTCACCTGATCTTCATTGGCCATACGTGCAGAATATGTGACATCGAGCGAGACAATAACGGCATTCTCTATATCTAACATCTCTGACAATTTAGGATTGAACATGTAGAGATAGCCAAGCATCTCCATTGCTCCAGAACGAATCATGTCAGTGCCAAAAACGTTGTGACCCTGCAAAATCTTAGCTGGAGAACAATTCAACTCGATATATGGTGGGTAGTAACGGGTGTCATCGCCCTTTCCTACTTTCATGCCCTCGTGATAAATCTTGAAGCCCATGCCAGTAAATGAAGTCGGCAACGATTCAAACGGATGATACAGAATCGCATTCTGTACCTTGCCCTGCATGTCCTTGTAGACACAACGGGAATGTATATTCCCCAACCCTAGATCAAGCAAGTCAAACGTCAGAACATAGCCGTTCTGCTCGTTGCCCACATAATGCTGAGGCTTGAAGAATATCCGTTGATGAATCTT
>NZ_OVCN01000046.1 GCF_900406815.1 Acinetobacter haemolyticus
TCCCGAAAGCGTTCGGTAGCTCGCTGGCATTAACGGGTTCGCCAGTTGGCGCAATGAAAGTATTTTTGATTTTCTATATCGCCTGCGTAGTGATTACCTGGGCGGTATATGGTCGGCATTCTAAAAAATAAATCTTAATATTTGATTATCCTTTGCGCGGCATGATGTCGCGCTTTTTTTATGCGTCATTTAGTTACAACATACTCATATTATATGGCTTATTTCGCCGGATTTCATTAAGAGCCATTAATATGTTACCCATGGGGAATACTCCTTAATACCCATCTGCATAAAAATCTTCATGCTTTAAATAACTACAGGTATAAAACGTCTTAATTTACAGCATGTTATGCTTTAACTGTTAATTATCCTAAAGGGGTATCTTAGGAATTTACTTTATTTTTCATCCCCATCACACTTGATCGTTATCAATTCCCACGCTGTTTCAGAG